>JBEBOB010000014.1:0-72511 GCA_040396655.1 Flavobacterium sp. | reverse complement strand
AAAAGAATTACTAGAAGCAGGTGTTCACTTTGGACACATGACTAGAAAATGGGACCCAAACATGGCTCCTTACATCTATATGGAGCGTAATGGAATCCACATTATCAATCTATATAAAACAGCAGCTAAAATTGAAGAGGCTAACGAAGCCTTGAAAAAAATCGCTGCATCAGGTCGTAAAATTTTATTCGTTGCGACTAAAAAACAGGCAAAAGATATCGTTGCTGAAAAAGCAACTGCAGCTAACATGCCATTCATCACTGAGCGTTGGCCAGGTGGTATGTTAACAAACTTCGTTACTATCCGTAAAGCCGTTAAAAAAATGGCTTCTATCGATCGTATGAAAAAAGACGGTACATTTATGACTCTTTCTAAAAAAGAGCGTTTACAGGTAGACCGTTTACGTGCTAAATTAGAAAAGAACTTAGGTTCTATCGCTGATATGACACGTTTACCTGCTGCATTATTTGTAGTTGATATCAAAGCTGAACACATCGCAGTAAAAGAAGCTCAAAAATTAAACATTCCAGTATTTGCTATGGTTGATACAAACTCTGATCCACGTGAAGTAGATTATGTGATTCCAGCAAATGACGATGCTTCTAAATCAATCGATAAAGTATTATCTTTAGTAACAGCTGCTATCATTGACGGAAATTCTGAAAGAAAATCTGAAAAAGAAGAAGCTGCTAAAACTGAAGCACAGCCTACTGCTCAAGAGTAATTCTTAACAGTATCTTAAAGTCGTTATGCTGATGGTTTCCTATTTTTGGATCTGTCAATAACGACTTTTTCTATTAAAAAAATCATTAATTTAATTCTCAATAAAATGGCAAATATTACTGCTGCAGACGTAAATAAATTAAGACAGGTTACAGGTGCCGGAATGATGGACTGTAAAAAAGCTTTGGTTGAAGCTGAAGGAGATTTTGACAAAGCAATCGAAGTATTGCGTAAAAAAGGACAAAAAGTTGCTGCTAACCGTTCTGACCGTGAGTCTACGGAGGGTGCTGCTGTAGCTTTCGTTAATGCTGACAACACGAAAGGTATCGCAATCACTTTGAACTGTGAGACTGATTTCGTTGGTAAAAACGAAGGTTTCGTTGCATTAGCTAAAGAGTTGGCTGAAAAAGCAATCAACTTTGCTTCTAAAGAAGAGTTCTTGGCTTCTCCATACAACGATACAATGACCATTGCTGATAAATTAATCGAGCAAACGGGTGTAATCGGTGAGAAAATCGAGATCGGTGGTTTTGAAGTATTGGAAGGTGCTTTTATTGGATCATATGTACACGGAAACAAAATTGCTGCTTTAACAGCTTTGTCCAAAAACTTCGATAAAGCAGAAGGATTGGCAAAAGATGTTTCAATGCAGGTTGCTTCAATGGGAGCTGATACATTATCTTACAAAGATTTCGATCCTGCTTTCGTAGCAAGCGAAACGGATGCACGTATCGCGGTAATTGAGAAAGAAAACGAAGAATTGGCGCGTTTAGGAAAAACATTGAAAAACGTTCCTAAATACATTTCTTACGCTCAGTTAACAGAGGAAGTATTAAAACAAGCTGAAGAAGATGCAAAAGCTGAGTTAAAAGCTGAGGGTAAACCAGAGCAGATCTGGGATAAAATCTTACCAGGTAAAATCCAGCGCTTCATTTCTGACAATACTACATTAGATCAGGAAAAAGCATTATTGGATCAGAACTTTATCAAAGACGACAGCAAAAAAGTAGCGGACTATGTTAAAGGTTTCGACGTTGAAATCACTGGATTCAAACGTGTTGCTTTAGGATAATTTACAATTTTCATTTATACTAAAAACCCCAAATTCATTAGAATTTGGGGTTTTATTTTATATTTATTTATGTCAAGCTGAATTTATTTCAGCTTCTCCTTTTTCGTTCAAAGAAATAGGAAATTACATGTTTATGATTTACTATTTTCTTTAATTAGATTTTTTATCGATTTACGAATACTTTCTTTATCAAAACCGACTTCAGTTTTTACAACTTCTCCTTTTTGATTAATGATGATGAACGTTGGAAATGCACTAACCTTTAAACTTTTCGAAATATTGGTTGATGTTTTATAAGTTGAAAAATAGTTGTTGTTTTTCTTGTAAGCATAATAATCGCTAATGTCTTCTTTATCGTCACTATCATTTATCCCAATAATTACCAAATCGTTTTTAAATTCGTCTTGCAGTTTAATTAAGTCGGGGGTAGCTTTTAAACATGGCAAACAACCGCGGTACCAGAAATCCAATAAAACCACTTTTCCTTTTAAATTGGTGATTTTGATAGTTTTATCGTTATGTAAGCGCAATTCATTAAATGGAAATATATCGTTCTTAATTTCGCTCTTTAATGTTTTTTGGATTTCTTTTTTCTTAATTGTTTTATTCTTTTTATTTACGAAAATATCCTGATAAAATAAACTATTAGTTTGTTCATAAATAGTTTTTATATTGACATCTTCTGATTTTGTATATGGATTAAAGTCTTCTAAGTTTAAATTGTTAATAGATAAGTATTCAATAGTAGTCAAAATATATTCTTTCATTCCTTCAAACTCACCATATGTACTATAAGCTATAGGTAAATAATCATTTTTTCTTATATAATATTTGTCAATACCGTTATTAATGTATTCATCGCTATCTTCATGATTCTTAAATGAAATGGTCAAAACATATACTGGAATATTTTGAAAAAGTTCTTCTTGAACGTCCATTTTTTCTATATTACTTTGTTCTGATATATCTTTAAATTTTGTAAAACTTTGATGTGGATTAAAGATAAAAGGGGATAAAAAATTTAAGCCAAAATAACCTTCTATATCATTGTTTTTTTCTAAAGTAATATTTTTGAACGCATCAATTTTGATTCTCTTGTCTTTGTAAATTGACATTGTTGAAAGACGTTTTCCATTGTAAATCTGGTGATATAAAACATTTTTTTTTACTCTAATAGTTGATATAAAATACATTCCTATGTTTTCTTTTGGTTCTATATACAGCGAGCAAACGGCAGATCTGTACAAGGTGTCGGTTGAAGTAAATGATTTATCAATCCTTGTTGTTTTAAAACTTACGGTTTGAATTTCATCCAATTTCTTTTTTGAATTAATTAAAACTTCTTCGACTTTTTTTTCTTGAGCCATTCCATTTAAAAATATAAATAGAATTGAAAGGTATAGTATAGTTTCCTTCATTTTTTTTAATTCAATAAGAACAGCCCTATTTTAGGACTGTTCTTGTTTATTTAATTTGCACTAATAATTAATGCTGTAGAATAATAATCCCATAATTTATTCTTCTTAACCGGATCTGTGCTTGTTTTAGTATGATCGCATTTACCTCCACCCCATTCAAATGACTTACATTCACATCCTTTTATTTTTCCATCACTAAACCTTGTAAAATCGCATTCAGAACAATTATTTCCTTTGCATGAATGTTCGGCAAATGTTGTAATAGGATCGGCTAAAGAAGGAAAATATATTTTAGAATCAATTTTGTTTAACGTTGTTTCGTAAGCAACTAAAGAAAAATCGTCAACATCTTTACCTATAACGGTTAAATAATTTTCGGTAAGTTCAATATTTGTTATTTCGGCAAAAACTTCAGTTGATAATAATTCTGTTTTGAGAATGTTCAAATCAATTAAAAAGAATAAACTCCCATCTCTTATTTCGGCAATCTCTATATTCCCATCTTCTCTGTTCTTTAAATTAGTTGTTTCATCAATGTTTTTTAGGCTTGAATTATTTAATTCATCATTATTACAAGCTAATAAACCTGCAATTAATAATCCCATACTTAAAATTCCAAGTGTAAGTTGTTTAAGTTTTTTCATTCTTTGTGAGTTTAATAATTAATTAAATGTTTTATGTTAGCTAACGAATTAAAGCTATCTAAATAGTGTTTGTTAAAAAGTTAATTAAAAGTTAATTTATATTAATATCATTTTTAAAGAATCTAGCTTTTTATTAATAATAGAATTAAAATATCTGCATTGAGAAAATACGGTATTTCGTAAAGTTTTAATGTGAGACTTAAGATTTCTTATGGTATCTTTATATGCTGAAAAATATGATTAACAATTCCTGAATAAGCTTTACAGGTAAGAGGAGCTCTTTTAATTCTGAAGACTTTTGGAAAGGATCAGCAAATAGCCGCAAACGACTTCACCGTTTAAAACAAATTAGAAATGGAAAGAACTAGATGTAATTGGGTTACCAATGATACACTTTATATAAAATACCACGACGAAGAATGGGGGAAACCGGTATATGACGATGCCGTTTTGTTTGAGTTTCTATTGCTGGAGTCTTTTCAGGCTGGTTTAAGCTGGATTACCATTCTGAAGAAACGGGAGAATTTCCGTCATGCTTTCGACGGATTTAATTATAAGAAAATTGCGGGATACGGAAGTGAAGAAATTGAAAAACTACTGCAGAATGAAGGAATTATCCGGCACAGAGGTAAAATAGAGGCAGCGGTTAACAATGCAAAGTTTTTCCAGGAAATCCAAAAGGAACATGGTTCCTTTTCGGACTATATCTGGAGATTTGTGAACGGGAAGCCTTTAGATAACAAGGTAAAGAATATTAAAGACGTACCGGCGAAAACAGAGGTTTCAGACGCTATAGCGAAAGACCTTAAGAAACGTGGGTTTAAGTTTATGGGATCCACAACGGTTTATGCTTTTATGCAGGCTGTTGGTCTGGTAAACGATCATGTTACTTCTTGTATCTGTTATAAAGGATAAGATGAAACTGACGAAAAAACAAGTTGTATTTATATTGTTGGGCGGAATTTTTATTACCAATGCTATTGTGGCCGAACTTATAGGGGGTAAACTCATTAATTTCGGCCCTTTTCTGTTAAGTGTCGGTATTTTACCCTGGCCTATTGTATTTGTTGCAACCGATCTCATTAATGAGTACTTTGGAAAGGAAGGTGTAAAAAAGCTGACGTTTCTTACAACGGGTTTAATTCTGTATACCTTTCTTATGTTGTTTTTTGCCATACAGATTCCGGCATCACCGTCTTCTGCCGTCACCGATGAAGCTTTCAGGCAGGTTTTCGGTCAGGGCATGTGGATTATCATAGCCAGCGTTATCGCATTTGTATGCTCACAGCTTCTGGATGCAGCTCTTTTTGTGTTTTTTAAAAAGAAGACGGGAGGAAAGATGATCTGGTTGCGAAGTACCGGTTCAACCGTGATTTCACAGCTGTTCGACAGTTTTCTGGTTTCCGGAATTGCGTTTTGGCTTACAGGAAAGGTTTCTACAAAAGATTATGTGAATATGGCCGTGACGGGCTATTCTTTTAAACTTATCCTGGCAATCTGCCTTACACCGCTTATTTACCTGGGACATTCCGTTATTTCAAAATATTTGAAGGAACATTAAGGAAGAAAAGGAATATGTAGGTCCTGATTTTATGGCTCTTCGTAAGAGATCGTGATTTCCCTGTTAAGGATTTTCATAAACAGGTCTCTCGGAATTTCTGTACAGCCAAGCGATTCAAGATATTCGTTGTATACCTGGCAATCTATAAGCTGGTAACCTTCTGTCCGCAGTTTTTGTGCTAAATGAATAAAGGCTATTCTGGATGCGTTTGAAACTTTTGAAAACATACTTTCCCCACAGAAAATATGTCCAAGATCTATTCCGTACAATCCTCCTACCAGCTCTTCATCCTGCCATACCTCCACCGATTTCGCATAACCTGCTTCATGCAGTTTTACATAGGCATCAAGCATTTCATCGGTAATCCAGGTACCCAGTTGGCCATTTCTTTTAATTTGCTGGCACTGCATTATGACTTCCTTAAAAGCTTCATTATAGGTAATGCGGAACAGGTTTCGGTTTAAAATATTACGGGTTGATTTTGTGATCCGCAATGCATCCATAAACAAAACCATACGGTACTGAGGGGCAAACCAGGTAATTTCCTCTCCATCTTCAAACCAGGGGAATATGCCGCTGCGATAAGCAAGCAGCAGTCGTTTTGTGGACAAATCACCACCAAATGCTACGATACCCGAAGCATGCGCTGTTTCAACAGGTGGAAAGTATAATGTTTCGTTGAGTTTAAACATAAAAAAATCCTGATCTTTCGGATCAGGATTCAAAATTATTAAATTCCGTTCATATTAGAACGGTAAATCGTCTTCAAAGTTTTCGTCATTAGACGGCATTTGAGGAGCTGGTGGAAAGCCTCCTGTATTGTTGTTCTGATATCCGCCCTGGTTCTCGAACGGGTTTTGCTGCCCGTATCCGGTACCCTGCTGCGGTTGCTGTCCGTAATTATTATTGTTATACTGCGGTTGCTGTTGTCCGTATCCTTGCTGTGGTTGTCCATATCCTCCCTGCGGAGCACCATATCCTTGTTGTGGCTGACCATAACCTTGCTGTGGTTGTCCGTACCCGGCCTGAGGCTGGTTTCGGTCTATCCTCCATCCCTGAATGGAATTGAAATAACGGGTTTCCCCTTGCGGATTGGTCCACTCACGCCCTCTAAGGTTGATGCCGACACGTACCTGATCCCCGATCTGGAACTGGTTTAACAAATCGCATTTGTCCTGAGTGAATTCAATTAAGATGTGTTGCGGATATTGTTCTTCGGTTGTAATAACCACTTCTCTTTTTCTAAAGGTTGGACTTACATCCTGTACGTTTCCAACCATTTTAATTCTTCCTAAAACTTCCATTTTCTACATTGTTGAAGCCAAAAGCGTTTTCCATGCAGAGGTTACATCTCCTCCGTTTAAGAACTCTTTTGCCTTTTTATAAATTAAATCGTTATTATTGTCTTTCAGATCTTTAATCTCGGTATGCTCGTTTAAAAAAGCGGCAATGTCCTCTTTGTTTGGCAATACCTCAACATTTCCGAGAATACCTAAATCGTTACCTGCAAATATACCACTTTTTACGGCATTTTCAGGTATGGCATCAACACCGATGCCTAAAGTGCTCAAAGGCTTTGCAACTTCGAACATCCCTTTGTTGGCGCGTGTGTACCAGTCGCCTCCCATTCGTGCAATAAGGTCTATCTTGTGTTGGTCGATGGTTCCTTTTTCGTTTAAAACAGCTTCGGAGATGTGAATTTTAATCACTTCGCAGATGATAAGGTTTCCGGCGCCTCCTTCGGTTCCCAGCGCAATAATTTCATTGACCTTGCATTCCAGCTGAACAGGGCTTTCCGCAACCCGGAAAGGGCTGATCTTGTCGGAAGGAGTTTTTGTAAATCCCGATTTTATAAACTCGTCTACACCATCACCATATTCTGTAGAAGAAAGTGAAAGTTGCTGCACCATGTCGTAATTGGCAATATTGATGACTACTTCTTTCGTAGCCTCGCAATTTAACAGCGTATGCTTTACGGTATTGTTGCGCACACGACGTGCCGGTGAAAACACCAGAATAGGAGGGTTAGAACTGAAAATATTAAAAAAACTAAAAGGGGAAAGATTCGGCACTCCGTTTACGTCCATTGTACTTGCAAAAGCAATCGGCCTCGGACCAATAGCACCCTGCAGGTAAGCCTGTGTTTGAACGGGCGTTAAATCTTTAGGATCAATACTTAACATAAATTCAACTGTTTAAAACAAATATAGTTATACGTTGGCTTAGTTCGGGTGTCATTTGCAAAATATTATCAACAAAATAACGTTATAAAGCAGTATCTTGCTAAACGCATTTCAAATTTTTATATATGTCGATCGTTAAAGGAAGTCTGTATACCCGCTGGTTTATCTTGCTTTTTTCACTCGGGATTTTAATCCTGATTCTGTGGAATACGTATTTGCTTTTCCAAACCTTTAAACATGAAGAACGTGTGAAAATGGAGATTTGGGCAGAAGCATATCAGAGCATAAATAAGGCGGATAAAAATACGGATGTAAGCCTGCCTTTGATCGTCCTTAACAAAAATACCTCCATACCGCTTGTTTTAGCGTTAAATACCGACAGTATCAGTGAATTTTCTAATTTGCCTGAAGAAGCAGCAAACGATAAAGGGTTGCAAAAACGTTTGCTGAGGGATTTGAAATCGCAAAATGCCCCTATCGAAATCAAGCACCCAAACGGTAGTCAGTATCTTTATTACGGAAATTCGCAGTTAATTACCAAGCTGAAATACTACCCGTTGGCGTTGGTTGCTATCCTGGTTTTATTCGGATTGCTTGTTTACAGTTATTTCCGTGCCAGTAAAATGTCTTCAGAAAACAAACTCTGGGTAGGTATGGCGAAAGAAACGGCACACCAGATCGGGACCCCGTTGTCTTCGCTTCTGGGCTGGATCGAACTTATGAAGCTCGAAAATGTAGATGGTACCATAGTGAACGAGGTGCAGAAGGATGTGGACAGGCTTCAGACGATAGCCGACCGTTTTTCCAAAATAGGATCGGAACCGAACCTGGAAATACTTAACATTGTTGAAGAAACAAAGAAATCGTTTGACTATCTGCAGTCACGGAGTTCCAAACAGATTGATTTTGAGTTTGAAACAAATGCAGATGCCGTTAGCCTGCTTATCAATCCGATCCTGCACAGCTGGACAATTGAAAATCTGGTTAAGAACGCCATAGATGCCATTAAAGGCCGGGGAAAGGTTAGGGTAGAGCTACGAAGTAATGAACATGCTTTGCAGATTCTGGTGACCGATACCGGAAAAGGGATTCCAAAAAAACTTTTTCGAAAAGTGTTCGAGCCTGGATTCTCTACCAAAAAAAGAGGTTGGGGACTGGGGTTATCCCTTACAAAACGAATTGTAGAAAAATACCATAAGGGCAGTATAAGGGTATTGAAATCAGAGGTTGGAAAAGGAACTACTTTCCAGATACAATATAAAATAAACAAACCCCTTTAGTTTCTAAAGGGGTTTGTTTTATAGGTTTCTGCTATTTTACGAGCCGTTTCTGCAAATTCTTCAGCAGTGAGGGAAGCTTTACGCTGGAAGCGCATATCATCCATGTCCTGTAAAGGGATAAGATGAACGTGAACATGCGGAACTTCTAGCCCTACCACGGCTACCCCAACACGTTTACAGGGTACTGCCTTTTCAATAGCTTTTGCTACTTTATACGAAAACTTCATAAGTTCCGCGTAATGTGATTCCTCCATATCGAAAATTTTATCAATTTCCTGTTTCGGTACACATAGAGTGTGCCCTTTTGCGTTGGGATTGATATCCAGAAAAGCGATGAAATCGTCGTTTTCGGCTACTTTATACGAAGGGATTTCGCCTGAGATAATTTTTGTAAAAACACTCATAATATTAGCAGTTTAGTCTCTTTTGATTTCTAGAATTTCAAATTTCAGAGTGCCGTTTGGTACGCTTATTTCTGCAATCTCACCAACCGATTTTCCTAGCAGTCCTTTTCCAATAGGGGAAGTAACGGAAATTTTACCTGTTTTTAAATCCGCTTCGCTTTCGGCAACAAGCTTATAGGTTAATTCCATTCCATTGGTTTGGTTCTTGATGCGAACTGTAGACAATACCAGAACCTTGGATATATCAAGTTGTGATTCATCAATTAATCGGGCATTGGCAAGGATTTCATCCATTTTGGCAATCTTAAGCTCCAGAAGTCCCTGTGCCTCTTTTGCAGCATCGTATTCTGCATTTTCAGATAAATCACCTTTATCACGCGCATCTGCGATGGCCTGTGAAGCCTTCGGGCGTTCTACACTTTTTAAATAATCAATTTCGTCTCTTAATTTCTTTAAGCCCTCCGCTGTATAGTATGATACTTTACTCATTTCCAATTCGTTTTATAAAATAGAAAAAATCCCATTGAAACGGGATTTTGATTCCTAATACGTTTATAATGTTAATATTATTGTCTTTATTAATTATGTCAAAGTTAATTAATTAAATTTGTTTTTCAAATCTTTTGTTATGAAAAAACATCTGTTACTGTATATATGCTTGTCGGTATTTTTTTTAGGTTGTTCGAAAGACGAGTGGAATAACCGAAATCCTTACCTGCCCGATCTGGCTGTAAACGTACCTATCAATATGTCACTTCCGTTATACAATAAGCTGCAATATGCAGGCAATGCGGTTTATGTCGGCGGATACGGGATCAACGGTTTTTTCGTAATAAATACGGGCACGGGCTATCGTGCCTTTGAAGCTACCTGTTCCAATCATGGGGTAAGCTCTTGTTCCAAACTTGTATTAAACGGGATTGAAGCCAAATGCAGTTGCAATGATGGTCTGGTTTATAACCTGCTTTTGGGATTGCCGAAAACAGATGCGGAATATCCGCTTAAAGAATACAGGGTCTCGCAAAGCGGCATGATGCTGAACGTATATAATTAAAAAGGTCATCCATCTGGATGACCTTTTTAATTATATAAGCGTTTTGTTAGAATTTTAAAGTAAAACCTCCCAGGATATTGAAACCTGCCTGGGGATAATATCCGGCTCCTTCCCACGTTGTTATGGCTCCAGATTCTGAAATACTGTCCTCGGTAGCATAATATCCGTTCGATATGTACCTTACATCAAAGATATTGTTCGCAAGCAAAGTCAGGGATATGCTTTTAAACCATTTTTTTAGCGGTACTTCGTATACGACATTGAGGTCGTTGGTGAAATAAGCATCAAGTTTGGATAAAGCAGAATTCGTATTTCCCATGAACTGTTGTCCTACATATTTTGTAAGCAGGGAAATGTTGAGTTGCTGTACAGGCATAAAGGTCAGGGCATTTCCGACTATAATGTTGGGAGAGAATGAAATATCGGTGTTTCCCAGTTCTTTCAATTCTCCGTTAAACTGTGTTCTGTAATTGATGTTCTTGTTTGAACTCAGCGTAACGCTTGGATTTATCTGCCATTTAGGGCTTATACGCCAGGTGCCGTCAAGTTCAATTCCGAGACGATAGCTGTCTCCGCTGTTTTCGCGGATTGCGGCTCCTACATCATTTAAAGCTCCGGTTAAAACGAGCTGATCTTTATACAGCATATAAAAACCGTTTACATTCAGCGCAAGATTTTCCGATGCGTAGCGCCATCCCAATTCAAAATCATTGAGTTTTTCCGGTTTGGGATTTCCGTTTTCGTAATCGGTACGGTTTGGTTCGCGGTGTGCACGGGCATAAGAAAAATAAGCATGGCTTTCATCGTTTACCTTAAAAGTTAATCCGGCCTTAGGGTTAAAAAAGTTAAAGACGTCGTCTACTTTACCCGTTTCTTTCCCGTTTGCTTTATAGGCCACCCTGCGCAGCTGGGCATCACCGAATAAAGTCCAGCGCCCATTGAACGTATAACTGGCCTTTGTATAGAAGTTAAGGTCGTTTTTAGTAGATTTATCTCGGTAATACTCTAAAGGATAATGGTTTTGTGGCTGAGTCCGGATCCATAAAACTTCTCCGAAATGATCGCCTTCATAAGTATTGGCAGCTCCGCCAAATAATAATTCCAGGTCGTTTTTTACGTACTGTCCGGAGAAAGTCAATCCGTAAAATTCATTGTCGAGGTACTTTCTCTGTATGGCATCGGATTTCTCCTTTACTGTCCCGTTTACTTCAATAGGTTGTATCCCATATGTTTCAAGAAGGTTGCGGTTGCGTTTGTAGTTTTCGTAATAGCCGAATCCTTTGGTATAATGAAGTGCGATATTCGTACTCCAGTTCGTGTTCCATTTCTCATTCCAGTGTAGTTGGTAATGATCTTGCCTGTAGTTGTCGGTTTCGTTGTTGTAAAACTGCATGTTGCCGTTGTCGTCCGTATACATACCGGCAGGATTAAAGCGTCTGCCGTACCGGTCGATTTCTTCCTGTGTCACGCCGTTCCAGGCCTGGTAGGTTTTTTCTTTTCCTCCGAATACAAGAGCCTTTACAAGGGTTCCTTCATTCACAAAGGTTCCCTGTAAAAAATAGGAGCTGAGTTTAGAAGATGCCCTGTCTATATAACCGTCCGATTGCAGGTTGGATAATCTGCCCGTAAGTTCAAAGCTGTTGTTTATTAGACCTGTTGCAAATTTAACGGTATGCTTACGCGTATTGAAGCTCCCTAAAGAATTCGAAATTTCTCCGTTGGCTTCGTAGGAATATGCGTCTGTAAGAAGGTTTAAACTTGCGCCGAAAGCACCGGATCCGTTTGTCGATGTTCCAACACCACGCTGTAGCTGAAGATTTTCGACGCTTGATACAAAATCGGGCATATTGACCCAGAAGCTGCCGTGCGATTCGGCATCGTTATACGGGATTCCGTTCAGGGTTACGTTAATACGGGTCGCATCGCTTCCCCTGACCCTGATTCCGGTGTATCCGACACCATTTCCAGCGTCGGTTGTCGTTACTACAGAGGGCATTAAGTTCATCAAAACGGGAATGTCCTGACCCAGATTGCGTTTGGCCAGATCCTTCTTGTTCAGGTTGCTGAAGGCAACAGGCGTTTTACCCGTTGCACGTACCGCCTGTACCAGCACTTCGTCTAAGACTTCTGAAGAAAGCGTGTCTTTCTTTGTTTCAGTTTGGGTCTGTCCCTGCGCCACAAAAGTGATCAGGCAAAAACCGGCAAACAAAAAATTAAGTTTCATTCGTAAAATAAATTTTACCAATAAAAGGGGCATTATCTTGTTTGATTAATAAAAAATGATTTCGTTAAGAACCATAATTTACGGATGTTCCGTAATGATTATGTTCAATTCCCTTGGCAGCATTACCTGCCCAGGTTCAACGGGTATGATCTCAGCCGTACGGCACCCCTTTGAGATGAAGCAAAGATAGGTTATTTTAAAATAACAGAGAACTAAAATCACAAATCCGGAAACTAAATTTCATATTTGTTATTTGGCTTTGTAAATCAGTGTCTTCTCAGCCAAATAAGCTTTTTTCAAAACAAATACTAGTTTCTACATTGGCATATTGACCATAGTTTGGAATAATTTTAAAATTATTTTTTTTATACAGCGCAATTGCTTCAATCATTTTGTCGCCGGTTTCCAGTACGCACTTTCTATATCCCAATTCTTTTGCCCATATCTGTAGTTCAGTCAAAATTTTTCCGGCGATTCCGTTTCCTCTTTTGTCAATCGAGACAAACATCCTTTTGATTTCTATAATGCCGTTTTCATATTCTTTAATAGCTCCACAGCCTACAGCCTTACCATCATCATACGCGACAATCACATTCCGGATTAGGTCTAATTTATTAAATTCAGCGAAAAAATCATTTTTCTCACCGTTTTTAAATTCCAAATCTTGATCAAGTTGAGCTACCAAATTTTGAAAATCTAAATTATGCGAATCTGTTCTCTTAATAATGTACATTGTGATTTACTGGGTTTAATCTTTTTATCGAAATTTTATGAGCGAGATGGGCAGGAAGCTAATCAGGAGATAATGACTTAAAATTTAAAATTCCGGTTTTGTTTCTTTTCGGCGTTTTTTTGCTTGTCGTCCAGGCGTTTTTTTATAACGGCCTTCGGTATTTTGGTTGCGATGCGCTTTTTGTCCTTTTTCAATGCATTCTCCAAAAGCATGAAAAGGCGCTGTACCCCAAGCTCTTTGTTTTTGAATTGACTTCGGGTTTCTTCACATTCCACAAGGAGAGATCCTTCCTTTGTAATACGTTTGAAAAGCTTCTCTGACAGCGTCTTTTTTTCATCTTCGGTTAAACCTTCCGATATCGCAGGTGTAAAGGAGATTTGTATTTTTGTTGATACTTTATTTACATTCTGGCCTCCGGCTCCCGAGCTGCGGACGGCTCTGTATTGCAGTTCTGATTTGATGCGTTCTTTATTCATGGTGATTTTCTAAGGCGTAAACTAAAGTGTAATGCTCGAAAGTTTCAAAGTAAAAGGTAAAAGCACAGGAGAACTGCAATTCCCTGCAGTCAACAAACGCATTGCCCCGGTTTGTATTTTGTGTGAAGTCCTGAACGTGCATATCCTGCTTGAAGCTTAAACTTCTGGAGTTGCACATTTTATAAAGCGCTTCCTTTGCTCCCCAGATGATGCTGAGGTGCTCGATGTAATGATCTTCCTTATTCAGGAATCCGGACTCTGTCCCAATAAATTTATCAGCAATACGTATGATCTTCTCCCGTTGCATTTCAATATCGATCCCGGTATTCCGTGTACTGATAATAATGGCTGAGAATTCAAAAGAATGCGTTATAGAGATGTGCTTCCCATCGGCCAGGGCCGGCTTTCCGTTGAAATCGTATTGCAGGTCGTGATCGGTATATCCGGCAGTTTGCAATAATTTCCGCACGCTTAAAAAACCCTTCCGGTGCTGTTCGGACAGCATTCCGTTTAAACGGATCTCATGCTTATCCTGTAATTGAACGGATGACCGGAGCTCATCTTCGGTTTCCGTAATCTTCCATACAAGCAATTGTGTATCAGGATCGTGTGTGATGGTTTTGAATAAAGGCATATTTCAAGGTTTATGATTTCATTTACGCTGATTTAAAAGGAAATGCGTAAATTTGCAAAAACTGATACACAAATATACAGAATACATGAGTACAAAAACGATACCTTACGTGCCATTTAAAGTGAAAGATATTTCATTGGCGGCCTGGGGAAGAAAGGAAATTGAGTTGGCAGAAGCCGAAATGCCTGGTTTAATGGCGCTTCGTGAAGAATATAAAAACGAACAGCCCTTAAAAGGAGCTCGTATTGCAGGATGTCTGCATATGACCATTCAGACAGCGGTATTGATTGAAACGCTGAAAGCATTGGGAGCTGAGGTAACCTGGAGTTCTTGTAATATTTTCTCAACTCAGGATCAGGCAGCAGCAGCCATAGCTGAAGCCGGGATCCAGGTATATGCCTGGAAAGGATTGGATGAAGAATCTTTTGACTGGTGTATTGAACAAACGTTGTTTTTTGGAGAAGACCGCCAGCCTCTGAATATGATCCTTGATGATGGAGGAGATTTGACTAATATGGTTATTGACCGTTATCCAGAGCTTGTTGCTGGGATCAAAGGGCTTTCTGAAGAAACGACTACCGGTGTTCATCGTTTGTACGAGCGTGTGAAGAACGGAACGTTGCCAATGCCTGCCATCAATGTGAACGATTCTGTTACCAAATCTAAATTCGATAACAAATACGGTTGTAAGGAATCTGCAGTAGACGCAATCCGCCGTGCTACTGATTTGATGCTGGCCGGTAAAAGAGTGGTTGTTTGCGGATATGGCGATGTAGGAAAGGGGACAGCTGCTTCTTTCCGCGGTGCAGGTTCTATTGTTACTGTTACGGAAATTGATCCTATTTGTGCTTTACAGGCTGCAATGGACGGGTATGAAGTGAAAAAGCTGGATACAGTAGTTGCAAATGCAGACATCATCATAACAACAACCGGAAATAAAGATATCGTTGTCGGACGCCATTTTGAGCAGATGAAGGATAAAACGGTAGTTTGTAACATCGGACATTTCGACAATGAGATCGATATGGCCTGGTTGAACGCGAATTACGGAACAACGAAGAAAGAGGTAAAACCGCAGGTAGACATTTACAATGTAAATGGTAAAGATATTATCATCCTTGCCGAAGGCCGTTTGGTAAATCTTGGATGTGCAACAGGGCACCCTTCGTTTGTTATGTCTAATTCGTTTACAAACCAGACACTGGCACAGATTGAATTATGGAAAAATTCGGATAAATACGAAAACCAGGTATACATGCTTCCAAAGCATCTTGATGAAAAAGTTGCCGCGTTGCACCTTGCCAAGCTGGGAGTGGAACTTGAAACTTTGTCAGGTGAACAGGCTGCCTATATAGGGGTAACCGTTGACGGACCATTTAAACCGGAATATTACAGATATTAATATCACAAAATAAGAAAGGCGTATCAACGGATACGCCTTTTTACTTTACAGGAACGACTTTGTACAAAGTCGTTTTTTTTATTCATCAAATTCGTCCATTAACTGTTTAATCTGTTTCAGGTACCTGCCGTAAAACCGCTTGATCATCCATTCAGAAAACAACATCAGTATGGCAATCATAAGGATACCTACTATAAGGATGCTGTAAATAAATGCCGGTTCAGTCTCCAGCGTGTGCTGAAAATGATAAAGTTTATCTACGATCTCCGCTGTTTTTTCCTTCCCCGAGATAATCACGAAAAGGGCAATGGAAGTAGGTAACAGGATGTAAATGGAAGAGCGGTAAGTCTCTATTGCGAAATGAAATT
Organism: Flavobacterium sp.; assembly: GCA_040396655.1. Classification (GTDB taxonomy): domain Bacteria; phylum Bacteroidota; class Bacteroidia; order Flavobacteriales; family Flavobacteriaceae; genus Flavobacterium. The sequence continues at coordinate 56,335 of JBEBOB010000014.1, read as the reverse complement.
CATAATAAAGGCGTATGATACTTTCCCGGCTGTTGAACGTATTGGGTTGTTTGATCATTTTACTGATGGTGTAAAACCTTCGGTAATAGTAAAGACCGAAAACAATAAACTGGAATACCAGGAAGTAATAAATCAGGCTTATAATTCCCTTTATCTGGTAAATATCAATAAAGGGGACTATAAGTATGAAAACAATACTTAATGCCCAGAACAGAGCTTCTTTTCTGAAGCTCCTGATCATTTTTTCAGCCAGTGACTTGGTTTTGGTTAAATATTCCGGTTTGATTTTTATATCTTTTTCTGGCTGGCTGTTCCATTTTTTTTGTAACTCATCAAAATTCATATCCGTTGTTTTTTATGATGGTTTGTAATTTTTCTTTTGTCCTGTTTAACTTAACGCGTGCATTCACTTCGCTGATCCCGAGATTGTCTGCTATTTCTTTATGGCTCATGCCTTCGAGAAAAAGAAAGATTAAAGCTTTTTCCACTTTGTTAAGTTCCTGCACCGCATCGTAAAAGTATTTGAGCTGTTCCTCCTTATGTGCGTTCGAATCGTCGTCAATACGGTCGTAGTTTTCGTGAAGCTCGTATTTGTCCTGTTTTTTATCTTCTTTCTTGAAGAATGTCAGTGCGGTGTTCAGACATACACGATACATCCAGGTAGAGAACTGACTGCTTCCTTTAAAATTTTGGTACGATTTCCACAATTGAAAGGTCATTTCCTGAATCAAGTCTTCCTGATCTTCGATATGGTCAAAATACATTCTGGAAATTTTGTATAAAATTCCCTTGTGTTTCTGCATAAGATCTAAAAAGTCTTTTTCAGTCGCTTTCAAAAGTGTGGTTTATTTGATGAGTTAGTAGGAAAGAAAAGAATTCGTTACATAAAAGTATAAAAAAAACCCGTTAGGAATACTAACGAGTTTTAATAAGTTGATTAACCTAAATAGGTTTTCAGAATTTTGCTTCGGGATGTATGCTTTAATCTGCGGATCGCTTTTTCTTTGATCTGGCGAACACGTTCCCTTGTAAGGTCAAATGTTTCACCGATTTCTTCAAGCGTCATAGGATGCTGATCTCCCAGTCCGAAATAAAGACGCACCACATCTGCTTCTCTCGGAGTCAGCGTTTCAAGCGCGCGCTCAATCTCCGTTCTGAGCGATTCATGAATGAGTTCGCGATCCGGATTCGGGGATTCCCCTGAGCGTAATACATCATATAGATTAGAATCTTCTCCTTCTACAAGCGGAGCGTCCATTGATAAATGGCGGCCCGAGTTCTTCATGGATTCTTTGACGTCGTTCACAGTCATATCGAGTTCCTTTGCAATCTCTTCTGCTGAAGGTGGACGCTCGTTAGACTGCTCTAGCAACGCATACATTTTGTTAATTTTGTTGATAGACCCGATTTTATTTAACGGCAAGCGAACGATACGTGATTGTTCTGCCAAAGCTGATAAAATAGATTGACGGATCCACCAAACAGCATATGAAATGAATTTGAAACCGCGCGTTTCATCAAAACGTTGTGCCGCTTTGATCAAACCCAAGTTTCCTTCATTGATAAGATCCGGAAGTGTGAGTCCCTGGTTCTGATATTGCTTAGCTACCGATACCACGAAGCGCAGGTTGGCTTTGGTTAACTTTTCAAGTGCGCGCTGGTCGCCCGCCTTGATACGTTGTGCCAGCTCTACTTCTTCATCGGCAGTAATTAGATCTACTTTCCCGATTTCCTGAAGATACTTGTCTAATGAAGCTGTTTCACGATTGGTTACCTGTTTGGTAATTTTAAGTTGTCTCATGTTGTAAATAAACCTCCTTAATTGTTTACGTAATAGTTATACGTAGAAAGTTTCAGAAAGTTACAAAAAAATAAAACTTTTTATTCGTACGAATCTACCGTGATATAAAAAGGATAGTTCATCGGGAATTTTACCCATTCCTCAAATTGCGAATCTCTTCCTACCAGTACATTACCTGCAGCGAATCCAACATTCAGTGCCAGAGAGCCACCTTCCTTGTCTTTGTCGAACGTTATTTTTTGAGTTTTAAGGACTGCTGCAATTTTACTGGTATTATCAAAGTAAATGTCCATGTCTTCTAAGTTCAGAACCAGCCATCCTGTCTGACCGTTTTTTACGGAGAAGTTTATTTCTAGATGCGGTATCCTTTTACCCGGTTTTCCATTCTCCATTTCATAAAACTGAAGGCCGAAAACGGCACTGCTGAATGTAGCTTCTTTTATATGCCAGTGCACTTTTTTAAGTTTCTTTAGCTTATTGCCGGTATTAAGGATCATGCCGAACTCTACACCTGAACTTTTATTGTCGTAATCGTAGTTGCGGAAGACCCCAACAATCTTTCCGGAACCTTCACCCTTGCGCCCATAAGTACGCTCTTTAATTTTGGCATTCGCTGGGGGGATAATGATTTCCTGTAACAGTTCTGAAGTAGGGTTGAGCAATACATTATATACTTTGGTGCCGTTCTGAATAGTCAGTTTCTTACTTTCAAAACTGAACTGCTCTACAGTTACCTGCAGTGGAAGTTTGTAAATACCGGTATCCAGTTGAAGAATTCCCCTTTCGTCTGTAACAAAACTTTGTTTATATGCAGGAAGCAGGATGCTTGCAAACTCTACGGGTTGTTTTGATTCCAGGTCTGTAACCTGCAGGGTGATGTTTTGAGCATCGGAAATAAAATGCGTGAAAAGCAGCAGCAAGCTTAATAAGTGTTTCATAGTAGTGTGATTTAGGTGTAAAAATAGAAAACCGATGAGGTTTGCTCATCGGTTTTGGTATATAATTAACAAAAATTACTTTGTTTCTTTAGGCTGAGAAGGAGTGTTTTCTTTGTTCTCTTTGTTCTCAGGTTTTTTGTCATCTCTTGGAGGACGTGGCATGAGCGCTTTTCTCGAAACTTTTGTTTTCTTGTTTTTAGGGTCTATTCCAAGGTATTTTACATCAAGAACATCACCTTCTTTCAGTACATCTGAAACATTTTCAACACGTTTCCAGTCCAGTTCCGATACGTGTAATAACGAATCTTTACCAGGAACAAATTCTACTACGGCACCAAAATCAAGGATCTTGGTTACTTTTACAGTATAGGTTTCGCCTTCTACAGGTTGGAAAGTCTGGTTCTTAATAGACGCAATGGCTTTATCCATACCTTCCTGGCTTGTACCTAAAACTTCAATAATTCCAAGGTCTCCTTCTTCGTTTATCACGATGGTTGTTTGGGTTTCAGCCTGAAGGTTCTGAATGTTTTTACCACCTGGTCCGATAACAGCCCCGATAAAGTCTTTAGGGATTTCGAACTTGATGATTTTAGGAGCGTGAGCTTTCACATTTGCATTAGGAGTTGCAATGGTTTCTGTTAACAGTCCAAGTATATGCATACGTCCATCACGAGCCTGTTTCAATGCCTGTTCCATAATATCGTATGCAAGTCCTTCGATTTTGATGTCCATCTGACATGCTGTAATTCCATCTTTGGTACCTGTTACTTTGAAGTCCATATCACCTAAATGATCTTCGTCTCCCAAAATATCCGATAATACGGCCCAGCGACCTGTTTTTGCATCTGAAATCAATCCCATTGCAATTCCGGAAACCGGTTTTTCAATTTGAACACCAGCGTCCATAAGCGCAAGAGTTCCGGCGCATACCGTTGCCATTGATGAAGAACCGTTCGACTCCAATACGTCCGATACAAGACGGATGGTATAAGGACAGTCGGCAGGAATCATATTCTTAAGGGCGCGTTGTGCCAGGTTTCCGTGTCCTACTTCTCTTCTCGAAACTCCTCTCAGTGGTTTTGCTTCTCCGGTAGAGAAAGGAGGGAAGTTATAGTGCAGGTAGAAACGCTCTTCACCTTGTTCGCTTGGTAAGTCAATGATGTTGGCTTCACGTGATGTTCCAAGTGTTACAGTTGCCAGGGCTTGAGTTTCTCCTCGTGTAAAGATTGAAGATCCGTGTGCTGAAGGCAGGTAAGCTACTTCACACCATATTGGACGGATGTCGGTAGTTTTACGGCCGTCGAGACGAATTCCTTGGTCAAGGATAAGGTTACGGACAGCTTCTTTCTGCGTTTTAGAGAAATATTTGGAAATAAGTTCTTTATTTTCTTCAACATATTCTTCTGTAAAAGTAGCGATAAGCTCTTCTTTTAAAGCAGCGAATTTTTCGCTTCTTTCATGTTTGGCACTTGCAGCAGCAGCGATCGCATAGAATTTATCGTAAGTAAAAGAATGGATTTCCGCTTTTAATGCATCGTCATTAGCTTCAGGCTCATATTCGCGGTAAGCTGTTAAGCCTATTGCAGCGCGCATTCTTTCCTGAGCTTCGATTTGTTTGATGATGGCTTCGTGTGCAAATTTAATGGCTTCAACCATCTCTGCTTCCGAAATTTCCTTCATTTCACCTTCTACCATGGCAACAGAATCTTTAGAAGCACCGATCATCATATCGATGTCAGATTCTTCCAGTTGTTTTTTGGTAGGATTGATGATGAGTTGCCCGTTTACTCTTCCAACGCGTACTTCTGAAATGTAGTTGTAAAACGGAATGTCGGAAACAGCAAGTGCAGCAGATGCGGCTAAACCGGCCAATGCATCAGGCATCACATTTTCGTCGTGTGACATCATCTGGATCATGATCTGGGTCTCTGCGTGATAATCATCCGGAAATAAAGGACGTAATACACGGTCAACCAGACGCATGGTCAGAATTTCGGTGTCACTCGGGCGAGCTTCTCTTTTAAAGAATCCACCGGGAAAGCGGCCTGCCGCTGAAAATTTTTCGCGGTAATCTACAGTAAGAGGTAAAAAGTCAACTCCCGGATTTGCAGTTCTTGCAGAAACTGCTGTAGCTAATAACATACAGTTTCCGGAACGTACTACTACAGAACCATCTGCTTGTTTGGCTAATTTGCCTGTTTCGATTTCGATGGTTCTTCCATCTCCTAAATCGATAATTTCTTGGGTTACTTTAGGAATCATAAATAAATTAATTCTTAATTAAACAAAGGGTTGTGTTGTTGTGTGTTGTTGTGTAGTTGTTTGTACCCAATGAAAAACCAAGCATTAGAGCTTAATATGTAAAAGAAATGAGGCGCGCATGCGCACACCTCATTGTAAAATGGATTATTTTCTAATACCCAATTCCTTAATAATTTCACGATATCTGTTGATATCCTTTTTCTTTAAGTAGTCAAGAAGACTTCTTCTTTTACCTACCAAAAGTACTAGCGAACGCTCGGTGTTGTAATCGTGACGATTCTTTTTCAAGTGTTCAGTTAAGTGCGAAATTCTGAAAGTGAATAACGCGATTTGTCCTTCTGCAGAACCAGTGTTTGCTGCAGAACCTCCGTGTTTAGTGAAGATTTCTTCTTTAACTTCTTTAGTTAAATACATGCTAATATTATTTAAATGATTATTATGTAATTTGGATTAAAAAATCCGATGCAAATGTACATCTTTTTTTTTATCCGGCAACCTAAACGGACTGTTTTTGAGAATTTAATAATATTATGCCTTGTAAAGCAATGCTATTTCCGATGTCAGCCATTCCAGAAGTTCCCGGTCTTCAGCTGAAAAAGCATTTAAGGTATTGGAGTCGATATCGATTTGTCCTATATTGAGCCCGTTTACCAGTATGGGAGCCACTATTTCCGATTTTACGTTGATATTGCAGGAAAGATAATTATCCTGACTCGAAACGTCACTTACAAGGAAAGTTTCATTGCTCTCGGCAACCTGCCCGCAGATCCCTTTGCCAAAAGGAATGGTCGTATGGGTGGTTGGAAGGCCTGTATAAGGCCCAAGGTGGAGTTCCTTCTTATTGGCATCAGTAAAATAGAAGCCTACCCAGTCATAATGCGGGATTTCTTTCTTTAAAAGCTCGGTGACAGATTTGAGTTTCTGGTTGATGGTTTCTTCCGTTCGAAGCACGTCTGTTAAAGATTTCTTTATTTGCTCTGTATTCATCATCTTTTTTTCCTAAATTTACGCAATCTTTAAAAACTGCAAAATAAATTATGTACCAACGTTATTTATATAGTGTATTTCTCATCGCGACCCTGCTTTTTTCGAATCTGGGCCTTGCGGTTAATATACACTATTGCAGTAATGAAATTGAAAAAATAGAGCTTGGGTATGCTTCAACTGTTTATTGTGCAGGAGAAACACCCGAAAAAAGCTGTTGCAGTGAAAATGAGCAACCGCAAAAAAAGGCCTGCTGTAAAGATGAAATCATCAAACAGAAGACCGATGTTGTAGTGAAGACCTTTCCGGTACAGCTGCTTTCTTATTTTGTAGCTCCGGCTATTTATAAGTTTCAGCCTGTTGTCTTAACGGAAATCAGTCTTCCCAAGAAAACGGAGACTGCTTTTTTCTTTGAAAGCAACGCGCCTCCTTTATATAAATTATACCAGCAATACCTTCTCTACGCATAACGGGCATTTTTTGTTGACAAGAAATGTTTAATTAGTTATGCAATTTTATGAAATATACATTATTGGTAATATGCATGCTGGGCGTGCATACAATTTATGCCCAGGACACTTATAGAGGTAAGGTCTTAAACACCCGTAACGAAGCAATTGAAAAGGCTAAGGTTTCAATTAACGACAGCATTGTCGCCACTACGGATAATTACGGAATATTTGAAGTGGTCTTGAATGAACCGGCAACCGCACATATTTATGCTGAAGGATATGAGGTAGCTGAAACAGAATTCAGTGATCCCGAACATTTTTATATTCTGAATATACAGCAGGAAGCTGATTTAAGCGAGGTAATAGTTAACGTGAGCCGTAAAAATACGGAAAGAAGCAAAGGTGCTACCAATACTCAAACCATGAACAGTGGCGAACTCTTAAAAGCGGCCTGTTGTAATCTGGCCGAATCTTTTGAAACGAATCCTTCTATAGACGTTAACTTTTCCGATGCCATTTCAGGTTCCAAGCAAATTAAGATGCTGGGGCTTACAAGTCCCTATATACTCATTGCCGAGGAGAATATTCCGAGTGTAAGGGGCGCATCGCAGGCTTATGGTTTATCCTTTACACCGGGAACTTGGGTGGAAAGCATACAGGTAACTAAAGGTGCCGGAAGCGTGGTTAATGGATTTGAATCGATCTCGGGGCAAATCAATACAGAGCTTATCAAACCGGCTAACGATATCCCGTTTTATCTTAATCTGTACGGATCTACCGATGCGCGTTTTGAAATGAATGCCCATCTAAGCGAAAAGATTTCTGATAAATGGAGTTCATCGTTATTCGTTCATGGAAATACAAGGGTGAAAAAGAATGACATGAACCACGACGGGTTTCTCGATAATCCGTTGGGAAGCCAGGTAAATGTTATGAACAGGTGGCAGTACCAGAATCTTGAAAAAGGATGGATCGCTTTTCTTACTGCCCGTTATATGAAAGATGAAAAACAGACGGGGGAAATTGATTTTGACCGCCGCCGCCATAAGCTCACTACAGAAAAATGGGGATCTGAACTAAATACCGATAAATTCGATGCAAGTACCAAGGTAGGGTATGTATTTCCAGACCAGCCCTATAAAAGTTTCGGTTGGCAGAACTCCTTCAGTTATCATAAGCAGCAGTCCTATTTTGGTTTAAACAGGTTCGATATTACCCAGCGCAGTATTTATTCCAACCTGCTTTACAGTTCCATTATCAGCAATACGCTTCACAAGTTTTCTACGGGTGCAAGCTTTATGTATGATGATTATTCTGAATTTGTATCAAACTACGGAGACCGTAATTTTGACAGGACCGACACCAGCTATGGAGCCTTCTTCGAATACACTTATGATAATGCAGATAACCTCGCATTAATTCTGGGTGGACGCATCGACAACTCCAACCGCCTCGGTACATTTATTACTCCCCGTATGCACGTTCGCTACAATCCATGGGAAAAAACGACGGTTCGGGGGTCTGTTGGGCGAGGGAAGCGCCTGGCAAATATCTTTGCCGAAAACCAGTATCTTTTTGCAAGTTCCCGTCAGTTCAACATCGCTGATGAAGGAGGTAAAGCTTATGGTATGGACCCTGAAATTGCATGGAATTACGGGGTAAGTATTTCACAGGACTTTCAGTTTCTTGGAAAAAACACGAGCATTACACTCGATTTTTACCGTACCGATTTCGAAAACCAGATCGTAGTGGATATGGATCAGTCTGCGCGCACTGTTAACTTCTATAACCTCGATGGGAAATCATATGCCAATTCGTTTCAGGCAGAATTATCGTATAATATCGCGAAGCATTTCAACCTGAGAAGTGCATATAAATACTACGATATCCAAACAACCTACGGAGACAGAACTCTTGAACGACCTTTACAGGCCAAACACCGCGTGTTTGCAAATCTGGAGTATATGACGCATGAACATAACGGAAGTTACTGGAAATTCGATGCTACATGGAACTGGCTGGGAGCACAGCGTTTACCGTATACAGGTGATAATAGTGCAGAAAACCAACTTCCGCAGTATACAAATCCTTTTTCGACCTTGAATGCTCAGGTTACAAAGGTTTTTTCTGATACATTTGAAGTTTATGTTGGTGGAGAAAATATAGGGAACTACCAGCAGCACCGCGTTATTCTGGGAGCCGATAATCCGTTTGGCAATGAATTTGATAGTACTATTGTATACGGGCCGATTTTCGGACAGATGTATTATGCGGGATTACGTTTTAAAATAAAATAATTAAAGTATAATAAAATAAGACAAATGAAAAAATATTTGATCATGATGATGGCTGTTCTGGGAATGGTCTTTACATCACAGGCACAGGAAAAAAAGAATAAAAATGCCAAAGTAGAGGTAGAAGTAAAAGGAAACTGCGAGATGTGTAAAAAACGTATTGAGAAAGCCGCTATTGGCGTAAAGGGCGTTAAGTCTGCGGAATGGCGGTCTGGAGACCAGAAGCTGTATTTGATCCTCGACGAAAACAAAACATCCGCTTTTCAGGTTCAGGAGTCCGTTGCAAAAGTCGGGCATGACACAAAAGATGTGAAAGCAACATCTGAGGCTTATGAAAGTCTGCATGGTTGCTGTATGTATGACCGGGAATCTTAGTGTTTCAAATAAATAAAAAAGCCGCTCATTGAGCGGCTTTTTTATTTATTCCGGTCCTTATAGCGTAAGGGCAGGGGTAATGCTTCTTCTTCTTCGGGGGTAAAGACTGTATAATTGATTTTAAAGGTCTTTCCCTTAGGTATTTCCAATGAAAACCCTCCTGTTCCAAATCCCTCCAGAACATCAAGTTCAAAATGGGCATGTTTCCAATATTCGTAAAGGTCATGATCAATCCAGAATTCATAATCCTTAATTTTTCCTATTAGAACGTCCTGCATTCGGGGGAAATAGCCTCCTTTCTTAAAGCACATGGGCTGGGTTCCCTCACAACATCCTCCGGCCTGATAAAACATAAGGGCTCCATGCTCCTGTTCTAGTTGTTCTACCAGTTTAAGAGCTTCAGGTGTAATGGAAAGTCTGGATAATTGTGCCATAATTTCGTTTTTTAAAAGAATCCCATTGCGTTTTTGTCGTAGGAAATAAGCATGTTTTTCGTCTGGCGGTAATGAGCCAGCATCATTTTATGGTTTTCACGGCCGATTCCGGACTGTTTATAGCCGCCAAATGGAGCTCCAGCCGGATAATTGTGATAGTTGTTCACCCACACACGGCCCGCCTGAATAGCCCGTGGTACCATATAGAGCTGATGTGCGTCGCGCGTCCAGACTCCTGCGCCCAATCCATAAATAGTATCGTTAGCAAGGGCTATAGCCTCAGCTTCGTCTTTAAAAGTTGTTACAGCTAATACAGGTCCAAAAATTTCTTCCTGGAACACCCGCATTTTGTTGTTTCCTTTCAAAAGGGTAGGTTTGATGTAATAGCCGTTTTCAATCGCTCCTCCTAAATGATTTGCTTCTCCCCCTATAAGAACCTCCGCTCCTTCTTCTTTTCCTAATTTTATATAATTAAGGATTTTGTCATATTGAATCCGGGAAGCCTGAGCTCCGATCATTGTAGTAGTATCTAAAGGGTTTCCGGCTTTGATTTTGCTTACACGGTCAATTACCTTTTCAATGAATTTATCGTAAATAGACTCCTGAATTAACAAGCGGGAGGGGCACGTACATATTTCGCCCTGGTTCAATGCGAAAAGCGCAGCTCCTTCCAATGCTTTGTCAAGAAAAGCATCGTCTTCGTCCATTACAGATTCAAAGAATACGTTTGGAGATTTTCCTCCTAATTCCAACGTAACGGGAATGATGTTTTCTGTGGCGTACTGCATTACCAGGCGCCCCGTTGCGGTAGATCCTGTAAAGGCTGCTTTTGCGACTTTGGGGTTGGTCACCAGGTCCTGTCCCAGTTCGGCACCGAATCCGTTTACGATGTTGACAACGCCGGCAGGCAGAAGGTCGCCAATTAATTCCATAAGAACCATGATGGATATGGGCGTTGACTCAGCAGGTTTTAAAACCACACAGTTTCCGGCCGCCAATGCGGGTGCAAGTTTCCAAACGGCCATAAGGATTGGGAAATTCCAGGGGATGATCTGTGCCACAACGCCTAATGGCTCATTTACAATTAAGGAAACGGTATTGGAATCAAGTTCTGATAATGAACCTTCTTCGGCTCTTATTACCCCTGCAAAATATCTGAAATGATCAATGGCAAGCGGGATGTCCGCATTCAAGGTTTCCCTTACCGGTTTTCCGTTGTCGGTTGTTTCCACGGCTGCTATGAGCTCAAGGTTTTGCTCCATTCGGTCGGCAATTTTGTTTAGGATGATGCTTCGCTGCGTTGCCGATGTTTTTCCCCAGCTTTTGAAAGCCTCGGTAGCAGCATCCACAGCAAGTTCCAGATCCTTTGAATTGGAATGCGCTGCCTTTGTCATGACTGTCCCGTCTAAAGGTGTGATAACGTCAAAGTACTTGCCAGATGATGGAGCAGTCCATTTTCCGTTGATGTAATTGTCGTAGTGAGATTTGAACTCTGGGCGGTCGTAAATTTTCCCGTTACTCATAATTTTATATAGTTTAAAGGTTGATTCTCTTAATTTACAAAAAAGAGCGTAAAAAACCTTTAATTGATTGTTAATTAGGTATATAAAAAAAGACAGTCTGAAAAGACTGCCTTTTTAAATTATATAAGGATTTGATTACATCATTCCCGGCATACCGCCGCCCATAGGCATCTGGCTTGCTCCTTCTTCTTTGATGTCTACCAATGCACATTCGGTTGTAAGGATCATTCCTGCAACTGAAGCAGCATTTTCCAAAGCTACACGTGTTACTTTTTTAGGGTCGATGATTCCGGCAGCCAACATGTCTACATACTCGTCTGTTTTCGCGTTATAACCGAAATTTCCTGTTCCTTCGGCTACTTTTGCAACGATTACAGAACCTTCAAGTCCTGCATTTTCAACAATAGTACGCAAAGGCGATTCAATGGCACGTGACACGATCTGAACACCGGTTTTCTCATCGGCATGATCTGTAACTACATTTGAAAGAACTGCTTTTGCACGTAGTAATGCAACACCTCCACCGGCAACAATACCTTCTTCAACCGCTGCACGGGTTGCGTGTAAAGCGTCATCAACACGGTCTTTTTTCTCTTTCATTTCAACTTCAGACGCAGCACCAACATACAGAACAGCTACACCTCCGGCTAATTTCGCCAAACGTTCCTGTAATTTCTCACGGTCGTAATCTGAAGTCGTAGTTTCCATTTGTGCCTTAATCTGGTTCACACGGTTTTTAATCATATCGGCTTCACCCGCGCCATTTACGATTGTAGTATTGTCTTTGTCGATCGATACTTTTTCAGCAGTACCTAACATGTCAAGGGTTGCGTTTTCCAAAGTATATCCGCTTTCCTCAGCAATAACAGTACCTCCTGTGAGAATCGCAATGTCTTCCAACATAGCTTTTCTTCGGTCTCCGAATCCGGGTGCTTTAACGGCAGCAATTTTCAAGGCTCCGCGTAATTTATTTACTACAAGAGTAGACAATGCTTCCCCGTCTACATCTTCCGCTATAATCAACAAGGCTTTACCTGACTGTGCCACCGGCTCCAATACAGGAAGCAATTCTTTAAGGGAAGAGATTTTTTTATCGTATAATAAGATGTACGGATTGTCGAATTCCGTTTCCATTTTTTCAGGATTCGTAACGAAATAAGGAGATAAGTATCCTCTGTCGAACTGCATCCCTTCCACCACGTCAACGTAAGTGTCAGTTCCTTTAGCCTCTTCAACTGTGATTACCCCTTCTTTACCTACTTTTCCGAAAGCTTCGGCAATAAGTTCTCCGATTACTTCGTCGTTATTGGCTGAAATAGAAGCTACCTGCTTGATTTTTTCAGTTGTGGATCCTACTTCCTGCGTTTGTTTTGCTAAGTCGTTCACTATGGCTTCTACAGCTTTGTCAATACCGCGTTTTAAGTCCATTGGATTAGCACCGGCCGCTACGTTTTTCAAACCTTCTTTAACGATGGCCTGCGCCAGTACCGTTGCAGTGGTAGTTCCGTCTCCTGCAAGGTCGTTTGTTTTGGATGCTACTTCCTTTACCATTTGCGCTCCCATGTTTTCAAGGGTATCGGCCAGTTCAATTTCCTTTGCAACGGATACCCCGTCTTTTGTTACGTGTGGCGCACCAAATGATTTGGAAATGATGACGTTGCGTCCTTTTGGTCCCAAGGTTACTTTTACTGCATTTGCCAATGCATCTACTCCGCGTTTTAAACCTTCGCGTGCTTCAATATCAAATTTTATATCTTTTGCCATTTTTCTTTATTTTAAGATTGTTTTAAACAGAATATTATATTTTTTACTACAAAGACTGCCATTATATAATAGCCAGAATGTCTTCTTCTCTCATGATAAGGTAATCCTTACCTTCCAGTTTTAAATCTGTTCCTGCGTATTTTCCATATAAAACAATGTCGCCAACCTGAACGGTCATAGGTTCATCTTTTCTTCCTTTTCCTACAGCAACAACAGTTCCTTTTTGAGGTTTTTCTTTTGCGGTATCCGGAATGATGATTCCTGAAGCAGTTTGAGTCTCAGCAGCAGCCGGTTCAATGATCACGCGGTCTGCCAGTGGTTTAATGTTTAATGCCATATTGATAAATTATATAGGTTTGAATAATTAATTTTTATCTGTGATTTGTCCAAAAGTATGCCAAGACTTAAAAGTGATAATTTGTCATAAAAAAAATGCCAGCTTGTCATTAAGCTGGCATTTTTATGATGTTATAAACGTATTAGTTAGCAGGTTGAGCGGCAGGTTTGTCACTTGCCGGTGTTTGCTGTGTATTGTTTTCTTGTGCAGGTTGCTTCTGTGCTGCTGCCGGAACTGCCGGGGCTGTTACCGGAGTATTTGGATCTAAGATTTTAGAATCGCTTGAATAACCGGAATTAAAGCTTAAACTTGAAACCAGAATCAAAACAACCAATGCTGTTGCAAGCGTCCAGGTACTCTTGTCTAAGAATTTATTTGTGTTTTGCACACCTCCGATAGAGGTTGATCCGCCTAATGAAGAATCCAAACCGCCTCCTTTAGGATTTTGAATCATTATCACTATGATTAAAAGTATGGAAACTATTGTAATCAACACTAAAAAGATTGTAAATGTATTCATCTGACTTATATGTTATTAAATTCTTGTAATTTTTTTATGTCTATAATTCGGTTTGCAAATAAACTACTTTTTTCTGGATATTTCAAAATTAATATTTCATAAGCTTGTATTGCTTTCTGATATTTTTTCTGTTCCAGGTATATTCTTGCCAGGGTTTCGGTCATGAAAAAGGGTTCGTCGTCTTCGCTGCGGTCAATGATGGCAGGTGGAGCAATGGCCGATTTACTTGGTGTGATCTTAGGGTTTGCTTCGATAAATTTATCAATTAATTCCATCTTTTTCTGCTTTTCCGGAATTATTTCTTCCTCCAGACCCGAAACGGAAGAAGATGTCGTGATTTCAAATACTTCCTCCGGCTGTTGTTCCGCGTCCTCCTTCGAACGCTCAACGGGCTGCTGAGAGGTTAATTTGAGCCATTCCGTGAAGGAAAACTTATCCTTATCTGAAAAATCCAGCGGTTGGCCGACTTCCAGTTTTTCTTCGAGCTCTTGAATTTCTACAGGGGCAGTAGAAGTATTTAGGTGTACAGTATCTGCTTTTTCCTGCCGTGCTCCTATTTTTGATTTTGAAATCTGGTCTATTTTGTGGATGAGTTCTGTTTCCCTGTCCTGATTTTCTATATAAACCAGGGTTTCAAGAACCCGTTTTTCAATGGTTTCATCAAGTGTAGGTTCCGGTTTCCTGATCTCTATATAATCTTCATCTACTACATCGATACTTTCCAAGTGGAGCGGTCTGTAGTTGATAAATTCTTCTGAAACAATATAATCAAACAATACATCCCTGTCTGTAGTATAAGCCGCGGTTTTTTTGAGCTCTGCATTATACAGAAAACTCCTTTGGTCATGCAGTGATTTCAGATACAGTGCCCTGGCCGACTGAAGGTAAGGGAATTGCTCGGTTACCTGCTTTAATTTTTCTGAGGCCTCTGCGGTAAGCAGGTAAGGATTGTTTAACCAGTTAATGTATTGCTGTGTGGTCATAGGCTTACCATTTTGCTAATGAAGCATTAAAAACATCCTGAGTAATACGTTCATAGATTTCATCCAGTGCCGTTGACAGTTTTCCGCCAACAAGCTGATCGTTGGCAGGAAAGTCATAGAAGTGTGAAAACGTTTTTTCAAAATCGTCTTCAGGTTTTTTCTTATTCGAAAAGCGCACCCTTATAGCAATATACAGCCTGTTTTGGGCTGCAGTCTGTTCTGCGGTAGCTGTCATGGGAGATATGCGGTAATCCGTTATTTCTCCTTCGTATAGCAGATCGGCATTGCTGTTCGTAAGGTTCAGGCTTGTCTGGTTCTGAATGAGATCCTGAAGTTTGGTCGTAAAAGTCCGTTCAATACCCGGCTCTACCAGTTCGGCATTGTTCAGGAAATAATTTACCTGAAATGATTCGGCGTCGATACTGCCGGTTCCGGTGAAATTATAGGCTCCGCAACTGTTTAAAAGAAAACAGATGCTCATTAATAGCATGAAAATAGAACTGTTTTTTACTGTTTTATAAATCATATTGTTTGATTTTTCTGTACAATGTCCTTTCCGAAATTCCTAATTCCTCGGCAGCAGCTTTACGTTTTCCGCTGTTTCGTTCCAGCGCTTTCTTTATGAGCTGTATTTCCTTTTCTTCCAGTCTTAAGGTTTCTTCGTCATCAATTGTTTCGGCAATGAGGTAGTTGTCATCTTCTTCTTCCTCTTCTAGCATTTCCTGTGGACGGCTTGCGGCTGATGATGTGTGTTCGTTAAGTGAAAGCGATCTGCCGGCTGTTGGTGCAGGATGAGTCTCTTCCCCCTGGCCGTAAATCCGCTGTATCAATGATTTATTTGTTTCCTGAACCTGTGTTGAATTGGAATTGTTCATGAGTTCCAGTGTAAGCTTTTTCAGGTCGGTCAGGTCCGATTTCATATCAAAGAGTACCTTATACAGAATTTCACGTTCGTTGCTGAAATCGTTTTCTGATTTTTTCGTTTCGATGAGGGAAGGAAGCTGCGCGTTGCGATCAGGAAGATAGCCCTGAATGGTTCTGAGGCTTATTTCTCTGTTTGTTTCTATTACAGATATCTGTTCTGCAATATTGCGTAACTGGCGTATGTTTCCGCCCCATCTGTAGTGCATGAGGTATTGGGCTGCCTCATCGCTTAGCTTTATAGGGGGCATTTTATATTTATGTGCGAAATCCGATGAAAATTTACGGAATAAAAGATGGATGTCTTCTCCGCGTTCCCGTAAAGGAGGAAGGTTGATTTCAACAGTGCTTAAACGGTAGTACAGATCTTCCCGGAATTTCCCTTTTTCAATGGCCTCGAACATTTTAACATTGGTTGCTGCGACGATGCGCACATCGGTTTTCTGAACCTTTGAAGAACCTACTTTTATAAATTCTCCATTTTCAAGGACGCGCAGCAGGCGCACCTGGGTTGTCAAAGGCAGTTCACCTACTTCGTCTAAAAAAATGGTACCGCCGTTGGCTACTTCAAAATAGCCTTCGCGGCTGTTAACAGCCCCTGTAAAAGCTCCTTTCTCATGTCCGAAAAGCTCGGAATCAATAGTGCCTTCGGGAATAGCCCCACAGTTTACCGCAATGTATTTACCGTGCTTTCTGTGGGAAAGGGCATGTATGATTTTAGGAATACTTTCTTTTCCTACACCGCTTTCCCCGGTTACAAGTACCGAAATATCTGTCGGGGCCACCTGAATGGCTTTTTCAAGGGCGCGGTTTAGTTTCGGATCGTTACCGATTATTTCAAAACGTTGTTTAATGGATTGAACGTTTTCCATAATTCTTAATTTTTAAAAATCAGTTATTTTAGGAATCATCAATTACACTTAATTATAAACGACCTGTTCTGCTGCATCCCGTCTTTCATGAAAAACTAGGTGTTTTGGATCAGGCCTGCATTTCCGAATATCCTATAGCTTCTCCTATGAGAGTGGCTGAAGTGCAGTCGGCTATCTTTACCAGGACAAAATCACCTACTTTATAGTTCTCTTTAGGGAATACAACTGTCGTGTTCTGGGAATTTCTGCCGGACCAGTGAGCATCTGAGCGTTTGGACGATTTTTCAATAAGTACTTCGACCGTTTGTCCGACAAATCTTTTCGTCCTTTCCATTGCTATACGTTGCTGAAGGTCTACCACTTCCTGTAAACGTCTTTTTTTAACAGGTTCCGGGACATCGTCTTCCATTTTACGGGCAGCCATCGTTCCGGGGCGTTCTGAGTATGCGAACATATATCCGAAATCGTATCTTACATATTCCATGAGAGATAAGGTGTCTTTATGATCTTCCTCAGTTTCGGTAGGGAATCCGGTTATCATATCCTGTGACAAGGAAATATCGGGAATGATTTTATAGATACGGTCTACAAGCTCCATGTATTCTTCGCGTGTATGCTGGCGGTTCATTTCTTTAAGGATACGTGTAGATCCCGACTGAACCGGTAAGTGTATGTATTTACAGATGTTGTGGTGTTTGGCCATGACATGGATCACTTCTTCATGCATGTCCTGAGGGTTGGATGTAGAAAAACGGAAGCGCATCTTAGGATAGGCTGTAGCACATAGATCCAGCAACTGCGCAAAGTCTACAGCGGTTGCTTTCTGCATTTCAGTCGCTTTTTCATAATCTTTCTTTAATCCCCCGCCATACCAAAGGTAAGAGTCTACATTTTGACCTAAAAGGGTAATCTCTTTAAATCCTCTTTCATATAAATCCCTGATTTCTTCCATGATGCTTTGCGGTTCTCGCGAACGCTCCCTTCCGCGGGTAAAAGGAACAACACAGAATGTACACATATTGTCACATCCCCTTGTAATGGATACAAAGGCTGTAACTCCGTTAGAGTTAAGACGGACAGGGGCGATATCGCCATAGGTTTCTTCTTTTGAAAGAATTACGTTGATGGCATCCCTTCCTTCGTCAACATCTTTTAACAGATTCGGAATGTCCTTATAAGCGTCCGGTCCTACGACCATATCGACGATTTTTTCCTCTTCGAGGAATTTGCTTTTAAGGCGTTCGGCCATACAGCCCAGAACACCAACTTTCATCGAAGGATTGATCTTTTTTACAGCGTTGTACTGTTCCAGACGTTTGCGTACGGTTTGCTCCGCTTTGTCACGGATAGAGCAGGTATTAACCAGAACCAGGTCGGCTTCCTCCAAATTCTGGGTTGTATTGTATCCCTCGTTTGCTAAAATGGAAGCAACAATTTCACTGTCAGAAAAATTCATCTGACAACCGTAACTTTCTATAAATAATTTTTTGGTATTGTCTGTTCGTTGATCCAAAACCAGGCTGGTTCCCTGTTTGTTTTCTTCAATTACCTTTTCCATAAATCACAATCGTGTACTAATCAATTGGCAAAGATACAATATAAATTAATTTTGTGACAAGATGGCAGATGTTTTATGAATATTTTTTAAGCGACATTTAACGACGTTTAAAAGGTGTATATTTACTTTATGAAACAGGCAGATCAATATACTTGCCATTCCGGAGGAGCGGAAGGGGCTGATGCTTATTTTGAATTTTTCTCAGAACGGTTCAGAGTAAAAACCGTTGCGTATTCTTATAAAACAAGGTTTCACCGTTCGGTGAATAAATATGAACTTACAGATTGTGAGTTCAATGAGGGCAGAGATCATGTCCTGCGGGCAAATGAAGTATTGAAACGCTCGAATATCCAGCGATATCTGAATTTGCTTGCACGTAACTGGCATCAGGTAAAGAACGCAGATGAAGTTTTTGCAATTGTGCCGATACAATTTAATAATAATGGATTCCGGATTAAAGGCGGCTCAGCCTGGGCAGTACAAATGGCGGTTAATGCGGGCAAAAACATATTTGTATACGATCAGGAGCAGCTGATCTGGTTTTTTTGGAATAAATCTTCGGCAACTTTTGATATCCTTAAAGATGAACCTGGGATTTCTTCCCTGAATTTTGCAGGCATAGGAACACGGAAAATCAACCTGTTTGGTATTGAGGCAATAGAACAACTGTATAAAAATACTTTTAAACAATAAAAATGGCAAGTAAGCATAATTTAATAAGCAGGCTAACGCTGATTGTAAGCGTTTTTCAAAGACAGGGGAATACAGGATTGTCCTTTGAAGAAGTTAATATGAAGCTGAAGGGAGCTTCAGTCGATGAAAACAGAAGTATTTCCTTACGTACTTTTCAGCGTGATTTAAAAGACATAGAATCTTCGCTGAACATACGGATTGTTTACAATAAAGCATTAAAAAAGTATGTACTTGAGCAAGATGTCCTGCAATCAGATGTGCGGAACAACAGGTTGTTTACAATGGAAAGCATCAATCAGCTCAATATTGCACAGGACGCGTCAAACACTGATTTTATTCTGATAGAAGAGCGGAAACCACTCGGGCTTGAAAATTATAATACCATCAGGGAAGCCATCGTAAAACACTGTTACCTTGAGTTTGACTATCAGAGGTTCGATCAGTACAAAGCCAGTAAACGTAAGATCATGCCTATGGCTTTAAAAGAGAACAACCACCGTTGGTATGTGGTAGGATATGAACTGAAAGACGGTCTGAGACAGCAGGTATTAAAAACGTTTGCCCTAGACAGAATGGATGAAGTACAGATAGGTACCGGATTTGTTTTAAATGAAACCATAGATTTCAAAAAATACTTTAATGATTATTGTGGGATCTCGACCAAACCTTTGGAAGGATTTACCGGAGCAGTAGATATTAAAATAGAAACCTCTATTGAATACGGGAAATATTTCAGTACGCTCCCGATTCATTCTTCCCAAAGAACGGAAATTGAAAAAGGAAAGACTTTTCTTTATTTTCATCTTATCCCTACAATGGAATTCGTGGCAGAACTGTTGTCGCATAATGCCCGTATAAAGGTTCTGGAGCCGGTTGAATTGGTTTATGCTGTTAAAAAACACCTTCAGCAGAACATAGCGCAATATAGCTGAAAAAAGACTCCTTAATTATATAAGGAGTTTTATTTTTTTACCTGAATAGAAAAAACTAAAAGGTATTTTTTAAAAAAATCACATACTTTTGCTTTCAAATTAAAAAAGGATGGCAAAGAACTTAGTAATTGTGGAGTCGCCTGCCAAGGCGAAAACGATAGAAAAATTTTTAGGGAAAGATTATCAGGTAGAGTCAAGTTTTGGCCATATTGCTGATTTGCCTTCAAAAGAAATAGGTGTAGATATAGAAAACGGATTCAAACCGAAATATGAAGTTTCAGCCGATAAAAAGGCTGTTGTGAAAAAATTGAAGGATCTGTCTAAGAATGCGGAAACGGTTTGGCTCGCTTCCGATGAGGACCGTGAAGGGGAAGCCATTGCATGGCATCTTGCAGAAACGCTGAAACTCAAGGAAGATCGTACCAAGCGTATTGTTTTCCATGAAATTACAAAGACAGCTATTCAAAAAGCTATTGAAAATCCAAGAACCATAGATTATAATTTAGTCAATGCACAGCAGGCACGACGCGTATTGGACCGATTAGTCGGTTATGAACTTTCTCCTGTATTATGGAAGAAGGTGCGTGCTGGATTGTCAGCCGGTCGGGTACAGTCTGTTTCGGTCCGATTGATTGTAGAGCGTGAAAGGGAGATCGATCAGTTTAAATCAGAATCTTCTTTCAGCATTACGGCAGAATTTTTTGCCGAAAACGGGAAGCTTTTCAAAGCAAAACTTCCTAAAAACCTTAAATCAAAAGAAGAGGCTTATGCCTTTCTGGAAAAGAATATTGGTGCCGAGTTTAAAGTATCGGATCTCGAAACGAAACCTGCCAAAAAATCCCCTGCCGCTCCTTTTACCACTTCCACATTACAACAAGAAGCTTCCCGCAAGCTGTATTATTCCGTTTCACAAACTATGATGCTGGCACAGCGCCTGTATGAAAGCGGATTGATCACTTATATGAGAACGGATAGTGTGAATTTGTCGCAGGATGCAATTAAGGCAGCCGAGACCGAAATCGTTAATTATTACGGACCGGAATTCAGCAAGCCCCGGAATTTTGCCACCAAGGCAAAAGGAGCTCAAGAGGCACACGAGGCCATCCGTCCAACAGATATGTCCCGTCATACCGTGGCGATCGATCGCGATCAGGCGCGTTTGTACGAACTTATATGGAAACGTACGATCGCATCACAAATGAGCGAAGCACAGCTTGAACGTACCAATGTTACCATTGTAGCAGATAAACACAAGGAACATTTCACAGCAACCGGTGAGGTGCTGCTTTTCGAAGGATTTTTAAAAGTATACCTGGAAGGAAATGACGATGAAGATGAAGAACAGGAAGGGTTATTGCCGGCTATGAAGGTGAATGAAAGGGTTGTGAGCAACGGAATTACGGCTACTCAGCGTTTTTCACGTCCTCCTGCACGTTATACGGAGGCCGCCCTTGTTAAAAAACTGGAAGAATTGGGAATAGGGCGTCCATCTACCTATGCACCTACCATCTCCACGATCATTGCCCGTAATTATGTTGAGAAAGGAACGGCGGAAGGAACAGAACGTAATTATGAAGTGTTGCGTTTGAAGGATGAAAATATAAAGACGGCAACACAGATCGAAAAAGTAGGAGCCGATAAAGGAAAATTAATACCTACAGATATAGGGATCATCGTTACCGATTTTTTGGTAAAAAACTTTGAAACCATTTTGGATTATAATTTTACGGCAAAGGTTGAAGAAAGTTTTGATGAGATTGCGGAAGGCAACCTGAACTGGACAAAGATGATGAATGAGTTTTACAGTCATTTTCATCCAACCGTCAAAGATGTTGAAAAAAATGCGGAACGCGAATCCGGTGAACGGATACTGGGTACCGATCCAAAAACCGGAAAACCGGTATTGGTACGCTTGGGAAAATTCGGACCTATGGCACAGATCGGAGATGCAGAAGATGAAGACAAGCAATTTGCAAGCTTAAGTCCGAACCAGAATATCGGAACCATTACTCTGGAAGAAGCTCTAACACTGTTTTTGCTGCCTAAAACCCTGGGAGAGTATGACGGAGAGTCTATTGAAGTCAACAACGGGCGTTTTGGTCCTTATATAAGGTATGCCGAAATGTTTGTGTCGCTTCCCAAAGGAATGGAGCCGTTGGATGTGAACCTGGAAAAGGCCATCGAACTTATAAAGGAAAAGCAGAGGGCAGATGCGCCAATAGCAGAATACCAGGGCTTGCCTGTTCAAAAGGGCGTGGGGCGTTTTGGTCCTTTCATCAAATGGAACAATATTTTCATCAACGTAAATAAGAAATATAACTTCGATAACCTCAGTAAAAATGATATAGAGGAACTAATAGAAGATAAGATACAGAAAGAAAAAGACAAGGTGCTTCACAATTGGGAGGCAGAAGGGATCAAGGTAGAGAAAGCACGCTGGGGAAGATCCGTTATTATTAAAGGGAAAATAAAAATAGAGTTAAATAAAGATGTTGATGCTGCTGCACTGACTTTGGAAGAGGTGCAGAAGATCATTGAAGAGAAAGCACCTGTGAAGAAAACCGCAGCCAAAAAGACAGCAGCTAAACCTGCTGCCAAAAAAGCAACAACATCAAAACGTACAACAAAAAAGTAATACAATATGATGTATGAAATTTTAAAACCGGTTTCTTCCGGATTGGAACAATATATAAAGGGTCTTCCAAAGCATGCTTTGGGAAGAATAATGGACATACATACCGAAGGGGCATTACCTGAACTTGACCGGGCTCAGTTGGCTTTGATAACAGTCAGGGAGAACCGTGGGAATAAGGAGGGGGAACAGGAACTGGATTTTGAACAGCTGAGAAAAAATTTCTACCAGCTGTTCCCCGGAAACTGGACATCCAGAATAATAGACTTGGGAACAATTGAGGCGGGTGAAACAATTGAAGATACGTATGTTGCAGTAAAGATGCTTGTGGGTGATTTGCTGAAAAGGAATATTATCCCTGTTGTCATAGGCGGATCACAGGATTTAACGTATGGTGTGTACAGGGGGTATGACGAGCAGGAACAGAATGTGAATCTGGTGTGTATTGACAATAAAATAGATGTGGTAACCGATGTCGAAAATCCGGCCGAAACATTTATGACACGTATCATAATGGAGTCTCCCACCAACCTGCATAACTTTAGTACGCTGGGATACCAGACGTATTTTAATTCTCAGGAAGAAATTGACCTTATTGATAAAATGTATTTTGAGTCTTACCGGTTGGGCGAAATTATTGCCAATGTTAAGGTGGCGGAGCCTGTTTTTCGCGATGCAGACATCGTAAGTTTAGATATAAATGCGGTAAAATCGTCTGATTTAGGATTTTTTTTCCATTTTAATCCAAATGGTTTTGACGGTAGAGAAATCTGTGCCTTAGCACGTTACGCCGGTTTAAGTGACCGTGTGAGTAGTTTTGGTATTTTCAATATTGATAATGTTTCGGAAAAAAGTTTGCTAATTACGCAGATTTTGTGGTATTTTGTTGAAGGATTCAATTTCAGAATGAATGAATATCCTTATGTTAGCAAATCTACCTATTTAAAGTACATCGTACCCTTGGAGGAGCAGGAACTTGTTTTTTATAAAAGTGATGTTTCAGAGCGCTGGTGGATCGAAATCGGCGGTTTGGAAGAAGAAAACCGCAAGACTTTGTTCCCGTGCAGCGAGGATGATTACAGACAGGCATTACAAAATATAATTCCTGAAAGATGGTGGCGTGCAAACAAAAAGCTTTTAGCTTAATGATAAAATTGTTAAATATAAATTAAATTTTTTTTTAAGATTTCGTTGTATATTTAAAAATAATTAAATAGGTTTACGCTTTGAATAATTTTTAAAATAAAACCCCAATTAATCATATGAAGAAGTTCATTACACTTTCTGCGGTTATCTCGTTATTATTCAGTTGTGGTTCTGGAGATAGAGGAGAACTACTAGACGGAGTACAAGGGAAACGCTGGATTACCGAAAGGCCTCAGGGAATGGCTTTTGTTCCAGGTGGATCTTTTACGATGGGAAAAACTCATGAAGATATTTTAGGTTCAGAAGATGCGCCGGCACGTTCGGTAACTATTGGTTCTATGTATATGGATGAAACGGAAATTACAAACAATCAGTACCGAAAATTTGTTGAGTTTGTAAAAGATTCCATCGTTAGAACACGATTGGCCATCATGGCGGATGAAATGGGGATGGACCAGACAGCAGGTGGAATTGGAGCGTTTGCTTTTGAAGAAGTTCAGGATCCTTCATTAAATCAGAACCAGTCGGCATATGATCGCTACATGTATGATAACTACTACAGCATGGCCATGGACGATGACGAATATGCCGGACGCCGTTTAAATAAAAAAGCACGTCTGATAACAGACCCTAAACGTTACCCGGATGAATATTATGTGGAAGTAATGGACTCATTATACATTCCGGCAAACCAGAATATGAACGGAATGATTACGTTTGATATTTCAAAACTGAAATTTAAATATTCTTGGTGGGACGAGAAAGGATATGTAAACGATACTTCAAACGAAACAAGGAACCGTCAGGCAAAACACCTGAAGACCGAAATCGTGAATGTATATCCTGATACGACAGTATGGATCAAAAACTTCAGCTATTCATACAACGAGCCGATGTTTAAAGAATATTTCTGGCATGAAGCTTACGGTGAATATCCTGTGGTAGGAGTTACTTGGCACCAGGCAAAAGCATTTGCTGCATGGAGAACACTCTACAAAAAATCATATGCTACTTCCCGTGCAATGGGTCATAATTTATATGAGTACCGTATTCCAAGTGAGTCTGAATGGGAATATGCAGCCCGTGGAGGTCTTAAAAATGCAATGTACCCTTGGGGAGGACCTTATACGACAGATGAAAAAGCGTGTTGGTTGGCTAACTTCAAACCGGATCGTAATGATTATGCAGCAGATGGGGCATTATATACGGCAGAGGCAAGATCATATAAGCCAAACGGATACAACCTGTATAATATGGCAGGGAACGTAGCGGAATGGACAGACTCAGCATATGATGAGGAAACATACATCATGCAGTCTAGTCTAAAACCAAAAACAAGAACATCAACAAATCCGGTTAAGGTAGTTCGCGGAGGTTCATGGAGAGATGCAAACTATTTCTTACAGGTAGCAACACGTGATAAGGAAAATGGAGATTCAGCACGTAGCTATATCGGATTCAGAACGGTAATTTCGGCCCCGGGTCCGGGATTGTCAAACGAGGCAAATGCCCCGCAAAGTGGAAGAAACGCAAGATAATTAACTATAAACTAACTAAAATTTAAAGATAAAGATGGCTATACCAAAAAAAGTAATGAATTTCTGCTACGGTATGGGAGCAGCAGTTGTAATCGTAGGAGCATTATTTAAAATTACACACATGGAATTTGGACCTTTGAACGGTAACAACATGTTAACTGTAGGTCTTTTAGTAGAAGCTTTGATTTTCGCCATTTCTGCTTTTGAGCCAGTAGATGATGAATTGGACTGGTCAAGAGTTTACCCTGAATTAAAAGGTGGTGAACCACGTACAATACAGGTTGGAGGGAATGTTGGAGTTACCGGTACAGTAGCAACAACGGTTTCAGGAAGTCAGCCGGCACCTGCAGTTCATGTACAGACTACACATGCACCGGCACCTGCTTATGCAGCTTCAACACAACAGGTAGCGGTAGCGCAACCAACTATGGAAAGAAGTTTATTATCTGAAAAACTTGATACTATTTTAAAAGAGGCAAAAATCGATGGAAACTTAATGGAGAGTCTACGCGACAGCATCAAAAACTTTGAAGCCGCAGCAAAAGGAATCGCTCCGACTGTAGATACAGTTGCTTCATCTAACAGATATGCTGAAGAAATGGCAATGGCTGCACAACAATTGGAGTCTTTAAACTCCATGTACAAAACACAATTGGAAAGTGCTACTAAAAATGCTGATATCAACAGAGAAGTTGCTGAAAACAATTTGAAATTAAAAGAACAAATGATGTCGTTAACTTCGAATTTATCAACTTTAAATGCTGTTTATGGCGGAATGTTGTCTGCTATGGGTAAAACCGCTAATTAGTATTAACATTTAAACAGATCTAATTAGACATGGCAGGAGGAAAACAAACCCCAAGACAGAAGATGATCAACCTGATGTATTTAGTGTTCATTGCAATGATGGCGCTTAATATGTCGAAGGAAGTGTTGACCGCTTTTGGATTAATGAATGAAAAATTCGAATCGGCCAATACAACAGCCGGTGAAACAAATAAAGTATTATTTGATGGTTTGGCTATGAAAGCCAAGGACGAGCCTGCGCGTTATACGGAACCTTACCAAATGGCGCAGAAAGTACAAAAGTTGTCAAATGAGTTTTATTCTTTTATTGAAGAATTAAAAACTGAAGCAACTAAAGGATTTAATAACGATCCGGAGACAAACAAATTGCCTTATGAACAAATGGACAAAGGGCAGGGAATTGACTACGGATGGTTCGAAGGTGATGGCTTGACTGCAAGAGGAAAAGAAATCATGGAACGCTTTCAAAAATACCGTGAGGATTTTAAAGCGATCGTTAAAGGTGATACTAAATACAAGTTCCTTCTTGAACATGTAGATGAAAAATTCAGCACAAACGATGTAAAAAATAAAGACGGGCAGGAAATTCCTTATTTAGATTATCATTTTAAAGGATATCCGGCAGTAGCTTCCCTGGCTTACTTATCATCTTTACAAAGTGACGTCCGCGTATTGGAACATGAAGCGTATAACCTGTTTTTAGGGAACTCTTTAAAACAGGCTGCTTCTATGAAAAATTACAAAGCCATGGTAATTACTGATAAAGCAGTATATTATCAAGGAGAACAGATCAAATATAGAGTAGTTTTAGGACGCTACGATGAGTCTACAGTTCCGACTTCAGTGGTGGTAAACGGTGCATCTATACCCCAGTCGCGTATTAAAGCAGGACAGGTGGAGTCTACTTCTGTAGCTTCCGGTTTAGGCGAGCATAAATTTACCGGTAAGTTTACCTTTATGGAAGATGGTGTTGCGATACCTGTAAATATTGAAAACTCAAATTATGTAGTTGTAAGTCGTCCAAGTTCTGCTACGATTTCAGCTGATAAGATGAATGTGGTATATGCTGGTTTAGATAACCCGATTTCCATTACGGTTGAAGGCATTACTTCAGATAAAGTGAGCGCAAGTGTTAACAACGGTAGCCTGACTAAGGTCGGAAACGGAAAATATATGTTAAAACCCGGATCTGGTCGTGAATTGGTTGTTACAGCAAACGGAACGATGCCTGACGGTAAAGTTATTACTACAAAACAGGTATTCCGTATTAAAACAATTCCTCGTCCAAGTGGAAGAATACGTGGAGAAACGGATGCTAAAGGTCCGGCTAGTAACCTGGCAAATGTTACGGTAAGTGCCGTGATGGAGGATTTCGATTTCCCTGTTAACTTACGTGTTACAGAATATACGATCATTTTCCCTGGTATGGGATCTGAAAGAGTAACAGGAGGAGGAGGCCTTTCGCCAAGTGCCCAGATGAAAGCGCAACGTTTACGTCCTGGTGATGTAGTAAGGATTACTAATATTAAGGCTAAATTAGAAGGTGTAACAGGTGTATTAGTGAAAGATCCTACGAATGCTACATTTACAATTCAATAAAAAAATATTGGTTTATGAAAAGTATTAAAAAATTATTCTTTACACTGTTGGTTTTCTCTGTAGGAAACATGGTTGTTGCACAAAATAATCTTTTGAATGCCCGTACGGCAGGTGAAATCGGAGATGAGTCCATCGAAGATATCTATGCAAAAGCAGACGGTCCTATTCCTTACGAATATGTAAACGATCGTGATGTTTTGTTCCAGAAGAAAGTATGGGAGGTATTGCCTTTGGACCAAAAGCAGAATCTGGTTTATTATTTCCCATTGGAAGAAACAATAGACCGTAAGCCTTTATTCAATGTGTTGAAGGATGCAGTAATGAATAAGAAGATTACAGAAGTATACTACGACGATAACTTTAAGTTTAAATTGAATCCGAAAGATTTGGAAAGTAAGTTTGTACGTACGGATACTACTGAAATGGGTAAAGAGCAATATATGTTAGACGGAAAGATCGATAAACAGTATATTGTAGAAACAGTAATTCGTCCGACAGATGTTAA
This sequence comes from Flavobacterium sp., assembly GCA_040396655.1. Taxonomy (GTDB): domain Bacteria; phylum Bacteroidota; class Bacteroidia; order Flavobacteriales; family Flavobacteriaceae; genus Flavobacterium. Next base: position 28,465 of record JBEBOB010000014.1, on the reverse strand, counting down.
GGAATACCGTACGATGGGTATGTGGTATTTCGATCGTAATGCAGGTGAATTGAAGTATCGTTTATTAGGACTTGCTCCGGTAGTGGTTGATTTGGCTACTAAAGGAACTGATTTCGAAGAGGCGGTTCCACTTTTCTGGATTTTCTTCCCGGATGCACGCGATACATTATACAATACGTATGCTTACAATGAGAAAAATCCTGCAATGAAAGTGAGTTTCGACTTTCTGTTTAATGCAAGAAAATTTGCCGGAACAATTTACAAAGCAGATAATATTTATGGTGACCGTAACATTAATGAGTATGTACAGGGGAATGCCATGATGCAGTTGTTGGAAGCAGAGCGGGTGAAAGAATCGATCCGCGATTTGGAAGATGATTTGTGGAATTACTAACTTTGTAATAAATTTATATAGAACTCTTATCATTTTTTGATAAGAGTTTTTTTTTAATATGAAAGTAGATTATATCATTGTAGGAGCTGGGCTCGCCGGTCTGAGTATGGCGCATTTTTGCAGAAGATACAATAGGTCCTTTGTTGTTTTTGACCATGCAGAGAAGACATCTTCCCGTATAGCAGGTGGAATGTTTAACCCCATTATTTTAAAACGATTTACCGGTTTCTGGGAATCACAGGCACAATTGGATCTGGCAGACGTTTTTTATCCCGAGGTTGAAGAACTGTTAAAGGCTTCATTTTACCATAGACTTCCGATTTTTAGAAAATTTGCAAGTATAGAAGAACAGAACAACTGGTTTGTAGCTTGTGATAATCCTGCTACAGCCCCGTTTCTGAATCAGGTATTAAGGAAGGATGAATTCCCGAACGTGAGAAGCCCCTTTTATTTTGGTGAAGTATTCCATACCGGTTATCTGGACGTACAGAAATTCATGGAATTTTATCAGCAGTATTTATCAGGACAAAATCTCCTGATCAGCGAGCGTTTTGAATATGATAAGTTAGAAGTAGAGGATGAAGGAGTAGTATATAAGAACCTCAAAGCCGGGCAGATTGTATTCGCCGAGGGATTCTCTATGCTGGATAATCCCTACTTCAATTACCTGCCTTTGGATGGAACGAAAGGGGAATTGTTATACGTAAAGATTCCGGGTTTGAAGGTGGATGTTATTATAAAATCGGGCGTATTCCTGATTCCCTTGGGAAATGATGTTTATAAGCTGGGAGCTACTTATGACAGGAACGATAAATCGGATGCTCCTACGAAAGCGTCCCGTAAAGAGCTGCTTGAAGGGCTGGAATCTTTGATTAGTTGTGAATATGAAGTTCTGGAGCATGTGGCAGGAATCCGCCCTACGGTAAATGACCGGAGGCCGCTCGTTGGAAAACATTACAAGTTTGATCATGTCTACCTTTTAAATGGTTTAGGTACAAGGGGGGTGCTTTTGGGGCCTTATCTTGCAGATAAGCTTATACGCAACATTGAAAATGACGTATCTTTGGACCGGAATATCAATGTAGCAAGATATTATAAGAAATTACAATTAATAAAATAACATGCTAAATATACACGATTTATCCGTATCGTTTAACGGAGATTATTTATTTGAAAGTGTCACTTTCAGATTGGGTGCAGGCGATCGTATCGGATTGGTCGGCAAGAACGGCGCCGGAAAGTCGACGATGCTCAGGATTTTGTCCGGGGAACAGGAACCTGATTCAGGAACAATTGCTTTTGACAAGGAAATAAAGCTTGGTTTTCTGAAACAGGATATAGAGTTTTTTAAAGGACGTACCATTTTGGAAGAAGCTTATCAGGCATTCGCGGATATTCTTTTAGTGGAACAACAGATTGAAAAGACAAATTATGAACTGGCCAACCGCACGGATTATGAAACCGAATCCTATCATGAACTTATTGAAAAGGTAAGTGATTTAACCCATCGTTTTGACATTCTGGGAGGTTATCTTTATCAGGGGAATACAGAGAAGGTTCTTTTGGGATTGGGGTTTAAACGCGAAGATTTTGACAAGCCTACCGATACTTTTTCCGGAGGCTGGCGTATGCGCATCGAACTTGCCAAATTATTGCTGCAGGATAACGATATTCTCCTTCTTGATGAGCCTACGAACCATTTGGATATAGAATCAATTATCTGGCTTGAAAACTTCCTGAGGTCATTCTCAGGTGCAGTTGTGCTGGTTTCCCACGATAAGATGTTTCTGGACAATGTTACGAACAGAACGGTTGAAATATCGTTAGGCAAGATTTACGACTATAACAAACCATACAGCCAGTATCTGGTATTGCGTGAGGAAATGCGTGAAATGCAGCTGGCAGCACAAAGAAATCAGGCCAAAAAAATAGAGGAAACAGAGAAACTTATTGAAAAGTTCCGTTATAAGGCTACCAAGGCATCAATGGCGCAATCGCTGATCAAAAAACTTGATAAGATTGACCGTATAGAAGTTGATGAAGATGATAATGCCGTGATGAATATTTCATTCCCTGTTTCGGTAACACCTGGAAAAGTGGTAATAGAGTTGGAGCATGTCACGAAGGCTTTTGGCGAGAAAACTATTTTTGAGGATATTAATCTTTTCATAGAGCGCGGAAGTAAAATTGCCTTTGTAGGACAGAACGGACAAGGAAAATCGACACTTATCAAAGCGATAATGAACGAATTCTCCTATGAAGGCTCAGTAAAGATTGGCCATAATGTACAGTTGGGATATTTTGCGCAGAATCAGGCTGAATACCTCGACGGAGAAAAAACGCTTCTGGATACCATGATCGATGCCGCAACCGATGCCAACCGCTCAAAAGTTCGCGATATACTGGGATCTTTCCTGTTTCGTGGAGACGACGTGGAAAAAAAGGTAAAAGTATTGTCAGGAGGAGAACGGAACCGGCTTGCTTTGGCTATGTTGCTCTTAAAGCCCATAAACGTATTATTAATGGATGAGCCTACGAACCATTTGGACATCAAGTCAAAGAACGTATTAAAACAGGCCCTGAAGAAATATGAAGGAACTTTGATTCTGGTATCGCACGACCGGGATTTCCTTCAGGGAATGACGGAAAAGGTTTATGAGTTTAAGGACCGGAAGATTAAGGAATACCTTGGGGATATCAATTATTTTCTAGAAGAACGGAACGCAGATGATATGCGGGCGTTCGAACAGAAAAAGGATGCCGGTGGCGAAGTTCAGAAAACGGTCGAAAAAGAAAAGAAATCCATTTCCTATGATGATCAGAAAAAGCTCAAATCATTAAATAACCGTTTGAGTAAAGCCGAAAGCAGGATAACCGATCTGGAGAAGAAAATTGCCAAAATGGATATGGAGCTAGCGGAGGACTATGAAAAGCTTATGACGGATACGAAATGGTTCGGAAACTACGAAAAGATGAAGAAGGATCTGGAAGAAACCATGGCAGATTGGGAACAGGTTCAGGAAGAAATAGAGAACATACAGTAAAAGCAAGGCATAAGCCTTGCTTTTTTTAATAATAGGTTATGTTGTATTCGTAAGTACTTTTAACATCGTTTGCCTGCTCCCAGTATTTCCCGCTGTACATTTTGTAAAGAAGATATTTGTCAGAGTAAATGTTTAGCTCCGATAAATTGCTGAACGTTATTGTTCTTAAACCTTTTTCATCGTAAGACTGATCGTATGCTGTTACACTGCTCGGAACAATACTTCCGGTTTCATATTGGAAATACTGTTCGTGTAAAAAGAAGGTCCAGAAAACAGAATCAAAATTGGCATCGCAGAAAGGCGTTTTTCCCTTATCCTCAGAAGATGGTATTTAGGGGATGATTCTTCAGTTTGACATACTGATAAGGTTCCTGTGATTTTCTATGGTCGAAAGACCTGATTTCAAAGCCTTTTGCCATATTGGTCGTGTCCCTGTATATAAGGGAGTATTCATAATCGACCGTTTTCACGTTGTTCAGCGATGTATTTATATTGATATAAGGTAATCTTGTTCAGGCACGGGTTGCTGATTGATTACTTCGTCTGTGTAAGAAATTTTTGACCAAAATAATAAAAAAACCCGAATTCAAAATCCGGGTTTTTATATTATTTGTTAGGAAAGGTTTCCAGAATTTTCGAAACAAATTCTTTAATACGCTCTTCTTTCTTATTTTGTCTGCTGGTTAGGTAGCCCGTACCTTTTCCCTGCCATATGAGTTCCTTGTTCTGTGCCTTAAGCACATCAACATACAAAATGCCCTCTGTGGAAGTTGAAACAGATTGGTATCCGGGTCCCATCATCCACGGGTTCCATCCCCAGGGACGGTAAAAGCCGTATCCCCATCCCCCGTAATAAGTATTCACATTCACAACCTGCTTGGCATCTGTAAACAGATTGATGAGCAAATCGGGATTGTCACTCTTGGAATATCCTTTTGCTGCAAACTGTTCATCAATTGCCTTCAGAATACGCTTTTTGTCTAAATCGGAAATGTTGATTTTATCAACCCCGTCCTTCATAAAGGCATACGTTCTGAATTGCTTAAAATCGACCGTATTGTCGTAATCGGTCGTAACCTGTACGCTGCTGCACGAAGCAAACAGCAATACTGCCAAAAACGGTAAAAATCTAAATAGTTTCATAATATCCTAGTCTAATAGTTTGTCATCAACAATATGAGGCAGGGTGACTTTTAACTGGGGCTCGAGATCCATTGCACGCTTAATAGCGAAAATAGCACCTTCATTTCTGGCCCAGCTTCTTCGGGAAATACCGTTGTTTACATCCCAGAAAAGCATTGATTTCAAGCGGGTTTCTGCCTCTTTTGTTCCATCAAGAAGCATACCAAAACCACCGTTGATCACTTCTCCCCAGCCAACTCCGCCTCCGTTGTGGATGGAAACCCATGTAGCACCGCGGAAACTGTCTCCAATCACATTCTGGATGGCCATATCGGCCGTGAAGCGCGATCCGTCGTAAATATTGGACGTTTCTCGGTAAGGAGAATCCGTTCCGGAAACATCATGATGGTCTCTTCCTAAAACAATCGGGCCTATTTTTCCGGCTGCAATAGCATCGTTAAACGCCTGCGCAATTTTAGCCCTACCTTCAGCATCAGCATAAAGAATACGTGCCTGTGAGCCTACAACGAGTTTATTTTGCTGGGCTCCGCGGATCCATTGAATATTGTCCTTCATCTGTTGCTGGATTTCCGCTGGTGCCGTTTTTATCATTTCTTCGAGCACTTCGCACGCAATATTATCTGTTTTCAAAAGATCTTCCGGATTATTAGATGCACATACCCAACGGAACGGACCAAAACCGTAGTCAAAACACATAGGTCCCATGATGTCCTGAACATAGGAAGGATAACGGAACTCTCTTCCCAGAGTTGGATTTACTGCCATCACATCTGCTCCTGCACGGGAAGCTTCTAAAAGGAACGCATTACCGTAATCAAAGAAATAGGTGCCTTTTGCAGTATGTTTGTTGATGGCTTCGGCATGGCGACGAAGTGTTGCCTGAACCATTTGTTTAAATTGCTCCGGATTTTCAGCCATCATGCGGTTGGAGTCTTCAAAAGATTGATCTGCCGGATAATAACCACCTGCCCATGGATTATGCAGGGATGTTTGGTCAGATCCCAGATCAATATGGATATCCTCTTTATCGAATTTTTCCCATACATCCACAACATTTCCAAGATAAGCAATTGAAACGGTCTCTTTGGAATCCTGAGCTTTGCGAACGCGTTTGGCAAGCTGGTCGAGGTCCTCGATCACTTCATGAATCCAGCCCTGTTCGTGGCGTATCTTGGTGATTTTAGGGTTGACTTCCGCACATACGGTAATGCATCCGGCAATAGTACCGGCTTTAGGTTGTGCTCCACTCATACCGCCTAAACCGGATGTTACGAATAAATGTCCTTTAGGATCCTTTCCAATTTTACGGAATCCGTTTAAAACGGTTATGGTTGTACCGTGTACGATACCCTGAGGGCCTATGTACATATAGGATCCTGCAGTCATTTGCCCGTATTGGGTCACGCCAAGTGCATTGTATTTCTCCCAATCGTCCGGTTTGGAATAATTCGGAATCATCATTCCGTTTGTCACCACGACCCTCGGTGCATTTTTGTGGGAAGGAAACAGTCCCATAGGATGGCCCGAATACATAACAAGGGTTTGTTCGTCGGTCATTTCGCCGAGATACTTCATCGTTAACAGATATTGTGCCCAGTTGCTGAACACGGCCCCGTTTCCACCGTATGTAATAAGTTCATGCGGATGTTGCGCAACCGCATAATCAAGGTTGTTTTGAATCATCATCTGTATGGCCTTGGCCTGCAAAGATTTTCCAGGATATTCGTTTATATCGTGGGCATACATTTTGTACTGAGGGCGAAAACGGTACATATAGATACGGCCGTATTTCTCCAGTTCCTCCCTGAACTCAGGAATTAAAACGGCATGGTGTTTAGGTTCAAAATAACGCAGCGCGTTGCGCAGCGCGAGCTTTTTTTCCTCGTTTGTTAATATATCTTTACGCTTCGGAGCATGGTTGATGTTACTGTCATAAGCCGGAGCTGTTGGCAGGACGTCCGGAATTCCTTGAAGTATTTCTTCCTGAAAACTCATAGTTTTTGTATTTTGTTTTTTTCTAATCTGATCCACTAATTTGTTAAACCCGTATGGACAGTGCTTGCAGCCGCTCATACAGCAAAAACCGCGATTTAATAAATATTTTTCTGTAAATACGCGAAATCCTCTTTCGGATAAATAAAAATCTTCTCCTTCGATTAAGTCTTTCTTCATACATACAAATTTAATAATTCGTTTGTTGATTTAAAGCTTATTTTTCAATATATCGTAAATTTGCCGCATGTGGTTCATTATTTCAAAATTGCTGGTTCCCAAAGGATTTTCCGGCATTACCGTTTTTCCGTTTGTTTTTACGCGTGATGCGTCTAAAACAAAGGACAGAGTATTCGGAAATCATGAGAAAATTCACCTGCGCCAGCAGTTGGAGATGCTTGTTATCCTTTTCTTTATCTGGTATGCGGTCGAATTTCTTGTCCGCTTATGGCAATATAGAAACCGGCACAAAGCATACAGGAATGTATCGTTTGAGCGCGAAGCCTATGTTAATGAGGGAACAATGGATTACCTCGAAAAACGTCCCTTTTTTTCATTTCTTAAATACTTATGATGAAGCCGCAAAAGGAATCTTTCAACCAAAGGGTGCATTTTGAGAATGCTTATGGTGTTGAACTGTTTATAAAAAGAGAGGATGTCCTGCATGAGGAAATTTCAGGCAATAAATTCCGTAAGCTTAAGTACAACCTTTTGGCAGCAAAGGAAGAAGGAAAAAAGAGGCTCCTTACGTTTGGAGGAGCTTATTCTAATCATATTGCGGCAGTTGCAGCGGCGGGTAAGCATTTCGGTTTTGAAACTGTCGGCATCATACGCGGAGACGAACTCTTGCAAAAGTTTCTTGAAAATCCAACGCTGCGTAAAGCACATGAAGACGGAATGTTGTTTGAATTTGTTTCTCGTGAGCAGTTCCGCAACAAATACGATGCCCTTTTTTTAAACGGGCTTAAAGCAACCTACGGCGATTACTACCTCATACCGGAAGGAGGGACAAATCATCTGGCTGTGAAAGGGTGCGGAGAAATTCTCAACACGGAAGATGAAATGTTTGACATAATCTGTTGTGCAGTAGGGACGGGCGGGACAGTTTCCGGTTTGATTAATGCCTCCCGACCGCACCAGACCGTATTGGGTTTTCCTGCATTAAAAGGGGATTTTCTTACAGAAGAGATTAAAGTTTATGCCGAAAACGACCGGTGGAAACTCATAACGGATTATCACTTTGGAGGTTATGCGAAGATAAATAATGAGTTAAAGCAATTTATGCAGTATTTTTTTAATGAAAATTTAATATCTTTGGATCCTGTATACACTTCGAAGATGGTTTTCGGAGTTTTTGATTTAATTACAAAGGGGTACTTCGCAAAGGGAACGAAAGTGTTAATGATACATACGGGAGGCTTGCAGGGACTTCAATCTAAAATTGCGGAAATATGAGGAACGTTTTATCAATGCTGTTGACAGGATTTATTTTAATGGGATGCAGTGCAGCCCACAATGCGAAGGTAAAAGATAAAATTGTTAAAGAATACGGAGAAGGCGATCATAAGAAAAAGGTTGTTGTTAAGACGAAATCTGAGACTATTAAGGAGAATACTCCCGTTGTAGCTGCTCCGGAAAGGTCCAGACCGTTGAATCCGTTAATGAAAAAAGAAGAAACCGAAACGCTTGTTGCTACCTCTAATGTAAACGTTTCCAAAAATACCGTTGAAGATTATATAAGCTTGTATTCCGAAGCCGCGATGCAAAGTATGAAAACGTACGGGATACCTGCAAGCATTAAGTTGGCACAGGGTATACTGGAGTCGGGCTCTGGAAATGGACGCCTTTGCCGTGAAGCAAACAACCATTTCGGTATAAAATGCAAGGACGAATGGACGGGTGAATCCATCACTCATACAGATGATGCTCCGGACGAATGCTTCAGAAAATATAAATCTGCATTGGAATCCTATAACGATCATTCTGAATTTCTTGCCCATCGTGTTTACTATAAAGATTTGTTTTCTCTGAATAAAAGCGATTATACTTCGTGGGCAAAAGGTTTAAAAAAGGCGGGATACGCAACAGATCCCCGTTATCCCCAGAAACTTATCAGTATTATCGAGCGGTATAAATTGTATGAATACGATCAGAAAGTACTGGATACAGGAAGTAGTATAATGGCTGTTCAGGCACAAACACGTTCTCAGGAATTCCGCCCTACGGCAGAACATCTTTATACAGTGCAGACAGGGGATACCTTATATGCCATTTCGCAGAAATTCAATTCTACGGTTGATACAATCAAACAGCTGAACAATCTGACGTCCAATAATCTCAATGTAGGTCAAATTATTAAAATACAATAAAAAAATGTTATATAAACGTAGCAGCGAGTTATTCGTTGAAGCTTTAAAATATATACCGGGAGGAGTTAATTCTCCCGTTCGTGCGTTTAAATCGGTCGGAGGAACTCCCGTTTTTGTGAAGGAAGCAAAAGGCGCATACCTCTACGATGAAGATGGAAAACGATATATTGACTATATCAATTCATGGGGGCCTATGCTGCTGGGACATGCCTATCAGCCCGTGGTAGACGCCGTAATTGAAAAAACAAAAAAGGGGACTTCTTTCGGAACGCCAACAGCTATTGAAACCGAAATAGCTGCCCTTGCCGTTTCTATGGTTCCGAATATTGATAAAATTCGTTTTGTAAATTCAGGAACAGAGGCCTGTATGAGTGCAGTGCGTTTGGCAAGAGGGTTCACAGGACGTGAAAAAATCATCAAGTTCAGGGGGTGCTACCACGGACATTCCGATTCTTTCCTTATTGCAGCCGGCAGCGGTTTGTCTACTTTCGGAGTTCCTTCGAGTCCGGGCGTAACCAGAGGAACAGCACAGGATACTTTATTGGCGGATTATAACGATATCGATTCTGTAATAGAACTTTTTACGGCTAATAAAGATGAAATTGCCTGTATTATCATAGAACCTGTTGCGGGAAATATGGGATGTGTGCCGCCGGTTAATAATTTTTTACAAAAATTACGCGAATTGTGCGACAGCAATAATGCCCTACTTGTATTTGACGAGGTAATGACAGGTTTCCGCCTGGCAAAAGGGGGGGCACAGGAATTGTTCGGAATCCGTGCAGATATTGTCTGCTTCGGAAAAGTAATAGGCGGAGGCCTTCCGGTAGGAGCCTTTGCGGCACGTAACGAAATTATGGATTATCTTGCTCCTGTAGGACCTGTTTATCAGGCAGGAACATTATCAGGAAACCCTTTGGCAATGGCTGCCGGGCTGACGATGTTACAGGAAATAAACAAGGATGCCGCATTGTTTCAACGCCTGGAAGAAAAAACGGCCTATCTTGAAAATGGCCTGCGCAACGTTTTAACCGCCAATGGTAAAACATTTGTCATTAACCGAGTAGGATCCATGATTTCCGTTTTCTTCTGTAAAGAACCGGTAGAAAACTATGAGGATGCCGCAAAAGCGGATACACCGGAATTTAAAGATTTTTTCCATGGCCTGCTGGCTAAGGGAATCTATATTGCACCATCATCGTATGAAACATGGTTTATTACCGATGCGCTTTCTTATGAGGATCTTGACGAAACAATCCAGGCAGTTGCCGAAATAACGAAATAAAAAAAGCACCCGTTCATAAGGGTGCTTTTTTTATCTTTAAGAAAAAATAATTATGAAACGAATATGTTTGTGTGTTCTCGCGGGGATTGTGCTTTTATCGTGTGAAAATAAGGCTGCTACAGCATCGGCAACGTATGCCTTAGATCTGAACTCGGAAAATGATCTCAATATATTGCTTAAAAAGGAACGCTATCCCCTTGTATCCTCCCATAGAGGAGGAGATGCAGAGGGGTTTCCTGAAAACTGCATTGAAACTTTTGAAAGGGCCGCTACATTTGGACCGGCAGTCATTGAAACAGATATTGCAATGACTAAGGATTCAGTCCTTGTACTTATGCATGACGATCGCCTCGATCGCACCACAACCGGTAAGGGCTTTGTAAAAGATTATAATTATTCCGAGATAAAGCACTTTTTTCTAAAGGATTTCAGAGGGAAAAAAACGACATATAATATACCGACTCTTGATGAAGCTTTAGTATGGGGAAAGCATAAGGTGGTTTATACGCTCGATGTAAAGCGCGGCGTTCCTTATGAAAAAGTTGTCGAAAGCATTCGTAAAAATACTGCAGAACCTTTCAGTATCGTTATTACCTATAATGCCGATCAGGCAAGGGCCTTTCATAAACTGGCACCGGATATTTGGCTGTCCGTTTCTGCAAACAGTCAGGAGGATATACAGCGTTTAAAGAGATATAAAGTTTCAACAGAGCGGATTGTGGCATTTGTCGGGATTGCCGAGCCGTCGACTCAGACAATTGATTATATGAACGCGCAACAGATACCCATGATTCTCGGAACTTTAGGAAACCTTGATAAAAGTGCAAAAACGAATGGAGATCATCTGTACTATACGCTTTTTGAAAAAGGAATCCGGATACTTTCAGCAGACCGGAACGAAGCAGCTGCTTCACAGGCCTTGAAGTTTGCCGGAGATAGGGGATTGACGTCAGAATATGTAAAGAAGCAATAAAAAAAGCGCACTGTTATACAGTGCGCTCTTTCGTTTGTTTGTTGTTTACTTTGTTGTTATTTTGCTTTTGTAAATTCAAGATTTACGATGAATTTCACTTCTTTGGCTACACCCATTCCGGTTGGGTCGTAATTAATGTTGAAAGCTGTACGGTCTACCGTTGCAGTTGCCTGGAAACCTACTTTCTGATTGCCCTGCCCGTCGTCTTTTAACAATCCACCGTATACAAGGTCAAAGGTAACGGGTTTGGTAACACCTTTCATGGTAAGGTTTCCGGTTAGCTTGTATTTGTTTTTACCATCCTTCTTAACAGAAGTCGATACAAAGGTAATGTCTTTATGATTTGCTACGTCAAAGAAGTCTGCAGAACGCAAGTGATTGTCGCGCATTTCAATTCCCGTGTTTACCGAGTTGGCATCAATGGTGAAATTAAATTTGGCCGTAGTGATGTCTTCTCCGTTCATTTCTAAAGTCCCCTGGTACTTATCCATTTTCCCGTTTACAAAAGAAATCCCCATGTGTCCTACCGAGAAATCAAGAAAAGAATGGTACGCATCTACGTTGTATTTTGTCTGTGCAAAAGAAGCTACAGAAAACAACGCAGCAACAAATAATAAAGCTATTTTTTTCATTTCGAATGTATTTGAATTTTGATAAGTCAAAGGTAATATAACAACAATGAAGGATTATTAACCTAGATTAAGAAAACAAAAAACCGGCCTCAGCCGGTTTTTATATATTACTTTAGAAAATACTATAGTTGCGGACCTGCAGCTACAAGTGATTTCCCTTCTTCGTTGTCTGTATAGTGCTCGAAGTTTTCGATGAACAATTTAGCCAGGTCGGCTGCTTTTGTTTCCCATTCTGAAGCCTCCGAATACGTGTTTCTTGGGTCAAGAATATGAGTGTCCACTCCTTCAAGTCCTTTAGGAACTGTAAGATTGAAGATCGGTACCACAGTTGTTTCGGCCTCTTCGATTGAGCCGTCAAGGATGCGGTCAATGATGGCGCGTGTATCCTTGATAGATATACGTTTTCCTGTACCGTTCCACCCTGTGTTTACCATGTAAGCCGTAGCCTTATGCTCTTCCATTTTCTTTACCAGCTCTTCACCGTATTTTGTAGGGTGCAGGCTTAAGAAAGCCTTTCCGAAACATGCTGAGAAAGTGGGTTCAGGTTGTGTAACACCACGTTCTGTACCAGCTAATTTTGCCGTAAAACCTGAAAGGAAATAATACTTGGTTTGTTCGGGAGTAAGTTTGGAAACCGGAGGCATAACTCCAAAAGCATCCGCTGTTAAAAAGATTACTTTTTTAGCATGGCCTGCTTTCGAAACGGGTTTCACAATGTTTTCAATATGGTCTATAGGGTAGGAAACGCGGGTGTTCTGCGTCACCGAACCGTCTTTAAAATCAATTTTTCCGTTTGCGTCAAGCGTTACATTTTCAAGTAAGGCGTCGCGTTTGATTGCAGCAAAGATTTCAGGTTCATGCTCTTTGCTTAAATCGATGGTTTTGGCATAACATCCTCCTTCAAAGTTAAAAACTCCGTCATTGTCCCAGCCATGTTCGTCATCACCGATAAGCTCCCGTTTGGGATCTGTGGATAAGGTTGTTTTTCCCGTACCCGATAATCCGAAGAAAACAGCAACATCTCCTTCTTTACCTTTGTTTGCAGAACAGTGCATAGAAGCAATGCCTTGTAACGGAAGATAGTAGTTCATCATGGAGAACATTCCTTTTTTCATCTCACCTCCGTACCATGTTCCACCAATAAGCTGCATTTTTTCCGTTAAATTAAAGGCGATATATACGTCAGAATTTAGACCGTGATCCTTATAATTTTCGAAAGATGTTTTCGAAGCATTGATGACAACAAAATCAGGTTCTCCGAAATTCTCAAGTTCCGCATCCGTTGGTCTGATAAACATATTTTTTACAAAATGTGCCTGCCATGCCACTTCCATGATGAAACGGACCTTTAAACGGGTGTCTTCGTTTGCACCGCAAAAAGCATCGACTACGTAAAGTTTTTTGCCCGATAACTGTGAAACTGCATTTTCCTTTAATGCTTCCCAGGTGTTCTGAGAAATAGGTTTGTTATCATTTTTAGCCTTGTCGGAAGTCCACCAGATTGTGTTTTCCGTAACAGCATCTTTAACAATATATTTATCTTTTGGGGAACGACCTGTGAAATCACCTGTCATCACATTTACTGCTCCCAACTCCGAAACCTGTCCGCGTTCAAAGCCTTGCAAATTAGAATCTGTTTCAGCATTGAATAAATCTTCATACGACGGATTGTAAATAATTTCCGCTACATTCTGTATTCCGTACTTATCCAAAGATATTGAATTTGAAACTGCCATATGTAAATCTTGTGTTGTGTTAATTTGCATACAAACTTAGTAATAAAATTTATAATGTTGATTTATTAATTGGTTTTTTGTTTTAGTGCATATACCGCTGTCATACACCAGGCGGCTATGAGAAATACTCCGCCAATCGGGGTTACAGGGCCTGCAAATGAAAAATCTGTTTTCGTTAAAGCCTGAGTAGATAAGAGGTAAATAGATCCGGAAAAAAGGAAAATGCCCGTTGTGGCAATAATTCCAATGCTGCGTTTCTGCTTTTCTGACAGGATCGGTAATGAGGCAATGATTAATAAAAACAACGCATGATACATCTGGTATTTAACCCCGGTTTCAAAACTTTCAAGCTGTGCTTCTGTCAGCACTTTTTTTAAGCCGTGTGCACCGAAAGCCCCTAATACTATTGCGATTAAGCCCAAAAAGGCTGCCAACGTTACGAGTTTTTTAGTCATGGTTGATTTTTTTTCAAATGTACGCTTTATTTAGAATTATTGAAACAGATTTTTAGAGGCGTTTATTTTTTCCTATATTTAGCACCCCAAGAATCAATACCAAAAACAATGAAAAATATCTTACTGTTTGGTTCCGGAAGATCTACTTCTTCCCTTATCAAATATTTGTCGGAGCGGACAGAAACAGGCTTGTTCAATCTTTATATTGCCGACCAGTCTACCGATGCCATAAAACAAAGAGTAGCAGATAATCCGGCTGTGTTCACGGTTGAGCTGGATATCCATGATAACGAAAAGCGCAGGGAATTAATAGCCAAAGCCGATATCGTTATTTCTATGATGCCGGCATTCCTGCACCCGATTATTGCGAATGACTGTCTTATACTGGAAAAACACCTGGTAACTGCTTCCTATATATCAAAAGAGTTAAAGGAGATGGCGGAAGAAGTTAAGGCGAAAGGACTCATATTTATGAATGAATGCGGTCTGGATCCCGGGATTGACCATATGAGTGCTATGAAGGTGCTTGACGAAATCAGAGAAAAAGGAGGGAACCCGGTGCATTTTGAAAGTTTTTGTGGTGGACTGGTGGCTCCGGAATCCGATGACAACGTATGGAACTATAAATTCTCATGGAATCCGCGTAACGTTGTGGTTGCAGGACAGGGAGGCGCAGCAAAATTCCTGCAGCAGGGAACTTACAAATACATCCCGTATCAAAGGGTTTTCAAACGAACCGAGTTTCTGGAAATTGAAGGGTACGGAAGATTTGAGGCCTATGCGAACCGCGATTCGCTGGGATACCGCGATGCATACGGATTGCAGCAGGCACATACGATTTATCGGGGTACCATGCGCCGGGTTGGCTATTCCAGAGCATGGAATATGTTGGTACAGCTTGGGGTTACCGATGATACCTATACAATTGAAGATTCTGAACATATGACCTACAGGGAATTTATTAATTCCTTTTTGTACTATCATCCGACGGATTCTGTAGAAGTTAAATTCAGGCTCACGCTCAATATAGAACAGGATGATACGGTCTGGGATAAATTCGTAGCATTGGATTTCTTTAATAATGATAAGGTAGTAGGCCTGAAGAATGCAACACCTGCCCAGATTATGGAAAAGATACTATCGGAAAAATGGACGTTGCAGCCCGAGGATAAAGACATGATTGTAATGTATCATAAATTCGGTTACACCATGCCCGGTACAGAGGAAACGCTTCAGATTGATTCTACTATGGTATGTATAGGTGATGATGCTTTGCATACCGGCATGGCTAAAACGGTAGGTCTCCCGGTTGGAATCATTACCCTTAAGATACTCAAAGGGGAAATAACCACTCCGGGCGTGCAGATGCCGCTTGCAAAGGAAGTTTACGAGCCTGTACTTAAGGAACTCGAAGAATTTGGAATTATATTCAACGAAAAAGAAGTCCCTTACGACGGAGGCATTTAATATAAAAAAACCGATTCCTATGGATCGGTTTTTTTTGGTTCCAGATGTTCCAATAATTATTCTGCTGTTTTTATTGATGAAATTGCTAAGCAGTAAATAATTTTTTTGTTTATTAGTATATTGCTACTTTTGATAAAATGATCCATAACCAGAAAATAATAGTTGTACTGCCGGCGTATAACGCTTCAAAGACCTTGGAGCAGACCTATAATGAAATTCCTTTTGATGTAGTCGACGAAGTAGTATTAGTTGATGACAATAGTTTGGATAATACATTCGAGGTTGCTGAAAAGTTAGGAATAAAGCACATTGTCAAACACGACATCAATAAAGGATATGGAGGGAACCAGAAAACATGCTACAATAAAGCGTTGGAATTAAATGCGGATATTGTGATTATGTTGCATCCGGATTATCAATATACCCCAAAGTTAATTCATTCTATGTGTTATATAATAGCAAACGGAGTCTATGATGTTGTTATTGCTTCCAGAATTTTGGGAAAAGGAGCGCTCAAAGGAGGGATGCCTTTGTATAAATATATGGCAAACAGGTTTCTCACCTTGTTTCAAAACATTCTGATGAACCAGAAACTTTCCGAATACCATACCGGATACAGAGCCTTTTCACGGCGCGTTTTACAGGCGGTAGATTACAACAATAATTCTGATGATTTTATTTTTGACAATGAATTTCTGGCTCAGGTGTTTGATAAAAAATTTGAAATTGCCGAAATTACCTGTCCTACAAAATATTTTGCCGAAGCTTCCTCCATTAACCTTTCAAGAAGTATCACATATGGTTTTGGTGTACTAAAAGTTTCGATTCTTTATTTTCTCAAAAATAAACGGATTTATAAATCTAAGATTTTTAGGTGATGAAAAATCTGGTAGTTAAACAGCATATTTCTTTTTTACTGTTTCTTAGTGTCAGTTTCTTGTTTCTTTATAAATACCTGGATAGGTATACGGAATGTGCAGGTGTGTTTTCCACACTTTTTTGCGGAGTTTACATTCTTTTTTGGAAAAAGAAAGAATGGTTCCGGATTATTCCGACTTATGTAGAACTGGTTTTAATGGTAGGTTTTGTTCTCGTTTCTTTTCTTATGTGGAAAAAGTTTCCGGTTGAAACACTGAATGTGGATAGGTGGAGTGTTATTTCATCATTCTGGGACAGTTATTTTAGGGGAGAATATGCTTATTTTGCAAAGAGTAACGTAGGGAATCCACCCGGGCCAATGCCATTTTATTTTCTTCTTGCTTTACCTTTTTATCTGTTTGGGGAATTAGGTGTATTGGCGGTAATGGGCGTGTTATTGATGTATGGTCTTCTGTTGCTTCTAAGAGTACAAAAAGAAATTCGTATGCTGATCTTACTTTTAATGATTTCATCGGGATTTACTATATGGGAAGTGATAAGCAGAAGCAATATTTTCCTGAATACGGTGTTGGTTCTGGCATCTCTTCTGTATATTCTCGGTAGAAAAGAGTTTAATTTAAGATCGGTATTGATATCGGGTATTATGGTAGGATTGCTTGTTTCGACAAGAAATGTTTTTGTTATCTCCTATATGATCTGTTTCTTATTTCTATGGAGAACAGGTGTGATTAAGTTTAAACAGTTGGTTTTAATGGGAGGTATAGGATTAATTGTTTTTGGATTGACCTTTATTCCTATAGTTTATGGTCATTGGGATGATTTTGAAAGGATGAACCCATTTATTGTTCAGTCGACTTTTCTGATTCCCTTTGAATATACTTTGTTTTTTGCCGGTCTGGCAGTTACTACTTCTTTTTTATGTAAATTTAGAAACGATGTATATTTTTACAATGCATTGGTGTTGTTTGTGAGTATTTTAATCTATATGTTGTATCATATATACAACAGTGGTTTTTATGATGCATTTACAGGAAGCACAGTAGATATTTCCTATTTCATTTTTTGTATCCCTTTTGCGTTATGGATGCTTACGGTTGAGAATACTAAATCCCTTTCGGAATAGCATCTATAAGTTTTTTTGTGTAATTTTTCTGGGGATGATCAATTAGAAGGTCAGCTTCGTTCTGCTCTTCAATCTTACCTTTGTTCATTACGATGATCTGGTCTGAAATATACTTTACTACGGCAAGGTCATGTGAAATAAACAGATACGTAAAACCAAAATTATCCTTCAGATCGTTGAGCAGGTTCAATACCTGAGCCTGTACAGAAATATCAAGTGCGGATACCGATTCGTCGCAGATAATGAGTTTAGGATTTACGGCTATGGTACGGGCTATGCCGATTCTCTGACGTTGTCCCCCGGAAAATTCGTGTGGATACCGGTCATAGTGTTCGGGAAGAAGTCCTACCTTATCCAGCAGTTCGAGTACTTTTGTTTTGCGTTCTTTGTCATTTCCATAAAGCTTATGCACTTTCATAGGTTCCAGAATCGCTTCTCCTATAGTGAGTTTAGGATTCAGGGAAGCGAAGGGATCCTGAAAGATAATCTGAATCTCTTTACGTAAAAGTTTGAGCTCTTTCCCGGAAAGCTGGGTTATATCGCGGTCTTTGTAAAAAATATGCCCTTTTGTAGCCGGATCTAATTGAAGGATCGTATTGCCCAATGTCGACTTTCCGCAACCACTTTCCCCCACAAGGCCAAGTGTTTCCCCTTCGTATATATTAAAGCTCACGTCATCCACGGCCTTAAAAAAAGTATTAGGCTTGAAGAGTTGGGTTTTGACAAGGTATTCCTTTTCAACATTTACAACGCGCAACAGCGGAGGCTGGTTGTAAAGTTTTTGTTGGTGAAGTTTGCGCTGCTCAGTACTTACAATTTCGCTGTCCTCTTTATGGGTTAAATAATCCTGAATAGTTGGAAGTCTTTTTAAGCGGACGTCAAGTGAAGGACGGGAGGCGATAAGAGCTTTGGTATACAGGTGCTCCGGATTATGGAAGATAGAGGAAACAGCTCCCTGTTCTACAATTTCACCTTTGTACATAACAAGTACCCGGTTGCATATTTCGGAAATTAAGGCCAGGTCATGTGAAATGAAAACGATGCTCATGCCAGTTTCCTTCTGAAGGTTTTTAAGCAGCTGTATAATTTCTTTCTGTACCGTTACGTCTAGTGCAGTTGTAGGCTCGTCGGCAATAAGGATCTTTGGTTTGCAGGCAATGGCCATAGAAATCATGACACGCTGTTTCTGACCGCCTGAAATCTGGTGCGGATATTTGTTGAAAAGGGTTTTAGGATCCGGAAGTTTCACCTGTTCAAACAGCCTCAGCACCTCTTTTTTTATTTCTTTTTCTGATAAAGAGGTATGCGTAGCCAGAATTTCAGCTACCTGCTCACCACATTTTATGGAAGGATTTAAAGAGCTCATTGGCTCCTGGAAAATCATGGAAAGTTCCTTTCCGCGTATTTTTTGGAAGGCTTTATCGGTTAGTGCAGTGATATCGTTGCCTTCAAAACAGATGGTTCCATTTGTTATTTTTGAAATATTCTGTGGAAGTAATCCCATTACGGCCAGGCTTGAAACAGATTTTCCCGATCCCGATTCACCTACGATGCCCAGAATTTCGTTTGGAAATACATCAAAAGAGACAGAATGAATAACGTCCTTCCATACCTTCTCCTGTAAAAACGAAATGTTTAACCCGCTGACTTTTAAAATAGGATCCATAAAAAAACTACCTCTAACTTAGAAAAATTAAAGGTAGTAAAAACAAACTAAACAATATATTATAGGAATCGTTATAATATCACAGAATTATGCAGCCTTTGTATAATCTTTTGTTACTACAAGATTTACAGGTGTGCTGTTGAGCAGGTTATCGTAAATAGGGCAGCGTTCTTTTATCTCATCCATCCAGAATTTCAATGTAGATAAGTCAGCCGAGGTTACCGGTTTTAGAACAAGGCTTATATTTTCAAAGCCGCAGCGGTCCTTTACATTATAGCCGTCTGTTTTGGCTGTATTGATGTTTCCCGTAATCTCGATCTGAATTGATTTCAACTCCATGTCCAGCTCATATGCAACCTGATGCCCCACTGCATTGATACACGCGGCAAAGCCTGCTAAAAGATATTCCAGATGCGCAAAGGAATTCTTCTTCATATCTTTTTGATTGATTGTAAGCTGAATTTCGCTGCTTTTGATATTCAACTGGTTTTGGCTGGTAAAGCTTAATAAGGAAATTTGTTCTAAACTCATGATGACTTGATATTTGGGATTAATAAAACAACGGACAAAAAAAAATCCTCTGTCAGGACAGAGGATTCTACATATAACTATTATTGTATAACTAAAACAACAAACCATATACAGCCTCTGTGGGGAATTTCTTCCACATCTTAAAATTGGTTGTATACTGTTTACAATGTTTCATTAATATGATTCGATTTAATACGGAACAAAAATCTAAATTAAAATTTAATTACCAAAATAAAATTTTAATTTTAACATTTCAGGTCTTTTCTACCGAAATTATTTCCGGATCTGTGAGCAGGGGTTCGTTTCTGAGTCTCAGGAAAACCTGTGCTACGGCAACCACATCGCGTTCACAGTATTTTACAATGCGGTGTATATCCCTGTCATTGTAAAATACATTCCGTACTTCGCTGCCGTCTATATCCTCTTTTGGAGAAGGAATCTGCAATACATGTGTCAGCAGCTTTAAGGAAGAATAATGCTTGTAATCTCCGAATTTCCAGAGTTCCAACGTATCTAAATGCGGAATTTCCCAGGGCTTCTTACCGAATAGTTGTAGTTTTTCGGGAATTGGGACATTGCAGATGAGCATCCTCCTGCATATATAGGGAATATCAAACTCTTTGATGTTATGCCCGCAAAATACAAAAGCCGGATTGGAAAAATGAGTGGTAATTAGTTGGTTGAAATCCCTGAGTATGTTTGCTTCTTCTCCATGGAAAGAAGTGGTACGAAACTGCCGGGTTGCATTTTTTACAGTAAAATATCCGATGGAGATGCAGATTATTTTACCGAATTCTGCCCATATTCCGGCTCTTTCATAAAACTCTTCTGCAGTTACATCGTCTTTGCGCTGATACAGTGTTTTTTCAGCGTACAGTTCCTGGGTTGTCAAGGGTAAATCTACAAAAAATTCCTCCTGTGGAACCGTTTCTATATCGAGGAACAGGATGTTGCCCAGTACAATTTTATCGATCATGAGCGTTGCTTTAGCATGTTATAAGTTTCATCTATGTAGATGTACAGGTCGTTGCTGTGTGGGTCAGTAGCGGTCTGAAGCCCCTTGATATGGCCTAAACGGACAATGATGAGCTCGTCGTCCGGAATTACGATGGTAAACTGTCCCAGGTGCCCGCGCATATAATAGATATCCTTGTTTTTGTAATGAACCAGCCACCAGCCGTAACCATATTGTGGGGCATTCTGAAATCTGGGATGCGTCGCTTTGTTTATAAAATCCGCTGAAAGAAGCTGTTTACCATTCCACATACCCTTTTGAAGATACAGTTTGCCAAACTTTGCAAAATCACGCGCATTACTTGCAATACAGCAGTACGCTTTCTCAATCCCGTTGTTTTTGTGGTCAATCTGCCAGATGGCATCATGTTCCATTCCCATAGGCTGCCAGAAATATTGTGAAACAAAATCTGCCAGATGCATCTTGGTCGCTTTTTCCAGTACCATGGCCAGAAGCTGTGTGTCTCCGCTTTGATATACGAACTGTTGCCCGGGCTTTTTATCTATAGGCAAGCTTAGCATCAGTCCTCTCAAATCGGTTTTAAAATAGGCCTGCGTGGTTACAGAAGTGGGACCATAATAGTTTTCATCCCAATGCAGGCCGGATGACATGCTTGCAAGATCTCCTACCGTAACCTCATGCGCAAACGGACCTTTTAGCTCTGGTAAAAAATCAATTACTTTAGAATCCAGACCCTTAATCATCCCCAGGTCGATGGCTTTTCCAAGTGCTGATGTTACAATGCTTTTGGCCATAGAGAATGAGTTGGTCCTGCTGTCTTTGCTTCCAATGTCGAAATAGCTTTCGTGCCAAATACTGTCGTTCTTAATGATGAGGAAGGAAGTGGTCTGTAATTCTTTATGGGTATCTGAAAGCTTCTGCGTAGCCGGAATCTTGTTATAATCTTTGGAAACATTCCAGGTAAGGGGCTGTCCTTTTTTGATTTCACGGTTGTCAAAATAAGTGTAATCTTCAAGAAAAGCCGTTTTATGACCGGTAAGGTAGGTTACCCTAACAGCCCGCACAAGATAACCGTAATTAAAGATGTAAAGCAGGGCAATAAGCGATACAAGAATTAAGGCAAGCCACTTGAATACTTTGAATATTATTTTCATATTTCCGTTTTTAGGTCAATTAAATATACAAAATTACTCGTTATCCAGCTGAAAAATTTCGTTTACGGTAACACCGAACAGCTGCGACATTCTCAGTGCCAGTTCTACCGACGGAGCATATTTTCCTGCTTCAATGGCATTGATTGTCTGACGGGTAACCGATAGTTTTTCTGCAAGCTCGGCCTGGGTCATATTGTGAATAGCCCGGAATACCTTAATCTTCGTTTTCATGACTGAACTGTTTTTTGTAGATGAATAATTTGGTATAGTAGAAAATGTTTAAAACAATTAAATGAATGAAGATTAAGGAAGTGACGATTGAAAGGAAGGAAATGCCATAGATGAAAAAGATGCTTAGTAAGGTCATGGAATAGGTAAAAAAGGTAGCGTTCATTAAAGAACGGAATCTGATTGATTGAATAAATTCATCTTCAATTTTTTCTTTTGAGAAAGCTAAAATGATGCCGCTTATTACAAATAGGCTGGTTACTATTTCGCTGGATAGTTCGTCACGCAGAAGTGTAAAAAAGGAGGCTTTTCCAAAAGGATATTGCGAAGCAACTGAAAATACGGTTCCGCTGATGTTAAATAAGTTGTCTTCGAATGAGGGAAGAAAGAAGATAGTACTTAATACAAAAATAATGAGCGCAGGAATTTTTAGCCTGTGTGGAAATAAATAAATGGTTTTCATAATGCATGATTTTAATGTTGATGAATCAAATGTAATAAAAAAATTACATAATGTAAAAAATAATTTACATATGGTAAAATAAAAAAGACCTTTGGTGAAAAGGTCTTTTTTATATGGTCTTTTTTTACTTACAGATTGTGAAAGAAATCATTTCCTTTATCGTCTGTGATAATGAAGGCAGGGAAGTCCTTTACGGTTATTTTACGTACGGCTTCCATTCCAAGTTCAGGGAAATCGACTACTTCAACATTCAGGATGTTTTCTTTCGCAAGGATAGCAGCGGGGCCTCCGATGGATCCCAGATAAAATCCGCCATGTTTCGCGCAGGCATCCGTAACCTGTTGCGAACGGTTTCCTTTAGCCAGCATAATCATGGAACCTCCGTTCTCCTGGAACAGGTCTACGTAGCTGTCCATACGTCCAGCCGTT
Source organism: Flavobacterium sp. (assembly GCA_040396655.1). Lineage (GTDB taxonomy): Bacteria > Bacteroidota > Bacteroidia > Flavobacteriales > Flavobacteriaceae > Flavobacterium. The sequence continues at coordinate 5,526 of JBEBOB010000014.1, read as the reverse complement.
GTAGGTCCGAATGACCCTGACGGCATACCTTCAGGTGTTTTGGCAGGCCCGGCATAATAAACCGGGTGATTTTTAAAATATTCAGGCATCGGCTGCCCGTTGTCGATCATTTCTTTAATCTTGGCATGGGCAATGTCACGGGCTACAATTACAGTTCCGTTTAACATTAAACGTGTCTTTATAGGATGTTTGGTTAATTCTGCCAGTATATCGGCCATGGGCTGATCAAGATCAATCGTAACCGGAGCTTCAAGATGAGGTGCTGTTTCCGGCAGCAGTCGTGCAGGATTGGTTTCGAGCTGCTCCACAAAAATTCCTTCTGCTGTAATTTTTCCTTTGATGTTCCGGTCGGCTGAACATGAAACGCCCAATCCAACAGGGCATGATGCAGCATGTCGCGGTAAACGGATAACGCGGACGTCGTGTACCAGATATTTTCCGCCGAACTGTGCGCCGACCCCTGATTCCTGGCAAATCTTCTTTACGCGCTCTTCCCATTCCAGGTCACGGAAGGCCTGTCCTTCCATGTTTCCGGTAGTAGGAAGGTTGTCGTAATACCCCGCAGATGCTTTCTTAACTGTAGCAAGCGTGGCCTCAGCCGATGTACCCCCTATAACCAGTGCTAAATGGTAAGGCGGGCAGGCAGCCGTTCCAAGATCCATTATTTTGGCTTTTATGAATGCTTCGAGTGATTTTTCGTTTAAAAGGGATTTGGTCTGCTGATATAAAAAGGTCTTATTGGCAGAACCGCCGCCCTTCGCTAAAAACAGGAATTCATAGGAATTGCCCTTTTTGGTGTATAGATCAATCTGTGCTGGTAGATTTGAGCCGGAATTTTTTTCCTCGAACATTGAAATCGGCACAATCTGCGAGTAGCGCAGGTTTTTGTTTATGTACGTATTGAAAATTCCTTTTGACAAAGCTTCGGCATCGTCAGCTCCTGTATACACGTTCTCTCCCTTTTTTGCCATTACGATCGCCGTTCCGGTGTCCTGGCATGAAGGTAATTGACCTTCTACGGCAACTGCGGCATTTTGCAGCAGGTTGTAGGCTACAAAACGGTCGTTGTCTGTTGCTTCCGGATCATCCAGGATGGCCTTTAGTTTTTCCAGATGCGAAGTACGCAGCATAAAAGATACGTCCGTCATGGCTGTTTCGGCCAGAAGCTCCAGTCCTTTAGGATCTACCGTAAGGATCTCGCGGTCGCCCAATTTGTCCACTTTTACATAATCTGAAGAAATTTTACGATACTGGGTGTCGTCTTTCTGAACAGGAAAAGGATCCTGGTATAAAAAATCTATCATTGTTAACAGTAGTTATTTAGTCTATCAAAATTACAAATTATCCTTATCCTTTTTTTTAAGAATGAGTATAAATAAGAAAACCCCCGAGGGAAGCTCAGGGGTTTTGATTTTATGGTTTATTTACTTTTGCAAGGTATTTGTCGATTGCCATGGTCATGGAAGGCGCTTCAGGCGTAGGAGCCATGATGTCGACACGCAACCCATGCTCTTCAGCCTCTTTTTTAGTGGTGCTTCCAAAAACCCCGATTCTCGTTGTGCCCTGTACAAAGTCAGGGAAGTTTTTAAAAAGCGAATTGATCCCGGTAGGACTGAAAAAACATAAAACATCATATTTTACATCTTTTAAGTCGGAAAGGTCGCTCATGGCGGTAAGGAAAAAGATTCCCTGTTTCCAGTTAACGCCAAGGTCGTTCAGCGTTTGCGGAACATCGTCGTTAAGTTTGTCCGATGCAGGAAGCAGGAACTTGTCGTCCTTGAATTTTTTGATGAGCGGTGCCATGTCGGCAAAGTCTTTCTGCCCAACATAGATTTTGCGCTTACGGTATACTACGTATTTCTGAAGATAATAGGCAATAGCCTCGGACTGGCAGAAATATTTCATGGTTTCAGGAACTTTGAAACGCATTTCTTCCGCTACCCTGAAATAATGATCAACAGAGTTTTTACTCGTAAGAATAATGGATGTGTAGTTGTTTAAGTCAATTTTTTGTTGACGCACTTCTTTGGCGTTTACACCTTCAACATGGATGAAAGGTCTAAAGTCAATTTTTACTTTGTATTTCTGCTGAATATCGAAATACGGTGAATTTTCTACTTTAGGTTCTGGTTGCGACACCAAAATTGATTTAACTTTCATGATAATATTCTCTTTATGTCTTAGAAATAACAAGCCAGTGATACAGTATGATGTACGGAGCTATTTCAAAGGTGCAAAGATACAAAATAAAATAGAAAATAAACTGTGCGAAAAACTTTTGATAATTTTTTAAAATCAGCAGGAACAAGATGCCGTTTGTTAAAAGAAATAATCCCAAAATGGTCCATAAAACATAATCTGACAGTAAATGGTTGTAGAACAGCAAAGCCACTATTGGAAAAAGAAGCAGTCCAAGGTACGAACGGTAACTTACTTTTACCAGGTTGTATTGCTCGGCAAAATCTTCGATGTTGAAACAAACAGCGATGATTTTTTCTATGAAATACTTCACGAGCACAAAAAAGACCAGTACGCTGAGAATACGGGCATAAGTTCTGAAGCTGTCAAGCGCCGTGTACCCTGTTAAACTGATAACGTAATGGACAAACAGGCTGATAGAAATCATCTGTACGAAAAACATGCTCATATTAAAGCTGCTCTTCATGTTGTTGGTGTCGCGGTAAGTGGAAAGGTATTTATTGGAAAAACCAAGTTTTATGAAGTCCTCGAAGCGGTTTGGAAAAGTATTGCGGACAATTACAATCACGGCAAAGGTTAAAACAAATAAAACCGTTGCCCAGTCAACCGAGAAGTCATTCCTATTTAAAAAATCTATTTCCATAAACGTTGTAAAAGTAATAATTTTATGTCGAAAAAAACCTTCTAATTTTATTAAGAAAATTGGATGTAAAAAAAGGTACATTTGCCAATAATTTCCTTATGAAGCAGAATATAGTCGTAATACCCACCTTTAACGAAATTGAAAATATTGAAGATATTTTGACTGCCGTTATGGATCTGGACATTCCCATGGATGTGCTGGTGGTTGATGACAATTCCCCTGACGGGACATCGGATAAGGTGCTGGAAGTTGCCGAAAGGTTTCCGCACCGCATTTTTTTAAAGAAGCGCATCAAGAAGAACGGGTTGGGAACAGCCTACGTAGCGGGATTTAACTGGGCGTTGAGGCATGATTATGAATATATATTTGAAATGGATGCCGATTTTTCGCATAACCCGGCCGATCTGATCTTGTTGCTTAATGCGTGTAAGGAAGGTGCTGATGTTGCAATTGGATCGCGGTACGTAAAAGGCGTTAACGTTGTTAACTGGCCTTTGAGCAGAGTCCTACTTTCCTATTTTGCTTCGGTATATGTTCGGTTTGTCACCGGAATGGATATTATGGATACTACGGCGGGGTTTGTATGTTACCACCGATCGGTACTTGAAAAGATCAACCTTGAGAAAATAAAATTTGTAGGATATGCCTTTCAGATTGAAATGAAATATCGGGCTTTTTGCCGTACCTTTAAGCTTGTGGAAGTTCCGATCATCTTTACCGATCGTACCAAAGGAAAGTCCAAAATGTCCGGCAGTATTTTCAAAGAGGCGGCCTGGGGCGTTTTACAGTTACGTTTAAGAAAAATATTTAATCAATTATAATGAGCACTCTTTTAATTAAAAACGGAACCATAGTCAACGAAGGAAAAGTTTTTAAAAGCGATATACTGATCAGTGATGAGGTTATTACAAAAATAGGATCCAGTATTCAGGAGCCTGCGGATAAGGTTATCGATGCAGAGGGACTGCATATATTTCCCGGGGTTATTGATGACCAGGTTCATTTTCGTGAACCGGGCTTAACGCATAAGGGAAACATTGCATCCGAGTCAAAGGCAGCCATAGCAGGTGGCGTAACTTCGTTCATTGAGCAGCCCAATACCGTACCGAATGCCGTTACGCAGGAAATACTCGAAGGCAAATACCGCATTGCTTCGGAAACGTCTTATGCCAATTATTCGTTCATGATGGGGGGAACCAATGACAATCTTGAAGAAGTATTAAAGACGAATCCTCGGAATGTTGCAGGAATTAAACTTTTTTTAGGGTCCTCGACGGGCAATATGCTCGTGGATAATGAATCGGTGCTGGAAAAGATCTTTTCATCTACCGACATGCTCATCGCCGTACACTGCGAAGACGAACAAACCATCCGTGAAAACCTGGCGGCAGCCAAGGAAAAATACGGGGAGGATATACCCGTTACCCAACATCCCGTAATAAGAAGTGCCGAAGCCTGTTTCAAATCATCGTCAAAAGCCATAGAACTGGCTAAAAAAACGGGTGCCCGTCTGCATGTTTTTCATGTAAGTACCGGAATAGAAACCGAACTGTTCCGCAATGACATCCCGCTTGAAGAAAAAAAGATTACGGCCGAAGTATGTGTACACCATCTGTATTTTACAGATGCAGATTACGAAACCAAAGGCAATTTTATAAAATGGAATCCCGCTGTGAAATCAGAGAACGACCGTAAAAAAATATGGGAAGCTCTTCTGGATGACCGGATTGATGTGATTGCAACGGATCATGCTCCGCATACGCTCGAAGAGAAATCACAAAAATACCTTCAGGCTCCATCAGGTGGTCCTTTGGTACAGCACTCGCTGGTAGCCATGCTGGAATTTGTCAAAGAAGGAGCCATAACGCTTGAAAAGATGGTGCAGAAAATGATGCACAATCCGGCCATCCTGTTCAAGATTGAAAAAAGGGGCTTTATTAAAGAAGGTTTCTTTGCCGATCTTGCCCTTGTGGATTTAAACAGCGATCCATGGACGGTTAACAGGGAAAATGTCCTGTATAAATGCGGATGGTCTCCATTCGAAGGAAAGAAATTTACAAGCAGCGTTAAAGCTACAATCTTAAACGGACAGGTAGCAATGGAGCATGGTATCGTTAAAGAAGAACGTTACGGTCAACGTTTGTTATTCAACAGGTAAAATGAAGAGAATTGTTTTTTTATTAGCTGTTTTGGCAGCAGCGGCATGTACGAAAGATAAGACCCCTGAAATTCCGCAGGAACAGATGGTTGATGTATTGTACGACCTTACCCTTGCTTCGAGTACGCGGTCTTTGTCTAGTAAGCGGGATACGGTTCAGTACCTTGTTCCGTATAAGGATGTATTAAAGAAACACGGTATCGACAGCCTAAGGTTTGCCAAGGCACAGCTTGCCTACCAGGAAAATCCGGATCTTTATGCCGCCATCTACGATTCGGTTTACAAAAGGCTTCAGAAAAAACTTGAAGAAACACGGGCGTTGCCTGCAGATAAAGAAGAAGAGGTAAAGACTCCGGAGCTGAAAATAAGGGATCTTCCTTTTTCGCACCGCAAAGAGTAACGATATGGGGAAAGTCACAATTTTTGTGGCTTTCTTTCTTTTTGAAAATACTATATTTGCACAAAATACATTTTAAATGAAAAATTTTATTGAAGAAGTGACTTGGAGAGGAATGCTCCACGACGT
>JBEBOB010000013.1:0-73471 GCA_040396655.1 Flavobacterium sp. | reverse complement strand
CCTTTCTTTGAAAGCCTGATTCTTACGAGTCAGGCTTTTTTTATGGAATAAAGTTTTAGAAGTATTATAAGGTACGAACACGCTGTTTTATCAAAACAAAAAAAGTGCTGTATCTGATGAGAAAATAATATATTTGAAAAAAAGAACATGCGTTTTATATACTTTACGGCCTTTATGGTCATGACGGCCGTTTCCGGCTGTCAGCAAAAGTCAGATCAAAAGGAAAATCAAAAAGAGACTCCAAAAACCGCTAAGGTTGACCAAGTAAAACCTAAAACCGATCTTCACAAGGTTTCAGAGCGGTGTATTGAAACGGTTTTTGATATAATTGAAAGTAGTAAGGAATTTAAAGAACTTTCAGAAGGCCTGGAAGAGCGTATACGGGAAAACGGAGGAACAGGTTATGGCTTTACCGTTGAAGTATCTCCAAATCCCGTTACAGATCAGGCATTTACAAAGGGCGATTTTTATGAAATATCGCTGCATGAAAGTTATGGAGACCGTATGCCCAATATTGCACATTTCCGGTTTGACCATCACCAGAAGAAACTTTTTATGATGAACGTGGTGAATGCCGATTATGAAGAGATCGGATTTGATGAAAATCTGGTTGAATCATTTGTACTGCAGTGCTCGGAATAACACCGCTTTTTGTTTAGGATATCACCGGAAGGTTGTATTTTTGTTTAAAGAATTTAAATAAGATGAAATACGCGAGATTAACCAAAGAACAGTTGGAAGAATTACATGTGGAATTCACTAATTTTCTGGCTTCGCAACAGATTGATAAGGAAGAGTGGGATGCATTGAAGACGGAAAAACCGGCCTTGGCAGAACAGGAAATAGATATTTTTTCGGATCTTATCTGGGAAGGTGTTTTAAAAACAGCACAGTATATTGAACATTTTTCCAAGAGCCATATCTTTTTGTTCCAGTTTGACGATAAGGAAATAGATACGATTGTTTTAAAAACTTCTAATCCGGCTGTGGATTTTATGCAGAAGGAAGGGTTGCAATGGCTTGGAGATCATATGTATACAGATGAAGTAGAAATCCGCTTTGGAGCTAAGGCATTTGGAGCAGACCGTAACGGAGAGCTTTTTGACATTATCCAACAAGGCGGCATTTTAAGTGAGGGCGATCTGTACCGACAGGTAAAATCATTTTTGAATAAATAATCAATACAGTTTAAAGATAACAGAAACGTTAGTTGATATGGATGTTTTAAGTCAGATTACTGCTTTGCGCAACGAATTAAATGAGCATAATTACAATTATTATGTGCTGGATCATCCCGTTATTTCTGATTTTGAGTTTGATGAAAAACTCAGGCTATTGCAGGATCTTGAGGCGAAGCATCCGGAATTTTTTGATGAAAATTCTCCTACACAGCGTGTAGGGGGAAGCATTACAAAGAATTTCAATACTGTTGTTCACGAAAACCGGATGTATTCGCTTGAAAATTCCTATTCACGTGAAGACCTTATTGAATGGGAGAAGCGCATCCAGAAAGTACTGGGGAATGTCCCGGTGGAGTATGTTTGCGAACTCAAGTATGACGGAGCCTCGATTTCGATTACGTATGAGAACGGAAAGCTGGTACGTGCCGTTACGCGCGGAGACGGTTTTCAGGGAGACGACGTTACCAATAATATAAAGACGATCAGGTCGATTCCTTTGCATTTAAAAGGAAATTATCCGCCTAAATTTGATATCCGGGGTGAAATCATCCTGCCGTTTGCCGGTTTTGAGAAAATGAACCAGGAGCTTATAGATATAGGGGAACTGCCATATTCCAACCCGCGTAATACAGCTTCCGGAAGCTTGAAATTACAGGACAGTTCAGAAGTAGCCAAAAGACCGTTGGAATGCCTGTTGTACTATATTGTAGGAGCCAATGATTTTTTCAGTACGCAATACCATGCACTCGAGGCTGCGAGAGAATATGGCTTTAAGGTGCCTTCGCAGTCAAGGAAGCTGTCTTCTATGGAAGAGGTTTTCGACTATATTGATTACTGGGATGCGCACCGCCACGATCTTCCTTATGAAACGGACGGGGTAGTTATTAAGGTAAACGACCTTTACCAACAGGAAGAGTTGGGATTCACTGCTAAAAATCCCAGATGGGCTATAGCGTATAAGTTTAAAGCCGAACGGGCTACGACTGTTTTGGAAAGTATTTCGTACCAGGTTGGCCGCACCGGGGCCATAACGCCTGTTGCGAACCTTGTTCCTGTTCAGCTTGCAGGTACGATTGTAAAGCGCGCATCACTTCATAACGCAGATCAGATCGAAAAACTTGATATACGTGTTGATGATACTGTTTTCGTAGAAAAAGGTGGGGAAATCATTCCGAAAATTATAGGGGTGGATTTTGAGAAAAGACCGCTTCTTAGTTCACCAACCGTCTATATCACCCATTGTCCGGAATGTGGTACTGAGTTAAGCCGTAAAGCAGGCGAAGCCCAGCATTACTGCCCTAATTATTATGAATGCCCTCCGCAAATCATCGGAAGGATAGAACATTATATTAGCCGCAAAGCAATGGATATCGACGGTCTTGGAGGTGAAACCGTAGCGTTGCTGTTCCGTCATAATCTTGTAAACGATTACGCTGATCTTTATACGCTGAAAAAAGAAGATGTACTTCCTTTGGAACGCATGGCTGAAAAGTCGGCAGATAACCTTATCAAAAGTATAGAACAATCTAAAAATGTTCCTTTTGACCGCGTATTGTTTGCTTTAGGAATACGTTTTGTAGGAGAAACAGTGGCAAAAAAGCTGGCGCGCCATTATAAAAATATTGATGCGTTGATGAACGCTACTTACAACGAGCTTATCGAGGTAGATGAGATTGGAGATAAGATTGCTTTGAGCATCAGATCGTTTTTCAAAAACGAGGGAAACCTGGAATTATTAAACCGTTTGCGCACCTATGGAGTGCAATTTGAACTGGAGGAAAAAGCAAGTACGAAAGTTTCTGATAAGTTTTCAGGTATGACGATGGTGGTTTCAGGTAAATTTGAAACATTCAGCAGGGACGAGATCAAACAGAAGATCGAAGATTACGGGGGAAAGAACGGAAGTTCGATCACCGGAAAAACCTCTGTGGTCGTAGCTGGAGCGGATATGGGACCGGCAAAGCTGGAAAAGGCGACAAAACTGGGTATTCCCATCTGGTCTGAAGAAGATTTTATCAGTCAGTTAAATTCATAAAAAAGGCTCCATAAGGAGCCTTTTTACATATAATTACTTAGATGTTGATAACCTTTGAAGTAACGGTTTTCGAATTTAGGAAATCAAAGTGAAAATCAATCTGCCCTACGCGTACACCATAACATCCTACCTGATTGACGATGACCTCTTTGCCTTCCGTATTCTGCACGATAGTAGGTTGTTCAAGAAAGGTATGGGAATGCCCGCCAATGATAAGATCGATGTTTTTGGTTGTGGCAGCAAGATCAAGATCCGAAACCATTTGCGATTCTTTTCGGTAGCTGTACCCCAAATGTGAAAGACATACGACAATATCGCATTTTTGTTCTTCTTTGAGTATTCTGCTCATATCCTGTGCTATTTCCAAAGGATGGATCCAGACCGTTTCCCCGTATTCTGTTTTATTTACGAGGCCTTCAAGTTTGACTCCCAATCCAAACACCCCGATTTTGATCCCGTCTATTATATAAATTTTATAAGGTTTCGTCAAACCGTCCATAAGGGTATTACGAAAGTCGTAATTGGCATTAATAATATCGAATTCTGCTTTTTTTATCTGTTCGGCAAGACCGTTTACCCCGTTGTCAAATTCGTGATTGCCAATGGTACCGCCGTCATAGCCGAGCATATTCATGACCTTTATTTCGAGTTCTCCACCGTAATAGTTAAAATAGGGCGTACCCTGAAACATATCGCCCGCGTCTAATATGAGCGTATTGGGATTTTCAGATTTGATTTTTTCAAAAAAGGCAGCGCGTTTAGCTGCACCTCCCTGTCCCGGAAATTTTGCATCCGTTGCCGGGAACGGATCCAGGTGGCTATGCGTATCGTTCGTATGTAAAATGGTGATCCGTCTGCTTTTACCTGTATCAAAACTGCTGAGTGAAAGCCCGCCCATAACCAGGAGTCCGGCAGTTGCAGTTGTCTGTACTATGAAGTCGCGTCTTTTCATCATTCAAAAATTATTCTCGGCTTACGTGATGGAACCAACGTGTCGGTTTTTGTAAAATAGGCAATAAACATATTGCGAAGCTTGTAATCTAAAACATCCGAAGAGGTTGCTTTAAGTAAAAAATTCATTTTATCCCCGCCTTTGGCCAGATAATCATTGGTAATAACGTAATAGATCTGTTGCCTGTCTATACTTTTATTTCGGATTTTTATATCCTTTACTGCCAGCGTGTTTTTGTCTGCCCATATTTCAATGCCGCTCAGGGGATGTGCTGTTTTATTTTCAAGTATGTAAGCTGCCATTTCGTAAACGGTTTCTCCTTTTAACCCCAGTACAACGGCACTGTTTTCAAAAGGCATAATATCAAAAGCCGTGCGTGTGGTAACGGGCCCTTTGGCGATGGAAGAACGGATCCCTCCATAATTGAGGAGGCAGAAATCTATTTGCTTTCCTGTGCGTTGCTCAAAAACAGGATTACCCGTCTCGAATATGGCATCGGCATAAAAATTGGTCATGGCATTTTGCCATTTCTCTTCTGTACGATCCAGATTCTGCGGATTGTATGAAAGCACTTTTGAAAGGTCCTCATCAATATGTTGCCGGTAAGGTTTCAGAAAATCATCTACGGAGCCGTTCGAAGGCAAAGAAGTATTAATTTCCGTATAACGGGCATCAATGCGGTTGTTGACAAAGGATTTTGCCGTACATCCCACAAGGAAGGTCAAACAAACGAAAACAGCAGAAAAACGATACAATTCCTTGAGAAAGATGTTTTTTTTCATATATATCTTAAATGAAAAATGGTTAACTTTGTTCAATTACAAAATTACAACTAAAAATTTGTTTAACTTAAAGATAAGTTATTTTTAACTTCAAGGAACTATTAACAATGAAATCATTCAAAGGTACGGGTGTTGCTTTAATCACACCATTTAAAAAAGATTTGACAGTTGATGTTGAAGCTCTTAAAAACATTGTGGCCCACAATATAGAAGGAGGGGTGGAATACCTGGTTGTTCTGGGAACAACTGCGGAAACGGCAACCCTTACCAAGGAAGAACAGGCATTGGTTAAACAGACCATAATAGAGGCTAACAACGGGAAACTGCCATTGGTTCTTGGAGTTGGAGGAAACAATACGGTTCAGGTTGTAAGTGAATTGAATGAAGAAAATTTAAAAGGCTTTGATGCTGTTTTATCGGTGTCGCCTTATTATAATAAACCAACACAGGAAGGTATTTACCAGCATTTTAAAATGATTGCCGAGAAATCTCCGCTTCCGGTAATCGTATACAACGTACCGGGAAGAACGGCAAGCAACATGCTGCCTGCTACCGTGGCGCGCCTTGCTAATGATTTCAGTAACATTATCGGGATCAAGGAAGCGGCAGGTGATATGGTTCAGGCAATGGAGCTTATACGTACGGTGCCCGATGGATTCCTGGTAATATCCGGAGATGACATCATTACGTTACCTATGGTTCTGGCAGGTGGTGCCGGAGTGATTTCCGTAATTGGCGAAGCTTTCCCAAGAGCGTTTTCAGATATGGTTCGCTTAGGTCTCGACCGGAAGGTAGACGAAGCTTACAAGCTGCATTACAAACTTACCGATTCCATCAACATGATATTTGAACAAGGAAATCCCGGTGGAGTTAAAGAATTGTTCAAACATTTAGGTTTGTGTGAAAACTACGTAAGATTACCTCTTGTAAATGTTAACGAAGATTTATCCGAGAGACTCGCATCTTTTGTCAGAAATTTTTAATTTTACAAAAAAAAGAATTATGCTATCACAAGAATTACAGGCTGCTTTAAATAAACAGGTTAAAATTGAAGGGGATTCTTCACAGATTTACCTGGCAATGGCTTGTTGGGCCGAATGTCAGGGATTTGAAGGAATAGCTTCCTTTATGTTTGCGCAATCTGACGAGGAACGCATGCATATGCTGAAACTCATTAAGTACATCAATCAGCGTGGAGGACAGGCTGTGATACCAAGTGTGGAAAAACCCGAGCTGGATCATTCGTCGTTTAAAACGTTGTTCACCCAGTTGTTCGATCATGAGGTTTTCGTTTCAAAAAGCATCAACGACCTGGTTCATATTTCACTGGAAGAGCGCGATTATGCCACACATAACTTCCTGCAATGGTATGTAGCGGAACAGATAGAAGAAGAATCTACTGCCCGTACCATTCTGGATAAGATCAACCTTATCGGTGATGATAAAGGAGGGTTGTATCTCTTCGATAACGACATTAAAAACTTTCCTCAGCAGCAGGCTGGTCAGAATGCGTAATAATTTAACGAATCGTTAAGTAGAAATATCCATAAAGATGTCTTAATTTGGGACATCTTTTTTTATTGAAAAGATATTGGAGTATAAGAAGATTAATATTAACTTTGCATGTGCTGTTAAACCCAACGGGTTTAGTGAAAATAGGAACATTTTATGAAACAATTTACGTATGTATTTTTAGCGTCGGTAGTACTGGCCAGTTGTTCACCACTTCAGAAAGCTTTAAAAGTAAATGATATTGCTTACAAGAATGAAGTAGCCGATCAGTTATACGATAAGGGAAAATACAAACAGGCAATTCGTTTATATGAACAGATTGAACAAACGGAGAAATGGAGTCCTAACCTTCAATCTATGTATTATAAATACAGTAAATCCTATTACAACTCACGTAAATGGGAGGCGGCAAAACCAATGTTCCAAAAGTTCAATATGGTGTACTTAAACAGCCCGAACAGGGAGGAAACCATGTTTTTGGAAGCCATGTCGAATTATGAAATGTCAGAGGTATTTACGCTTGATCAGCACGTAACGTATGACGCAATTCAGAAGTTCGAGGTTTTTTTAACAGCCTATCCGGAATCACAATACAAAGAACAGGCCAATAAAAACTTAAGAGAGCTTAAGGAAAAAATTGAATTGAAGGCTTATGAATCGGCAAGGCTTTATAACAAAATAGGGGAATATTCCCGTGATTATAACGCTGCCATCGTGGCTCTCGATAATTTTTTACAGGATTATCCGGGTACGGTATATAAATCGGAAGCTTTGTTCTACAAGTTCGATTCGGCATATAAACTGGCATTAAACAGCGTCTATTCAAAAATGGAGGACCGTTTGCATAACGCCATTGGTCTTTATGACGACCTTATTGCGTATGATTCGAATACGAAACACAAGGAAGAGGCCGACAGAATGTTAGACAGATTAAAAAAGGAATTACAACAATTTTCAAGAAAATAAGGAAATGGATTTAAAGAAAACGCATGCTCCGGTAAACACTATTACCTACAACAAATTAGAAATCGAGAAACCTACAGGGAACATCTACGAGGCCATTACCATTATTGCAAAAAGAGCAAACCAGATCAATACGGAAATTAAAAAGGAACTGATTGATAAGTTGGATGAGTTTGCGACGTATAATGACAGCCTGGATGAAGTTTTTGAAAATAAAGAACAAATCGAAGTGTCAAAATATTACGAAAAACTGCCTAAGCCACATGCTTTAGCATTGGAAGAGTGGTTAAAAGGAGATGTAACATTTAAAGAATAGCTACTAAATGTCTGTATTAAGCGGTAAAAAAATTATTCTGGGTATTTCAGGTGGTATTGCTGCTTATAAAACGGCAGGTTTAGTACGATTATTGATAAAAGCAGGTGCCCATGTTCAGGTGATCATGACACCTGCTTCTTGTGCTTTTATTACCCCTTTAACCCTTGCAACATTGTCTAAAAGGCCTGTTTACACCGAATTTGAAAAGAATTTAGGGGAATGGACCAATCACGTAGACCTTGGTTTATGGGCCGACCTTATGCTCGTAGCGCCGGCTACGGCAAATTCCCTGGCTAAAATGGCCGGTGGTCTCTGCGACAACCTTTTACTCGCAACTTACCTGTCGGCTAAATGCCCTGTTTTCTTTGCTCCAGCTATGGACCTGGATATGTATGAACATCCTGCAACGCGAAGCAATATTCAAAAACTGAAATCTTACGGGAATATTGAAATTGATTCGGAATATGGAGAGCTGGCATCGGGACTTGTAGGGAAAGGAAGGTTGGCAGAACCGGAACACATCGTAAAAGTACTGGAAGAACATTTCACTTCAACAGCCGAATTAAAAGGCAAGAAAATACTTATAACAGCGGGGCCAACTTATGAACCTTTAGATCCGGTACGTTTTATAGGGAACCATTCCACGGGCAAAATGGGATTCGACATTGCCGCCGAGGCAGCAAAGAGGGGTGCGCAGGTATACCTTGTTACAGGACCTACATCATTAACGTTAAACAACGAGCGTGTTCAGACGATAAAGGTAATGTCTGCAATGGAGATGTATACGGCCTGTCATAAACTTTATCCCGAGATGGACATTGTGATTGGAGCTGCCGCAGTTGCCGATTACCGTCCAAAGGTGGTAGCTGATCAGAAAATAAAAAAAGACGACGTGGATTTTACCATAGTTCTGGAAAAGAATCCGGATATACTGGCATCGCTCGGTGCCATAAAAACAAAGCAGTTTTTAGTAGGATTTGCTTTAGAAACGCAAAACGAACTCGAATATGCCAAATCTAAACTCAAAAAGAAAAATTTAGATTTAATTGTATTAAATTCGTTAAACGATAAAGGTGCAGGTTTTGGAAAACCGACAAATAAAGTTACCTTTATAGATAAAGATCTGAATGTTTCGCCGCAGGAACTCAAATCGAAAGAAGCCGTTGCTAAAGATATTATGGACCAAATCGTACAAAGAAATGCTGAATAGAATTGTTTTATTTTTTACTTTACTTATTGGATTTTCGGGCTTTTCGCAAGAATTGAATGCGACCGTTACCGTGAATTCCGACAAGATCCAGCAAACCAACAAACAGGTATTTAATACGCTGCAGAATGCCATCAGAGATTTCCTGAACAACAACCGGTTTACCAATCTCAATACAAAGCGCAACGAGCTTATAGACTGTAATTTACTGCTCATCATCAATACCTACGATCCCAATCAGAACTCGTTTTCGGGGACGTTGCAGGTACAGTCGTCACGACCTGTTTTTCAGTCGTCGTACGGAACTACGGTCCTTAATTTTAACGACCGTAACATCAATTTTCAGTACATTGAATTTGAACCGCTCACTTATTCGGAAAATGCCATTTCATCAAATCTTGTCGGAATTCTGAGTTTTTATGCCAATATGATTATAGGGCTTGATTCAGATACCTTCGGACTTATGGAAGGAACTGCAAATTATCAGAAGGCATCGAATGTTGTATCTATGATGCAGCAGGGAAGCGATAAAGGATGGGTAATGGGTGAGGCCAGCAACCGTTTTGCGCTGGTAAACGATGTACTGTCCAATACTTTTGAACCTTACCGCCAGGCGCTTTACGAATACCATATAAAGGGGCTCGACCTGATGTCGCAGTCGCCCGATAAGGCTAAGGCCGGTATAGCCGGTGCGATCTCTACTTTGTCCAATATCCACAGAGTTAGAGCAAATGCGTTGCCAACGCGTATATTCTTTGATGCCAAGGCAACCGAGATACAGAATATTTTCAGTGGCGGTCCTTCTTATGATCCTTCTCAGCTTATTGAAACCCTTACCAAGATCAATCCTACAAATGCTGGTAAGTGGAACAGAATGTAAAGAAATTTAGATGTTAACACACTTATCCATTAAAAACTACGCCTTAATTGCATATTCATCTATTGATTTCGGCGGAAATTTATCCATTATAACGGGCGAAACAGGGGCGGGGAAGTCTATTTTACTCGATGCCCTTGGGCTGGTTCTGGGAAAAAGGGCCGATCTTAACGCGCTCAGAAACAAGGAAGAAAAGTGCGTGGTGGAAGCACATTTTTCCATAGCAGCTTACGCATTGCAGCAGTTGTTTGCAGAACTCGACCTGGATTATGAAGAAGAAACCATCATACGGAGGGAGATCCTTCCATCCGGAAAGTCGCGTGCGTTCGTAAACGATGTGCCGACCACCCTGCAAAACCTTCAGCAGCTTGGCGAGGTTCTCATCGACATCCATACACAGCATCAAACACGTGACCTGTTTGATGAAAAATACCAGTTAAGCCTTATCGATGCTTATGCGGGGAATGCTGAATTATTGAAAGATTACCAGCAGGAACTAACGATTTATAAAAAACTCAGACAGCAGCTTTCTTCATTAAAAAACGATCAGTCGCAGGCTACAAAGGAATACGATTACAATACCTTCCTGCTTGATGAATTGGTGAATGCAGGTTTCAAAGAAGGAGAACAGGAACAGTTGGAAGGACAGTTCGAAATCTTGAACAATGTAGAGCGGGTAGGAGGCTTGCTGGAGCAGAGTCATGCCCTTCTGACAAACGAGGAAGTCGGTATAAACAAACAGCTTTATGAAGCAAAAGGCTTATTACAGAAACTGGCACAGATAGGTTCGGATTATGAAGACCTGGCAGTAAGGATGGAAAGCAGCTTTATAGAGCTTGAAGATATTGCAGATGAACTGCAGCAGAAGCTGCAGGGACTTACTGCTGATCCCCAGCAACTGGAACTGCTCAACCAACGGTTACAGCTAATGTACCAGTTGCAGAAGAAGCATAATGTGGCTACTGTTGAAGAACTTCTTGCAGTTCAGGAAGAACTAACGGCAAAAGTAGCCGCTGTAGAAAACCTGGATGAAGCCCTTTTAATGGCGGAAAAGCAATTGGCAGCTGCTACACTGCACCTTGATGAACTTGCGCAGCAGCTTTCTCAAAAGCGCTCGGACGTACTTGGTTCCCTGGGGAACGATATTGCCCGGCTTATCCATCCGTTAGGGATGCCGAATGCTGTTTTTGATATACGGCTGGAACATACCGAAACATTCCACAACACGGGAAAAGACGAAGTACAGTGGCTTTTTTCAGCTAATAAAGGTATGGCGTCGGGGCTTCTTAAAAAAACAGCCTCAGGAGGTGAGCTTTCCCGTATTATGCTGGCTATAAAAGCCATATGGGCATCTAAAAGCAACCTGCCAACGATTGTATTCGATGAAATTGATACGGGGGTTTCTGGTGATGTAGCAGATAAGATGGGAGCCATAATGAAAGACATGGGGCAGTATATGCAGATTTTTGCCATTACCCATCTTCCACAGGTTGCGGCTAAGGGAAGCCAGCATTTCAAAGTGGCCAAGTATGATGACGTGCATGCTACCGTATCGGAAATCAGGTTGCTGAGCAAGGAGGAGCGCATCAGGGAAATTGCCCAGATGCTTTCCGGAAATACCATTACCGAGGCTGCCTTACAGCATGCCGAGCAACTTCTCAACTAATAAAGAAAAAAAGGGAACCTTAATGGTTCCCTTTTAATAAAGTTCCGCCGATTGGCGCTTTTGCTTCAATACCAAGCTTCTTCATCATTTCATAGGTAGTACATACGGCTGCCGAAGTAACCGGTATGCCTGCTTCTTTTTCTATGAGGTCAATGGCTTCAAGAGAAGGCATCTGTACGCAGGCCGAAACCACCAGTACATCAACTCCGGTTAGATCCAGCCTCTTGTATATCTCAAGAAGGTTCATCGGATCCTGAGCTGCCACTTCCAGATTGTCGGGAATCTCAAGTGCAATGCTTTCTTTTACTTTAATCCCTTGGTGTTCAATATAATCCACTACAAGGTCGGTAAGCGGCCGCATATAGGGCGTAATAACCGAAACCGTTTTGGCACCCAGAACTTTAAGCCCGTTGATGAGGGCCCCGGCAGAAGTCACGATAGGGGTCGGAAATCCGTTTGCAACCGTTTCCTGATGCAGGTTTACTTCCGAAACACAATGATATCCCCGACCCATGCTCATAATAGCGACGAGACATGCATATCCCATTACGTCTACATGAGCGTCGGAAAGTTCCATAGCGCATTTGAGGCTCATGGCGTCCATTGCCTCCAGTTCTTCCTTTGTCACCTTCTTCATGCGCATACGGCTTGAATGGAAGGTGAATTTTTCAGGAAGCACGGTTTCCCTGGCCCTGAAAATGGCCGGTATTTCTGTTTCCATTGTTATATTGGACGAAGGGACGATTTGTCCTATTCTGTAAGTCTTCTTCATTTTAGATCTCTTTTACCGTATTAACCAATGTTCCTATATGCTCTACATAGCATTCCACTACATCGCCATCCTTCATCCATTCCTGCGGACTTCTTCCCGCACCAACACCGGCAGGTGTACCCGTAGCGATAATGTCGCCCGGTTCAAGGGTAAATACCGTACTTAAATCTTCGACAAGGTCGTTGATGTTGAACAACATAAGGGCCGTATTGGAGTTCTGTTTTTCAATACCGTTGAGTTTAAGCGAAAGGTTCAGGTTGTGAGGATTTTCAATCTCATCTTTGGTGACAAGGTATGGTCCCATTGGGGCAAAAGTATCCTGCCCTTTGGAAACGATCCACTGACCTTCCCTGCGGCAGTCACGGGCCGAAATATCGTTTACGATGGTGTAGCCGAATACATGGTCGAGTGCCTGATCTTTAGGTACGTATTTTCCTTTTTTGCCTATAACCACAGCAAGTTCCACTTCCCAGTCGAGCTGTTGTGTAAGTCTTGGATTCAGCAGGATATCCGTTCCCGGCCCCGTTACGGTTGTAGGAGGTTTTGAAAAGATGATCGGTTTTTGAGGCAGTTTTCCCGTCGTATCCAGCGTACGTGCACTTTCGGCAACATGCTCGGTGTAGTTGAGCCCGATACCTATAATGTTTTTCCGGGGTTTCGGAATAGGGGCGGTAATCTGGATATCGTTCAGGTCATAGCTTATTTCATCCAGTTCTGCTTCTGAAACATCTTCTAAAAGAGCGTTGATTTCTGCAACCACTTCAGATCCCATGTCAATAAGTTCCAGGATCGTGGAAGGAAGCGGGAAGTTGGCTACTTCGCCGAAATCTGCCAGATCTACGGCTTTTTTATTGTGCACAAATGCAGCACGTTGTTCTTTATCTGAAGTGATGTAGGTTAATAATTTCATTCTATGTCAATTAATGTAAAGTGATTATATGGATTGGTTTCCGTTATTTTCTTCATATATTTTTTCCTGGTACAGCCCTAATTTTTCAATAACGGGCAGATCGTTGAACGAGAACAGGCAGGCATCTTCTGTATCGGATAAATTGTGGTGTTCATGCCAGGCCCAAGAAGGAACGCAGAAAATATCGCGTTCTTTCCAGTCAAAACGCTTCCCGTTGATGATCGTATATCCCTTGCCTTTGGCGCACTGGTAAACGAAAGATCCTGTGTGCTTATGGGCTTTTCCTTTGAACCCCTGCGGAAGAAGCTGGATGGATGCGCCCATTGTCTGCATCACGTGACCTCCCGTAAGCGGGTTGCTGTACTGCATAATGATACCGTCAAAAGCATTTGGCTCATTTACTTTCTGAGCTTCCAGAAGAGCAGGGTATACCGTTTTCCAGGAATACTTAAATAGGGGGGAGTAAGGCTTATCCCATTCCTTGTCTGGCGGTATGAGACCTGTTCCTCCGTAGGTCATTGGCGAGAAATTCAAAGGCGCAACGAGTTCCTGTGTTCCGTCGTACACGGCATAATCATTCGCTTCAAGAGCATTTACAAGCGGTATGTCCAGGCCGTCCTGCCAGATACAGGTTTTTCCTCCTGCTTCCACACCGTGTTCATGCCAGGTGGAATTCGGTGTAATAACGAAATCGTTGACTTCAAGCATTATTTTGTTTCCGTCAACAACCGTATAGCCGCCTTCCCCTTCCATAATAAAACGAAGAGCAGAAGCTTTGTGCCTGTGCGCAGAGGTAAACTCGCCCGGACGCGTAACCTGTATACCGGTATACAGCCAGCCTACGGCCGCACTTACATCCCTGCGTTTGTCGTTTACAAGGTAAACTACCCTGCGCCCGGCCTGTTCAGGTGTTACAAGATCCGATGATTTGAGCACCAGATGCCTTAAATCTTCATATTTCCACAACATCGGAACAGACGAACTTCTGGGTTCCCATGGTTCGATATCGTTGGCAACCGTCCACAATGCGCCGGCTCCGAGTCCTTCAAGTTCCTTATAGTATGCTTCTAACTCCGGAGTATCCTGTACTCTGGCACGACCGTAAATGTCATCTGAATGTTTTGTGTCCATAGGAATTATTGTTATAAGAACAGATTATTCTTCGTTTTTATTGATAAAGGTAATTTTTTTTGTCGGAGCAACGTTTACGCGCAGGTCAAAAATATCGAAACGGTTGTAGTGTCCCAATATGTCGTGCATTTGTTTTGGCTGTATGCATTTTGACAGGTCTATTTCCGCATAGATGATACCTTCTTCATCTATAAGCGGCTCGCCGATGACGGCACCGTTAGGACCGATAAATCCTGAAAAGGCGCTGCTTTTTCGGGATAAAAGCGCTTCTACGTTTGGAACATCTGGTTTAAGGAAGTCCATAATTTCCTGGGAAATAGTAGAACACGAAACAATAGTGAAGAGTTTTCCTTCAAATGAGTGTGCGGCAGCCCTGATTTTGATGGCCTCGGCCATATCGTAATCGGGAGGCGCTACAGGAAGAGAGATGTAGTTGGCTATATGCACCAGTTCTCCTTGGGAAAGCAGCGTAAAGCGCGCCAGCGTATTCGTATTTTCTCCACAGGCCAGCGTACCTAAAGGTCCTACCTCGGTATCGTAAACCTTTAACGAAGAACCGTCACCCGATGTCCAGGTCAGCTTTTCTGCCCATGTAGGCACAAGTTTGCGGTGCCTTCCTATAAGGGCGCCGTTGTTGTCGATGATAAGGTTGGTATTGTAGATTTCACCGTAGCTTTTCCCTCTTTCATTGATTCCGATAACAACGGTCATATCGTATTCCCTGGCAGCCTTATAAAGGTTTTGCATCACAGGATCGTCCGTTGCGACCGAGCTTTTATAAAGTTCTTCGTACCATCTGCTTCCCTGTACCGGAGTCATAATCCAGTTCCAGTAAGGATAACCTGCAACGAATACCTCGGGAAACGCAATAAGCTTTGCCCCGTTTTCATGCGCTTCCTTTATAAAGGAAATGGCCTTGTCGATTGTTTTGGCTGCATCCAGAAAAACAGGTGATGTCTGAACTGTTGCAGCTTTAAATTTTTTGAATTCCATAATTATATGCTTTATTTCCGAAGCATTCAGTAAAGAAGCTTTTGGAAAATTTTTAAATTATACCGTAAACCTGCCGATCTTTTCCTGCATTTCCTCAGAAAAGGGAGCAGATTTAATGGCGTTGCGTTCTTCGTTGAACGCTACGTTAACAAGCGTTACTTCGCCTTCAAGACATGTGATGCCCTCTTCATCCTCAAATTTGAATCCACATAAAACAGAGGAACCGCCAAGGTTTTTTACCCAAAGCTTCTTTGTAAGGATTTCCCCAAGCCGTGCAGCCTTCTTAAACTGGACCTTTAGGTCGACAGTGGGAATGCCGTTGGTTTCGTGTATTTTGGAAAAAGGACGGTCCAACGCTTCTTCAAACCAATCTTCCACAAGGCAGTTGAGCATTTCAAGAAAACGCGGATAAAAAACGATACCTGCGTAATCTACGTGCTGAAAGCGCACCTTTTCTTTTTTTATAAAATAATTCATTAGAATTGCTATTAATAGGTTGTTTGTTATTTAAGCCTGAACCTCTGGATTTTTCCTGTTTCTGTTTTCGGCAGCTTGTCCAGGAAATTGATAACCCTTGGATATTTGTATGGCGCAGCGTTTTCTTTAAACCATTTCTGTATATCTGCGGCAAGCTCGTTTGATGCTTTTTCCTGATTTTTTAATACGATATTAGCGCATACGAGCATGCCTCTTTCATGATCGGGAAGGCCTACAACGGCACATTCCAATATGTCTTCATGCCCCAACAGTACGCTTTCCACTTCTATGGCTGCAATATTGTAGCCAGAGGAGATGATCATATCGTCACCGCGTGCCACAAACCAGAAATACCCGTCTTCATCCTGTTTGAAGATGTCGCCGGTGATGTTCCATCCGTTTTCTACATATTCTGCCTGTTTTTCGGGCCTGTTAAGGTATTTGCACCCTGTTATACCGCGAACTGCAAGCCTTCCCGGCGTATTGCATGCTACTTCGTTACCGCCGGCATCCACGATACGGGCTTCATACCCCGTAATGGCAACTCCCGTTGCACCGGGACGCATGTTCTCTTCGTTGGATGAGATAAAGATATGCAGCATTTCCGTGGCACCAATACCGTCGATGATTTTAAGACCTGTAGCATTGTACCAGTCTTCCCATATTTTAACCGGAAGTGTTTCCCCAGCCGAAATGCATTTACGAAGGCTGGACAAATCAAAAGAAGCTGCTTTTTCTGCGAGTATCCTCCACGCTGTAGGAGCGGTAAAACAGATTGTTATTTTATGTTTTTCAATAACATCAAGCAGTACATCGGGACCCGGTTTTTCAATAAGGAACGAACTGGCTCCGAAATACATCGGGAACAATACCAATCCTCCCAGTCCGAAGGTAAAGCCTATAGGAGGGCTACCCGTAAAGATATCGTGCTGTGTAGGCTGCAGCGCATAATTTGGAAATGCCTCGCATATATTCAGTATATCCTTGTGGAAGTGAGCCGCCATCTTTGGATTTCCGGTTGTTCCTGAAGTAAACCCGATTATGGCAACATCATCTGCTTTTGAAGCATAGTTTTCAAAGGTGTCCGGTTTCCGGTCCATTAAATTTTCCAGTTCGCCGTTTCCATAAAAACAGGTGTGTTTAAGAAAATCGGATTGAACCAGTCCAATTTCTGTTGAAAGGCCTGCATCACAGATCACGTGGGAAATTTCGGCACATTCAATAAGGATCCCCAGTTCCTTGGATCTCAGCAAAGGCATGGTAGCCACCACGATACCCCCGGCTTTTAATACCGCGAACCAGCAGGCCACCATCATAGGATTGTTGCACGACCGCAGCAATACCCTGTTTCCCGGCATCAGGCTGAACTCATCTTTAAGCACGTGCGCAATCTGGTTGGCCTTTCTCATGAGATCCCCGTAAGTCCAGGTTTCGGTAGCAGTACGAAGACATACAGCATCGGCATGCCCTTTTTCACAGTGCATATCAAGGAGCCGTTCTACACAATTAAGGTATTCCGGACGTTTGAACTGCGGAAGATCAAGAAAAATATAATCGGGCTGTAAGGCTGCTTCCGGCAGGTTGTATGCTGCAAATAAATCTTTCATCACTATTTCTTGTTGCTTTTTGGTTTTAGGGCACGTTTCATCCCTTCCTGTTGTTTACGCTCTGAAGATACCGTGTTGTAAAGCGGTTCTATGCCTTTCTGGTATGGTTGCGGGACATCGTTTACCGATTCCTGTTCGTAGGCCTGGGCTTTTCTTACAAAATAAGGATCCAGGAGCAATGGTTTTCCCAGAGCAACAAGATCGGCCTTCCCGTTGAGGATGATGGTGTTGATCTGGTCTATGTCGGTGATGCTTCCTGCCGTAATGGTGGGAATATGAACCGAATTGCGGATCAGGTCCGAAAACGGTACCTGCCACATCCTTCCTGTTTGCGGTTTCTGATGTTCAACGGTATTCCCAGTAGAGATGTCGAGTATATCGGCACCTGCTTCTTTAAAAGCAGACGCTATTTTAAGTACTTCTTCCTGCGCAATGCCGTTTTCAGCCCAGTCTGCGGCCGAGATGCGTACCGATATAGGTTTATGAGCCGGAAAGGCATCGCGTACAGCATGGAAAACCCTTAAAGGAAAACGCAGCCTGTTTTCAACGGTTCCTCCGAATTCATCATTGCGCCTGTTGGTAAGCGGCGAAAGGAAAGAGGCAAGCAGAAAGCCGTGATGTGCCTGAAGTTCCAGCATGTCGAAACCTGCTGCTTCCGCCTTTTGGGCTGCAGTTGCAAACTGTTGTACAACCAGATCCATATCTTCAGCAGACATTTCTTTAGGAACGGCTGTTTTTTCGCTAAAAGGAATGGCTGAGGCAGACAACAGCTGCCATGGACGTTCCAAAGGTTCGTTCTGGCCTTCCCATGGTTTTTTCACGGCTCCTTTTCTTCCGGCATGTCCCAGTTGGATGCCTATTTTGGAAGAGGTGTGTGCATGTATGAAAGCCGTAATCTTTTTCCATTCAGCGGTTTGTTCGTCTGTGTAGATGCCTGCACAACCTGTGGTAATGCGTCCGTTTTCGCAAACAGCGGTCATTTCAGTCATGATAAGCCCGGTTCCGCCAATTGCTCTTGATGTATAATGTTGAAAATGCCATTCGTTTACCTGGCCGTTTTCGGCAGCATACTGTCCCATGGCCGACATTACAATACGGTTGGGGAGCATGAGTTCTCTTAATTTAAAAGGGGTGAATGCAGCCGTGTGGCTTTGCGATCCGGTACGGTTCCTGAATTCACCCAGTACCTTATCGGTATACGACCGGTCGCGAAGTCTCAGGTTTTCATATGTTACCTTCTTCGAACGCGTCATGCATCCAAAGGAGAACTGGTAGAAGGGATGGTTGATGTAACGATCCATGTTTTCAAACCATTCAAGTGAAACTGAAGCAGCGTACTGGATCATTTCCACGGGGTTTCTCCTTTTAAGCTCATAAAGTTCAAAAGCGGCCCGTACATCTGAAGGATGGGCCATGAGTGCATCGAAAAGCCCGATAGCGCAGTCCATGGCAAGTTTGGTACCCGAACCTATCGAGAAATGAGCCGTAGCCTTTGCATCGCCCAGCAGGGCGATGTTGTTATGGTGCCATTTTTTATTGGTAACGTGCGGAAACTGCCGCCAGTGTGATTTGTTTGTTATAAGTGCATGCCCGTCGAGTTCCTCACGGAACAGTTCGGATAATTTAGCTACCGTATCGTTTTCGTCTGTGACATCAAACCCGAGTTTCTGCCAGGTTGCATCGGTACACTCGAAAATCCACGTACTCATTCCTTCTTCGTACTGGTATGTATGGGCTACGATGCTTCCATGCGGCGTGGTACGGAAAAAGTAGGTAAAGGCGTCTAAAGGTTTTGTAGAACCCATCCATACGAAACGGTTGGATTTCAATTGTATATTGGTTCCGAAATCCTTTTCGAACTGTGTGCGTACGGTACTTGAAATACCGTCAGCAGCCACGATGATGTCGGAATCCTTAAATTGCGAAAGGTCTTCTATATTCTGTTCAAAATGCAGGCGAACTCCTTCTTCGGCACATCGTTGGTGTAGCAGCTTCAAAAGCGTTTTTCTCGAGCATCCGCAAAATCCGTTTCCAGCTACGCTGACACTTTCACCATCCCGGGCAACGACGATGTCGTCCCAATATGCAAATTTACTGCGGATGAGTTCGTATGACTGCATATCGCGTTTTAGGAACTCTCCAAGTGTTTCATCCGAAAAAACAACGCCAAAACCAAAACTGTCATCAGGTTTGTTGCGTTCGTATACATCTATTTCCCAGTGGGGTTGTGCTTTTTTGGTAAGGATTGAAAAATAAAGTCCTCCGGGACCACCTCCTATAACCGATATTTTCATAATGCTCTTTTTACGGAGAATATTTCTCCCAGTTTACTGTAGTTAGATCCTGCCAATCGTGCAACAGGACGGTATTTATCAAGGTTTATGCGGTAATTATCAGATATTATTTCTTCGGATACGTGCATCATAAGGATTTTCCCGATTACGACGCAGGCGCCTCCGTTTTTATGGTCTTCCAGAAAGTAATGGTGTACCATCTCACATTCGAAATGAGCTTTTGCTTCTGCCACGCGTTTAGGGGCGATGGTTTCACATGCAACAGGGGTAAGTCCGGCTACCTGAAATTCATCTGTATTGCGGTCAAATGTTCCGGAAGTCGTATTCATTTGTTCTACAAGGTCTTCCGTTACCAGGTTTACAGCGAACTGACCTGTCTGCAGCACATTGTTTAAGGTGTCTTTGTTCTTATCGCCGGTTCTGACTGTGGAAAACATTACATGCGGTGGATCTTCCCCGACGACATTAAAAAAAGAGAAGGGTGCCAAATTATTGTTTCCTTCTCTGTCTATGGTGGAAATCCACCCGATAGGCCTTGGAATTACAAGGCCTGTAAGTAATTTGTATAAAATACCGGAATCGGTATTTTGAACAGAAATTTGCATAAAAAAACACATTTTACACAAATTAAATAAAAAATAATTTAAAAGTTATTTTTTTTTAGAAATTAATAATTTATTTGACAGTGTAGGTATACTGGTTGCGTTTGGCAATATGAAAATAACCCAGTGCATAGTTTTCCTTATCGTCCTGGTTTACGAGGTTTCCTTTAATCGTCCCCATTGGGCTGGCAAACGGATTGGAGGATTCACCCGAGATACTCAGCAGCTTTGACAGATAGTTATAATACTCCTTGCTGATAGAGGTAATGGCATATTGCAGCTTGTCGCCGGGCTTTATATCTTCCTTATCATAAAAATAGAGATCGTCTGTTAAATTCCCGTTGGTGAACTGATCGTTAAGGGTTCCAAAGTAATGATCAGCCGGAGAAGTCATCTCTACGAGATAATAATCCTCTTTGTCGGCATCGTCCTGGAAAAAGAATTTTATTTCATAGGTGTCACCTGTTATACCTCCATCATCTTTTTGAGTGATATCTGTAATCTCAGGCGCTGTCATCAGGGTAGACTGCGCCTTATAGGTCTGGTTCTTATATACTACCGCAAGCTCATAAAGCCCTCCCGTTTGGGGATTGAAAGAAGGGTTGATAAAGTCACCGTTTTGGATGTTTTGAAAGGTATACACCGTTTGGTCGGCAAGGTCGGTTATCCTTACCTCGGCATCGTCGATTGCCGGAAAAACGTTTGAATAGAAATCGGTCGTGGTAGAAAGATGTACCTTGTTATAGGCCGGTTCGTCAACAAAAATATTTGCTTCAATCACAAGGCGCGGTACCGTTTTATCAAAATCAAGAGTTATTTCTTCTTCACAGCCCGTTAGCGTAAGCACAAAAAACAGGCTGAATAGGTAGGTTAATCGTTTCATACTAGAATTTAAAATTATAGGTGATGCTTGGTACAATTCCAAAAATGGAAAGTTTGGATGTTTCGGTCTGGTTGGTAGATCTTTCGGCCGATTTAAAGCTTATGGATGCCGCATTTTTACGGTTGTATAGGTTGTAAATTCCGAATACCCATTCACTCTTCCATTTTCTGTTTTCATTGGCGGTTGGGGTATAGGTGGCAGAAATATCCAGGTGATGGAATGCCGGAAGGCTGTAATTGTTCCTGTTGTTGTAGTTGGGAACCGGCAGCCCCAGAAATTCGTATTTTCCGTCGGGGTAGGTAACAGGTCGTCCCGACTGCAGTACGAAGCTGGCATTAAAGCTCCATTTTTTACTGAAATCATAGCTGGCTACAACAGAAAGGTCGTGGAGGCGGTCGTAGGGAGTACGATACCATTCCCCGTTGTTGATGCCTTTTTCATCTGGAGTCCTTCCTTTGGTCTGCTGCCTGCTTCTTGCAATGGTATAGGCCACCCATCCTGTAAGCTTTCCTGTGTTTTTACGGAATAAGAGTTCCAGTCCGTATGCTTCGGTTTTTCCGTTGAGCAGTACCTGTTCTATAGCCCTGTTGGCAATAAGGTCGGCACCGTCAATATAGTCAAGCCTGTTCTGTCCAAGCTTAAAATAGGATTCTACCTCGATTGAATATTCGTTTCCGTTGAGGTTTTCAAAGTAGCCTACAGCGTACTGGTCCACGATTTGCGGTTTCAAGTAAGGTCCGCTTGGTTCCCAGATATCAAGCGGTGTTGCCGAGGTGGTGTTTGAAATAAGGTGCACATACTGCGCCATGCGGTTATAACTCACTTTAACAGAACGTTCTTCCGCCAGTTTTACCGAAACGGCGAGCCTGGGCTCAAAATTGTCGAATGAACTTATGGTTTTGTTTTTCCCGTAATATTTCGTGGCAATGGGAATTCCTTTTTCATACGTGTCGGTTTTTTCATTGTAGGTCACCGCCTGACCGTTTTCGTACAGATTCACATTTTCTTCACCCAGACGGTAGAACATACTGTACCTAAGCCCGTAATTTACAGATAGAAAATCGTTCAATTCATGATCTGCTTCGAGAAAAACGGCATTTTCCCACGCATATTTATGCGGAATTTCATAAGGGTTGATCTGAGAGTCGGGTTTGTTTGGTGCGATTTTACCCGGATTGAAATCATAATACAGGCTGCTTAAACCGTATTTCAGATCCAGCTTATCATTTACGGAATGGTTGATCTGGTATTTAAAATCGTAGTTCTTAATGCCCGAATCCCATTTGAAGCCTACAAAATCAAGGGTGAGCCCGTAGTAGTAATCGGAATACCTTAAAGCGGCTTCACTTTTTATTTTGGAAGAATAACTGCTGTTCCATGTAAGATTGGCAACGGTATTTCCGAATGCATTATCAAAAGCATCGTTGAACTTAAAGATATCCCTTCCGAAATAGCCTGTGAAGAACAACTGGTTCTTGTCATTGATAAGGTAGCTCCATTTGGTATTGAGGTCGTAAAAGTAGGCCGAACTCTTAATATCGGTGAGTTTAAGGAACAGGTGCGCATAGGAGGCACGCCCCGCAAAAAGATAAGACAGCTTGTCCTTGATAACCGGACCTTCTACCATGAGCCTGCTCGACAAGAGTCCGATTCCTCCCGTGGCCCTGAAATCTTTATAATCACCGCTCTTTTGGTTTATTTCAAGTACAGATGAGGCCCGCCCCCCGTAACGGGCAGGAATTCCTCCCTTATACAGTTTCAGGTTGCTTACCGCATCGTTGTTAAAGATGGAGAAAAAACCGTAGAGATGTGAAGATCCGTAAACCGAGGTCTGATCCAGCAGCAGCAGATTCTGATCCGATCCTCCGCCGCGTACATTAAAACCGGAGGTTCCTTCACCCGAATTGACAACCCCGGGCAACAGCAGAATGGACTTGAGTACATCTGTTTCTCCAAGGACTACGGGCATTTTCTTTATTTCGGCAGCCGTAAGCTTGTTTACCGACATTTCAGGCTTCCGGATATCGATCTTATTGATGCTGGCATCGATGACGATTTCATCCAGTTCGTCATCCATATTTATTTCTGTAATAGGGAAGTTCTCGGTAAGATCACGGGTTACCGATCTGGTGAACGTATAGTCCGCATAGCCTTCTGCCTGAATTATAAAGGAATACTTTCCTTTTTCAAGCCTTAAGGTAAAGGCTCCGTTTTCATCGGTAGTAGCAGAATAGGTATAATCGGTAGTGGAAATATAGGCATTTGCAATGGGTTGCCTCGTGGTACCGTCGGTGATTTTGCCTGAATAGGTATACATTTCCTGTGCACCTGCTGTCAGCGTAGAAGCGAACAGGAATATACTGTACAGTGTTTTCATAAGTTTATTTATTTAAGTTTTGAGTCCGAGCCACCACGGAAGTACAAATTCTTCCGCAAGACGGGCCCAGTTGTATTTTTTATAGTTTTCCTTATTGATCCATACAAATTCTTCAATTTCGCTGGCAGCAACAGGATGTGTATTATGCTTAAGCTTTGTCGTATAAATACGGCCGTGTACCAGGGTATCCTCTTCATTAACGGCTTTTGTCGTATGCCGGCCCAGAAAGAAGAAAGCATCCTGTGGGATGACTAACCCGTTTTCTTCCCGGATTTCCCTTACCAAAGTCTGGAGTTCCGTTTCGTCTTCCTGAATCTTTCCGCCTACCAGCTGAAAAAAAGAAGAATTCTTTTTCCGAACGAGAAGCAGTTCGTTTTCGTTGTTGAGAATAACGGCAGATGCTATGTAAATATTTTCCATATGCACAAAAATAAGGCCTTTTCTTATGAAAAGGCCCTTTTAAGGTTAAATTTACATACGGTTGAGCTCGTCGGTGTTCCCCGATTGGCGTTCTCCCGTTTTCATATTTTTATTACCGAAGCGGTAGGTGAGGGCAAACCGTACGCGTTGTGAGTCCCAGATGTTTTTGAATTCCTGCACCACCCCGTGTATTTCTTGGCTTGAATATTCCCTTCCGTTAAATATATCGCTGCCGCTGATGCTGAGCTCGAGTTTTTTATCGAGCATGAGGTATTTTACAGTGGCATAGAACTTGGCATATGGCTTTAGCCTTGAATTCTGGAACGTTTCACCAAAATTCTGGAAATAGCTTAAGCTTAGAAACAGTGTTTTTCCGGAATTCAGCGTTAAATCATTCGTTAAGAAGAAAGAGGTAGACAATCCTTTATATCTTTTGTCGGATATGGCAATCTCCGATAAGGAATAGTTAAGGTTAAAAGTTGCTACACTCGTCCACCAGTTCTTGGGCTTTACCGTATAGCTTTCTGTAAACCCAAATGCTTCTTCATCAACATAATTCATCCAGATGTAGTTGTTCTGCTTTGTTTCCGGGTTTAGTATAGAAGCCTGGTTTACCACATCTTTTGAGCTTGAAAAGTACAACCTGCTGTCTGACTGCCTGTAGGTGAACGTAAATTCGATATTATGGGAAAACGAAGGTCTTAAGAACGGATTTCCTTCATTATAGCTGAATTCATTGTTAAGGGTACGGAAAGGGTTCAGGCTTTCGTAATTAGGCCTGTTGATGCGTCTGGAATAATTAAGGCCGATGCTTTTATCATCGGTAAAATTATGCAGTACATATACCGTTGGGAACAGCTTTATATAATCGTTCCTGTGGTTGGTATTCGTTTCACGCGAAAAACCTTCGGTCTGTGTAGCTTCCATTCTCATCCCGAGCTGAAAATTCCATTTATCACCGATTTTTTTAGCACCTGACACATACACTGCTTCATTTTTTTCGGTGTACTCGAAGTAGTTGGACAAGTTGGGGTCGTAAACCAGGTTTCCGTTTGCATCTTCTTTAAGGGCTGTGATAAGGTTTTGCGATCTGGAATCGGAAAAACGGACTCCAGCGCTGAGATCTGCAAATTTAAAAGGAAGCTCCATATCGGCCTTTGCCGAGAAATTACGGATTTTTATAGCTACCTCATTGCTGCCTGTATGAGTAGAACCCGGGATCATTTCACCCTGCGGATTATAGGTCGAATAGGAAAAGTTACGCTGCGTAGGTGCCTGGTAATTGACAAAATCCAAATCAACGGTAATCTTTTTCCATAACGAATCGATGGCATATTCAGAATAGAGGTTGTAAATCTGCTGAGCCGTTTTGTCGGTAGACCCGGCATTGGTCTTCATCAATTGCTGCACGTTACCTCCTTTTTTATCAAATACCGTCGTAATCTGTGGCTGCACGTCCGAAAAGTTTATTTTGTACATGGATACCTTGGTACCGATCTTCCATTTTCTTGTAAGCTGGTAATCCAGGGCCGCCTGCCCGTTGAGGCTTTTGTTGCGGGCGTCGGAATAGTTTTCATTCTGCCAGAAAGCATCTTTATAAAGGATATCGTTGTTCCAGTTGATGAGGGAACGGCGCAGTCCCATGTTCATGCTTGTGCGCAACGTAAGTTTGTTTTTCTGCAGGTTAAACGATCCGTTGTATTGCTGCGTATTCCTGCGGCTGCGCTGGTAAGCACCTCCCAAAGCCGCATTCCAGCTGTCTTTTTCCACCCGTTTTGTCACGATGTTGATGATGCCGCTGTTTCCTTCTGCCTGGTATTTGGCCGGAGGTGTGGTGATGACTTCTATTTTCGACAGGTTGCCCGAACTCAGGCTTTCAAGATAATGCATGAGTTCCTCCTGGCTCATATAAGTTGGTTTGTCGTCTATTAAGACGAGTACCGAATTTTTTCCCGAAATGCTGATGGTTTCATTTCCCACCTTTATTCCGGGGGTGGTTTTCAGAGCGTCCAGTGCCGTTCCTCCTGCTGCAGCCGTACTGTTTTCTACATGGTATACAAAACGGTCGGCCTTTCGCTCCATCAGTTTTTTTGAAGTTTCGATGACGAGTTCACCAAGTCTGGTAACGGTTTCAACTTCCAGTATTCCCAAATCCGTATCAACTTCTAGCAAAACAGGCAATTCTTTTAAAACTTCATCAAAATAGACGATTTTAAGCTCGTAACGGTCGGCAGGGATCTGAAATTCAAAATACCCTTTTTCATCCGTTTCTGTAAACAGCGTATCCTTTGAAATAAGGCGCACTTCAAAAAATGCTGCGGGCTGTTTTCCTTCTGCTACAGAACCGCTCAACCGCAATGTTTGCGAAAACAGGTTTCCGGAAAGGAGGATAAAAATAAAGATCCAAAAATGACAGGCTTTTTTCATGGTTATATGATTTTGGAGCAAAGATCTGTTTTGCGTATTTAATAAAGCCGGCGTTTTCGACCAACATGTATGAAAACCCGACCAACGCGTTCATCGGTTAAAAAACGGTTTTCGTCGAAAAAAGTCTTTCCTTTTTTTAGGAATGACCTATTTTTACATCATCTTAAAACAGATGCCTTATGAAAAAAGTTTATGTTGTAGTCCTGCATGTCATGTTCTGGTTTTATTATATATTACAGGAACTCATTTCTTTTGATTTTGAGGCCAAAACGTTCAGTATCCCTCTGTTCAGTTTTAATTTTTCTGATCCCCTCATCGCCATCGGCTACTCGACTTCCTTTCTGTATGTAATGGTGTTTTACCTTAATTACCTGGTTGTATTGCCCAAATTCTTTGATGCGACCAATATTAAGCGGTTGTTGCTGGCTATAGTAGCCCTCTTTGCCCTGTTTATAGGCATGCGGTACCTTATAGAAGAAGTGCTTTTTCTGAAATTCCTGGGTTTTCATAATTATTATGAAGGTGTGACCATTTCGTATTACATCTATGATAACATCTATTACGGCAGCCGGCCCATCGTAGCGTCCTCCGTTATGTGGTTCATTGTAAACATCCTGAGGCTGCAGAAAGAACAGGTACGGCTTGTGGAAAGCAAAAGGGAAACGGAGATCAATTTTTTAAAATCGCAGATCAACCCGCATTTTATTTTCAATACGCTGAACAATATCTACTATCTCGTATTTGAAAAATCAGAAAAATCGTTAAGGGCTATTGAGCAGCTAAGCGGACTTATGCGCTATATGACGTATGAAAGCCAGAACGAAACCATTGCTATACAGCGTGAAATAGATTATATAGAAGACTTTATACAGCTTGAATCGATGCGTATTTCGGGAAGTACCCATATTATTTTTGAAAAGAAGATAGACAATATGGAATTACGTATTCCTCCGTTGCTCTTCATCCCTTTTATTGAAAACGGGTTCAAGCACGGTATCGTAAACGATGCACAACATCCGTTCGCAATAAAACTTACCCAAAGCCGGAAACATCTCATTCTGGAAACGGAAAACAGCATCAACAAATACAAAAAAGACATCCATTCGGGAGTTGGAACTGAAAATATCAAAAAGCGCCTGCAACTCTATTTTCCGGGGAAGCATTCATTAGAGATCGCAACAGCGGACAACAAGTATTATGTAAAATTAAGTATTGAACTATGAACAGATTAACCTGCGTTATTTTAGATGATGAACCTATGGCGGTGGCGCTGCTTTCGAAATATGTCGAAAAAATTGCAACGTTCCGGCTTTTAAGGGCTACGACGAATGCATTCGAAGTACTGGAACTTGTAGCAAATAATCCTGTAGATGTTGTTTTCATCGACATACAGATGCCCGAACTCAGCGGGTTACAGCTTATGGAGATGATGGGCAGCAAAACAAAATTCGTCATTACCTCAGCCTATAGCGAATATGCGTTGCAGGGATACGAACATAACGTAATAGACTATGTGTTGAAACCTGTTTCGTTTGAACGGTTCTATAAAACCGTACTCAAAATTCAGGATCTGTTTCAAAAGGCTGTCTCAGAAAATCCAATCAAAGCAGAAGAAAAACAGGACGATTTCCTCTTTGTCAAGACCGATGGAAAGCTCGTTAAGATCAACTTAAGCGAGCTGTTGTTCGTAGAAGGGTTGAAAGATTACCTGTATCTGTACCTCCGGAACGAGAAGCTTATTGTGCTGGATACGCTGAAGGAGTTTGAAAACAGGCTGCCACAGGAATTTATGCGCGTGCACAAATCTTACATCATCCGTTTAGGGGCCATTGAAACCATAGAGCGCAACAGGGTGTTTATCGGGGATAAGGTGATTCCTGTAGGCGATACCTATAAATTAAAATTCCAGGAATGGATGAAGGAATTTATGTAAGATAAAAGCGTATCGGTTTTTTAGC
Source organism: Flavobacterium sp. (assembly GCA_040396655.1). Taxonomy (GTDB): domain Bacteria; phylum Bacteroidota; class Bacteroidia; order Flavobacteriales; family Flavobacteriaceae; genus Flavobacterium. The sequence goes on along the minus strand of JBEBOB010000013.1, from coordinate 45,129 downwards.
CGATACACTTATTAATTTATTTTGCTAGATCGTATGTTTCGTTTTTGAGTATAGCGAACTCGATATATGTAGCATTGTTTACATCATGGAAAATACGCTGTGTGGCCTTTCGGAAATCGGCTTTTGTGGCTGTATAAGGCTGCATATATACCTGCGGGTTGCGTTCGGCAAGCGGAAACCATGAATTCTGTACCTGGACCATAATACGGTGTCCTTTTTTAAACGTATGGGCAACATCGGGCATGACGAAATCTACTTTTTCCACCACACCAGGGGTCAGGGGCTGAGGGTTATCGAATCCGTTTCGGTATTTGCCGGCCATGATTTCACCGCGAACCATCATCTGGTAACCTGCCATGGACTTTTCTTCTAACGATGAGGGGTCGGAAGGATACACATCAATAAGCTTTACCACATAATCGGCATCCGTACCTGTTGAGGACACGCGCAGAACGTTTTTAACAGGCCCTACCATAGTGAGGTCTTCTTCAAGTGGTGCAGTTTCATATACCATGACGTCCGGACGGCTGGCCGCGAAGCGCTGATCGTCTACCATAAACTCCCTGGTGCGGTTCAGAATAACACCTCCCTGGTGCGAGACCGGTTTGTTGGGATCCGTGACGTATTCATCCCATGAATCGGTACGTTGTACTTTTTCAAAAGCCAGTTTTCCCTGCGGCTGGAAATACAGCCTCTTTATTTCCGCATTTTGTGGAGGCCATTGATCAAAATACTTCCATTCGTTGCTGCCCGAAATAAAGATGTTGGCTTCGGAAGGAGAAAAACGGCCCTCACCTTTTAAATAATACCGGAAAAACGGCTGTTCAAATTGTTCCTGGTAAGTCAGACTCGTTTTTTTATCAAAACGGATATCGCCCAAATGATCTCCTTCTGATCGTACCCAGCCTCCATGGTACCACGGGCCGGCTACAAGGATGGAATTGTTCTGCCTGCTTTTTTCTTCGATTGAACGGTAGGTTTCAAAGGTTCCGTATGCATCCTCAGCATCAAAAAAGCCCCCTACTACCATTACAGCTGGCTCAACATCTTTAATATGATTGGTGATCACACGCGATTTCCAGAAGTCGTCGTAGTGCGGATGCAGGAACAGGTCGTTCCAGAATACAATGGAATCACCAAAATACTTCTCTTTAAGTTCTCTTGCCGTTCCGGCTTCCAGAAAAAACCGATATTTATCGGCTTCGGTTATACGGATACTGCCTTTGAACTGAGCCGGGGTAATCGGCTCAGGACGCGGCTGGCCAAAAGAAGACATAAAGGTGAAGGCATCCTGAAGGAACAATACGCCGTTATGATGGAAATCATCACCAATAAACCAGTCTGTTACCGGAGCTTGCGGCGACACGGCTTTAAGGCTTGGATGGGTTTTTACGAGACCTGCAGTAGAATAGAAGCCGGGATACGAAATACCGTACAGTCCCGCTTTGCCGTTGTAATTTTTAAGATTCTTCTGTAACCATTCGAGCAAGTCGTAGGTGTCCGTACTTTCATCAACAGCCTTTTTATCCTTGCTTAGGCTGGTAGGACGTATATCCGTAAAATCGCCCTCACTCATCCATTTGCCTCGCACATCCTGATACACGAAAATGTAACCGTCGTGCATCATAGCAGGGAAGCTGCCCAGGCTCTTTTTATACTCGTTTTCCCGTATGGAGCTACGGTATAGGGAGTCCTGTTCACGAGGACCGGATATTTTTTTGACTTGTCTTTAGGACTGTAGATGGCCGTGAACAATTTTTTGCCGTCGCGCATGGGTACCGTAACTTCTGTTTTATCATAGTGTTCCCTTACATAAACAGAATCTGCCGTTGTCTGCGCATGAAGCCGGCCGCTTAACAGGGCCAGGCCTAATAACAAAAATGTATTTTTCATCAATATGAAGCTGTATTTTAATTTTTTTCAAGGTACCAACTTACAATATTATTTTGTTACTGCATTGAAGGATCTTAAGGTTTACATATAAAAAACATTGAAGGTGTGCCCGTCGGGATCTGCAAAGACAAAACCGTAATACCCGTTTCCAAATTCCTCAGGTACCGAAACAACCGTACCCCCGGCCTTTATCACTTCTTCTGCCCAACGGTCTGTTTCCTCCCTGCTTTGTGCGGAAAGGCTAAAGATAATTTCCTTTCCGTGCTTTAAATCGGCTATATCCGTTTTTACGTTTTTGCTTAAGATTTCCTTCAGGAAAAAATGGATCACAAAATCATTTTCTCCCACCTTAAAACTGGTAAGCTCATTGGAATTTCCGTTTGGTTTAAAACCTAATTCCGTATAAAACCGGGTAGTTCGCTCTAAATTATTTACGCCTAAATTGGCCCATATTTTTGTTGGATTCATAGTTTAAGGATTCTGTTGAATTATCCAAATTACTGTTTTTTTAGAAATATTTTTACATTTTATGCTTCATTTACTTAAAAGGAGTGGAAAAATCAGGAAAACTGTATAACAGCGGTCAGTCCAAGAACCGAAATAAGAATCCATAACAAAAGACCCTGGACAACGGGCTTAAAACCTGTTGAGCGCAGTGTTTGTGAAGACAGCCCGGATCCTATAAGAAACAAGGTGAGGGTCAACCCCGATTTTGAAGCTTTTACAAGGAAGGGGCTCAGTTGCGACAACGCAGGAACGTAAGTATTCAATACAATGGCCAGAATGAAGAATCCAATGAAATACGGCAGTTTTATCCGGGAGCCTTTTGAACCGTTTAAATGTGCACTCACCAAGGCAATAGGAATTATCCACAAGGCTCTTGTAAGTTTTACAGTTGTTGCCGTTTGCAGTGATTCCGCGCCATATCGCGCAGCAGCTCCAACGACTGAACTGGTATCCTGAATGGCTATGGCGCTCCATATTCCGAATTGATGCTGGTTAAGCTGAAGGGCATGACCTATTGCAGGAAATACAAACAGTGCAAGGGCATTCAGTATAAAGATCGTTCCCAACGCAATGCTTATCTGTTTTTCTTCTGCCTTTATTACGGGAGCTGTTGCAGCTATGGCGCTGCCGCCGCAAATTGCGGTACCGACCGAAATTAGGTAAGAGGTTTTACGGTCTATTTTGAGGTATCTCCCTAAAAAGTACCCGGCCAGCAAGGTTATGGTTATGGAAGCAACAGTAAGTGCTAAACCCTCTTTACCTGTTGTCATGGCAGTCTGTATATCCATCCCGAATCCAAGACCTACTACCGAGCATTGCAGCAATAACTGGGTCGCTTTATGATTGAGATGAGGATAGGGGTGTCCTAGGGATTGTGCCGTCACGATGCCGGCGAGTAACGCCAGAGGCGGTGTAACGAATGGGGTGAGGCACAGTATGCAGAGTGCCGTAAAAAGAAGTTCCCTTACAGTAAGCGGTCTGTTAAGGGACTTCCGGATTTTTTCCGAAAAGTTTGTTTTGCTGTTCATTGCCTTCTTATTTATACAGGACAAAGTTCAGCAGTATTTCGGGGTGGATGAAATCATAAATTACCATCATCCATAACTTCAGGTTATTGAAGCGAACGTATATGTTGGAGGAATGCTTCAGTAAGCTTACGGCTGTCACCGTGCTTGGTAATGCTGAAAAAACAACGTTCGAATTCCAATCCTTTTACGTCGACAACCTGCAGTGTGCGGTCTTTGAGTTCGTTAAATACAGAATGTACCGATAAAAAAGCGAATGCGTCGGAATGCAGCAGGTACGATTTGATGCTCTGTGTATCCTGAAGCTCTATTTCTTTATGGAGGTCCTGAATCCCCACCCCATATTTTTTAAGACTGGATGCCACGACATCGAGAGAACCGGATCCTGTTTCCCTTAATACAAAATGCAGCTTTTTAAGATCATCGGGCCTTATTGCAACTTTTTTTACGTGAGGATTTCCGAATCTTGTACAAAGTACAATTTCGTCCTTTACGAGGCAGTCGTACCGGAAGTTGGGTCGTTTTGAATGACCTTCCACAATTCCTAAATCAACTTTTCCGTCCATGAGGAGGCGTTCTATCGTTTCTGTATTATCGGATATCATGGTAATTGCGATATGCGGAAACCGTTGCTTGAAAGAGGCTATATATTTTGGTAGGTAGTATTGGGAAACGGTCGTGCTCGCACCAATTGTGAGATTCCCTTTAAAATCATTGCGTTGCGCGGTAAATGCAAGATCTATATTATGATGCACCAACAGGAGCTTTTCAACGTTGTCCAATAAAAGGTTGCCTGCTTCTGTAAGCCGGATGCGCGTTCCGTTACGCTCAAAAAGCTTGAGTTCGTAATGCTGTTCAATTTCTTGAATGTGCTTGCTTACGGCAGGCTGTGAAATAAAAAGTTCTTCTGCCGCTCTCGTAAAATTGAGCCTTTTGGCTACTACATAGAAAACCCGTAGTCTGAAATCAAACATTTTGCTTAAAATTTATAAAGGCGGTTGTGTATAACTAAATTAATCAATTGTTTTGAAATTCAGAAACACAACACAAAGTCCTTAAAAATAATGGCCGCAAAAGCGGCCATTATTTTAGAATGATGTTTTAATTATGTAATTCGACCAGCATGGCCTCGCCAACTCCTCTTGCCGATTGCGGGTTTTGACCTGTTATCAATCTGGAATCAATGGTTACATGAGGTTCCCATAATCCGGACTTTTCGAAATTAGCCCCATGTTCTATGAGTTTTTCTTCCAGCAGGAAGGGTACTACCTTGTCGAGTTTTACGGCATGTTCTTCCTCGTTGGTAAATGCATTGATTTTTTTACTGTCTACAAGGTATTTGCCGTTGCTGAGTTTAACGTTGACCAATCCGGCCGGACCATGACATACTGCCCCTACGATGCCACCGTTTTCATATATGGCAGCCGTAATCCTGGCAAGCTCGTCGTTATCTGCAAAATCCCACATGGCACCGTGTCCGCCGGCAAAGAAGATTGCAGAATAATTGTTGGGATTTACTTCAGAAGGTTTCATGGAATGATCTATTTTTCCCCTGTAAAGTTCGTTTTCCCAGAATTCCCTATTAATAGGATCGTCTAAATCGAACCCGTCTACAGGTGGTTTACCACCTTTTGGGCTTACAAAGTCGATTTCATAACCTGCTTTGTGTAATACTTCCCACGGATGGGAAACTTCTCCGAGGTAATAACCTGTTGGCTCACCCGTGCTTCCTTTTTTATCGTGGCTGGTTACCACGAACAGAATTTTCTTTTTTATGTTTTCTTTGCCCTGTGCTGTCATAGATACCGTAAAGAATCCAATAAGGACAGTTAAAACCGTTGAAATGACCTTCTTTTTCATTTTGATATTTTTAATTGTTTATTGTCAGATTTCACAGGGTATTTTCACTTGATAAAAAACCTGTTTCATAAATAGCTATCTACTAAGATAAGAATTGCGGCGTTTTTTTATTAAAAAAATACTTAAAAGATACAGATGAACGATGAAGTCCTATAGCAATCCCTGATTTTTCTAAGCAGACTTATTTGCTTTATAAAAGCACAAAATAAGGAAACCATTACCTGCCACTTTTAAATAGGGAAGAACTGTTTTAAATTAGGGTGTGATCTTAAGATAAACATAAGATCATTAATGATGACTTTTCTTTTTTAATAGGCTCAGCAGTTTCGTAATCTTTTTTTCGAACAGGTTGAACAGTAATCCGCCCATGATAAACAGGGAAGCCCAAATTTTCCAGCTGTTGAGGTTCTCGTTTAAGAAAATAGCCGAGCTTATAAAACCGACAATTGGGATAAGCAGTGTAAAAGGAACAACCGCAGAAGTAGGATATGACTTTAAAAGGTACCCCCAGATGCCGTATCCAAGATGGGTAGACAGGTACACCACATACGCTACTGCAGCTGCCGTTCCCCAGGATATGTTATGAAAAGAGGCGGTTATTGCAGCAGGACCTTCCATAGTGAGGGATGCAGCGGCCATAAACGGAAAAGCGACGAGATTTCCCCAAGCCACAAGCGAAAGGGGAGAAGCAGCATTCACTTTTTTGGTAAACATATTGCCCGCAGCCCATGACAAAGCGGCAAGCAGGGTCAATAAAAGCCCCGTTAACGTGGCTCCTCCGGTGAGGTTAAAAGCTACGATTCCAATCCCGATAAAAGACACAAGCGAACCTGTAATCTTTAAAATTCCGGGTTTTTCTGAAAAAAACAGAAAGGCAAGCCCTATAGAGAAAAACACCTGTATTTGTAGTACAAGCGATGCGAGTCCCGGGGAAAGCCCCATATGGATCCCGCTGAACAGCAGTCCGAACTGCAACGCAAAGTTTAAAAGACCGTAAGCTATAATGAATTTTAACGGGGCCTTTGGCCTTGGAAGAAAAAACACGAGCGGCAGTGCAGAAAGACCAAAGCGTATGGTACAAAACAGGAACGGCGGGAAATCTTTTAGTCCTACGTAAATAGCAATGAAGTTAACTCCCCATATAAGGACCGTTAAAAAGGCTAAAAGAATATGCCGCAGAGGTAAACTGGCTTTTGATTCCATAATTGCTGTCGGGGATGAACGGCAAAATTAACCATAAAGGATACTGTTGCCTATATAGATCCTTAATTTTTTAGTATCAGTTCTGAAAATATCAATGCAGGTATTTATCCTTCTGCTGTAACTCTGGCAAATTTATTCCGGTATTCTATTGGTGTAAGGCCGGTTATCTTCTTGAAGATATCCCGAAAAGCTTTCGTATCCGAATAGCCTACATCGTACATTACCTGCGAAACGTTTTTGCGCGAAGCTTCAAAAAACTTTTTAGCAGCTTCAATACGCACACGCTGCAGGTACTCTAAAGAGGTATTGTTCGTTGCCTCCTTGAACCTCCGTTCAAACGTTCTGCGGCCGATGTTGACAAAACCGGCAAGATCTTCTACGGTTATCTTTTCTTCGTATTTTAATTCAATATAGTCCTGCGCCTTCTGAATATCGGCATCATCGTGGTTGCGTTGCCCCCTGAATATCGTAAATTGGGACTGGCTGTCGCGGCTGATGTCAAGGGCAAAATATTTAGCGATGAGGACCGCTGTTTCCCTGTCGGAAAATTTTTCAACAAGATACAGGATCAGATTCCATAAACTGCTGGCCCCGCCGCTGCTGTAGATGTTGTCGTTCTCCGTAATCACGGCTCCGTCTTCAATCTCAATTTGCGGGTATTTTTGCCGGAACTCACTGATATATGCCCAGTGGGTGGAACATTTTTTTCCGTTTAGCAATCCTGTTTCCGCCAGCAGGAAAGCGCCGACGCACAAACTGGCCAGTCGCGTACCTTTTAAATGCAGTTCCCTGAAATAGGGGATAGCAGCTGCGTTGTCACGGATGCCTTTGTCTATATCGCCAAAGGTTGGTGGTATAATAAGCAGATCTGTCTTGTCAACATCCCGAAGCAGGCGGTTGGTTTTTATGGTGTATTCCCCGCTGTTTGCCGGCACATATTCGCTTAACCCTACATATTCAACATGGAAAACGGGCTTCTTACCAAAAGCAGTAAGAAATTCATTAGCTGTATGAAAGGTCCTGAATGCCGGCGTAATACCTTCAATAGTACCGTATTGGGGAACAAAAACAGAAATCTGCATATCTTTATGTTTATGTTATAAAGGTACAAATGTTTTTTGTCGTAAACCACCCCTAAAGTTGTCGTTTTTACACTATACCGACCGTGGCAATCTTTTGCATCTTTGTTATATCAATAAGAACGAACACAATAACAATTATGGAAAGACAAACAAAAATTAAGGTAGAAGCAACGGTAAATGCTTCGGTTGAAAAGGTATGGAAGGTATGGAATACACCTACCGATATTATGCAGTGGAATGCAGCGGATCCAAGCTGGCATTGCCCGGAAAGTCAGAACGATCTGCGGGTTCACGGAACGTTTAAAAACCGTATGGAAGCCCGCGACGGCAGTTTTGGTTTTGATTTTGAAGGAATTTACGATACAGTCGAACTACATAAGGAAATCGGTTATACGATGCCCGACGGACGGAAGGTGCAAACGCTGTTTGCCGATCAAAACGGAAAAACGGTTGTAACTACCATCTTCGATGCGGAGTCTGTAAACGAGACGGAATTCCAGAAGCAGGGCTGGCAGGCTATCCTCAACAATTTTGCAGAACATGTGGAATCATCCCATAAATAATAACATCCAAATATTAACGAAATGAAAAAGAATAGAATCATCTTTTGGGTGGCCACCTTATTTATCGTCATCTGGGAAGGAATCATGCCTTTAGCTACCTTATTGTTTGCTCCGGAGTACATCAATGCCGGGACCAAACCATTGGGATATCCCGATTATTTTGCCTATGCACTTATTATCTGTAAGGTTCTGGGGGTTCTGGCCCTAGCAGTACCACGGTTTCCGGAAAAATTACGTGAATGGGCTTACGCAGGACTGACATTCAATTTGGTATTTGCTTTCATCAGCCATGCATGTGTAGATAAAAATGTAGCTTATATGCTGATGCCGCTCATTGTACTGGGCATACTTATGTTGTCGTACGTATACCGGGCAAAAATGACAGGGAAGCACATTAAGGAAGACTAAAATTTCACAGTGGCTCTGTTGTCCTGCTTACGGAAACAGATATCGGGAAATAGAAGCCGGAATAACGTATCATATTATAAAAATCAATCATTATGAAAACAAACAGTGTTTATTTACATCGGATTATTCAGGCAAGTCCTGATAAGGTATTCCGGGCTTTTTCGGATGCTGCGGCACATGCTGCCTGGTTACCGCCTTACGGTTTTGTATGTACCGTACAGGAAATGGATTTCAGGGTTGGAGGTAAATTTAAAATGACTTTTATTAATTTCAGTACAGGTAACAGTCATTCTTTCGGAGGTGAATACCTTGAGATAACCCCAAATGCTTTTATCAGGTATGCTGACAGGTTCGATGATCCGAACTTACCAGGAGAAATCACTACGACCGTTTCGCTGCGGGAAGTTTCGTGCGGGACCGAACTTAAGATTGAACAAACGGGCATCCCTGAAATGATTCCGGCAGAAATGTGTTACCTGGGCTGGCAGGAATCATTGGAAAAGATGAAGAAGCTTGTAGAACCGGTAATACCCGATGCCTGATCCAACGCTCTGAAATTGATCGGGATATGGAATTGTTAAGAAGCGGGGTGTTCATCACATTTCCGGGAAATTGCAGGAAGGCACTTACTTTTTACCAGAGCTGTTTCGGAGGTACCTTACATTTTGAAATGTTAGATAGTATAATGGGCGAAACCCCGGAGGTTCCCGTTGTAAATGGGTTTCTTATGTCTCAAAATATCATCATCCACGGGTCTGATATGGTGCATGACGAGGGGCGGACGATCGGGAACTATGTAGCTGTTTTCTTCACCTGCCGTAATGCGATTCACCGGAAAGCGCTTGTTAACAAGCTCACATCCCTCCATCACCTCCTTGCTCCGGCAAGTGAACAGGATAAATTGATCGAGGTGACCGATGTTTTTGATGTTCGGTGGATATTGGCTGTATAAAGTTTTTGACTCTTAACGGGTTGTGAGGTGCTGATTTTGAATAAAGCACATAAAAAGGATAATCCGGAAATTTTTTCCGAATTATCCTTTTTCAATTTTATACCGGAATAATCGTTTCGCTTATTTTTCTTATATTTATATGGTAAACATCGATACATGCTTATGAAAAACATCGTGTTGTTTTTAACGGTACTGAGCCTTTTAAGCTGTAATGCTACCCGGCATTCTGAAAATGGGGGCAGGGAAGTTTTTAGCATTACAGACCAACAAAAGCGAACGGCTGAAGGTTCGCGAACCGATAATGCTGTAGCTCCACGGCTGCCCGGCGCGGAACGTATAGACAGTACCTTAAGCTATACCCCGAAATTCCAGTTTGATTATCTGGAAAAAGATCGCGACGGTATTTTTTTCGGTAATATCTATAAAATAAAACAAAAAAGGCAACGTATAGTTTTGAAAAGACAGCATATAGCGCAACTTGCCGATTTTGAAAGCAACGAGTAATGTTACTATAAAATTATCTGAAAAACTAAATATTTACATATATGAAAAAAGGCATTATACTTTTCACTTTACTGTTTGGAACCCTGTATGCGGTTGCCCAGCCTCTTCCGGTAAAGAAAAAACGCAAAGACGATTTTTCCGTTACGGTGAAAGACTCCGAGAAGCACAAAATCGACTGGGAGGGTATGAAACAATACTTTCGCGATAAAAAACGAACCGATTCCATCCAGATATCTGTGCGGCTTACCGATCAGGAATATAAAGATTTAAAGACTGAAGCAGAATATACGATATGGGGAAAATATGAGGATCTTGATAAAATACTGGATAATTTAAAAAAGATCGTAAATATTAATTAAGTGATTCATAATCTTTTTTAATTTACCATGCGGAGTGCAAATAATTTGTTTATACTGTAACATTAAAGCACCGGCCACCGTATTCCTTAAGAATATGGTGGCCGGGTTATAGGGTTGATTATCTGTGTTTAAAAGTGTTATTCCTTTGTAAATTCAAATGTTTCCCCACCTTCAGTATGGTACATCCTGTTGTTCGCGAGGTCGAATCTTGTCTGTACCTCGTTGCCTCGGTAAAATTCCGTATCCGATTTTGCCTTCAGTAAAAAAGGAATCTGTCCTTTGGCCATACCTTCTGCATACAGGGCACCTCCATCGTTAAAAACCCTTAGTTTGAAAGGAAAATCCTTACAGTAGTAAATCCCTGCGTACTGGTTCAATAATTCGTCGTCAACAAACAGCGGGTAAGGAAGGGAACCGCTGTAAAGGGCATTGAGAATGCCGGTATAAAAATCACTCTTTATAGAACGGTCGCCGTGGATGGCAATGGCAACCGAAATCTTTTCCTTTTCGTCATAGGCAAGCAGGGTATGCGAACCATCGGTATCGCCGCCATGTCCGTACAGTATAATCTGGTAGAACGGAACGGCCATCATGCCGAGCCCGAAATAGCTGCCCTTTTTGGGCCTCATAAAATCCACGCTTTCCTTTGTGATGAGGTGGTTCTGAAACAAGGCTTCGGCAAAACGGTTAAGATCTGTAGTGGTGGCCGCCATGTCGCCGTATGCACGGATGTTTTCCGGAATAAAATCGGGCATGGCCTGCCAACTTCCTTCTCTGAATTTATACGAATGCAATACACCTGCCGTTGTGCTTGCCGGTGAAATAAAGTTTTGAAGGTGCAAAGGGGTTGCTACCTGTTCTTCTACAATCTCTGAAAAAGGTTTTCCATATTTTTTTTCCAGTATTTTTCCCAAAAGGAAATACCCCGAATTGGAATAAGAGAAGTCCTTACCCGGTTTAAAGAGGGCTCCCTGATGCTTGATCTGCTTTAAGAGGGCGTCGTCGCCGACTTTTTTTTCCTTAAGCCATTTTATGGTTCCGTCCTTAAAGTTTATGTCACCAAGTCCGCTTGTATGGCCCAGCAGCTGTTCAATAGTGATGTTTTTGGCATTGGGCATCTCAGGATAAAAGGCACTGAGTTTGTCGTTAAGGTTCAGCCTGTTTTCTTCTGCGAGTTTTAAAATAAGGGTAGCCGTTACCATTTTGGTGATAGAGCCGATCATATATTTGGAATCGCGGTTGGTGCTGAGTTCCGGAACCGCCTGCTGCCCGAAATCACGGTAATAGATCTCTTTTCCGTCTTTAAACAGTGATACATTGCCAATAGCACGGTTATGTTGCTCAATATAGTCGATAAAGACATCTACCTTATCAATTGGTACCTGTTGCGCCTGAACGAAAAGCCCCGAAAGCAAAATGACGAAGGATAACATGTTTTTCATGATGATAGTGTATAATTTATGGATCAGGAATCCGTTTGTTGTTGATGCAAATAAACGACGGATTTTTGGGGAGTGCACAGGTTTTTTGACCATCGTGATTGAATCGGGGACGAACAGTTTAAATGTACGGACGGCATTGCTGATCCTGTTCTTAACGCTGTTGCATCTTGCATTATGCTTTAGGAAAGGAGTTGAAATATTATTCAACCGGAACCTTTATCCGCGCATTCCCAAAACCTTAAGGCATAAGGGTATGAAGGCAATGGAAAGTATGATGTATGCGGACACGCGCACATAATTCCAGGTTTGCCAGTTTGCCACCCTCTGTACCAGGTCTTTTGCGAGCGATGGATTTGTTGCTGCTTTTTGGAAATCGATAATGTTCGGTGCAAAATAGGCAAGCGTCCATACCCGGACCAAAAAATGCAGTGCAAACAGCACCAGCAGCCAGTACCTTACGGGCGTAATCTTCCAGCTGAAGATAATAGCCAGTATGAAGGCCAGCTCGTGAAGTGAATGCAGTACAATCCAAAAGGCTTTAAGGCTTGCACCCTTACCGTCGAGCAGCAGCTTAAAATCATATGGAGGTGACGCCGTCCATTTCGGAACAAAAACAAGGGTTTCGAAAATCTGTGCGCCGTTCATCAAAAAATAGAGCAGTGCCGTAAGGCAGATCCACAGTTCGGCTCTGGTGATGTAGTGTGAAGTCATGCTTTCCATCTTACTTTTGGTTTAACCGGTTCGTTGTTTCATTCATTATAACAGCTGCTTCGGTAAAGTAGCGCTGAATTGTAAGCAATTGTTCTTCGGAAAAGCCGGATAACAGGGCCGTGGTTTTCTCCTGCAATTCTGCAAAAAACGGTTTTAAGAGTTTCATACTGTTTTCGGCATTCGGAACAATGATGACCTTTCTGCGGTCTTTAGCTGTAAATTCCCTTTTAAGCAGTCCTTTTTTTTCGAGCCGGTCAACAAGGCCCGTCACCGCACCTGTAGTAAGGCCTGTGAGCGTCGAAATTTCACCAGCTGTTATGGATTCATATTTTAGGATTAATCCTAAGTACTTATGGTCGGCCCCCGAAAGTCCCGCCTTACGTGCAATGGCTTCATGCATAAATACGGAAGCATCGGAATATTGCCTGCTGGCCAGCCGGAACTGTTCCAGCACATCATTATAATTATTTTTGCTCATCAACTAAATATCTTAGTCATAAAGATATTTAGTTGATTTGAAACAGGCAATTATTTTGGTCTTAATTTTCAAAGACTTATAAAATACACTGCTTATATTTTCGGATTTACTTTAAAAACGACTTTCTGTATGTTATTAAGGATCATATACTGTAAAGTAAGAATCCCAGCAATGCGCCTCCCAGGACAATAAAAGCACTGTTCACCTTTTTAAATTTAAAGACGGTAAGAGTACAGATTATGGCAATGAAGGCGGTTTGCCAGCCCGTAACGGTTTCGCGTGCTATGATACAGCATACGGCCGCAATAACGGCTACCGATGCCACGTTAACCGCATCAAGAAAAGCAGATAAAGCTTTTGAATTGCGTATCTTTTTCATAAGCGGGATCAACAGGGCTACAAAGGCAAAAGAAGGAAGGAAAATAGCAATAGTTGAAAGTATGGCACCGGAAAGTCCGTTGATCTGGTATCCTATGAAGGTAACGGAAGAAAAAACGGGACCTGGAGTAAACTGACCAACTGCAACGGCATCTATAAGTTCTTTCCTTGAAAGCAACCCTGTAGCAACAAGTTCCGTATCCAGAAAGGCAAAAAGGACATACCCACTACCGTAGAGCAGGGCACCCGTTTTGAGAAAGATCCAGAAAAGCTGGGTATTAAGGCTACTGTGTATTGTGGGAAACAGATTCATAAGGGAAACAGGCACAAAGATATTATGAAGACGGTCGGCCTTTCTGTTTTGGATAAAATAGAATATAAGTGCCATGAAACCTGCACCGAACATAAGGGCAATTTCATTGAATCCGCACAGAGAAGCAGCCAGTACCGCAATACCTGTAAAACCCAGGAAAACGGATTTTACAGCTTTTATGGCCAACGGATAGACCGCTGCTGCAATAATGGCGATGACGGCGGGCTTTATGCCGTAAATAAATGGTTGAATGGCCGGCAGTTGTCCGTATTTATGGTAAAGTACCGCTAAGAATCCGGTGATGAGAATGGCAGGCATAATAAAGCACAGACCGGCAGCCAACAGTCCTTTCCAGCCGCCTTTTGTATATCCTATATGGATGGCCATTTCGGTACTGTTCGGACCCGGAATCAGGTTGGTTGCCCCCAGGAGATCAAGAAAATGTTGCGCGCTCATCCATTTTCTTTTCACCACCACTTCGTGCTGCATCATGGCTATATGCGCAGCGGGACCTCCAAACCCAATAAAGCCCAGTTTAAGAAAAAGCGTTATGATGTCTTTTAAAGGAACCTTTGTTTCCATAACGGTTATTTGCTGTTGCAATATAATATTATTCCGTAGAACTTTTTTGTGAAATGAGCTGGTCCAGGCTAAAATAAAATTGTTCTTTACCAGCCAGTAAAAAAGCAGCGGCACTGCCCACACATACCGAATAGTCGAAGGTAGTTTTCACACCAACAGTCAGCGTCATGGAAACGGCGAAAATAAGTAATAGCAGGCCGGAACCGAAGGCAGTCCAACGTGTTTTAAATCCCAAAATGAGCAGCAGCCCCAATACCGTTTCAGCAAGGGTGGCCAGCCAGGCATTGGCGGTTTCCATACCCGAAGGAAGGAAAGAGGTTATCTGTGCCGTATAGGCCGTGAATTGCTTCATATTGCCCCAGTTGGAAGCCGCTTCGGGCCAGAATCCAAGACGGTCCGCAACTGCCGACAGTAAAGCCGTTGCGAGTGCTAATCTTAAAAATAAGGGAGTATATTTACTCGTTCTGTTCTGCATAATCTTAATTTTTAAACAAAGATAAACACGGCCCTTTATAAAAATCTTAAACTGGTTTAAGGATTAAGAACCACAGTTTAAACAACTCTTATGTACTTATATATAATAAGTTGACTTCAATTTTTTTATGATGAATTATCGTTTTATTGTTATTATACAGATTCCCCAAAAACGGCTATGGAGTTTGAGGCTTTGAATTTCATCGCTTATGAGTTCAGTAATGACGGAAAAGTTCTTAGTGGATCCGGATGTCAGTATATTTTAGATGGCTATCCGTTTGGAGTATCGGATTTATCGTTTGAAGGAGATAAACTCAACGGAAACTTTGAAAGCTACTTGTTTAATTCCCCCATCATTGAGGATACGCTGACGAAGCCTCCGGTTTACGTGCAAAACGGGGAGTTTGGCATTCAATTGGATTAATAAAAAACATCCCGACTTTTACAGCCGGGCGTTTTTAAGATGAGTTTTACAAATTTGTTGCCACAAAGGATTCAGTTGATAAGTTCCTGTAACTCTTTTTCCAGGCCTTTTTTTTGTTCTTCCGTATAAAGTGCTGAGTTTTCAAGGGATTCCCTGAATTTATGAACTGCTTTGGAATAATCCTGCTGCAGCTGCATGTGCGCTTTGATGATGTAGAGATAGCCCTCAGAGAAATTAGGATAGGTATCCATAAGTATATTCCAGGCTTCAATAGCTTTGCCGTATTGTTTTTCATTGAAAAAATGCCAGCCTTTACCGTTAAGCACCCCGATTGAAAAATTCAATGGAGCTCCGTAGTGTGAAACGATTTCCTTGTCAAGGGAAGGCCTGATGTTTAAATCAACCTGTTTAACAGAACTGTATCCCGACTGGATTTCCGACCATTTTTCAAAAAGTTCATAAAGTGCTGTACTGATGATCAGCCCGGGTGTTACATCATGACCTGCCTGTTTAAAACGATATCCTTTCATATCAAGAAAAGGATTATGTGTAGCGTGTGCGAGTACGGAATCCATTTTGGCAAAATCTTCCGGAAAATCGTTGCCGATTCCAAAACGGTAGTATTTTTTTGAACTATAGACACGATTGTTCAGGCTGCTTATGGAGTCGGTCAGATCCACCTTTTTCTGAATAAAGAACGGGCTCATCGAGATAACGGCATTGAGGTCGTTTATCCTCGAAGTAAAGAGTGCCGTAGTGAAATAACCGTATCTTGAATGCCCTATGAGCACCCGGAAAGCAGAAGCTTTGTAATCTTTTTCAGCAAGCGGGATAAGTTCTTCAAAAAGGAACCTTTCATTTTCCAAAGCGCGCCCATTTACATCGGAAATTTTATAGGATGTTTCTATATAACGATACCGTTGTTCGGATGCTACACTGATGATGACCGAAGAAGGCATTTGTTCCGTACTGGTAAGATAGTCGATCGTATTAAGGATGTAGTTATGGCTTCTCTGGTTTTGTTTATCAAAAACAACGATAAGCGGAAAACGGTTGGCCGTTCCCTGCTGCCATTCTATTGGAACCGTTATGGAAACCTTTTTATCAAATCCGAGTTTTTTTGACGTTATAATGGTATCCTTTAATTTTTTATACCGCTCATAGTTCTGCGCCGACAACAAGGTTGTCATTAAGGTGAAAATAGTAAGGAATACCGGTAGTTTTTTTATCATCCTGGTCAGTTTTAAAAGAGGGGCAACTAGCGGCCGCCGGAATAAGGGATCATTAAGTTCATGCTTTACGAAGATAAAGATAATTTTTATAAGAACTACCCGGTCCATCGTTAGGGAAGGGACCTTTTTCCTTTGATAGCTGTCGTTTACCTTACAATGGTTCTGAATGTGAGGTTCACCCTCGACTTCGTTGTCTTTCGGGTAGGAGGCAGCCTGTGCAGCCAGTTTGTTTGCGTTGTGTCTTTCATTACGAGCAAGCTGCCGTGTTCCAAAAACAGCTCTACCTTTTCTTTTGTTTGCTTGTGCCTGAAAGCAAACTTTCGTTCAGCTCCAAGGCTTAGTGAGGCGATGGTGCCGTTTTTCTTCAGGTCTTTTTCCGCATCGCTGTGCCAGGCCATCCCTTCTTCACCACTATGGTACAGGTTCAGCAGGCATGAATTAAATGTTTCGCCTGTTTCGTTTTCTACCCATATTTTCAGATCCTGTAATTCCCTGGTCCACGGCAATGCATATTTGGTGGTGTTGGAGTAGGTATAGGCAAACGGTTGTTCACCATACCAGGCCACCTTGCGCTTGGTCATGATCCTTTTGCCGAAGATCACGGCTTCATCGTGGCGCCATTCAATCATTTCCAATAAACGCGTTAAATAAAAATCGGCTTCATCTGTTTTCAACAGTTTACCGTAATAATTTACCGTACCGTCATATGGCAGCAGGTTCTGTACTTTATCGTTATTTTGGTCAAACAAGTCCATCTTTCCATTTTTTATATGCTGTTTTCATACAATGCCCGCAAGGGCGGTAGTTATTTTGTTCTGCTTCGTGGATTGAAGAAAAGAACACCCTGTTTTCGCGTTTCATCCTTTTACCAGATGTGCACGACAAAGTCCCGTAAATCTTTAATCGGCGGTTACCTCCGAAACCTATTTCACGGTGCCTTATCATCCTTCTGACGTTCAGATCCGAAAGGTCGTTATGCTTTATCGTACTCAACTCAGTGCATCGTGAAAAAGAATGCCCAGGGTGTGGCGTTCTCCCGATGTAACCTCGCTAACACCGTGCTTCATATGCACCCTGTAATATCCTTTCGATCCCTTTTCAGGTTTAAAACTCGTGGTAAAGATGAGCATATCGCCTTTTTTAGGCTTTAATACGATGGCTTTCGATTGTGCCCTCGGAACCTGCATTGTCAATACAAATTCGCCGCCTGTAAAATCCGCATCGGGTTCGTTTAAGAACAGCACGGCCTGCATTGGGAAATAAACGGCACCGTATAAATCCTGATGTAATGTATTAAAACCGCCTTTACCGTATTTCAGGATCAGCACTGTTGCTTTTTGCTGCCCGTTTTCATGGCATTCCCGTAAAAAAGTTTCGTGCTGTAACGGGAAGCGGGTATCTATCTGCAATGCTTTAAACCAGGTATTGGCAACCGGGGCCAATTTCGGGTAAAGGGCCGTTCTTATGGTTTTAACCAGGCCGGGTAGGGGGTAATCGAAATATTTGTATTCACCCAATCCGAACCGGTGACGTTCCATTACAACCGTTTTCCGGTATAGGGCCGTGTTGCCGTATCCGGCTTTCAGGTGTTCACATTGGGCATCCGTTAACAAGCCGGGTAAAAGGGCATATCCGCTTCCGTGCAGCATTTCGGTGATGTACTGCCAGTCTGCATCCTGCAATTTCTGAATAAGGTTCTGCATGCTTTCCGTTAGATTTGTGTTTCCGTTTTTACCCCTTCCCATCCAATGATGGCGGTTTTCCTTGTTGCACCCCACATATAACCTCCAAACATCCCTGTAGACTGAATGACGCGGTGACAGGGAATAAGGAATGCCACCGGGTTATGTCCTATGGCCGTTCCCACGGCGCGAGAAGCTTTCGGATTTCCTATGCTGCCGGCTATGCTGCCGTAAGTGGAAAGCTGGCCCATTGGGATTTTTAAAAGTGTTTCCCATACCTTGAGCTGAAAGTCGGTACCTTTTAAATGCAGCTTTATTTCAGGTAGTTTGCTCCAGTCGTTCTGAAAGATGAACAGGGCATTTTGCTGTGTTAGATCCAGCATCTGCCGGAATGCCGCATTGGGAAATTTCGACTTAAGGTTGTTCAGTGCTTTGTCTTCCTCCTCTTCAAATGCCATATAGCAGACTCCTTTGGCTGTAGAAGCAACGATTAAAGAACCAAAAGGACTCTGCGCGAAGCTGTAGTTGATGCTGAGGTTTTTGCCCCCGTTTTTGTATTCGGCAGGCGTCATTCCCTCAATATTTACAAACAGATCGTGCAAACGGCTCGTACTTGAAAGTCCTGTTTCATACGCCGTATCGAACAGCGTGGCCCTTTCCTTTTCAAGGATTTTCTTGGCATGTTCTACACTGATGTATTGTAGGAATTTTTTTGGACTTGTGCCGGCCCATTCTGTAAACAGCCGTTGAAAATGTGCCGGGCTTAAATGTACCTGCGCTGCCACCTCGTCGAGATTAGGCTGCAGCCTGAAATTGCTGCTGATGTACTCAATTGCTTCTGCAATTCTGTTGTAATGGATGTTGGATTGCGTTGTCATTTCTGTATGATTTAGGATACAAATTTCGAAAACAGATCGCAGTCCTAAAATCCGAAACCTGCTGAGTTTTATTTGTTAGGGCTTTTTTTTAATAGATTTACTTAAGGCTTGTAGAACATAAAGACTAAATTTAAATAATCATCTATACCAGTTTCCATGATGTTGTGGAGCGGGCTACAACGTAGACAGCAACTTCATCGCTTTTCTCTCCTTTTCAGAAAGAGACTTTAAAATATCCGATGCCTGGTACACGTACTTTATGTCCTGCGTCCGGCTTATTTCTTCAAACAGCTGCGCCACGTTGGTCCAGAGTATTGCAATTTCGCAAAATGCTTTATGAGCCGACTTCAGCTCATTGAGTTTAAGTAGGTCGTAACTTTCCTTTAAAAAGTCACGGTACAGGTTTCGGAACAGCGCACCACCTGTCCCGGCCTTTTCCATGAGCATGGCTGCAGCTTTAAATTCGCTTTCGATGTTCCGGCTCTCCTTAAACCATTTGATTGGTTGCGTGCCTGCCTTTAAAATACCTTTGTATCCGATGTTGGTGATGGGCGGATTCAGGTAATCACCGGCGTTATGGCGGATGGCAGTTAAAACGGCTGTACTCAGGTCGGGTTCATAGCCGGTCTTTTGTAAAGTATAATACAAATTCCTGGAGGACATGGGGCCTTTTGACGCGCGCGCCTGTTCCAGGCTTTTAAGGCTTGTTTGTACCTGGGCGCCCTGTTGCCTAGTATCCACCAGATAGGCATATTCCTCATCGTAACCGTAAATGGCGGCATAATGCCCGGCAAAATGGAACGGGTTTGAAAAGTATTCAAGATAATAGCAATCTAGTTTTAATCCTACGGCCTGTCCGTTGTCCAACAGTTCCTTTACCTTATCCCAGGCTTTTTGAACTGAAGCCGTTTCTTTTACCACAAGCTCCAACTCCAGGTTTTTGGCAATATTCCGCGTTAAAAGATCGGTTTTAATGCGTCCGCCCATAAACGGAAAATCCATCGTCTTCATATTCCAGTATATAAAACCAAGTCCTTCACCAAGCCCAAAAAGCATAGGTTCTGAAAAATCAATACCCAATTGCCGCAATAAAGTGCCTGTTGCAGTGGTTTCACAATGTTGCCCGTCAAACGGCTTTAGATTCGGAATTATCATCTTCGTAAATTGTTTTTGCTAATTTAAGTAAATAAAAAACGAATCAGCTGCAAACCAGCACATTCCTTAATCCGATGCATTCGTTTCCTGTAATACCATATTCATATTGCAGTAACGGTTACAGCTTTTTTCAACAGTATTATTCTTTATTATTTTAGGCTTTAAAATTTAACTTTATTTGGCAATAAACTTTATCTTAGTCAAAGCTTAAGCCAAATTTAATCGACGATGAAACGATCTGCCCTTCTTTTATTTTTACTTTTCAACATGGTTTCATGTATTTCGGAAGAACCGTTGAATCCGGAAGCCGATATAGAAGATTTCACGGTAGATCCGGATCTGCTTTCTTCCGCAACCGTCATTGACCAGGCCAACCGTAAAATAATGCTTTACCTTAAACCAGAGGCTTATCAAAACGGCATCGTTCCGGCTATAAGCCTGTCAAAAGGAGCCAGTGTAACACCTGCTTCCGGAACCCTGATCACCTTTAAAAGCCCCGTTCTTTACACCGTAAGGTCGCAGTCGGGGGCCAATTCCAAAACGTATGAGGTGGATGTGGTAGAGATCGGGAACTGGACTTTTAACTTTGAAATATGGACATCAAATGCAACCAGCGGGTACGAATATCCTTTAGATAACAATGTACAGCTTTGGTCTTCAGGAAACCCGGGTGTTGCCCTGGCCGGAGTTCCGGCGCAGGCAGATGCATATCCCACACGTTCCACAACCAAAGGACTAAACGGTACGAAGGCCGCAGAAATGACGACCATTCCAGGTACCGCATTATCTGGAATTCTGGGAATCAAGCTTTTTGCAGGTTCTTTTTTTCTGGGTAACTTTGATTCAAGTCAGGCCTTGGCGAATCCTTTGGCAGCAACAGAATTCGGACAGCCTTATTTTGAGTTGCCCGATAAATTCACAGGTTACTATACTTATACGCCGGGTACAACGTTTCAGGACAAAGACGGAAATGCAGTTGCGGGAGAAACAGACAAGTTTTCCTTATATGCCGTCCTCTATAACGGGCCGTCCAGGCTGAACGGGACGAACATCAACACATCGGACCAGATAATCGCAAGGGCAGAACTTGACAATTCGGGTGCCCCTATCCAATTTAAGAGGTTTGAAGTCCCGTTCGTCTATATACCCGGCAGGGTTCCGGGGAATAATCTTATGGTTGCCATAGTGGCTTCATCAAGTCATCAGGGCGATCAGTACCGGGGGGCCATAGGAAGCAGGCTGGTTGTAGATAGTTTAAGAATTATTGCGAAATAGTTATGAGGTCAGGTTTAAAATATGGTATGATGTTGTTTTTTTTGCTGGTTTTAAAAGCCCATGCACAGGAACCATCTTCAGAAAATAAGGAAAAGGGCTGCTGGTCCCGGATTTCGTACAGCGTGACGGCAGGGTTTAATGCAGGTGGTCTGTCTCCTGTTCCGCTTCCGAACAATATAAGGAAGATTATGAGTTACGATCCTATGGTAAATCCCTCGCTTGGAATAGAAGCCCTGTATCCGCTTAATGAAAGGTGGAGTATCGGCATAAATCCACGGTTTGATTATAAAGGTATGAAGGTAAAGGACAGCGTAATGTATTTCCATACACTTATTCAGATGGGCGAAGGTGATGAGCGCTCTTCGTTTGAAGGAGATTTTACGGGAATTAATTATACAGAGTCCAGGAACCTGTATTTAAGCTTACCGTTTTTTATAACGTTTACCCAAAAAGAAAAATGGCATTACCGGCTTGGGGGATATGTGGCATTTCGTATTCATTCCCGGTTTAAAGGGTACGTTTCGGACGGATATATAAGGAACGGGAATTCCCTTGGAGAAAAAATAAACGTAACGCGTGCAGATTTCGATTTTTCCGATAAGGTCCGCAAGGTAGATTGCGGAATTTATGCAGGAGTTAAAAGAGATCTCGGAAACAATTTTTCCGTCGGTCTCAACTTGCAGTGGGGGGTAATCTCCGCATTTCCAAAATCCTTTACGGGCATTGCTTTCCCTATGTACAATATTTACGGACAGCTCGCGGTGGGTTATGGTTTTTAGCAGTTTTAACCTGTATCCTTTACTAATTATAGAAAATACAGAACATCTAAGCCGCTGCCTGGGTGGATTGAACGTATTTACAATACCTTTTTCAACAGTTCAAAGCTTTTGGCGGCTTCTTCTGTTGTGAGATGCCCGAAACCGATGCGCATGGCGGTGGTATGCCTGTTTTGATAAAGTAATGTCCTGGGGATGAGTAAATTGTTTTTGGCACATTCCTGGCTCATCTTCAGCAGGTTTACAGGCTTTTGCCATTCTATCCAGTAGGCCAGCCCGCCAGATGGGACTTCATATTTTACCTCATCATGGAACGTTCCTTTCAATATAGCATCAAAATTGTCGCGACGTTCCTCGTAAATCTTGACAGATTTTTTTAAATGACGGTGTATTTCGCCTTCTTCTATCAATTCTCCCAATACCTGTTCCATCATAATATCTCCCTCGCGGTCGATGATGCCGAGGTATTTCCGCATTTCGTACATTAAATTTTCCGGAGCAATAACAAATCCCGTCCGGAATCCGGGAGCAAGCGTTTTCCCAAACGATCCTACATACACAACCATACCGCCTGTGTCTGCACTGGCTATAGGCAGCGTGATGTTCTTGTCGTACTGAAACTCATAATCGTAATCGTCTTCCAATATCACAAACCCGAATTCATTTGCAAGCTGCAACAGTTCCATCCTTCTGCTTACACTTAAGGTTACGGTTGTAGGGTAATGGTGGTGGGGCGTTAGGTACAGCATCCTGATGGCTGTTTTTTTACATAAGTCCCTCAGCTTATCCACGCGTATCCCCTCTTTATCAATGGGTATGGTCAGGATTTGCGCCCCGTTTTTTTGAAAAATCATATTGGTGGCAAAATAGCTCATTTCAGCTACGACCACTTTATCGTCCTTTTCCAGTAAAATCTGGGAAATAATGTAAATGCTTGTTTCGATGCTCCTCGTAATAAGGATATTCTGATCCGAAATGTGCAGGCCACGTGTCAGGTTGAGGTAATTGGCCAACTGTTTCCGGAAATAGATGCTGCCTTCTTCTTTGGAATAGGCCCATTTACTCTGATTTTGCTTCCGCTTTAAACTGGCCGAATAAAATTTTGTCAGCGTGTTAACCTGTGTAATCCTGTAATCCGGTGTCCCGTCGTTCCAGCGATATAGAAAATCTCCGTATTCATACGGGTTATCCAGTATGTTTGTTTTATTAAATGAAAATCCCGTTTTCTTAGGATAGGAATAAAGATCAAGATTGTCAGTATGTTCCATCTTTATCTTTTCCGTTTCCCTGTCCAAAATAAAAGTACCCCTGTTGGGATGGATCTGAACCCACCCCTGGGCATCCAGTTCTTCGAACACCGCTACCATCGTTTTACGGTGAACCTTAAAAAGGTCTGCAAGCGTACGGCTGCCGGGCAGTTTCATCCCTGCCGGAAGGTAGCCCCTTTGAATGGCGTTGATAAACTGATGCGTGATCTGAAGGTAGATGGAAGTGGAGGAATTTCGATCTATCGAGATAAAACTTTGGAAAAGATTGTTAACCGGACTACTCATAATATTAAAAATGGCACCTAAAACTAGCCGGCAAGATAATACTTTTACCGCAGAAAATAAGAACTAATGAAAAATTACGATATTTTAGAAGAAATAATCCGGAATAATAAAATACATGCCAAATGGCTGAATACGCTTTCCTTTATGGAAAACACCGGCGCCAGGAAGATTTCTGCGTGCGAACACTCTGCGGACGTAAGGTTAATCCAGTTAAAACACGCTGCAGAAGAACACCGTCATGCGTACTATCTAAAAAGGCAGATTGGAAAAATAGGTCCGCATTTTTGCAGTACCTATGCAAACGAAGAGCTTCTGGCAGCAACGAGGACGAAGCAGTACCTGCATCATCTCGACATAAAAACGTGTCAATACCTCCGACATAATTTGAGGATCGGCAAAGAAGAGCTGAGATATGCAGCCTACCTTTTTGTAACGTATGCTATTGAAGTCCGTGCTGATGAACTTTATCCTGTTTACCAGGATTTCCTGACGAAGGCATCTTCAAAAATCATGGTTAAGTCCATTATCCTCGAAGAGGAAGGACATTTGGAGGAAATGATCCATCAGCTGGATGCATTTTCACCAGATTGGAAAATTCATGCAGAAGCGGTTTCAGATATGGAAAACGATCTTCACGAGCGTTGGATTCAGGCGGTATATGAAGAAGTTTCAGGATTGGAGCATGCCTGATAAATTGGATTATTTTCAAAAAGCCCTGGATCAAAGATTGGTGGCAGGTACCTTAAGAACTTTAAAGCGGCAGCTGCATGGAACAGATTTTTATTCCAATGATTATCTGGGAATGGCACGAAATAAGGATTTCCAGGAAAGTTTATTAAAAAAAGTGATAAACCACCCGGAACTGCTTAAAGGAAGCACGGGATCCCGATTGATAAGCGGTAACAGCGATGTGGTGTCCGAAACCGAGGCCTTCATAGCCAAGGAGCATAACTGTGAATCCGCTTTGCTTTTTATTTCCGGTTACAATGCCAACCTGGCCTTGTTTTCTGCACTTCCAACGCGGCACGATACCATTATTGCCGACGAACAAATTCACCGCTCTGTGCACGACGCGTGTAAAATGTCGCATGCTAAAAAACTAAAGTTCAGGCATAACGATACCGAAGATCTGGAAAGGATTTTAAGAAACCAGAACGGGCTTTGCTATATTGCCATTGAAAGCCTGTATTCAATGAACGGCGATGTTGCACCTATGAAAGAAATGGCTGAAATAGCCTCCAGGTACAAGGCTCACCTTATAGTAGATGAAGCTCATGCTTTTGGCGTTTTCGGTTATGGGTTGGTAAATGACCTTCAATTGCAGAACAGTGTTCTGGCAACGGTGGTTACATACGGAAAAGCTTTAGGATCACATGGTGCGGCAATCTTATGCGACGGGATCATAAAATCGTATCTCGTCAATTTTGCATCTCCTTTTATCTATACAACTTCAGCGCATGATTTTTTGTGGATAAGCATAAAGGAAGGTTACCGTTTCTTAAAAGCAGATAAAGGATTGACGTTAAAGCTCCAGGAAAATATTAAGCTGTTTCGCAGGCAGGATTTAAAAAGCCCTTCTTCGGACAACAGTCCCATCCAGGCCGTTATTATTCCGGATCCACCTAAATTGAGCGTACTGAGAAACAAATTATCGCACAACGGATTTTTGACATATGCGGTTTTCAGCCCTGCAGTAAAAAAACATACAGAAAGGTTGAGAATCTGCCTGCACAGCTTTAATACGCAGGAGGAAATTATAAAACTAACAGATTTAATCAGGCAGAACGTTTGAACAGCGTTCACCTTTAATAAGGAAGAGCAAATGAAACTATTTATTACCGGAATCGGAACTGATGTAGGAAAAACCGTCTGTGCGGCAGTTTTAACGAACTATTTTAAAGCCGATTACTGGAAACCCGTACAATCCGGGGATCTGCATTTTACCGACAGCATGAAAGTCGGACAATGGGCGGGTGAAAAACCGGTATGTCATCCCGAAACATACCGGTTTCAGCTGGCTGCATCACCACATCAATCGGCAAAGGAAGAAGACAGGCACATTGATTTAAAGGAGTTTGAAATTCCCGAAACACAAAACAGTTTAATCATTGAAGGAGCAGGGGGGCTCATGGTTCCGCTGAATAACAAAGAGTGCGTCATTGATTTAATCGAAAAGCTGGATCTGCCTGTTTGCCTCGTGGTACGGAATTACCTGGGCTGCATCAACCATACTTTATTGTCTGTAATGATGTTGCGCCAAAGAAACCTAAAACTGCGTTATCTCATCCTTAACGGGTATTTTCCCTTTGATACAGAAAGAATCATTTGCGAAAAAATACAGTCACAGACAACCATTATCAGGATTCCCGAAATTAAAACCATAACAAAAGAGCATATAGAGCGTATTGCCAAAAAAATAGAAATAATATGAGAGATACAACAAAATTACGAAATAACTGGACCAAAGAAGAAATAGAAGAAGTTTATAACCTCCCGCTTCTGGAATTGGTATATAAGGCTGCAACTATTCACCGCGAATGGCACAACCCGGAAGAAATCCAGATGTCGACGTTACTTTCCATAAAAACAGGGGGGTGCCCCGAAGATTGTTCGTATTGCGGACAGGCCGCCCGCTATCACACCAACATAAAGGTACAGGCACTGCTTCCTACCGAACAGGTGATCCAGCATGCCCAGAAGGCAAAAGACAGCGGTTCGTCACGCTTTTGTATGGCCGCAGCCTGGCGAGAAGTGCGCAACAACCGTGATTTCGACCGCGTAATCGACATGGTAAAAGGGGTCAATGCACTGGGAATGGAAGTCTGCTGTACGCTGGGTATGCTCACAGAAGAGCAGGCCGTACGCCTGCAGGAAGCCGGTTTATATGCTTACAACCACAACCTTGATACTTCGGAGCAGTATTATGAAGAAATTATTTCTACGAGAACCTTTGATAACAGGATCAATACCCTAAACAACGTAAGAAAGGCCGGAATCACCGTCTGTTCGGGAGGAATCATTGGTCTTGGCGAAACGCATAAAGACCGGATATCAATGCTTTTAACATTAGCTACGATGCCGAAACACCCGGAATCGGTGCCCATCAATGCACTGGCACGGGTAGCCGGGACGCCTTTAGAGCATAACGAAAAAACGGACACCTGGGAAATGGTCCGGATGATTGCGGCTGCCCGTATTGTGATGCCTTCCTCTATGGTACGCCTGAGCGCAGGAAGAATCGAAATGACCGATTTTGAACAGGCCTGGTGTTTTATGGCAGGCGCCAATTCTATTTTTACGGGAGAGCGCGAAACCCTTCTGGTAACGCCTAACCCAGGCATGTCGGAAGACATGCAGCTGTTGCAGACGTTAGGTTTAAAACCCATGAAACGTGCTTCTGAACAGGTGGAAGATAAGGCCCGATCATGTACCGCAAATTCCGCGCTTTAAAGATGAATTTACAAAAACGCGACAAAGAGGTGAACTGGCACCCCTATACGCAGATGAAGACCGCGCAGGAGGCAATACCCATTGTGAAAGGAAAGGGAGCCTACCTTTTTGATGACGAGGGAAAAGCCTATCTCGATGTTGTTTCCTCCTGGTGGGTAACCCTTCACGGTCACGCGCACCCGTATATTGCACAACGTGTTTCGGAGCAGCTGCATACGCTGGAACAGGTTATTTTTGCCGGTTTTACACACGAGCCGGCAATCAGGCTTTCCGAAAACTTACTCGGACTGCTGCCCGCGAATCAAAAAAAGGTCTTTTATTCAGATAACGGATCCACTGCTGTGGAAGTTGCTTTGAAAATGTGTATTCAGTACTGGCATAACCACAAAAAGGAAAAAACAAAGATACTGGCTTTTAAAGACGCATACCATGGCGATACTTTTGGGGCGATGTCCGTAAGCGGAAGAAGCGCCTGGACAAAGCCTTTTGGTGAAATGCTTTTTGACGTGGTCTTTATCGATACGCCCACTTTGGAAAACCTTAGCGAGTTAAAGGCTTTTATTAAAAGCATCTCGCAAGAGGTAGCGTGCTTTATTTACGAACCACTGGTTCAGGGAGCAGCAGGCATGCTTATGCATAAGGCGGAAGATTTATCGGAGTTGATGAAATTTTGCAGGGCCGAAGGAATTTTAATGGTGCAGGATGAAGTTTTTACAGGTTTCGGCAGAACGGGGAAACTGTTTGCTGCGGATTATCTTTCTGAAAATCCCGATATCATGTGCTTTTCGAAAGGCTTAACAGGCGGAACCATGCCCATGGGTATTACCACCGCCTCTTACCCGGTTTTTGAAGCCTTTTTATCGGATGATCAGTACAAAACCTTATTCCACGGACACTCCTTTACCGCTAATCCGCTGGCCTGTACGGCAGCTTTAGCCAGTATGGAACTGTTGCTGAAAAAGGAAACCCTAAATAAGATCGGGTTCATCAGTGAAAAGCATCTGAATTTTTCCAAAACGTTGCAGCAACACGCAAAGGTTGATAAGGTAAGGCAGACCGGCACTATTTTAGCGTGGGAAATTAAAAATGAGGAACAAACGTCTTATTTTAATGAAACAGGAAAGGTGCTGTACCGTAAATTTTTAAATAGAGGCATTATCATGCGTCCTTTGGGAAATGTATTATATCTGGTTCCGCCGTATTGCATTACCACTGAAGAACTGGATTATGTATACACGGCTATTTTGGAAGAGTTGGGTCAATAACGGGAAACAGGTCTGCCTAAGGCTTCAATGACGGGAAGAAATAATTAAAAATAGGGAAGCGGGTGATATACCCGCTTTTTTGGTCCAGGTGCTGAATCATGAAATTGCCTGAAATGTCAGGGTTGATAAACGAGGAAAACAGAAATAGATTCCGCTTAATGTATGCAGGATTTTTTTTAAAACAGGTATTTTAAGCTTTGTGTGTTTTTTGTTTAAAAAAACCGTTATCCAATTTTTGTATTTGTTAAATTTTGATCTTTTTATTAACTTATTTGCTTAAAATAATGTTAAGTAAAAGTCTTTGTTATATATTTGAGGCGATTAAAAACACTATCTATGCTAACTTTCCAGAGGATTTTCCTCGCAGGCTGTATATTATTATCAGCTTCAAAAGGGGCTTCCCAACAAAGAATTTTTTCGCCTCAGCTATGGCTGTCTAACCCCAAAGAAATGCACTCTTTCAAAGAAAGCGCAAGCAATCTTAACAGTTATGGCAACCTGGTTGTAGATGCCCGTACTTTAAACTCTTCTGTAAATAAAGTCGATGATAACAACCACCTGTTTTTGGTTTACCGTTCCGAGGCACCGGAAAATATCATATCGATTTTAAGCAGGAACAAAAGCCTGTTTTTAAATTCCGACCGGGTAAAGATAAACGACAGTATTACGGTATCCGGCTATAATGAAAATTACGGGGAATTGCTCGATGTAAGATTCGGAGGGATGGACCAGGGAAGGTTCTGGATGAACCCCAAACTTGAAAGCACAAAAATCTACGAACTGATCCTGGTAAACGGAAACTCGAATTTTTCTGTTAATGAAATCAGGACCTACCTGAGCTTAAAATACGGAATCGACCTTATTGACCCTAAACAATACGAGTATAACAAGCAGAAATTATGGGACAGCTCGGATAAAAGGTACGGCCATCATATTTTTGGTATTGCAAAATTGAATTCCTTTAGCCTGGGGCCTAATGAGACGGTTCATTCCAAAGATCAGGACCTCCACATCCTGATCAACAGCGAGAACAAGAAAAAATTAAAGGACGGTAGCTTTCTATTGTTCGGACATAACAATAAGAGCTTCAGTTTTAATAAGGCATCGAAGCAAAACAACAAAATCTGGTTTGCGCAAACCAATATGGACTATGTAAAAGTAGATCTGGCATTTCCTGCATCAAAATTTCAAAATGTAAATGCACAGTATCAGCTTGTTGTGGGCAATGGTGAAAATGCCAGAACTTACGATGGAACCATGAGAGGTTCTTTATATGTATTTAGGAATGTGTCTTTTTCAAAAGATACCCCGGCCGTACTTAAACTTTCGGAAACCACTTCCGGTATTGAGCTGGATGTTACAAATACCTGTAAGGATTTTATCGTAAAACTAAAGCCCGGATCAGCGGCCCGTTCCTTTTTTATAAAGATCAAGGATGATAAATCCAATGTGGTTCACAGCTCAAAATCTGTTTCATCGGTGTTTTCGGTGGCAGATGTTTCGTCACAATACTATGATATTCAGATAAATTATGACGGTCAGGTATTGGAGAGAAGGATATTCTCTTACCACAACAACCTGAATGCTTCCGGACTAAAGAAAAGTTACAGGCTTGAAGGCGGTACTGTGCAGATCACGCTCCCTGCAAGTAACGAGAAGCAGTTTGAATGGTACAAAGGGCAGGCGAAGATAGGATCAGGAAACAGCATTGAGCTCGATTCTGCAGGCGATTACAGTATGAAGGTTACCGGGGAAGGCGGGTGCAGTAGCGAGCAAAAGTTTACTGTGCAGCTGTCTGAAGCATACGGGCAATGGAGTGCCTATCCCAACCCTCTGGAGCTAAACGAAGATCTGAATGTTTCGTTTAACCTTGAAAGTAAGAAAAAGGTCGACCTTATCATTTACACTATTGACGGTAAATTGGTGAAAAAGGTCAGCCTTGGAGAAATTCAGAATAAAACAGTCAGTCTCGGACCTATTGCAGGCAGCAGCGGAACCTATATGCTGGTGGCCTACATAGACAACGTACCGCAAATCCAAAAAATCATCTTAAAATAAATTCCCGCTACTTAATGTCACATTTTAAAACAAAACTACTTTTTCGCGTTTTTCATTATTTGACGCTGTATGTTGTTATTTTTAATTTTATCGTGTATCCCGCATATGCCATGGTGGAACATTTTCCGTACGGATTAAGTTCCAGATATGCACTTCCGTATCCCGGGCTATACATAGACGGTTATGAAGACGAATCCCAAAATGCGGCTACAGCCAAGGAAGAAGCTTCAGAAGAAGAACAGAGCCGTTCAAAAACAACTGGCCGGGGTGCCGTACGCAGCCATGCCGCCACTATGGCCGTTGTTGAATATCAGGCACCCGAAAAATCCGGGCGTATCGGGAATTCATCAGATGGTTTTGACGATCCTTTTGATAACATCTTTACCCTGGAAGTCAATAAAGCCCAGTTGCAGGGCAAGGAACTGGTTTTGCAGTATGATGTGTACGGGATCGAAAACGCCTCAGGTGTTTCAAAAAGCTTTAACGAACACACTGCTACCGGAGGAACGGTAATAAAGCGAAACGAAGAATGGAAAACGGTAGAAGAACCGGTATCGGCAGAACAGTTTAAAAACGGGACGAACCACCTGTTGTTTACAAGTTTTGATAACACGAATTACGGAATACGCAATCTGAAATTACGCGTATTGTCCGGGAAAACAGCCGCCGGCATTACGCTGGTCGACGGAACAACGATGTATCTTCAAAACGGCAGGGGATATTTAAAAGGAGTAAGCTCTTTTAGCAATGCAGACCTTTACCTGCAGGGTAAACTGGTTAAGACCCAAAACGGCGTATTCGAAACAGTTATACCGGATGCAGACAAATTAGATCAGATCGATTATGTACTGTTGGACAAATCGGGCAACACCGTAAGCAGCGGTGCACTGCCTATATACAATAAAACGGAGGTTACCCTTTTGAACGATGCAAAAAGTGCCTTTGGGAAAACCTTTAGTACCCACCTGGGAAATGAAGAATTTGCCATTGATATAGAAAATGTAAGTTTCCATATCAGTAAAAAGAACTATGAAAAAGCAGACAGGATTTCTGTACAGCAGTTAAGGGCAATTGACATGGCACCGCTCGGAACCAACATTATCAATGTTACAGCCTCAAAATCGGGTTACCGTTTTTTGCCCGACGGTGCAAAATTTAACGAGGATGCCCTGGTAGGAATCAAATACGATACGGCTTATCTGCCAAAAGGCTACACCCCGGAGGACGTTAAAGTGCTTTATTTCGATATGGACCAGCGCCGCTGGCTCAGCATAGCTACCGATACGATTGTAAAGGAGCAAAGTAAGATTGTTGCAAATACCACGCACTTCACCGACTATATAGCCGGTGTTATACAGGCACCCGAATCACCCGAAACAAGTTCGTTTACACCTACTTCGATTTCCGATATCCAGGTAGCCAACCCAACGGCAAACATCGTACAGATACAGCCGCCAACGGCCAACCAGCAGGGGGACGGAGCGGTTGATTTTCCTATTACGCTGCCGCCTGCGCGGGCAGGCCTGCAGCCCAACCTGTCGGTTTCGTACAACAACAATGGTTCAGGAGGCATCGTGGGCCAGGGGTGGGACATCAGCATTCCGACAATCAGCGTAGATACGCGCTTCGGAGTTCCGACCTATGATCCGAATTATGAAACGGAAAGCTATTTGTTAAACGGGGAAGAATTAATGCTTTCCAATACCCTTATGGGAGCTGGTTACCTGCCGCACAGAAGCAGTACGCCAAAGGCAAGGGTTGCCGATGCGGTTTTTATACCAAAGGTAGAAAGTTCCTTTTCCAGAATTATACGTAAAGGTACTGGTCCGTCCAATTACTATTGGGAGGTATGGGATAAGTCGGGGACTAAGTATATCTATGGTGATGTTGTGGCAAATAATGCCAATCTCTATTCTGCAGTTCTGAAATCAAGCCTTACCGATTCGAATGCCAAGCGGGCCAAATGGTACCTGTCAAGTGTGACCGATAAAAACAGTAATACGATCACCTACATTTATCAAAACAAAGAAGTGCCTGCATCAGGCGTTTTTAAAGATGGAATGGAAGTGTATATAAAAAGGATCATGTACAATTACAATAGTGATCATATTGCAAGTTTAAGTGAAGAAAAAAGAGGATATTCGGTATTCTTCCGGTATAAAAGTACCCCAAGAGGCGATGCCCAGACCAATTACCGTTACGGGTTTAAAGAAAACAGTACGATGTTGCTGGATAAGATCAAAGTATCCTGTATTGAGTTGACTGATAACCCCGATCATATCCCTAATCCTGATAAAGATGGAACGGATTGGCCCGGGACAATCCTGCCGTGTGAAAACGAAATAGAATACCAGTTTACGTATGATACGCAGGCGGCATTTGCCAAAACGTTACTGACCAAGATTACGACCAAGAATATAAAGATCAACATGTCAACAGGGTTGCCTGCCGAAACGCAGGAATACGACCATCAGTTCCAGTATTACAACGATATTGCAGGCGGGCTGTTTAAAAGTCCGGAATCCATTTTTGTGGATAAGGATTTCAGCGGGGACAAACATGCGGTTCTGAGTTCTACGGTAGAAGATTTCACCTCTTCCGATTTCGGGTTTTCAGCAGGTGTGTCATTACCTTCCAACCCGCCGGTATGGTGGCCGTTCAGTAATTCGGGAACCATAAACCTTTCGTTTCCATCAGCTACTTCTACCTCAAGCGGACCTACCATGCTGCTTATGGATATTGACGGGGACGGTTTGGATGACAAGGTCATGAAAATCGGGAACCAGATCAAATACCGTAAAAACCTGGCGGGCATATCGTTCAGCAAGCAGCTGTATACGGCCTACAACATAAGTGATCTTGGACTTTCGGAAAACAATACCAAAACCGATCCTGAATTGTCTTTCAGCCTGTTGTTTTTGAACCTTACATCTTCAAAATCCCAAAGCAACTCGCGTTCAAGGATTTATTTTACCGATGTGAATAACGACGGCCTGGTAGATTATGTAAAAGACAGGATTGTTTATTTTAACAGGATAGATCCCAATTCGGGAATGCCGACCTTTACAGACAACAGCAACCTGACACCGAACGTTATTTTACGTGACGGGCAGGTAGACCCGACTGTTTCACAGGGACTGCCGAATTTTGTTGTGGATAGCGGTTTAATGGATGCAGTGAAGGTATGGGTGGCTCCGAAAGCCGGTAATGTAAACATTACGGGGGCCATTACCAAACCGTTCGTAGCTTCGCATAACGGGGTGCGTTTTTCGGTAGAGCACGGTACAAGCTCTGCACCTCTGAGCACCTACCTCATCAACCCTTCCTTACTGGTAAGCGGAACGCTTGCAACCAATGTATCCAACAGGTCTGTAAACGCCGGTGATCATATTTATTTCAGGGTCAATACCAGCCAGCTGCCCGACGGGGAAGTAACGGTAAACTGGAATCCTTCGGTTGTATATACCAATGGTACAGACGGTTCCAATTTCAACGATTCGTTCTTATTTGGTGATGTGGTAGCCGAACCGGCAATTATTAAAGAACCGGGACAATATCAGATCGAATGGACGCCGGGAAGCGTGAACCTGCCAACAGGTGTGGAACTTAAGGTAACGGCCTATAAGCTTAATCCAAGCAATCTAAATTCGCCCAGAACCAATGTGCTGACCTATACGCAAACGGTTACGAGCTATTTGAATTACCAGCCGGCATCATTAAGCATCAATGCGAACAACAGCGTTTACGCGAACAATCCCGATTCCTATATTTACGTAGAAATTGAGGCAAAGGGCAGCGCTGCATTAAACTGGAAGCTTTTTGACGATGCTTTTATACCAAAACTTAAAAAAACAAACGATAACAGTTTTGTGCATATTGTTCCCAAGTACGACACGGGCAATACTGTTGCGACAGAACTGGGAATAGGAACCCTCTACAAAAACTGGGGGCAGTTTGCCTATAAAGGCGCTTTACCCGACCAGGACTTTACCCCTATAAAGAAAGAACTCGTGAGCAAGGCAAAACTTGCAGGTGTTGCGAATTATTCAAGTGCTACGGCTAACCAATTAATGAACAACCAGTCCACTTCGGTTTCGTATAACTTTACTACAGGAACCTTTTCCGGAGGCGGTACCAATTTTACCGTATCAGCTGCCCAAAAAGAAGCTATGGAAAACTTTACCATGCTGCGTTCTGACCGCGCAAAGCTGGCCTGGAGCGCGCATCCAAGACTGTTGGTTAAAGGTTTGGCCATGAATCCCAATTACCGTTACGACAATTCCAACTACAAGCCAATGGTTCCAGTTCCGGCGCCAACGGGTGTGGGTACCTACGGGGCTTATGCCATTGTAAAGGAGAATACTTCTATCTCCCAGTCGTCAAACTGGAATGTGAGTTTTTACGGTTTCGGCTTAGGAAACGGGGAAAACAGATCAACATCGCGGCCTATAAACGATTATATGGATTTAAATGGTGACGGATATCCCGATGTGGTGGGTGACAAGATCCAGTTTACGTCTAACAAGGGAGGGTTAACGAACAACTTCCTAAACAAGTCGCTCATGGCGGCCTCTGTGAGCAACGGTTCCGGTAAAAGTGCAGGGGGGGCATCGGCCCACGTTACGCAGATTGCCGATACGCGCGGGCGTTTCTCCAGAATCAGGATTGGAAACTCTTCGAGCTTTACACCGAATATATCAGGTGGTGCGAATAAATTTGAGACGGTAACGGCCGCTGACCATATTTTGCTGGATATTAACGGTGACGGCCTGGCCGATGTCGTTAAGCCGCAGGGCCAGGTAGAATTCAATACCGCATCCAACTTTGTGGCAGGAACCTGGACAGGGTATGACAAGCCCAATGTAAGTAAAACCACTTCGGTATCCTTATCGGGTTCCGTAGGAGCAGGTTTTAGTGATTTCGCAGGTACCTTCCCTAACAACTTTGCCGGCAACTTCCTGTCGCAATCCAATCTGGATCTTTCATTCGGTGTCAACGGAAGCCGTAGTTCCACACAACGGGAAAAAGATTTTGTGGACATCAACGGCGACGGGCTGCCCGATTTTATTTCAGGCAATACAGTGAAGATCAATAACGGTACCGCATTTTCAAGTACCAGCTACAGCCTGGACCGTATGTCGGAAAGTACCTCCTTTTCCATAGGTACTACGTTGAATGCATCGGTACTCGTGCCTATACCTTTCCTGGGAGTCGTGATAAAAGTAGGAGGCGGGGGCGGAACAAGCTTCGGTAAAAGCTACAATGAGGACAACGTAAGCCTGCGCGACTTCAACGGTGACGGCTATCCGGATATTGTGGAAACGGTTTCAGAACACGAAATTAAAGTACAGTACTCTAAAATAGGCCGTACCAACATGTTGAAAAAGATCATCAACCCTACGGGATCTACGATAGAACTGAATTATGATACGAAGAACAAAATTTCGGGTACCACTATAGGGTCCACCTATAAGATGCCGTTTAAAAAATGGGTGCTTACCGGTGTAAAGGTCAACGACGGTTTTATTGGTGACGGAGAAAACGTGCAGGAGTATGCCTTTGAATACAACAACGGTTTTAAAGACCGCCGCGAGCGCAAGTTCCTGGGCTTCGGCGAGGTGAAGACGCAACAGCTGAACAGCAGCGGAAACGTTTACAGAACGGTGGTTCAGGAGTATGTTTTAAACGAAATGCCCAACCAGCATATTTACCTGCCCGGAAGCAGTTCAGACAGTAGAAAGTATCATTATATAGGAAAACTGCCTAAAAGAACGGCTACCTTTGACGGTCAGAACAGGTTATTGAACCAGGTACAGCAGTATTACACCATATTCCAAAGACCTTTATTTATAATTGGGGATGGTTCGTTCGATACCACGGTACCTGTAGCTATTTTTACGTATGCCGACAACACCAGCATCATACCTTTGTTATATTCAGTGATGAATACCACCTACCACTACAGTGCTGTGGGTACAGGCGCCATTGCCAACGAAGTGGTATCCAGATTTAAGAAATACGACCGCTACGGAAACGTAACGAAGTTTGATGAAGAAATAAATTCGCAGCTGACCAACAGCGTAGATATAACCTACCATAATCTCAACACTGCTTCAAGGTATGACGTATCAACGCCGGCTTCCCATAAGTTGAACAACTACCAGCGTTACAGTACCACTACGCTTGATACCAAAGGAAATGTAAACCAGATTAACAGGTACAAGGATTACGGCAGCAGCGGCAGCCAGGTTTCTACTACCGATTACCAGTTCGACCTGTTCGGTAACCTTACAAGGGTCACGCTGCCCAAACCGCTTGCAAGTTCAAGCAACGCGCAGCGTATGTACTTTAATTTTACCTACGACAACCAGTTCCACAAAAACGTTATCAGGATTATCGATGCACAGGGGTACCAGAGTGAAACCACGTACAACCACTTTGGACTGGTTACCAAGCAGAAGGATATGAATAATGTTGAAATTATCAACGAGTACGATCCTACCTTGCGCCTTATCAAGGTAAAAGGGCCTTATAATTCGCAATGGACCATAAAGAACGAGTACAAGGTACATCCAACAACGCGCAGGTATTATGCGGTAACAAAGCACAACATCAAGGACGAATCGGCAGGTTCCGGTGAGCTGATCCTGCATACTTCGTCTTTTGCAGACGGTCTGGGGCGCATCATCCAAACCAAGAAAGAACTCAATCTGGCGCAGGCATGCGGGCAAACAACGGCCGGTTACCGTTTTGCGGTTTCCGGAATACAGATTTACGATGAATTCGGCAGGGTGGTAGAATCGGACCTGTCCCAGGAACAGTTAAGCTGCAGCGGCACCTTTGCAAGCGGGCTTGAAAACTATACGGCGCTGGTACGCGACCCGCTGCTTAAAACCTCTATGGTATACGATATGCAGGACCGTGTGCTGCAAAGCCATATGCACGGGCTCAATGCCTCTACCCTTTATGAATACGGTTATGAATCTGATCATAACGGCATTCCAAGGGCCTATGAAAAAGTGACCCTTCCGCAGGGCAACATCAGCCAGACCTTTAAAGATGCAAAAGAGCAGGTTGTTTTAACCAAGCAGATCGACGACCTCAACAGTGTACAGCTTTTAACCAAATACACTTACAATACTATTGGCGAACTGCAGCAGGTAACCGATGCGGATAATAAAACGACCGTTTACCAGTACGATACCTTCGGGCAAAAGACCCAGGTGACGCATCCGGACAACGGAATTTCCAAATTCGAGTACGACCTCGCAGGAAAGCTTGTTGCTTCGACGAACCAGAACCTGCTGAATCAGAACAGCAGTGCACGGATACAGTACAAATATGTACTCAACCAGCTGCAATCGGTTTCTTACCCGGATATGGTATCCAACGGCCTCAACATTCCGGCTTCAACGGTAAGCTATATTTACGGGGCCAACGGTGCAGCGAACTACAGTGCGGGAAGAATTGTGGCGATCAGCGACCTTACAGGTACCCAGTCGTTTGAATACGGCAAGCTCGGTGAGGTTGTTAAAGAAGACCGCAAGCTCGAAAGTGCGGTAGGAAACATGCAGTTTACGACCCTTTACAACTACGATACCTGGGGACGTATGCTGAACATGACGTATCCCGATGGCGAAGTGGTGACCTATAATTACAATACAACGGGTCAGCTGGTCTCTATTAAGAACAACAGCGGGGATTTTTATCTTAAAAACGTCAAATACAATTTCTTCGACCAACCGGTGGAGATTGTATACGGAAACGATGTAAAAACCGTGAATACGTACGATTTAACCCAGCGTGTGCGTTCCATGAGACTAGACCGTCCCGATACCACCACCTTTATGCACAATGTGTACGATTACGATAAGAACCAGAACATCGTAAAAATAGTGAACGGTTCGTCGCAGCATGCGTTGCTGAAGATGGGAGGGGTATCAACGAAAAGCTATACCTACGACCGTTTCAACAGGCTTGCAAGCGCAACCGGTGTATGGAGCGGCGGTAACAGTGAAAGCCATAATTACTCGCTTAACCTTGCGTATAACAACACGCATGGAATTGTAAGCAAGAACCAGCACCACAATGTGCAGTCGCCGTCATTCAACGGGCTCAGCAACAATACCTACAACGCGAAGTACGAATATGGCGATACGGCGCATCCGCATGCTGTAAGTACCATCAGGTATACAGGTTTAAGCGGTAACCAGACGGCAGTTTCGCGTTTCGCGTATGATGCTACAGGTAACCTTATCAACTACAACACGAACCAGGGCAGCTTTACCAACCGAAACATGGTCTGGGATCAGCAAAACCGCCTTTTGGCCGTGGTAGACGACAACACCAAGGTGAGCCATTATATTTACGACCATGCCGGAGAGCGTACCTTTAAATCTGTCGGGGCCATTACCCAGGTAAACATTGGCGGCGCCGCGATTCACGAAGTGCTGGATTTCAACAACTATGTGGTGTACCCGTCGGGTTATGTGGTGGTAGACCCAGGTAAGGACGAATATTCCAAACACTATTACATAAACGGTAAGCGTTTTGTAAGCCGTTTGGCAAAAGGTACCGGTATTTACATGAACACACCGCTGGCCAAACAGGCAGCGTCTGAAGGTGGGGCCGATGCTTTAACAGGCGATACCGATGCCCAAATGAACCTCAACAGCATGCTGGGGGTACAGAATACGGTTATGGGCTTCAGTATCGGGAACACCACGCAGGACTGTTTGACACAGATCGACAACATTGTAACAGCTTATCAAAATCTGAACAACAGTACCGGTGGCAGCGTTCAAAACTGCTTCAACGATATAAAGAATATAAAAAGCAAGATCGGTACAATGGTTGGCGGGCAAACCTATACGGCGTGCCAGGCTTTAATGGACATCAATGCCTATGTGTGCACGCCGCAAAGGTCGAACACGCCTGGCAGTACGCCAACACCAAGCTTTACGACCGAAGAGTTGATGCAGTTTGACTGTTTAACGGAGCTTAACATCTTAATCGGGGCCTATACGGCCGCATCCGATGCGCTGGATCAGCAGGCCGCGATGCTTCGGGGTGGTACACAGAGCTGCCCGGAATCTACTAAAGCCCAGATTTGTTGGGAATATCAGGCAACAGGAAAATGGAATTCCGATTGTAATAATCTGGAACCGTGTGACTGTAAAATTGTTCCAAATGGAGTTACTCCGCCACAGGATTGGCTGCAATGTATGGAAAGCGAAATGGCGGCAGCCGGTGGGTTCTATCACGACTGTTTTATTAAATTTGTAAACGGTTACAACGGTACAACATACCAATGGCCTTACGTGGACTGTTTCTTTCAGATACTTAAAATTACAAAGTGCCCCGATTGCCCCGGAGGCGTAACCCCTCCAACTCCTGAAGAGATAGATTGTTTATACGGGTGTGGAAAAGAAGGCGTTTCGCAGTGTATTGAAAAGTACTTGGAAACCGGTATCTGGTCAACAGAATGCAACGACATCAGCATAGCGTGCGGTTGCCGGCGTGACGAAGGCGGGGAAGACGAGGAAATGGCCAACTGTGCCAATGACTGTGCGAACCCGATGGCTTCGGAATGTTACCAATATTATAAGGAGAACGGCGTTTGGAAAGACGGCTGTGCAGAAGTTATGGTGGACTGCGGCTGTTACGATCCGAACGGAGAGCTGGACTGCTATAAGAAAGCGCTGAACTACATCCGCAAAAACCTGAGCTTTGAACCAAACAACGCCTGTGCGGTGCTTGCCTATGTAGAAGCCAACTTTAAATGTTCCAAAGAGGTGATCGTACGGCCGGATACGCCGGAATATTTCCCGGATTTGACACTGCCTACGCCTAACCCGGGAAGCAACAACAATTTACCGCCTAAAGACGGGCCGTATGACGAAGCC
Organism: Flavobacterium sp.; assembly: GCA_040396655.1. Classification (GTDB taxonomy): domain Bacteria; phylum Bacteroidota; class Bacteroidia; order Flavobacteriales; family Flavobacteriaceae; genus Flavobacterium. The sequence continues at coordinate 4,742 of JBEBOB010000013.1, read as the reverse complement.
AAACGCAAACCCATCTGGTGGTACCATACCGACCATTTAGGAAGCTCAACGTACCTAACGGACAACTTTGGTAGACCAACGCATTATTACGACAACATGCCGTTTGGGGAGACAATGGTGGAACACAACCAGAGTAAAAACGGCAATGGCAAATACGATAATGCATACAAATTCAACGGTAAAGAACTCGATGATGCTACCGGAATGTATTATTACGGCGCACGTTATTATGACCCGAGAATTAGTATATTTGTTAGTGTGGATCCTTTGGCGCAGAAGACGATGGCGCCTTATCAGTATGTAAATAATAATCCTGTGAATTTGATTGATCCAAATGGATTAGAACCAATTCCGTGGTCTTTAAAAACTATTTTAACAGATGGACGAAAACCTTGGCAATGGTATAGTTACGGATATGGTTTATATGATAAATCGACATTTAACTCGGCTGCGAAATATAACACCAATAATTTAAGGTCAAACGCTTATCAATCCGTTTATCAAAGAAATGCATACTACGGTTGGGCTCAAAGTCAAGTTGATGCAAAAGGTTATAATTCTAAGTGGTTCGGTGCAGCTCAATTGGTTACAGGATTTAGAGGCGTTGGAGGAACTGAAATACCAGATGGTGGAATGTTTTCTAGCTCTGCTGTTGATAAATTTCTTCAAGGGGGTAATAAGTTTCTTTTTTCCCACAATATGAAGAATGCGAAAGATTTATTGGCAGATGGTAAGTTATCAGGAGGTTTTATTGATGCTAAAGGTGTTGCCCAATCATTTAATGGATTAACAGGAATAGCTTTGGATTATAAAATGGTGGAATTTGAACAATCTAAAGTTCAAGAATATATCAATAACTATAAAGGGAAAGATCTTGACTCAATTATCTCAGGAATTAATGATTTGATGGGTAGTTCTATTGGTTCAGGTGATGTGAAGGATGTAATGAAAGATCATTTTGATGGTGGGAAATCATTTAATTTTAAAAACTATGACGACAGAGTTAAATTAGGAAAAGAATTAATTAAGAAGGCACATAATGAATAAGATTATAAGTTTCTCAATATTATATATCAGTCTATTTATTACTGAAATATTAATCGTTTTTGCTTCATTATTAATAATTACTTCCATGCAACATGGTTTCGATTTGTTTTTCGTAAGAGGAGCCTGGCTTGATACAGGATTGTGGAGTTTTTGGAGAGTATTATTTTATGGATTTCCTTTACTAATACTGTATTTTTTGTTGTTTAAGTACGTTGGAAATATCAAGCTATATAAACCGTTATTATTCTCATTTTTTAATTTGTTAGTATATGTTGGTTTATCGGTTTTATCAAGAATTATTTGGGGTAAAAATGTTCCACTGCCACCAGAAGGAATGATGTTTTGGATAACTTCTATATCGATAATTTTAAGTCCAATAATTTTAGGAAAAATACCATACTTTAGACGGTTAATGGATATGATGTAAGCAAAAAAAATCGATAATGTATCAAAAGTATTTATAAATCAACCCCGATCGTACGGATTTGCAATCCGTACCTATAAAACCAACAGCCTCTTTACAAACGTATTGAGGCTGTATTATTATAAAACACTTTACTGCTGATGCACATTTTAAAACTTCGACTTTTGTAAGGACGCAGTAAATTAGTGTGTTTTATAGTGGTAAAGTACACCAAAGTAGTTTTTATAAGCAACAGCTTTACCAAAACACTTTTAACTGCAAACAATAGCTACAAAAGTTAGCGCATCTATATGTGGGTTTTTTGGCAGTTGTTGATAATAATAGCATTTTAAATTTGGTTGTATAGTATTTATTTGGCGTACAATTAATTTAAAAGTTGATTTGGTGTAAATCCTCATTAAGAACAGCGAGGGGCGGTACAACATAAAATAAACCACTTACTCAAAAAAAAGTTTATAAAAGGAGCAATAGAGAGGAACGAATGTGAGTCGATTATTGGGAGTTTTATAAACGTAGAAATAAAGGAAGAAAATAGCGTTTGGAACGAAGTGGAAAACTACTATTTTGTTCAAGGGAGGCGTTTTTTATTTTAATAAAAAATAAGAGCAGCGAAGCTGTGAAGAGGATATTTTGTTACTTTTTTAAAAGTAAAGAGGATTTAATGGTGAAGCGCAAGCGAAAGCATTAAATAAAAGAGGCATGGTACCATACCGACCATTTAGCTCATTAAGTTTTTATTGGATTTAGTATTCGCTGAACTAACGTTTAGGAAGCAGTACGTACCTGACGGACAACTTTGGTAGACCGACGCATTATTACGAAACGCTTCCGTTTGGAGAAACCGCAGCGTAGCAAGGTTCACCGAACACCAAAGCAAAATAAAGCACATGAGGTAAATGATGGTAGAGCATAACCAGAGCGCCAACCACCCGGCTGGTGTAGGGTACAGCAATAAATACAAATTCAACGATTTCGGAGGAAAAAGCGGGTGGAGCTTTTGACGAACGAACCGCGCGCAAAGCGCTGAACTCGATGATGCCACCCAAATGTATTATTACGGCGCACGTTATTATGACCCGAGAATCAGTATATTTGTTAGTGTGGATCCGCTGGCGGAAGAGACAATGACACCTTATCAATATGTGACTAATAATCCTGTTAACATGATTGATCCTGATGGAAGAAAAGAATATGAAAATGATTATAAAGGGAAGTTAGGAAAAGGAGATTGGAGAAAAGACGATAGGGTATTAGAAAATGATGTTTGGAAGAATGCAAATAAATATAATTTACAGCAAAAAGGGGGGTATAAAGAATATTCAACTATTGAGCAAAGAGCTGATTTTTATAAATGGTTCCAACATACAACAGATTCAGAAGGATTCGAAACAAATTGGGCAGGTGCTGCACATATAGTTGCAAAGCAAATGTCTAATATACATGGACCGTTTACGTCTATGATGAGTAATAAAGTGGAAAGTGATGTAAAAGCATTTGCAGAGGAAGGAAATAAAGCTATTTTTGAGAATGTATTTGGTAGGTTGAAAGATTTATATAATGGAGGACCGCGAACCGGGGCTTGTGCTAGAGATTGGGATAATCAAACTTTGACAATTGAACAACGTGATATTGTAGGACCAATATACAATAAGCAAAGATCAGCAGTTCTGGATGAGCTTTCGTTAATGGCGAAGGGACAGGGTATGTATAAATATGGAGTTCCAAAGCAGCTAAGATTTAATGAAAAAGGAAATGTTAGGGATTGGAAGCAAAGATTTAGTCATGGTATGAATGTAGCATTACCCTATTGGAATAAGTATTATTCAAAAAGAAAAAAATAATGAGATTTTTTGTGTTTTTTTTATGTCTATTTATGTTTAGTTGTAGAAATTTTAAAACCAATGATAAGGAAATTGTGTTTTGTTCCGCTGAATTATATGATGATTTTATTGTAGGAAAAACAGTTGATTCTTTAATTTACTTAAAGAATATTAAAACTGATAAAATTAAAATGTTTGTAACAAAAACAGGTAATTGTACTACACCAATTTTAAATCAAAGTAGTTTGTTTTATCTTCGAAATGATAATTTATTTGAATGTATTAATATCCAAACTAATAATTTAAAATGGAATTATAAATCAACAGATAAGATCACCAATTTCAAAATATTTAAAAAATTCGCAATCTTAAATATTAAAGATAAAGGAATTTGTATTTTGGATTTAGAAAGAGGAAATGTTTTAAATACAATAGAGACAATTAAACATAATGATTGTAATGATTTAATTAGTGATTTTATATTTGATGATAATAAATTGTATATAACAGATTTTAATTGCAATAATTTGAGTTGTATTAATCTTGAAAATAATGAATTGTTATGGAGTGTAGATGATTTAGATATGTATTCCACAAGAATTTTGTTAAGTAATAATTATATTTTTTGTGGGATGACAGGTATTCCAACTGAGAATAAAGGAAAAATTATTTTAGTTAACAAATCTGATGGTAAAGTAGTTTATGAAAATGATGAGTTGTTTGATTTGATAGTAAAACCGATTTTAAAAGGGAATAAGATTTATTATGTTACTTATGATGAAAAAATCAAAGTATTTGATATTGAAAATAGGACAGTTAAAGACTTAGTAAATTTAAGTTTAATTAATAATATTTGTGATAATCAGATTTTTTTAGTTAATGAAAGTTTGTATTTTTCAAATTGTGATTTTGATGTATATCAGTATAATATTAAAGATAACAATTTGAAAATTTTTAAAAAGAATAATGACTATAGAATTAAAAATGTTTTTAGTTTAAAGGATTCTATTAGATTGATATTTTAGGTAATTTATCAGAAGTGTTGATTAAATTAGAAACACTTACAAAGCCTAGCTTTATAAATAAAAATTGATTTATTTCATAATAAAAAAGACGAACATTTGTTCGTCTTTTTTAATTTAAGTGGCTTAAAACAGGAAAGTTTACCAAAAGGGGAAGTCTTCACAAGGAGGACGTGATTACAAGGGACGTAAGTATATTTTTAAGCCTAATAGTAGTTATACAATAGAGAAATATGGAAGTGGAAGAGCAGGATTTTATTTAAGGGTGTGGACTGATTCTTTAGGAAGGGTATTTAAAACAACACATCCTAAATGTGGATTAAAAAGTTTAGAAAATGATCCTACTCATTATATCACTAAAAGTAGAAATCAAATTGAAGACTTCCCCTTTTTCAAACAATGCATAAATATAAAAATCGTGTTTTAAGA
>JBEBOB010000012.1:0-73587 GCA_040396655.1 Flavobacterium sp. | reverse complement strand
ACTGAATAGCGCATCTGATTACGGCTCAGAAGGTTGCAGGTTTGAATCCTGCCGACGTCACTGGTTTTTGAATTCTAACCCTTGTATATCAAGGGTTTAAAATTCAAATATTGTTTGAAAGCAATAAACTTTTAGGTGTAAAAATTAAGTTTGAAAAAACTGGTTTTTGCACCTTTTTTTGTTTCACCTTTTAAACATTTTTGAGTAGAATTATGAACCAAGATTTCATTTTTGACACACATTTAGGCACAAATAAATTTTTTGTGACTATGAAAACTAAATTTGAAATGAGAAAGTACATTGACAAGAATGGAACATCCCTCGTTTATCTTATCATCGGGTCCGGCCCAGGCAAAGAGAGAGTTCCTTTTGAGTTCTATGTAAAACCTAAAGAATGGGATCCGGAAAAACAACGCGTAAAATCCATCAATGAGAATGCAAAGGATTTAAATTTAATCCTGGAGAACATTGAAGCAAAACTCACCAAAATTAAAACCGTCTATAGGTTAAGCGAGAAGTTCCTTAACCCGCAGATCATGCGAAGAGAATTTTTAGAGGGCATGCCCAGGGTAAACTTCATCTCATTTATTAAACATAGCTTAGAGAAAGAGAAAGGGCTCATTAAGCCAGGAACCATGCGCAGGTACAATTCAGTGTATGAAAAGCTTCGGGAGTTCCGTGAAGACGTTTGTTTCAACGAAATTGATCATAACTTTTTTTCTGATTACAGAAAGTTCTTCAGTAAGAAGGGAAATCAGGCAACTACATTAAACTCGAACATACGGGTAATTAAAAAATGGCTAAGAGTTGCTATTAAATCCGGAATAAAACTCAAATTCGATATTGATGATATACCGGCCGGTAATATGAGCGGAAATCGTATTGCATTAAATCCAGATGAATTAAAAAAAGTTTGTGGATATTACTTTTCTGAATGGATCAAACCCGTTCATAAATTTTCCCTGGGGTATTTTCTTTTTTCGTGCTTTACCGGATTACGTCTAAGTGATGTGATGAACCTCACAAGATCAGAATTGAAAAACGAAATTGAATTCGTATCGGTAAAAACTTCCAAAGATCAAATCATAGCGCTCAATAAAAAAGCTAAAGAAATTATACAAAGCTTCGACGAGTTATTCGTGGAATTTCCGCATCCAAACACCATGAACAAGGAACTCAAAGAAATCATGAAAATACTCGGTATTCGAAAGCAAATATCATTTCACTGCGGTCGCCATACCTTTGCAACAAATTTTCTACGTATGGGTGGTAAACCGGAGAAGCTGCAAAAATTACTCGGACACTCGAGCATTACGACCTCAATGATTTATGTCCACATACTTGCTTCAGAAGCTAATGAAGAAATTTTCCTACTGGATAAACTATTTTGAGAAAGCGAGGCTAAGCCTCGCTTTTATAATAAATTTTCCGATTCAATTTCTATATTAAATTTCTCATTTCCTAACTGTGTTTTGGTGATCGATTTCACTAAATGAATATTGTTAGAATAGAACAGACGTTTCTTTGTGTTTAAATCCATTATCTGGTCAACATTAGCATCAAATGAAAAGGAAAATGGCGTACAGTTTACGCGATTAAAAAGCCAACTGTAGTGATACTCGGAAACCAGGTTTGCAATTGTAAGGGCGGTTGGTTCCGCTGTAAGATTTGTTCCATTGACCAAACCATCATATAAGACAAAACAAATTTTATCTTCACTACTTTGAACAGATTTCGCGGTAAAACGATCCTTTATCAATTCGTTTTGCAACGGATAAATGGGGATCGAAATTGTGGTCTCCGGTTTTTTTACAGTATCCTTCGTAACAAAAACACTTTCCTTACTGTCGATGTAAAATCCTCCGAGGTCTATTTCTCCCTCGTCATCGTATTTGAATAAGTAAGATGCGGAATGATTTCCTTTTTGCACACATTTTATATTCTCAAAATCTGAAATATCAATAATCTCATTTTGTTTGATTGACTTTTCAATGCGATTAATATAGACTTCACGGCTCGTCACAGAATCTATATCATAATTGAACAAATTTAGTGTAGCCGTTACAAGCGCTCCGGCAGTTATATTGGGGACTGTTCGATTTAAGTTAACACGGTCTTCATTTAGCAAGTTTGTTTCCATTTCTCCCTTATCATTGATAAAGTAAACAGGTAAGATCTGTAAATCGACAACTGACTGAAACTCCCCAATTGCCGTGTACGCAACAAATTTTATCGTACAACTTCCGGAGGGCAGGATGAAATCAATATCGATCATAGAAGTCCAGGGAGCGAACTTTGTGTCTTTGGTAAAAATCACTTCGTTGTCCTTCAGAATTTTTATTTGCGCCGGGTACCGGTAATTATTGGTCCTAATATCAATCTGTCCGATGATGTTGTATTTTCCCGGAACATCCACAACAACTTCCTTCATAGGGATGTACTGCTTAATCGGCGTCGCTGTCCAACCATCGGGGATTTCATACGTTAACGTATTTTCGTCCACATCATCTGAAGAATACATCAAAATAAAAGGATCCATTTCCTTTTTTAAAAAGGGATCCTTTTCAGCAAATATTAAAATCTTATTCAAAAGTGAATCTGATACGATATCACCCTTTAAATCAAGCCCCGACAATTCGAATATTTTACGAAGAACATACATCAAATAAGGCATTGGTTGAATAATATTGCGATTAAATATCACATCTTCACCACCAACAACTTCAACAGTATTTGCCAAGAACTGTCCGTTCCGCCGATTGTTTATAATGTTCTCGAATCCGTTAAATTCTGTCGTAGATCCATCATATTTATCTGTATGGATCTGCGGAAAATTATATGCCACTTCCGGATACTTCTTGTAGATATATTGCTCCGCATGCCAGTAAATATTTGGCACCGCTTCGTTTATCAAGTTTAGTTCACTTAAACTTTTTTCGAAATTAGGAAACTCGTCCATTCCGTAACGCAACGAAACTGAAGCGATCTCCTCTTCAACTTCTTCAATTACTAAAACGGCTGACTCAATCCGATTGTAAAACACATATTTACACTCGATAAATCGTTTTCCTGATCGGCTATCATGAGAAACAATATCACCTAATGCTCTATTAATCTCGTCTGTTATGATCAGATCAAACGGATAAGAGTACTTTGTAAAAAACGTATCGGAGAACCAGGAATTTTCTTCATTGAAGCTGATATCATAGCCGGATAAATCAATTTCAAATTCAGAAGTTATAATCTTGTGCATATACAGATTGGTTTACTTTAAAATTTACATTATAACTATATGTGAAATTATCATTTGACATTTCCATCAGTTCTTCCGTTTCCGGAATGATCTCGAGAAACTTTTTGCCATCGAGTACTATCCATGCTTTCGGAGAGAGAAGCAATTCCTTCAGATCTCTCACCTGCTTTTGCAATATAAAACCGGTATTAAGGGTAAGTGTTGTACTGTCGCGCTGCGCATACTTTCTCGTATGAACAAACTGTTGTGAATTAAACAATTCAGTTCGGTTTGTAATCTGAAATCCAACATTCTTTGTATTCCCGGTAAAACTCATGCATGCATGCAGCCCGAAGGAATCCAGATAAACAACTTCAATTAACTGGGCAGGATCCGGAAAGATCACAAAATCTTTCTGCAAAAGCCCCTCAAATGTTTTCACTACGAACGAAAAAGTATCTCCCGGTGTAGCTGCATAATCTTTAAAACTAATTTTTAACGTCCGGATGTAACCAAACTCCAACGCAGAAGTAAAAACGACAACATTATTCTTCTTAATAAAATATTCAAATGATCCATTTAAGGAATAAACACTGATCAAGGCAAAGGAATCCTTCGTTACTCTTGATATCGCGTTATGTTGCAGGATTGCCTTATTCTCAATCACCAACGGCTTAAATCCTTTCAAAAAAGGCACGTTCATTTTGGTGAAATTTAACAGTACGATATCATCCTTTTTTTCATCAATTGTCAAGTTAAAATAGTTCATTGGATAATTACCATCTAAGGTTTCATTCAAATCGTAAGAGATGAAATTTTCGAGCGATCTTCCAATATTTTTACGGGCTTTTTTCTTAAAAAATGGAAACTTATAATTATATCCATTGGAAGCTCCAACGGCAAGTAATGTGAGGTCTATGAAGCTCTCTTCATAAGAGGTTGTAAACATCAAATCATTCATAGATTTAGTAAAAACGGCAGATGATCCATCAATCCCTAAATCGAATTGATTACCAACGGCAACTGTTATGTCAACCTTATGTGCAGCACCCGGGTAATTTATGTGAAATGGCAGTTTGAAAACGCCAGTACCAAACGCTCCGGGATCTATAACAAAAAGTTTTATTTTTTTTCCAGATGGTAGATTCAAAATTTCATAACCTATATTCGCCGGAGCAGACACGAGAAAAACATCGCTCCTGGTTAAATGTATTAGTTGAAACGACTTATCTACCTGGCCGTTTTGAATTGAAAATGTGGTGGCCGTGGGATAATAATCTCCCGCCTGAACCACAGTCACCGGTACAGTAAATGTTCCTGTAGCATATTGAATTGTAACAGGCAAAATAATAGATTGGCTATCACCAATGATTCCAAGTATACTCGAATGAAGGCTAAGATCAAAATTTTTAAATCCTGACCCCATACTGTATGAAGTTCCATCCGGGTTTTGTACTACACCGGTGCCCGATATTTGCAGTCCTTTTGGAATGTTGAGTTTCCAGTTATCTCCGCCAACCTGGATCTGTTGTACTGACGTATTACCGGGTTTATAATAAAATGTAAATTGTGATGGATTGTAATAATAACCTTCTTCAAAAACGACCAGTTCAACAGGAATTTCATAGCTGCTTAGAATTTCAACTGTCCCGTTCTTTGTTCCTTCAATTTGAAACCCGACTTTTCCCAGGTGTTTTCCCTGGGAAATGGTTAATGGAGGGGAAATAAAAATTTCTACATCCTTATACTGGTTTTGATTTAATGATGTATAATTTGCCAAACTCCAATCCGAGGCAATATCCAACCAACTGGGATCACCGGCAGGAAGTAAAATCGAACTCCTCACCTTCAAATTCGTATAACCATTATTAACGTATGTAGAATACGCAGATTTAGGCTTCAGCTTATACGTAAATTTGACACTCTGAGGACTGTTTTTCATGAAATTGAAAACAGGTGTCGATGAGTTGTTCAAAAGCTTCAAATCCCACCCGCCGGTAAGTATAATTAAAACCAAATCGGACTCTATTGGAAACTTTTGTATTTTGGAAATCTTTAAAATCATAGTAATTCCGGATTAATAAAATCAACACTTTCTAAATTTATGCCGTTGTATGTAACCTTAACAGTTTCATAGCCGGCATCATACATGATCATAAAAAACACTTCAACAGAACCCGCCGAAAACTTAAAATAAGTACGGTTGCCATACTTTATCATTTCCTTAGTGGAAATCCGATCAAGGTAATCTAATAGAATAAAATAATCAGCTTCATGAGTTACTCTGAAAATTATATTTTCCAGATCTCGCAGTGGTTCACGTTGTAATGCATAAGCGGCCCCTCCGGTAAGCATAAGACGATGAGGAAAGTCTTCGTCTTCAGACACCAATACTGTTGCCAACTCATCACACAACTGATTAATCATAAGATTATCGAAAACAGAGTATTCTCTGAACTTATTTACTATGGCCATGATGTGCGGTTTCTATCTTTAAATGATTCATAATTATCTAATCCATCCTTAAGATTTTTCATCGATCTTAGGTCCCTGGAAGATACTCTGGCCGAAAGACCATTTTGTTCTATCCTGGTTAATACTTTATTAAGTTGGATAATCGCCGCTATTAATTCGCCTTGTGAAAGGTTTCCTGAATCCGGAATATTTAACTTCATGGTAGCGTCGTTATAATAACCGTTTTCAAAGCCTTTAATGCCTCGCAATTCACGAATTAATGAATCCCTTAATTGCGGATTCATTTTGCGGAAAGCTTTTGAATCGATGATCATTTCAGGGCCGTTTTCTCCAACCATATACATGGTATTTTTATTCACAAGTCCTGAGCGAGTTTTACCTCCATACGTGGTTTTAAAAACCTTTCCGTCTTGTTGTCGTTTAACCAGGTGATCACCATACAACCCTTGCTCATAGCCGGAAACACTTGGAAGCGGTTGTTTTGCTATAGTAGCGATCTGAAGAGCCCCCATTGCTCCAACCAACCCGGCCAATATCCAGTTTGGTAAAGCTTCTGTTACTGCGATTGCTGTATTTGCAATAGCTGCTGCAAGATCCATGGTCTTTTTCCGCTTCGCCTGGCGGTATTCTATCTCAGCCTTTTTCCGGGCATAGTCTGCTTCAATGGCATCAACCGCCTTATTGTATTGTTCCTGGTTAATTATGCCACGATCAAGTTGACGTTTTAACCTATTTTCTTTTTGAGTCGCTGCGTTTTCATACTGCTGCAATCGCTTATTTTCCCCGGCAGAAACCATCGCATCGTACTGTGCCCAAAGATTTTGTAAAGCAATGGCCATAAACTTGATGCTTTCAATACCAATTTTTCCTTTTTTCAAATTTTCAAAAAGGGTTTCCCACTGATCCTGAGTGAAACCCAGGATATCTTCCTGGCGAATTCCCAAACTCAGCTCACCATTGGAAAAAGGTTTTTCTTTTTCAGTCGCATCGACTTTTGCCGCTTTAACCTCTGCTATTGCCTTATTGACTAATTCAATGTTTTTCTGAAGCTCCTTTGCATCTTCCGGAGAAAGTAGGGAGAAATCAATCCCTTTGATCATTTCCCCATTCAGCATTTTATTGTAAAGCGCTATTAAGTCCTCATAATGCTTCTGCTCTGCTTCAAGTTCTTGTTTCTGGTATTGTTTTTTAAGGCGCTCTTTGGCCTTTTCATTGCGGCCTAATGAAGCCAATTGATTATTGAACTCTGTTTCCCGTTTGATCTTATCGCTTTCATATTGCTTATTCAACAGATCAATTTCATTGTTGGAGTATTTTTCTACCAACGTTGCCAACTTAATACAGTGTAAATCCGTCTCCTGTTCTACCTTTTTGTAGATTTCGGCATTACTATCAAGCCATGCCTGGGCTAAATCAGCGTAGGATTTGCGCTGCGCCTCCGTTAGTTTTTGATTTTTTGATTGCTGCTGAGCCTTTTCAATTTCTTCAGTCTTAACGAGCTTCAGCTTCAGGTCTTCTATTTTTCGTTGATGTTCTGTATCAAGGATCTGCTTTTCCTTTTCGTAACCATCACTCATTAACTGATAGTTTCCGTCCTCAAATTCTCGCTGAATTTTTAGTCTTTCCGCATGATACTTTTTAATTTCTTCCAGACGTTTTTCATGTTCCCGCTTTTGCTTTTCTGCTTCCTGTTCAGCAGCCCTCTCAGCATCTGTTTTTTTCTTTTTCTTTTTGTCATCGGTCGGTGTATATCCTCCGGTAGAATCAGGATCAGTGGGAATAATAGCATCCGGACTTCCTTTTGTCTCTTTTTCCCATTCCTCTTCGAGTGCTTTTCTTGTTGCAAGTACATCCTCAAGATCTTTGTTTTGACGATCTTTCGCAGCCGTGTCCGCATCGTAAATACCATTTAAAACATAATCGTACCATTTCGTATAGTCTGATTTATCCTTGGTTTTTATCTCGGTTTCTTTATCGTAGGTGGCATTCATTGCGCGTTCCAGGGCCTGCATTTTCATCTTGCGTCTTAGCACGGTAAGGTACTTTTCTATTGACCGAGTAGCCTGGAGCGTTTTTACGTTTTCAAGCGTAATATTGCCGAGATACTCTGGAGAAATTGCATTGATTGCTTTAATCGCGGCCTGGCGCTCTTCTTTTGATCTCGTTTCATCACGCGCAATCTTTAACAAGCGATTCAATTCGTCCTGTTCCTTCTGGATATTTCCCGTTGCTTCTTGTTGAACTCTGGAAAGTTCCTTTTGCGCAACAGTGGCACTATCAGTCTCTTTTGAAAAAAGTATGAATGCTGTTGTTACAGCTGCTACAAGAGCCAGAACGGCACCCCATGGTGTCGCTCCCAAAGCAATTGTGAGCGCCCGGGCGGAAGTAGCCGCTGCGTTCATATTTCCCGTTAACAAAGCAGTGACCAGGGCATAAGCCGCTGTTCCTATTTTAGCAGCATTTTCCATAACCGCTCGGGCTTTTACACCCAAATTGTACAATAAGGTAGCTTCCGTATTACGCGTAGTCCATAAGGCAACAAGTTTTTGCCAGGCAACATTTGTCACCATGGCCGCCAGTAACACAGCAAAGACCTTAGCCGTCGTTACCAAACCATTACGAAACCCCGTAACTTTCCCATCGGTATCTTCGGTAGCGCCGATAAATTTGGCAAACCATTCAACCGAACTTGACAACCATTGAATAAAAGATTCGGAGGAATACCATCCAACTACTACTTTTTTAACCTTGTCTAAAGTTGCAGCCAGGTTATTGTTTTTAATATTATATTCATCTGTTAATGAAGAAGCATCCATCATGGCCTGATTTGATGTTTGCTGCCGTTTTTCTAATACGTGCAAATTGGAAGCAAGACCGGCAATCGCAGCAGATCCTCGTGAGCCACCTATGTCCAGATCACTCATCCTGGCAGCCAATACATCAAGTCCCGCATTATTTCCATTCAACCCCTTTAAAAAGGCTATCATAGCCGCATTGAAATCCGTCTTAAGAAGATTGGTGAAGTCCGAAACATTCATGTTCGCAATCTTGGCGTATTCCCCAGGAGCGACAAACATATCGGTCATTAATTTGTTCATCACTGTTCCGGCAACCTCGGCACTCTGCCCTATTTCGTCAAACGTAGCGGCATATCCAATATTATCAGCTGATGAAAGTTTTGCCTGTTGGGAAATTCCTCCCGTTCGTTTCATAAAATCTACGAGGAACCCCGCCTGGTTCGACCCGGAAGCGGACACCTCATTAATAGCAGATCCTAACGATAACATCGCTCCCTCGAAATCGCGGCCAGTTTCTTCACCTACCCGGTAAACCTGAACCATTTTCCCGACTTCTCTGATCTGTGTTTCGGAAAGGTCATCACCCAACGCCACCTTTAACTGATTCGCGACATTTACCCATTTGCGAATATTATCGGCCCCTTCAATTCCCAAGCGCCCGCCTTCTTCTGCGAGCTTCAACAATTCAATCCGTGCAGTTCTGGTCTTAAACAATCCAAATGACTTTGTCAATTCATCAACCTCCTTTTTGGTTAACCCGGTTGTTTTCATCACGTCTGATTGACTATCAGACAATTTACCGTTGTAATCAAGGATCTGTTGAATAGATAGAACAACACCGGTAAGAGCAGCTACAACAGTAGCGGCAAGGGCCGCATATCGGTTAAATTTATCCGCAATTGCTTCCAATGAGAAGGCCGTCGCCTTTGCTTTTCCCCGCAATTCATCTATACGGGCCGTGACTTGCTTAAGTTCATTTTCATAACGAATATAGTCCGCAGATCCCGGTACCATATTCCGAAGTGTCGTCTTTAGAAAATTGGCTTTTGTTTGGAGTTGCCCCATGGTTAAGCCAGTAAGTCCGATCTGTTTTTGCAGTTCGGACATTCGGTTCTTATTTTCCCTGATTTCGCGATTATTTGCTCTGATTGTAGCCGTAACAGTTTTGTATGCCTCAGTTTCTGTCTTCCCTTGCTTTTCAAGCTTCCGCTTTTCTACTAATAAATCTTTGTTCGTCGCAGTTAATTCTCTGGTAGACTTTTCTAAGGTGTGTAATTCTCTTTGAGCTTCATTTCCATCAATTACAATGGAAAGTTTTATCTGTTCATCGACTATTTTTTTTGCCATGACCTGCGCATTTTGCCGTAAAATTGGCGCTTTGATCCGGCTTATAATGTGACACGAAAAGCATAAAAAAATTGATACATTTTATATCAATAAACGTCACTCATTTTAATTACCCGCGCGCTAATTTTGAATAATAAATGGATTTGGTGATGCAGATAAGAAAAGAAGAAATACAAGCCGCAATTCAACTATTCAGATGGGTAAGCCCAAATGTTGAATATGAAAAAAAAAGATGGTTTAAAGGAGATCCTATTGAGTTGAATACGATTTATGAGTATCGGGACGGATTTGGCAGGCCAATTGCCGTATGGACCGATTTTGAAGGACTGAGCGACATCAGGATAACCCGCATATTAAAGAAAATTAATACGGTTCCTCACATGTTTTTCCTGGAACATTTTCAGAACCGTATCCGGATCGGGTTTAAGATTAAAAAAGAACTTCGCCTGGATGATACACTGAACCGGATAACTCCGGAGGAAAAATAATTTGCGATTACGGGTTCCCGTAAATACTTCTGATCTCTACAATGTAGATTTGGATAATTAAAAAATAAAATATGTTAGACGAATCGCACGAGAGACTGAAAGATTTATTCACTTCCGATCATATCATCGGTAACCCTTTTTTCAACAAGAAAACCCATAACTGGCACATCAAGTTGTCAAATGGTTTAAGATTTAGAACTCAGGATCTACTCTTGATCCAAACTTGGGTTGATTTTTTAAATGGTGAGGAAGTTGAATGGGATTAAAAAAAGCGAGTATAAAACTCGCTTTAGCTCTATCAACGAAAAGCTATTTGACTCCGCCAAAATTTTCCGGTTTCTCAATCATTTCATACTCATAAACCCAAACAAATGGATTTGACTTCAGTGAATCGATACCATAAATCTTTTTCCATAAAGAAAAAAAAGAACCTCTTGCTGATGCATAATGCCCGTTTTTTCCTTTAAACTCATAATCAAAGAAAGCTTCATTTTCGTCTATAACTTTAATCCCTTCAGCAATCGCATCGCTTTCGGAAATATCTTGTAATCGTTCAACTCTCACTTTTTTTACCTTCAAAAACATCCGAGCTGCTTCTTTAGGCATGTGAATAGATGGTTTCCATGTATGCCCGCAAGTCGTTAAATCGGTCGCTTTATAAACAAAGGGAGATGCCGGTACCGGCCAATGATTCCAAGTTTCCCGAACCCAGAGAATATCACCTTCGACAAAACGTGGCCTTAAAAACCATTGTTCATTCTCATTTACACGGCTTTTAAATATAAATTGTTCCCCAACTCGATGATCCATAATCCATTGATTCGGGTTTTTATTAACAGATTCAAGACCGGAAGATCTCCGTGTCTGTGTCTTCCTATTCTCAAAATTTGCCTGTACCATATCAGTATCAAACAATGCAGGTTTAAAATTATTTGTCATGGCTGATGTATTATTTTGTTAAGGATGATTTATCTGAATCATTTTCTTGTACGGGAAAACCATATTTTTCCTGGTGTTTCATATCTGTTTGAATAGTACAATAATCCTGCTCTGGATAAGGTGTAGTATCATATTTTTTTTCATGCTGTTCGTAACGGTAATCAATGATTTTGCACGCAATAAAAAAAACAACAGTTAAAATTGCGATAAGGTATAATTCTATGGTCATAAGTCTTGATTTTCAGGTTTTAAAATAATTAAAATATAATCTCCCTCATTTCTTACAACTTCAACGATTGGTTTGTCTGTGATCACCTGTTTTACCATATCCATGATATGCAACATTACCGAAGCTGCATCTTCACATAAGAGCATTAGGGTAAAAACGTAATCGTTTTTGAATACAGCGATTGTACCTATGGCACTCAAACTTTCTTTTAATTGTTCTTCCGTCATTTTTTCATACGATTTAGTTTGTTAATCATCATTTCCTACAGATATCATTGTGCTTGTTCCAACCTTTACGTCTTTAAGTTCAAACCAAGGGCAGTTGTCCTCTTCATCATTTTCATAATCGTCTACGAAAATTCTAAAATCTTCGAAATTACTTCTTATTTCTTCTTCACATAAATCACATACTTGTGACACTTTCATGTCTTCAGGCACATAAGCCTTGTATGTAGCTATTACTATTATTGCTTTCATTTGTTTTACCGATTACTACAATCGGGAAGTTTTAAGTTGTTAATATCCGTATTTGCGTTTTCCTTTTGCTTGTCGGATTGATTTTCGTTTTGATTTCCTATCATTCGCTTCTTGTTTAAAAAGGTCGGTCTGGGCCAATGAAATAGAAGTCAATGCTTCGGTAAATTTCTCCTGGTTCATTCTCCCAACAGTAAATGATAATTTTGAAAGCATTATAGAAAGATCGTTATAGAAAGTTTCCTTTTCAATATATCCTAAACTCTCAATTAACGTTGAGATTGATTTTAAGGATTCATCAAAGTAAAAGTTCCTCTGCATTAAAACCCAATTTTTCAATCTTCTGCTTTATTTCTTTGAGATTTCTTTTCCACCCCCGTCGATCGCCCTTCATGTGTTCGGCATAATTGTCTAAATCGGTCTGGATATCCTTTGCTTCCTCAACCAAATCGTTTATACGATTTTCTAAATCGCAACATTCATCACACATCAATCTGTTCGTAAGTGATGATTCTCTTGTAGAGTGTAATTCAACTATATTACTACATCTACCACACGGTACCGGCATTTCCATATTTCAGATTTTTTTTAAATATTCAGTCAAGAAATATCCCATAAAGCTTTCAAGAAAGACCACATCATCCCCGTCTTTTGCTCTAAAGCTGTCTGTCCTACACGTAAATTGGGTTGCTTTATAAAATTCTGCTTCGACACAATTTACCATTATCACGACATCCCCCTTTTTAAAGGTTCCGGATAAATTATTTTCAATGTATTCTGGTGTTGTCATTGTCATAACCACTTACTACAAGTGGGAAGTTTTAGATTATTTCATAAATGCTAACCAAATAGTTTTGCCGTGTTTTCCGGAAGTATGACCAAATAATGGTTTAATGGGGAGCAAACTAAGAACCTGAGATAGTTTTATTTGTGCTTCGTTCCATTTGAATATGAGTATTCCATTTGGTTCTAAAACCCTCAAACATTCGTCAAATCCAAGTTTTATGTCCTGCTCCCACGTCGGAAGCAAGGTTCCGTATTTCTTTGCCATCCATGTATCTTGACCTAACTTGTTTAAATGTGGAGGGTCGAAAACTACAAGTTTGAAGGAGTTTGATTCATAAGGCATGGCTCGGAAATCAGCTATTACATCGGGCTTTACCTCTAAATGGCGGCCATCACATAATACATGCTCCTCGCTTCTTATATCCTGAAACAAAACATCAGGATTATCTTTATCAAACCAAAACATTTTGCTTCCGCAACATGCATCAAGTATTCTTTTCTTCATAGTAATGAATAAAAAAAAGCCCTGAAAGGCTTCCACACACTCTCAAGGCTTTTTAGTTAATTTCAAACTTTAACTTAATAAATCCAGAAACAACTATTATGTTTTACTTGTTGGTGGAAGACAACACCACAAATATATAAATGTTTCACTATTAAGTACAACTTTATGATAAAAAAATTTTACTTTTTAGTAAAACTACTCTTCTAAGCTTTTTAATTCCTCAATAACAGCATCCGTATATCCATACTTCAAATCTCTGACTATATTGTTGTAATGACCAAACATAATCTTGTTATGAATAGCGTGGTTCTTCTTCCTTTTTTTTCCGTTTTTTGTTTGTCGAGTTTTCATATCTACCCAACGATGCCGCATCCTATGTTGCATTACCAAAGCAGAATCCGAAGTAACAAAGCTCCGATCATCCCACTCAGCAGATTCAAACCCTCTGGAACTCATATAACGGGTTTGCGCCTTCTCGATATCGGCCCCCGTTTCGCTAAAAACACGCTTGGCAAAACGCCCTTTTAAAATCTCCTCAGTTGTACTCATTCATTTTGGATCTTTGTTATTTTTATTAAACCAATACGATAAAGAACATCAAGCATTTGGCCTATTGATGGCTCACTTCCCCGGTTATTCTTCCAATTATAAACAACGGCCCTGGTAACATTGATATTTTTATAGATCCCTCTTTCCTGGATCGCTTCGAAAAACATTTCTTTTATCTCATTTTCTGTCATGACAAACTGTTTTGTTTGTCGCAAATATACAACAATTAAAAAGCCGTTTCAAAATTAACCCCAACGAAATAACCATTACAGCCATTCAAACCCTTTACTGGGCTTATCGGAAATGTAATGTTCTCAGTTGTTCTAATGTAAGCACAGATTTCGGTCTGACTGCCTTCATCCGGATCTAAAATAAATTTAACCAAATCAAGTGCTTTCTCTTGCGCAAGACCAAACATATCCAGAAGCCCATCATGGTCATGCTCACTATAATCGGTTTTTGCAAGAATATAAAAACCCAAATCATTTTGAACTTCCCAGGCGTCCGGTTGCCCAGTCACATCATGCTCCGGAACTATACCTACCAATAGCATATTTTCCTCTATTGGGTGATCTTTCATAAATTTTACTAATTCATCCTTTGTCACGACAACTCTTCCTTTATTCAAGCCATCAATACTGGCTACAGCCTCGGCAACAAACTCCCGTAATCTATTTATTCTTAACATCTTTTTCCTCTTGCTTTATTCGTTCTATATCGCGCTTTCTTAAATCGTACAGGTGGATCATTATTTCCAATAAATTAGTAGATCTTACCTTCTCTGTGGATCCAAATACGCCACTTTCCGCCAACGTATAACCCATACTATCTACACCTATTCCAGGGATGGCACTTTCATCACTGGATCCTTCGAACAAAATTGAAAAGTCTAAAATCTGACCGCTCCACGGGATCTGTGCATCAGGTAGGTATTGTTTGAATGCTACAAATTGCAAGTAAACGCCATAAATAAAACTCGGTGAAGTATACTTTTTAAAATGATTTGCCCGCTTTTCAATACTTGAAGCTCTATACTCATTTCGTTTACTACTGAATATTCTCCTTTTTCGATACAGCACAGCTGCCAGTAAATATAGATTCTCAACATCACCAGTCGCGTGGAAATCATCAAATATTCGAGAAGCATCAGCAAACTCTCCGAAACTTATTTCGAAAAATGATCCGGCCGGTGCATAAAACGTTGCAAAAGCGGTTTTTACTTTTGGAATCTTTATATCCAGGAAATCCAGAATGATTTTTTTTGAACCCTCTTCTGTATCTTCAAAATAGCTGCTACACAATTCGCTCAATAAATAAATGTTTCCATGAATTTCTTCGTCTTGCGAGTACTTTTCACTTACCTGAATATTTAGCAGCTTGCAAACAGCGAGAACACGAAATTCTTCATATCCTATAGCTCCTTGTAAATACTGTAGAACTAAGTAACTGAGGTGTAAATATTCTTTAGTTGAACACTCTCTCAATGTTTCAGGCAGATTGTAACTTAATTTTAAGTCTGGAATTTCAATTTGTCTCATTATGTAGATATGAAATTAGAACCTGTAAATGAATCATCTATATAATCGTCTGGATTATATTCCTGACCTGCAGCTAAGATGGTCTCTATCTTTACAATTGCTTTATTAAAATCTTTCTCAAAATTTTCTTTAGCAAAAGCAAGCGCATTTCCCGGAGCAACTTGTTTGCTTTGCGTCGTTGTTCTGTCACTTATATAGGACTGTATTATTCCATCAGGAAACATTTGAACGGATAATCTTGGCATTGCCCAGGCTAACGCAGAATACGCACACGCTTGCTGAACCATATAGAGCAATTCTTCGGATTCGGGACCTATACTTTTTAGTAAACTGTCAAGCCGATCCGATCCTATTTTAGCCTTGATTTCATAGTTAAGACATTGCTTAATTCCCGGTTGCAATTTCATCAACAACAACCGTGAACCAATATAAAAATGCTCATCAAATTCATCTGTTGTTTTGAAAATACTTTCCTGCAGTTTTTTGTTCGCCTCGGACGTTTTCCACTCAGGAACGCTTTCATCAAGGTAATGAAGTAGATCATCTAATGAACGATAATACTTACGTTCAAGGGATTCGTTGTCCCTATCAATCATCCATTCGAAAGCCTGTTTCTCGAATTCATCTTGGCGCATCTTTCGCCCGTTCGATGTATGTGCGATATCATTGTTAGGTGCGTACATCCTATATGCATTTAAAGATATTGCATAACGCATGTAATCCACTAAATCCTTTTGATTATCCGTTTTGGTGCTATAATCTTGATAGGCAATGTTATATATATCCTCTCCTATCAATTTTATAAGTTCCCTGGTTGCTGTAAAAACATCAAATTTTATTTGCTTGTAATTGATGTCTACATCTAAAAATGACAAACATTCCTTTAATTCGGTGGAAGCTCTACCTTCCCCATCTCTATTGAATAACACTTTCATTTATACATTGTTTTTAACCCTATCGGAAGGAGATATATCAGATTCTTTTTCAATTACATCATGGCAAAAACCAATCTTTAACCTCTTGTGCGGCCAGTTAGCTTTAATGGCATAGTTTAAGGGTTTCGTCGTAATCATTTCGGGAATGTCAATTCCTGTCAACATGTAGTTCTTAAGTGCGTATAACTGCTCCGACCCTGAATCAGATGTTCCTTTTCCAGAAATATTCCCGAGTGCCCCGTGAACGTTCATCCCCCCTGCAACCGCATAATCTGCCCTCTCTGAAATTTTAAGTTGACTTTCCACAAAATCCTTAATATTCTGATCAATCGCGTTTATTTCCCATCCATGTTCAAGAAGATTTGTTCCTTCAACAGTGAATGATTTGGAAGTGTGCCAGAAACGACCGGCAGCTTCGTCTCCTGTTAAAACATCGCTAATCTGATTGAGCATATTTTTCTTGTATTCCGTCACCATTGCCTCCTTAAACATTATCCCCCGCTTACTGCATTCTTCTTTTAAACTTTCCCTTTTTGCCTCCCAAAAGGCTGCTGGCGAAACAATATGATATTTCACGTTTAAGGAGTTATCAGAAAGTGCTTTAAAGATCAATGGAATTGCCGTGCTACGCCGAAGCCACTCCAATGAGCCATACAAATCCGGTACCGTATAGTAATCAGTACAGAACGAATATAGATTTGAATAAAACACTGATCTCTTATGCTTAAAAGGATTTCGGTATTCAAATAATGGATAAACTCGATAATCAAATGCTTTCCGGAAATCCTGAAAATTATAATCAGTGATTATCGCCGCATCTGCTTTTTTGGAGGAACTATTTCTCGAAGACGCTAAGCGCGCCTCGTTTGGATTAATATGTTCTAATGACGCTATTTTTGGAGACCCTAAACGGCCTGACCTTGCTTGTACCACTTCAGAAAACACGCCTTCAATATGGTGATAATCAATAGCACTCTTCAGTAAATAATTTTCTGCATCAAAACTGTCAAGCCAGTCCTGGACTTCATTGTCTTCCTGCCATTCTTTTATTACTTTTCCATTACTGATTTTCTCTGCGTAAAGTTTAGGTCCAACACCCCATAACAATTGCGTCTTCTTTGTTAAAAGGCCCGGAGCAATATTGTTACGTTTAACAACATCCCGAATTATCTCCGGCAAATCATTATTATATCCGTATGGATGTACAATATAATCGCCAATAAAGTAAGTCGATACTCCCTGAATAGGAGTATTCAATTGTCGAGGAACACGCGTCTCTTCATAGGTAAAACACGTCTTTTCCGCTTGCACCAATGCACTGGTGCCATCAAACTCGATATTCATCTGTTGTCGATTTTGGTTCCGTTAAATGATAGTAGTAATGATAGATGGAAAAACCGAGGTTCTCCCGATGGATATTCTGTAAATGCCACGAGTGTATCGGCTTTTTCAGATTGATCGTTTCGAAGGCCTTGCCTAAGCAAAGCACGCTCAACAGAACGAACTCCGTTTGTCTTCTGTTTAGACTCAGAGAACGTTTGATATGTAAACGAAAATGGCACCCCTATCTTTGTCAATGCTCGCATTTTCGCTATTGCTTGAATGATTGTTATAGTTGTCATGCTGCAAAGGTGGTAATTGCCAATATTTTGCTTTGTGACACGAACAAAAAGCCTCTGGAACCCCAGTAAAACAAAGGATTCAAGCTAAAAACCACCGTCCCTTGGTGTCATATTTCTAAAAAATGGTGGAAAATGGCAACTGCGAATACGATTCTTAGCGGGGCGGTGTTCTCATTCTTAAAAACAAAGTGACATTTTAAAAAAAATGGTTCACTTACTGTTTTTGTTGAATTTACGGGATATGCTTTTTTTAAAAGGTTACTTTTTTAGCTTTTTTTTTGTGGCAACCATCTTATTTAGAGCGTTTTTAAATTACAAAATTAAAGTAAGAAAACATGTATTTTTGTCGCATATATACCACATTTTTAGTATCTTTACATTAGTAAAATAAAGGTTTTCAACTACTTAACAGATGAGAAAATTTTTAGCAACTGCCATTTTTTACACGCCAAGACAAAATTAATTTACAAAAAAAAGCTCCCCAATTGTCGAGAAAAGGGAGCCAATATAAACCACTTAAAATATCAGCCATGACATTTACAGCAGTTCAAAGCAAAACTACAAAATTAAGTACCCAGGTACAAGAAATTTTATCTAAAAACGGTTATTCTCACCTATTTAACTTTCAAGATTATAACTTTTTTAAATCTCAATGCAAAACAGAGTTTAACCAAGCATTAAAAATCGCTCAATTATTCGTTGAGTACCACGGCGCAGAGAGTGACTATCAAGAATATATTTTTTAACGTTGAATACTTATAAAAACACGAAAAATATATGAAACTACCTAAAATTTCACTTTCACTTAAGTATTCACAAGACGTCAAACAAAGCGAATTAATTAAAATCCAAAACAGCCAAAACGCAGAGGAAATATTACGAAAATGTTTTTGTATGGATTCCTTTCTGATACAGGAACAGTTTATTGTATTAATGCTGAATAATGCTAATAAAGTACTGGGATATTACCCAGTAAGCACAGGCGGACTAACAAGTACAATCGTTGACGTAAGACTAATTTTTTCAACAGCAATAAAAACCCTCGCAACGGGGATAATTTGTGCCCACAACCACCCGAGCGGAACTACAAAGCCAAGCAACGCGGATATCCAAATAACCGAAAAAATTAAAAAGGCGGGCGAATTATTAGACATTAAACTTATGGATCATTTAATCATAACAGACGAAACATACTACTCCTTTGCAGACGATGGAAGATTATAACAGAGAATTCATAAAAACATTTGACAAACTTGCGTATAAATACGGGCATTTTCAAGTGTTTGAAAACTTTTTGGATTGTGCTATAAATGGCTTCTGTTTCAATTACGCACCCGAAACCATGGAAAATATACGCAAACGTTACACGCAGGACGAACGGTACATTTTCGGCGAATTAATCAAACTTTGGATTCTTATTTGCGACAAAAAAATTCATTCAGATAACTGCTGGTTTGATTTCTTTGGAAATTTTTACGAACAAAATGCGCTGAGTAAAAAAAATGGATTCGCTCAATTCTTTACTCCTGAACATATCTGCAATTTAATGGTTCAAATTGTCGACCCCGTAGAAAGGGAAACTATGGCGGAACCTGCATGCGGAAGCGGACGTTTTAATCTGGCCGCACATTCCCACAATCCAACAATTTTTCACCATGCCAATGATTTAGATTTTACATGCGTAAAAATGGCCGCTCTAAATTTTATGATACACGGCATTAAGGGTATTGTAACATGTGAAAATGCTTTGGCAATCCCGGGAAACACATTTAGATGTGCGTTCATCGTAAATGATTCAATAGTTCCAAGTTTGTTTTATACCGAAGATTATAGTTTAACACAAAATTACTTATATGAAAAACTTAATCCGGGGGGCGCATACTTCCAAAAAGTAAAACAAGCCATGCACTTATTATCAGAAAAAGCGGAAAATACCAGTCTTGAAAGTCAAGAAAAAGAGCATGAAACACCGTTTTTTGATACAAATCAGCCAATTATAGAACAGAATGGACAGATAGCCCTTTTTTAAAGCGAAACGCCCTAAAAAGGGCGTTTTTTTTTATTTTTTTTGCGCTGCGCGCGGTTGACGTCGAAATTAATGAACCGAAGGATCTTCGAAGGTAGTATTGCTCTTGCTCATTAATTTCATCCATTTTGGTCGGCAAACCAGGTATTTAAATGCATCTGAAAAGTTTGTAGAGAACATCGGCCTCATTGCCATAGGTAACTTTTCTGATGATTTGTCTTTATGGATAGTTTTTGACCCATTTTTAGTACGAATTTTGGTTTTAGACAGTTCCAATGATGACTTTAAGCATTTACATTGAAATTGATCTATACGGATTTTAGGAAGTTTTGCTTCATTCTCTCCAAGTACATTATTCACAGCTTTGTATTCCTGTTCATGCAAAATTGTTGCTTGACTACGGTTCATAAGATTTACTTTCCATCCAGTTCTTGAAACCCCATTCTCATCTAAATCTTCCAGAAAACCGGCAAACTCCTGAGCCCAATCTCGTTTAATTTTCTCATATTGATTTCCTGACCGGTCATAATACAGATCAAGAACCTTTCTCTTATGATGCTTAAAAAAATCAATAAACTTCCGGGCCAATTCCTTTGAGTTCTCCGGAGGTAAGGTCCAAAATTCTTTTAGTAAATACAGGTAGTTACCTCTTTCCTGACCGACTATAAGGCTCATCATATCTCCAAAGTCCAAACCCGCTTCTAATTTCTCATTATGTGCGATGTATTTTAAGGACAAAGAACTCTCTTCAATCTCATTTGTTTCTGTGAGCAATACATTATCGTAAAATCCATCCAGAATTCCATCGCTATAATAATGATGCTCTCCTAAATGCGTATAGAACTTTTCCCCTTTTTTAATATTAATCTTAAAGGATAAAATAGCGGATTTGAATTCTTCAATACCTAAGGCTTTAAATGAATCTGTGAAATATCCTTCCGTTAGGATATCAGCGTTTACGAAGGTTGAAACCACGTAGTAGAAAGTAAGATCTTTCCTAACGCGGATCCATTTTTCCGTCCATCGAGCCAAAGAGCCTTTTAGTTTTTCAATTGAAGACGCATCGTTTATTTGCTTTGCAGCTACAATCTCCTGCTTGATCTCATTCAGGACCAAAGCTACTTGTAAGGCCAACTTCGCTTGTTCAACATCAAAATGCTTTTCATTCTGAAGAATCCAATCGTCATCACCCTCCAAAATATTCGGCATATCAGTTGTAGCTGTTTGCCCTCTGTAAAATACAGAATGGCCGAAAGTAGCATATTCCCCACGAATAGCCGGTGTAAGTTTCTTCAGCTTGTCGAATTTTAACAAACGTGCTTCATCACAGTAAATATGCTGGTAGGATCCTCCGGCTAATCCGGAAGGCTGATCCAGGGAACCAAGATTGAAAAAACACCCATTGTACACAGAAATAGTATGTTTATATGTTTCAACCGGTTTATAAGGGCTTTTAAAATGTGCAGGCGGCCTTTCATCAGTAACATAGTGAATACCGCGTTTCCAACCTTGACGTTCCCATCCTTCTAATAGAGCAGGTACCACGTTCCTCAACGCATTCATGTAAGTATCGCTAACCATTACTTGCATGCTTCTGGGCATGTCTACGCAAACTCGTTGTGATCGCTTAGCAAAAATATCTCCTGTTTTCGCTGTTGCCCGGCCAGCTACCAAATATAAATTTTTAGGGGCTATCAGGTCAACAACAGCAGAAATCCAATTACTGTAACGAATCTCTACGTCTCTATCATCAAGACTTACGCGGGTCCTCCTGCTCATTTGGAAAAACTTTTAATGGTAAAGCCTGGGCTTCTTCCTTAATTCTGTTTCTTTCTTTTTCGGTCAATTCTGGAAGATTATCTATAATTTCAGCTAACTTCTGACGGTTTGCTTTAGGTAAACCTAAATCCTCCGGGTTCAATGAGTAAACTACTACAGGAGCTTTGAAAAGATCTTCAGGTAAGTTTGTCTTATCTTCTACATGAACCTCTCGCATGTCACCAACATCCCTTATCATCTGAACTACTTTACGCGCGTCATCTACGGTTCTGGTCTGGAGCATCGCAAAATTTATCATCTGATCCATCTTTTCCGCATACACATTTTTCCAGGCTGCTTTTGAAACACGTTGACTGCAATAAAAATATTCAATAACTTCATCATAGACCTGGCTTGCTTTGTAGCGCGATAAACCGTCATTTACCATCAGGAACTTAACTACCACGTTTTTACTACCATTGATATCAAAACGCACTATCATACCACGTACTTTATCTAATAATTCCAGGTAATCAACTATATGTTGAGGAGCGTTTAAGGCACTGCCCCGCTCCATGAAGTCATAAATATCCTGTAGATCTATATCGTTAATAGTCATGTCCAAATAGAATATTATATAAAACGTTCTTAGCTTCTTCCTCTTTGCTTTCCTTTAGAAAGATCTGCGCTGCCGTGATGTTGCCTGATTGTGC
The DNA here is from genome assembly GCA_040396655.1 of Flavobacterium sp. GTDB lineage: Bacteria > Bacteroidota > Bacteroidia > Flavobacteriales > Flavobacteriaceae > Flavobacterium. The sequence goes on along the minus strand of JBEBOB010000012.1, from coordinate 51,174 downwards.
ATTTTCCTTTTGCTTCCGATTCACTTCGAAAGTGGAAACTAACTTCCCACGATCATATGCTACCCTGACTAAGGAATCTTTAGTTTTCCATTGACGCATAAACTCACGCTTATCAGCATCCAGGTACAAAGCGATTTTTTCCGGAGAATAGTTACATGCGGACAAATCCTCAATAATCTTTATTTCCTCATCTGTAATCAATAGCTTACTCATACGCTTTTATTTTACTTTCTGTGAACAATTTCATGCGAAATTCAAATAACCCTCTACTGTTTGCAAACAAGTACTGTTCATAATGCGCATTGTCGCTCCAGTTTCCCGACCCCTCTACGCAATAGAAATTACTATGCGTTTGCATCAAACAAACCTTTGCATGGCTCCACGCATACAAAACCTTCATATTTGGGCGTTCTTTTGCCATTGCCATTAAATTATCAATCGTAACAGGATTTCGCTTTATCATACTGTCGGAAATGAAGAGTGTCATCTGCTCGATCATTCCGCTATCATGTAATTCAATCAAAGATTCTATAACCCGGCGGCTAATGCTATATGTCGACGCAAACAATTGTTTTATCGGCTCCCGTTTTGCTATGAGTAGCAAAAAATCAAACGCATTAAAAGCGCCGTCAGCCTGAAGGAAAAAAAATTCTTCTGCGGTTGGTACACGCAGAAGATCTTCTTCTAATTTTGAAACCTTTTCAAAATGTGTAGCCAAATACTTTGATATCCATTTTTGAGACTTCAATGATTTCGAGAGAGGGACATCCGTGTCCCCCTCTGGATCTCTTCTGATATCAAAATATTTGTTCTTAAACACCAAGCTTCTTATTTACAAGAGCTAAACGAAACTCTCTTTCCTTTAACTTCTTAACGATTTTCTCTCTCTTTGCTTCAGGCAGATCCGGTTTGGACAAATCGGTTTTTCCTTTTGAAAAATATGGTCCTGAATTATCCCTGAATCTTATCAATTCTTCTGTCGACATTGCATCAACTTCTTTTTGGACCTTATACTCCTGTAGAGCTTCGACTTTCCCTAAGACAGATTTGTTCTCCTGGAAATAATCCAACTCTTTGTAAAGGCTATCGTTTAACTCAAATTCTGCATTACAATTTGCTATTAAATTGAACTTGTCTTCCTCACTCATTTCTTCCTCTCCGGCATTTACTCTTTGAAGCTGCGCGTGTAAGATATTGTATCGCTTCCAGGACGCAACCAGTTGCCCGGTGACAATATGCATTTCCGCAGGACAATCAGACGACGTTAAAAAAGGAAATTGTGAATGAAGATCAGTCTTTTTCGTTATCTCAATATTAGAATCGTCTAATGTGGCTGCATCCGGATTACCACCAGATATATCACTTAGAACAGCAGAGGTAACTTCTTCCACTGCCTTTTCTACGGGAGACCGCTTTGAAAGGATCTCCGCGTCGGAAATTCCATAATGCTTTTTTAAATCGTAGATAATATTACGGATATTACTGTCCGTTGCTCCTTGAACATTGTATGAACGAATAGAGTTCATGCTTACTCCTTTTACACTTCTTAGAAAGTTAAAAGCCGTATTGAACTTTTCACTTTGAGATTTTGGCGGAGTTTTTAAAAATTTTAATACTTCAGTTCTCATGATATCAGATTATTAAAACGCTAATTTATTCGGTTGTAACAACTCATTTTGTGACACGAAAGGTGATCAATTATATTTTCTTATTTAAAACATTCTGTATGCACCGATGTTGGCATCCCACCAAATTTCCCTTGAATTTGTTTCTAACTCGACAAATAGAGTTGGCACTCCATTTTTTCTTCCATTCAGATTGTAACGCGATGTTCCTCCCCCTCCATTCCCTTCCAAAATCACTCGGGCTCCATCTATATCATGATCTTGAACATCTATATTCATTACAGGTACTCCCCCGGTTCCTATCGTAACGAACAAAAAACCTTTTGGGTTTACACTCCCGCCTCCGCTTGCATCAATGTACTGATGATATTTCGAAACCCCTTTAAAAATGTTCGCGATATCTGCACCTTTTTGAATATCACTTTTTATTTGCGGAGTTAAATCAAAACTTCCTACTACGTTATTTGATTGATTCATAGAAAAAGTAGCAGTTCCTGTAAGAGCTCCAATTCCCTGTAGAATAACGGTCCCATTCCCAGGAGCAGGAATGTTTGATATTTGCGAGTTTACCCATGCCTGCGTTGCATACCCATTTAAATCAGCTATTTTCAAATAGCCCTGCGCAGCGTGGTTCCCCCAACTATACGCTGTTTTCCCATCGACAATAGCATTAAGTACATTTGTAGACAAACCGAGTGTAACGGTAGTATTTCCTGTCTGATTTGCAGAAAAAACATAACTTCCAACAATATCTCCCGTAGTATTAACTGTTAACTGTCCATTTCCAACGGTTGCCGCAGTTAAATAATTCGCATCATTTGCAAACGAGCTGACATTATCGCCCACGTATGCAATTTGTCTCCAGGAACTGATAATTCCATTATAAAAATACCTTTGGTAGGTCCGATTTCCTGTAGAACTATTTGGGTTATTATTGATAAATGGAGTGTACTCCTGGATCATGTGCGTAGATGCAGATTTATATACTTTTAAAAGCCCTGCATTACCTGCTATTGGATAGTTCAGTGCTAATGTTGCATTCGCAGACGTTGTTTGCATATACAGCCCAATTCCTGTAATATTATCCAGGTTATCAGTAGATGTTAATCCTCGAACATAACCAAACGAATTCACGAGCTGTGTAGCAAGCGCAGGAAGTAACTGCAAAACTCCCGTTGAGGGGTTTATTTCAAAATGAGAACTACTTACCTGTAACGTTGCCTGCTTCTGTACACCATTATTCAACAACACAGAGAATGTATAAACGTTTGTTGCATATGTGATATTGAACTGGCTTACTCCTAATCCTGTGTAGAATGAATCTCGCTGAAAACCTGCATTTAAAACCTCATTGTTTAAAGTGAAATCCAACGCCGGTAAATCTGTCGTTGCTACGAAGCCGGCCACATAATTTGACTTAGTATGGAGCCCGGAAGCATAACTGTGTGCTTGCTGTACCCAGTCGACAGTTACCTCTTCATATGACCATGCTGTTGTTTTGGGGTAAATCAACAATATTGTATTGCTGTTAGCTGTGTCGCGACCAAATGCTACTTTTTCAATTCTATCCGGATTATCGCACATCACAAATGATGCTGCGTTTCCAGTAGAATAAGCACCAACGGTCAATGTTGTACGTCTTCTCGGATCAGAATTTAATGTTCCAATATATTCCTGTATTGAAATCTGCGCATTCCACATAGATGATGCGTTGATTGGGATAACAATCCTAACAACACCTGCATTAGTTGAAGCACGTGTGCCAACGTAACTGGCCACATTCCAATACTTACGGAGAAGGTTTGTTGAAGAAGTTCCGGCCCCTAAATCATTCCATTCAAGTGTCGCTGTGTTTTTACGAAAAACTCCGCCAATGGTTAAATTCTGTGTACCCAAATCGACAGATTTATTAGCTCCAGTATACGGAACGTTATCACCGGGCAAAGCAAAATCGCTAATTGGTTTTACGTCGCCACCGTCTAACAGTATATTCGTGTTCGTACCGCCCCTTTTTATAAAGGCTTCTGCCTCTATTTTATTAAGCGACTTTTCTAACTTATTGGCAAGATCGGATGTGTAAGTATATTCAGCAATAGAATTATTAATTTCTGCGTTTATGGCTGTGTTATTTTGGGTATTATAGTAATCGATCGGGTTTATAAATGTCCAATCACTTGCAAAACCGGTTATTACCGCAAAGGTGAACGAGGCTCCGGCTGACCCCACTTCCATACCAAAATACTTACTACCGTTGTACGTAAATGTTACAGGTCGGAAAAAAATTGTATTTGGGTGTATCTGATAAGTTACATTGGCGGCAATGTTTGTTTCGTTGTATATTTTTGCTGCATTTATCGTTGCCTTGTTTGAAACAGCTACAAGACCATTATTTCGTTTAGCGTAAAAGTCACCAACGAAGTACGAATCAAGGGAAGCATTTGCGTTATCCAGTAGACATAATGGAATCACTGTACGTCGGTAAGATTGAGCTAAAGCCACCGTTTTAGAACGGTGATCCCCTAAACCTAACCAACTGCGAACGCCAGCATTATTCGAAAGAAACATTCCCCCCTGATCCTGAACAACGATATTTTGGAATGTACCACCAACGTTCGTATCAGTAAAAGTATAGTTGGTCAATCCTCCTGCGCGAAGGCTGTACCAAATGGTATTTGTTGGTATATTACTTCCGTTTATGTTGGCCTTATTATCAAGAAGTAATTTTATTGAATTGAATTTATCACCAATCTTCGCGCGAAGATTGGTGATACCAAGCATTAATCTAAAAATATAATCAAACATTCAAATTTCGTTAAAAGTTCACTTGATTTTGTAATTCTGTGGCCCAATCCGGGACCGTGGTATTTGGATCTCCCATAGCTACCGAATGATCATAAGCCGCTTTTGTCCAGTCTCCGCGCCCGGCTGTTGTACTTGTGGTACCAATGGTAAGATCTCCTTTCGATTGGACCATATCTGTACCGGTCCAATGCCATATTGTGTTATCGGTCAACCGAATGTAAAGTTTATCATTCACCGGATCTGCAACAGTTCCGGCAGTGGCCGACGTAGCCGTGAAAATCTTCTTAGTAGCAGTATTATAATATTTTTGCCCTGCCGTCATACCCGAAGTTGGGTTTGTGGTAACAAAGTTTACAATTTTAATAATGTCGGCCCTGGCGTCTAATGAAGCTTGCAAAGTCGGGATATCAGCTATAGTCAATGAAACAGCTCCGGAAGAGTTTGGCGTTTTTCCGTTTACGGATTTTACCACGCCTACAAGTAGCGTACTCATCGGCACGGTAACAGTACTGCCACTCTCGAAAGTAAATACAAGATCATTGTTCGCGTTAAGAGCAACATTTGATATAAGGGCCTCAATTGGTAAATCGATCACAATATCAGCCGCATTTCGACGCTTTACAGTTATAATATGGGTTCCGGACGTGTACTGTACATCATAGGCATAACCATTAACCACATCGGCACCGACGGCACCAACTTTAGCCCGAAAAGTAGTTCCTTCCGCACTTGACAATGTTGGAACATTGTCCAACTTCGTATTGGCTTTTGACAAATCCAACGCATTTAATTTTTCTCCGGTCTTTATTCTTAAGGCCGTTATAGCTGCAATTATTCTCAGTATGAATTCTGGCATTTTTATAAAATTTAAAAGTTAACTTGATTATCTAATTCTGTGGCCCAGTCCGGTAGAATTGTATTTGGATCACCTAATGATTTCAGAAGATCTTTGAAATCAGAATTCATTTCTAAAATAGCAGCTATCAATGAAGACTTATCAGCTGTAGGAAGATCCTTAAGATCCCCTATCATTTTTCTAAGGCTGTTTACATCTTTTCCTACTTCTGCCGCAAATAATAGCGTTTGTTCAATAAAATCTTTATCCATGCTTTTTATTGATTTCTGTTGGCAAGATATTCCTCGAGAGGATCTCCGTATAAAATAGGATTGTCAGGACGTTTTTTTATTGCTTCTACAATTGCGTTTATTTCAGCAGCTGAAAGCATTTCATAGCTTGGAATGCCCAAATAATTTGCAATTTGTTTTTTTATCTCATTATCCTTTTTTATTTCGATATCCTGGATATTCATATCACGTCCATTTGCTACAAAATTGCAGGTTAATACTTTCGTTTACTGTGACACGAAAAAGCATAAAAAAGCCACTCAAAAGAGTGGCTTTTTTCCTATTGTCTACTTGTTTCAATCAACATTTTGTTTGCGCCTTCAAATACTTTGAAATGAATAACCGCTCCATCAAGGGCTGTCCAGTTGGCTCCGCCTTTCAAGAGAACATTAGCCGAAGGTTCTAACGTTGCTGCTACAGCACCTCCACCGCCGATAAGGGTAACTATACTATCAGTTTCAGCCGTAATGGTAGTCACTGTAATGTCCGTTTCAGCCGCAGAAGAAGGAAGTTTTTGCATTAAAGAGTTTGCCCCTATAGTCAAGTCATGACCAACTGCATTGAAAGGATCTTCTAAAACTATATCACCTTCATAATGCCCCGGAACATACCCGGTTCCTACAACTTGTTCAAAACTCAATGCTTTTTTACGACCGTCCTTATTGTCTACACCTTCTGTCTTTAATTTCATAGGAGCGCATTTACTTCCCATTACACGACGAGTTTTATCCGCACAAGATCCATAAACAATAATCAAATCACGACCTGTATTATTTTGAATAAATTCGGCAATCTCTAAATCATCACCTGGATGATCTCCTTTGAAAGTATGTTTAAATTGATCCCCATCTTCTTCCCCTTCAGTAGTATATGGGGCGTCAATTGTAGATGGTGTCATATACACCTGAAACATATATGCATTTGGCTTCATTACGAAGGACCCCTCCATTAAAACTCCTAATGAATTTCTTTCAGGAAATAATAAAATGTCTTCTACCCTTACAATCGTTACATTAGGATCTTTTGGAGCAGCGGCTCCAGGCGATTTATTCCCCTGGAGTTTTTTTACTGTTTTTGGAATATACATAATACTAAATTTATTACTGAGTTACTTTGTTTGTTTCGTACCACACACCATTCACCTGGATTAACTCCAAATAATGTGTAGGAGCTGCCAGTACTACGTCAGCAGCTACAGAAACCTTACCTGCAATTTCGGACACGGTGAATGTTTCTTCCGCAGATTTACCATAAATTTTTACAGATTTCCCTTCTACTCCGTTAATTATGTCGGTAAGCGTTTCGCTCGCAGATCCAACAAAGTAGAATTCGTTTCCTTTTGCCACGTCTAAAACATCACTATCAAACTCCAGTTTATTTACTGGATTATTTTCCGCTTCTGCTGTTCTTTTCAGTTCCTTGAAAGTCCCGTCGGCGTTCACGTACATTAAGATGTACCCATCAGTATTTAAAGCAAAATCAGAATTTATAGCAATCTTTGCAGATTTTATCAGTTTACGAGCTGCTGATAATCGAGAAGTTCCATAAATTTTTATTACTTGTCCAGGTTTTGCTCCTTCGATTACAGAAATGTCGGATTTGAAGTCTTCAGTAATTCTAACTGTAGGATAAACAATGTTTAAAATTCCCGTAGTATCGTCAAAAACCGGGATTGAAACAGAAGCATCGAAAATAGCTGCTTCGTTACTCCAAACCATTTGTTTCTCGAAATTCTTTTCTTCCCCCGGAGCAAGTTTAACTCCTACAAACTTTAAACGAATTCCTAAACGGTAATCAGCAAAAATGTTAATGTCCCGCTTATCCAATGTAATCGTAAACTGATTTTTCTCACTTGGAAGGTATTCCATAACCTGAATATTCTTCGATTTTGTAATATACATGAACTGCGTATTGTTCATATCAATCGGAGATTCCAATTTAATGTTAGGGAAATTTAGTACATGGTCTTTACCATAGATTGTTCTACCCTCATCGGTAGACAATACTAATTGATAAGCATCGCCAGCGCGTTTTCTATACCATTCCTGAAGTTGGGTACTCATTCCGATCTCTAAACCATCCTGAGTACGCTCTTTTTCCGGCATAGATTTGATTAATTCGTCAACCTTATCAACGATGTTTTCCTCCGTAATGGTACCTAAATGAGTAGCTCGATACTTTTTCTCTACATCTCTGTAGTGATGAAAAAGGTATAATAATCCGTTTTGAGAGTGTACGGCAGCACCTGGCATATCATCCGGATAAGAAACGAAAATCCCGTTTATTTGCGCATTACGATCATCAAGGAACTGCTGTTTCACCAATTCTTTTAACAAGAAATACACGAAGGTCATTTTCCATGGATGTGACCCCTCTTTATTGTACCCCCTTATCCAGGTGTTTTCGATTTTCTTCAACTCAAAACCGCTGAAGGTAATATCAATCTTCTTCTCGAAAACCTTACCGATTTCAGATGCAATTTTGAATTTGTTTTTTGGGTTCCAACCTTTGGCGTTACCCTGAACTATTTCACCAGGAATGATTCCTCCTTCAGCAATTTGATCTAAAACTCCACTTAAATAATCCCAACCAGCTGGCAAACCTTTGAGTTCACCAATCAGAGAAGTAAGAACTTCTGGATTTTGGCGCACGAAGTGTTTTAAGTCGTTTTCTAAAATAGGGATTACACCGTCTTTATTAAAATCTGTCGTTTGGGCCGACATATCACGAAACCGCTCATTCCAAGGACGGTTTTCGAAAGCTAAATACTCATGATTAAGCCCGAACAAATGGGTCGCACTATGCTTAAAATTATTGGTTCTCACTGCGGTTGTACTTTGAGTTACTACATCTGTTTCTTCAGCATCCATTAATGCTGCAATTGTTTTCTTCTGAGCAGCTAAGCCCTTTTGCAAAGCACCCAGCTTACGAGAAATAGCGCTTAGCCTAGTGCTAGTAGCCTTTGGTTTCTTGTTATCGCTGTCATCGTCTTCATCGTCTTCATCAGCATCGTCCTGATCGTTATCGTCATCACACGATGGGTCGGCGCCTAAATCCGGATTCTCTGCTAAAAATGCATCTAATTCTGCATCAATAGCTGATAAATCAGCATCAGCATCGTTCATAGCTTTTAATTCCTTATCAAAAGCTTCGATTATTTTTTGGGTCTTTTCTGTACCCAATTTAGCCTCCAGTTCTTTTCTTTGATCTGCACTAAACTCGGTTGACGTTGATTCGCTATTCATCGGAATTTTATTAATCCCAAGCAAGGTCATCACCGCCGCTGCCGTTTTCTTTAAACGCTTCCAATTCATTTCTAATAGATATTAATAGTTAATTATTTAATTGATCAAGTTCCGCAAGCATTTCAATCATTTGCTTTGCCTCACGAAAGGATCCTATTGCATCAATAAATCCCAACTCCAATGCCTTGTTGGCTCCAAAGGTTTTTCCAGTAAGTACACCTACTTCACTTGTTTTTAAGTTCGGTCGCTTACTTTTTACAAATTCCTGAAATTGAATTGCCATGGGAGACAGCATTTCTTTTTTAATCATTTCGTATTTGCCATCCATTGCTAATCTGGCAGCTTCATTTTTATGCTTGGATTCATCCGGGTAAACCTCATGAAATTCATAACCTAAACTTTCCAAGTATTTTCGGTTATCCACCCAGTGAAGAACTACACCAATAGATCCGATGAGTGATGAGATATTATTATCTGCCATTATGTAGTCGCAAATCGCTAACATTACCCATAGGTGAGCAGAGCATGCCTGGTCATATAAACCTACAATAGGTTTCTTTTTGTTTTTTCCAAACTCAACAAAAGGCCCAACAGCCGAACACGCTCCACCGGGTCCGTCCACTTTTAAAATAGTTCCAATGATATTCGGATGGCTATCTGCATATTCTAATGCTAAAACAATATCATCTGCCCCATAGCTACACCAGTCACCGTATTTCAAAAGAGGGCCAATCATTTCAACCACGGCGACGGTTCCTTCAGGAATATTGGTCATCCCGTCTTCGTCTGATCGCAGTTTGTTAAAATTACTGTCATAAAATGATAAGCATGACTCTGGCTTTTCAATGTTCGACACATCATTAGTTCCTGTAACAATTTTATACGCCAATGGACCGAAAAGCTCTAATGCTTCCGGGCTAATAGCCCAAGCTCCTTTTTGTAGTTCAAAAGCTAATCGTAAAAATCTTTTCATCTTTTAAAATGGATATATAATGAACTTAAAAACAGGAAAGAAACCACGGCTGCGATTATTTGCCACTTCTTTAATTTTGAATTTAGCTTACTGTTATCGCTGAGCAAATCTTCTTTCTCAGACTGAAGCTTGGAGAGATCGGTTTTCAAGCGGATCACGTTAGCCGTGTTTTCCCTGTATATAGTATCGGTTTTATGAATGGTAATGTACTTTGTTTCGCTCTCAGGACATTTCACCTTTGGCGCCTGTTTTTGCCCGTTTTGGTCTACAAATTCCGGACACGGGATTTCTTTACCCGGCAGGTAAACCGTAAGCGTATCATAAACAGGTTTGCCTGGTACAATTTTCTCAGCCACCGGGAAATTTATTGCACACAGCTGTGCAAAATATTCCGGGTTATTCTTTAAAAACTTCTCAGCGCGCTCCCTTTTGGAAGCGCAACCGAAAAGAAAAAAAACAACTGTTATTGATGATAGAATGGCTTTCATTTAGATGCGCTTTAAAATTGACTTTGCAACTGATTTTAAAGTAGATGCGTAATTTGGATCAGTAGCATATCCGGCCTTCGCGATTTCTTCAAAAAATTTATTGTAATCTGCGCGCACTTCCCAGGCTTTTGCATACCTCTTATTCTTTTGAATAAAACTTACATGGTGTAAAAATGAATCGGCAGGTGAATCAAATTTTCGGAAGTAGTCTTTTACTTTATACTTCCAAATCTTCTTACCATTCATAACAACTTGCTCCTTCGATAGAATAACAGGAAATTTCAGATCCGGATTCGTACTGTATTCTGTAGTCGTAATCAGCTGTTCATTACCATTTATACCGTCAGTGTCTTTCACACCGAAAAACATATTACCCACCGCCTTTGTTCCCCAGGCACTTTCCAAAGCCGCCTGTGTTAAAATCGCAAGCCAGTGAAGTCCTGTTTTTTTCTGAATTTCTTCAGCGGAAGAAAGATATTTTTTAATAAATACTGTTGCTTGATCCATTATGAGCTGATTTCTTGGTTATCCTCTATTTTACTGTGAAATCTCTTTATAAGAATTTCTATCGTTTTTAACCCTGAATAGCCCAGAGCAAAAGCGATCCCGTAAATCATCTTGTCCGATATATCAAAGTAATCCTGAACTACCGGAGTGAAGTAATTAGCGGTAAACGCACCACCAAAAACACTGAATATTCTTTGCCATGGTTTCATACCTTTTTGATTTCCTGCCATGAAAACGGCTCCAATAAGACCAACAATAAATAAAGCGAGGTTTATTCCTATAAATTCTAAAAACTCAGTGAACGACTTCATGGCTATGTTATTTGAAGTAAAATTATAAGCAGCCGGAAATTAAATCTGTGACACGAAAAACGACTACTTTGTTTTGCTATTACGTTTCCGGGCGAGCCGGCTCATCGTATAGTTGTTATTCATTTCCCGGTAATAGTAGCGTCGTAAGGTTTCCTGATCAAAACCAAATTCTAAGAGCTCGTAATTATCAATGAATTTATTTATTGCAATGATCACTTGTTTTTTTGAATCACTGTCGGCATGCCCCATCACATAATACACGAAAGCTATTCTAAAAATATCCTCCAATAAATCGTTGATGTCGTTGTTTATTTCTTCAGGTAGGCAGAGAAAATGCTTTTTATCTGAATCGATTTTATAAATGGATCCTTTGTACTCCCGTTTATCGGATATAGACAGAAGCATCCGGTAATTATTCAGTTTTACAGGAATATCGGCCTTTTGAAGACTTATACGTATTATTTTGTTTATTGATGAAGAGAATGCAAGTGTAATAGCTTTTGCCCGGTAGTTTAAATAATTGATTTCTTCCCCCTCCATTTCACGGAAAAAGAAGGATACCAAGTGTGGCTTGATATTAATAGGAACGTTCGGCAAAGTGTTTTTATATATTGAAATTTTTACATGCTCATAAGATCCAGGGGAACAATCCCCGGTGTACCTATCAAGACATTGCCGATATACTTGCTTATTGGAATAATCGATTCACAATAAAATTCAGCAGATGTCTTGATATGGTTATTTGTTGTATTTAGGATTGGTTTTTTATTTTGGTAAAAATCATTTCGTCCCATGATGAACTTTTCACCATTTGTCAATATGATGATAATATGATTTGCTTTTTCTAATGTTGTGATGCGGGTAGATCGATTCGCGTCGGAACTGTTGAAGCTTATGCTTAATGTTTGCTCGTAAATCGTACCGGCATTGATCTGTTTTGAATTTTCTGAAAATTGAATGGATCCTTTGTGGAAGTAAGTCTCCTGGATTAAACCATTTGAGAGTATAGTATTTTCAAACTCCGGTTCAAGCGGATTATAAGCCAAGGATTTACCGGAAAAAGAAAAGTAGACCTTGCAAATATTGGGAACCGAATAAACTGGTTTTGAGAAATCCATTTTTAGAACTTTTACTCAAAAGTACAAAATGTTTTACTAAATAATAAAACATTAATAAATAAATATTTGCACTTTAGATACAACACTAAACAATTTTTTATAATTATTTTCATCGATTAACTAAAAATTTTTCAAGTATCATGATTTCAGAAGAAAAAAAAACAAAAATCACCAATCACCTAAACTCAAAAATCCCTAACTACAGATGCCCTTGTTGTAATCAACAAAAATTTCAGCAAGAACCAAGTATATACATTGAGCTTGTTGAAGGTGCAATTGAAAAAATGGTTCAAGGACAAGATTTTGGGTACGCAAGAAAAGTTGCTGTTCATTGTTCTAACTGTGGCTATTTAACTTATTTTAGAGCCGAAATAATAGGTGTTTAAATTAAAAAAGCCCTGAGTCAACTCAGGGCCTTTATTACAAAATTGGTTCGACGATTTCAAAAATATCACAGTTTAATCTATGGGTAATATTTCGGTCAGCATCTATCAGCGTAAGGGTTTCCGCGCGCAATTTCCATAAACTTCCTGGATCTACAATTTCTCTTTCATTGCTTATCACTTCAACTCTGTTTTGATACAGTTCATCAATTTCTGTGAGCTCAATCAATTCCGGCATGGTAATCTCTCCACGAAGAAATGCCTGATGTGCATTTTTGTCCATATACAGCATTTTCCCTGTACTGGTAAAGATCATCTTCAAAGGTTCTGAGTTCTGCGCTATATCGCTTCCCCATACCATTTCCATTGCTTCCTTAAACGTTTTATCCTTCAACGTCAATCTGATGCCTTTAGGGTAAATAATTCTATAGTTCATCAGTCGGAAGCATTTTAAGTGAAACCTTATCTTTCATCCTCTGCGCTTCTTTGGCAACAGCGTTCCATTCCACCGGAGCAAACGCCGAGCTGAATGATCTCGTAAACTGTAGCATAAGCAAAGCTCGATCTCTGAATTCAGGATCGTCCGCTTCGTCGGATCTCATAAGAACCTCGAAAAAGTCCTGGAAATCGGTGTGTAAATCGGTGAATGTACTTGAAGAAGTTACCTCCTCTAAGAAGGTTGCCGTTGCAAGGCGTACTTGGCGTCGCTCTTGCTTTTTTTTGTTTTTTTCTGTGTTAGACATAATTAGAAAAAATAAAAAGAGGGAGGCGCTGTCTAACACAGTCGCCTAAGCGAAGTAATTACGAGCCGTTACCGGTACTCGACACCTCCCAATATTATACAATAAATTTTTCCGTTTTCAGTTCGGCAACTATGTTAGACATGACAAATATATAAATATATATTTATATAAAATCAATACGCATAAAAAAACACTGCAAATATGCAGTGTTTCCTTCAATTACGTACACTAAAAATTTGTGTGAATGCACATTATTATTTTGAAATTTCGGACATTACATATCCGAAAAGTAAAATTAAAAATATTATAATCCAGATCCAGGTAATTGTTTTGAAGAAACTCATAGCCTTAGCTGTATACCGTGTATTGTTTTCTATTTGCTCCAATAATTGGAGCTGCTTTTCTTCGTTTGTCATAAAAATCTCTATTTGATTACTACTTTTCCCGTAAATGGTTTTTGTGAAGAAATTATGATACCGTCAGTTTTATGGATTCCTATATCTGCGGTTATTAAATGGTCGAATTCTTCAAAGTTCTCAAAAACCTGAACAATTGGGTCTTCAATATTATACTCCTTATAAGGGATTATAAGGCATGGTGAAATGTTTCCCTCCGCGTCATTACGCAAGAGAGTCCATTCATCGACAGTAAATTTTCTTGTCATTTTCTTGACTATTTAAGTTAAAGTTTAACAAACGTAACGAAAAATGTTAAAATAAAAAAACTCCCCTAAGGGAGTTTCAATTATAGGATAACGACTTTAGCTTTAAACGGTCGATTAATTGATAAGGCCACATTACCATTGTTTAAAATGGTAACTTGAACCATCACTGAATTCCACGTGCCATTTTCATCTGCTTGATAAACTTGTACCAGTGGATCATCTGTACCTACTTCCTCTCTTGAAAAAACTTTTACGTAGTGATTTTGTTGTTCATCGTGAAACCACTCATTTTCTTGAATAATCATCTTTTGAATATTTTTTAGTTAAGGTTACAATATATAAAATTTTAAGAAATTTCATACTGAAACGTAGCTTTGTTTTTTGAAACAATAATACTCCCCATAACTTTTTTACGGTAAACAACCAATGAATTTCCGTCCTTAATAACAAGCTTGGTTTTAGATTGATCCAAATTTTCTCGAAGTAGAACATCTACATACTTACCCAAAATTAATTCGATTGTGCTCTGCATTTATTTCCAATTTCTTTTTTTCAAATTTTTCACATTCTATTATTGCCCTGGCCAGTTCTATAGCCTCTTGACGCATAAACCTCCGGTGGAGGATATCCTTCAGCCTGGCAATCTGTTGTTTCTTAAGATGATATTCAACTTCTGTCATAACTCAAATTTTTGTCGTTCATTAATTACGAAAATTTTTCCTTCATTTATACGCTGTATCAAATGAGTATCATATACGGAGATATCCGTAACCAAAGCAAAAGGGCCGAACAGTTTCTTATCCCTGTGTTCATAAAAAATCGTATTACGCTCAATATCATCGTAAGAAGCTACGCGGAGGTACAGCTTGTATGTAGCAACTTCCTGAGCCACCGCTCTCGGCTCTATGACTAGTACTTTATGATCAAGTACTTTTGAATACATATCCATAAACTGGCCTAAATCAGATCCGTTTGAATAGGTTTTATAAGGCCCCGTAATCTTACCGTCTATGTACAAGAAGTACACTACCCTTTCTTTTAAATTTTGGACACCTCGGCCCGTGATCATGTCACCATTGAAGAAATCTGAAAATTCTCCAAACCTAAATTTGAATGTTTGAACCAAATACATGTCATTCGTTTCTTATCAATTCATTGTAACGATCTATTGAAAATTTGGACACGCCACGGAGGTTTCCTTCTGTCAGCTTACCTTCCTGATGAAGCCACTTAAAAACTTCACACACTTTAAAAACTTCTGCTGAAGTATCGCAATTATCAATAATTGTCTTAATCTCCGTGATCAGATATATGTTTTTTCTCATTTTGCTCTTTATATAGTTTTTATATTTTGAGTTTCCCTACTTCGCTACCCTTATAAATCAAGCATTTAGCGTTGTTTTGGTCGGGAAGGTTGCCGAAACGTAAAAACCGTTTCCCTACTTTGGACGACCTTCCCTACCTTTTTCCCTACTTTAATTTATTTATTATCAGAAACTTATATAAGGTAGTCAAGGTCGGGAAACTCAATACGGCAATTCTTCAATTTCTTCTAAATCATTTGCGTTGTTAGGGGGTCCGGGGGAATCGAACAAACCGGGGCCGTTGACCTCGATGTCCTGTTGATTTAATTGAAACATAATCGAGCCGGTGATATCATTCATTAACTCCTCGTCCAGAACACTCATATCTACGCGCAAGGCCGACGTCCGGATTCCACCATTCTCAACCTTTCCGGGTTTAAATGTGTGCTTGCTCAGCTGTTCTGCTACGTGCCCGGCTTTCTTCAATGCTTCCAATAAGGATGTATTTGATGGCGCGCTCTCCTGGTAATGGATAAACCAACTTCTCTGAATCTTTGAATAGGTATGCTTCCAGTTTATGTACAATTGCGAACCTTCAATCGAAACAACCTGGTTAGCTTGCAAGCGATCATCTTTGTGTCCACGAAGGGCTGTGACAAACATATCCCAGAATCGTGAAGTAATTGAACTTGTGTTGATTTTGGTGAGCTGCTGCTCTATACAGGTACGGAAATATTTCAACATTTCCGCTTGTGTAAAAGGGAAAATTATCGTATCTTTAAACAGAGTGTACATTGTAGCCAGTATACTATAATTCGTAACCATTCTCCCGCGCGCTCCGGCGATCTCAGCATTTATGAGCGACTTCCATTCCCTTTGTTTTTTAGAGAAATTTTCTTTGACCATAGCACGGTGTTTCATTAGGTCAAACGCGTAACCGGAGATACCCTCATTCGTCATATCTTTCAACTCATCAAAACGATTCATTTCTTCTTCGTTAAATTCGTTTTTGATCATTTCGTTCCAAAGCAAACGTGTAATGAGTGCTTCCTGTGTAGGATATTCGTTCCCGGTTAATATCACTGAAGATTCAATCGGGATTTCCTCTGAAGACACTAAGCTTTCCAGGTTACCTCGTTTATAACCGTTTCTGTCCCATAAACCTTTGAGCATACCGTCCAGTTTGAAATCTCCCCTTTTGTATTCTGAAAGCTGTGAAATACCATTACGGAATTGGGCAAATTCCCTGATTTGCGCCTTTATTGTACTGGCGCCTCCTTCAAGGTTAATGGGCGACTGCGGTACACCGGTAAAGGATTGAACGATCCGTGCTAACTCATCTTTCCCGGAAGATCCAGGACCATACAAAAACATTAGAGGAAAAGCTTCGATTTCTTTAACCACGATATCCTGGAAAATAGACGCAATGGCAAATAGGATAGCCGTAATTGAATGCTCCCGGTGAACCTGCATGACCTTATTTAAATAAAGATCAAACGGAACCTTCGAATAAATTACTTTAAAGCGTTTTTGAGCATTATATCGGTGTGTTGCTTTTTTGTATATTTTATTCGCTGATGGAATATAATAGTGTACGTTCTGATAAACGATTACTCCGTTATCATCGATCTGAATTTCTTCACCTATATCATTTATTGCTTTGTTGTTGAATGCAAAAAAGTCACCATCAGGCTGCCATCCCAAAACATCAATTTTCTTCCCATCCCCCATTTTATCCATCAAGTATTTACTTAAGATCTTCAGGTGTTTTGCATCGCCATCAAATCTAAAATTACCCTGGCCAGTCACCGTGTTATAGAAAACTTGTAGAGAATTCAGATTCTCCGAGTTTGTGTCAAAAATCACTTCCTTATGAAATATGTTTTTTATCCGGAGTAATTTCTTCGGGAACTTCTCATCATTCATGTGTTGCAAGATTTCAATAGAGAAATTTGAAATAGACTGAAAATAATTTCCTCTGTTTATAAAAATTTGATTGTCAGATTGAAACATACCATAATTACGAATATCTGGCAATAATTCTTCCAAAGGAGTTGTAACATTATTAGGTAGTTCATATTCCCAATCTGCCGGAGAAAAATCCTCTTTATCTGCTTCCGTAAATTCCTTTATCCACTTTTCTACTTCTTTTGTAGAAACTTTACTTTCGGCCACCAACCATTTTTTATAAATAGAAGAAATCGAATCGTCTTTTACTTTAGCTAAAGATCCAGCGATTTTTTTTGCTTCCATTGCCTTTGTAATAGCGTCGCCTACAAGCAGGCTATCCATGTACAATTTAAAGCCGTCAACCCGCATCTTTACATTCTTTCCTTTTTCTTCATACACTTTATTGAACAGCTGATAAAGAGTAAAATTATGATGCTCAAACGAATCCGCATATAAACGGCTAAAATCATCAGGATCGCAAGGCAATTCAATTACATCAACCCGAAAACCAAGTTCAAGAAGAATCGGAATATACTTTAATACGGCGGCTTTCCCGGCCTTATCCGGATCCATACAGAAAACAACTTTTTCTGTGTACTTTTTTAGTACAGTCCAAAGTTCTGAAGGTATACTGGTTCCGCATGCTGCTACCGTGTTTGTAACACCGAGCTTATGCCAGGCTATAACATCGTTGTATCCTTCTACAATAAAAGCCTCCTTATTCTGAACTATAGATTGCTTAGCTTTATGCAGACCATACCACACAGAAGATTTTTTATAGAGAACATTGGCATCATTAACATCGGGATTGATCCACTTTGCTTTTTTCGATGTGCTTAACGCACGTCCTGCAAATCCTATCAGCAAACCTGTATCACTATGAATCGGATAAATAATTCGTTTTGAATAGGAGTCGTATTTATTTTCGAACTTTCCTTTTTTTATCAGACCTAAGTCTTCAGCTTCCTGCAACCGTCCACTGTTTTCAATCTTGTCGTACAAAAAGTTCTCTGGAGCATATCCAATTCCCCACTCTATGATTTCATCTTCCGTATACTTTCGTCCGTTTTCGACGTGTATACGTGCGCCATGATCCTGGTGTAATTTCCTGTACTCTTCCTTATACAGTTCATGTACTTTTTCAAGAACCGGACGTAGAGTCTCTTTGCGCGCATTTACCGCCTTGTAACGTTCCGCTACTTCCGGGTTATCGTATTCGATTTCAACATGGAATTTCTTGGCCAGGTATTCCAATGCTTCAGGATATGTAAAGCATCCCTTCTCCATTAGGAAATTAATCACATTTCCTCCTTTTCCAGAACTAAAATCTTTGTAGATCTGTTTTGCTTTGGAAACGATAAATGATGGTGTTTTTTCGTCGACGAAAGGGCTCTTTCCCTTTAAATTAGCACCTGCCGGTTTCAACTCAACAAAATCCTGGATTACTTCCTCAATACGCGCAGCTTCCATGATTTTATCAATACAATACTTAGTGATGTAACCCATGGTAGTTTATATTTTGAAGGATTAGCGATTTCTTTTTTTCTATGTCGAAGTAATCTGTATCAACGAAATTTTTCAAGATGTATGTAATTCTACTTTGCACAGGTAACAATTGAAACTCTCTAATAAATTTCTCCGGATTATATTTTAAATAAAAACACATACAAGTTTCTAATAATGTCGGAAGCCAAATTAAATGATGCTCGTCGGAAGTGTTTTTTACCAAGATAAACTCCACATGCTTTTCATTATTGAATGTGCTAATTATTTCAACCGATGGGTATACTTGCTGCACAATTTGAATTAAGGATTCCATTGCCATTATTTTGAGTTTTGATTGATAGCTTTTAGAACACGATAAGTATTCGATTCAATGCGCGGATTGTAATTAAATCTACTCCCCATAAAATCTTTGAGCGGTATTTCCGGAAGAAGTAAGTCATTCTGGATCCAATCACTTTCGAAAATTGGCAAATAGCATTCAAATTCGATAGGATAAGAGACACCTGTATCTGTTTTTTTTGATCTTCTTATACCTATTTTTACGCAAAGTTCCTTCTTTAAGGTCTCCTTATTAAATTCTATCTCTAAATAGCCACCACAACATTCATTATCAATAAGCATAGGCCTTGGTGTATTCAAGAGTAATGAATCCTTTTCAATAATAAACTCTTCATTTTCCGCAAGCTTAAAAAACTTTGAAAAGTACTCAGCTAATTTTTTTTGATCAATAGGACGAACCTTTACATTTTCTACTGTATATTTCATATTACCAATGCTTTTTAAGAATGTTTTTGTTAGTGAATAACAATCTAATTCTGATCATTAAATTTTTCATAACTACCTACCTTTTAATTCTTTAATCCATTTATTAAATTCTGATTCAAAAACATGCTTTCCTAAACTCCCCATGCAATCGCCTATATTTGTAAACCCTTTGTAAATTGAAAATTCTACTTTCATATCATAGAGATCTTCAGGAAGTTCAATTTGATTATGCGGATGGTTTACCCCAAACATTTTAGCCTGATTTCCTAAACCTTTTGTTGCTTTAAATGCTTCTAACTGAACTTTGGCGTTATTAATGATTGTACCGGCTATTTCATTCATAACCTTTGCATCTTCTCTTTTTATTGACCCGTTTTTAACACCCTTTAAAGTCTCAAAAAGGGTATTGTTTAATTCGTTTAAATTATTTTCCATGATCGTTTTCGTTTAGAGCTCTGTTAATACGGCTGTTTATTTTAATTGCTTTTCGTAAATATTCCGGATATCGGTGAATTGTATTCCTCTTCATCAATTCAGCATTCGATATGCACTCCAGGTTATCTATATTGCAGTCCATAGTATTTCCATTTTTAAATATGATATTGTAACCTTTAGGAAGCCTTTTATTATGATGATTTTCCCAAACATGAACCTGCTTATAAATTAGTTTTCTAAGACCAGGAACCTTTATCATTAAATATTTCTTTCCTGAGCGCTTATCAAATCTTTCAACCTCTGAATTATCTGGAAGGGAATTATGCGGAATCAACCCGGGTTGAAATGAGGTTTTTCTACATTTGGCAATTTGTTCCGGAGACAAATATTCAGATTGCTTTTTCCCTTTATTAAAGGGAGATTGTCCTTTTCGATACTGACCCGCCGACTTTCTTTTTTCCTTTATGTCATTGGGTATAGTAAGTCCCATCTGCTTAATTCGACCCATTACTCCAGTAAATGATCGGCGCAACACTTTTCCTATCGTTTTTACTGGCATTGTCAAATAGTTTTCCTTTATGAAGAGATCTTCCATTTCAGAAAAGGAGGTTCTTCCTAACGCCTTTTCAGTTCGAAATTTAATGGAAACCTCCCTGGGCACCTCAATTCCATGGAGTTTGAATACTCTTGAAACTACAATTTTCGAGACATTGAATTTTGCGGCCATAGATTTCTGACTTTCCTTAAATGCATTTTCAATAAAGTAGATTTCCATTTCCTTTGTAAGCACAGTTTTCATAGCGACAACTTTTTTGAAACTTGAAAATAATCTTCATCAAATACCCAGTTGTCACAATTTACAAGTGAAATCCCATGCGAACCATCTAACTTTGGATAACCCTCTGCTTCTGCAAATACTTCGATTATTCTTTTCAGTGTATAATCCATTGAATCGAAGAGAACCTTTTGTGCAATTTTCTTAGCGTATTCCCCGTATAAATCCCCACTCTTATCATAATGCCAGGAAAAAAAATCTAAAAAATCCTGGAGAACTTCTTTTGTAAATATTTCTGTGTCAAATTCTATTGTACAACCCCATGAGCCGTCGAACTCAACTTTATATTGTATAGTCATAATTTGCGTTTTTAAAACCCTCCCGAATAGTACGGCTGAACAGGAGGGTTGGTGTAAAAAATAAACTTGAAAGAACGTAGCATTAGCACCTTGTGCTAAATAATATTAAGCGATAAAGCAAGCTTTGTTAAACATTGCTTTGTTGCTATTTTAAAATTGTCGTAAATCGTTTTCTTATTTTTGTGAAATGTTCCCATAGGAAGACCTAATTCATCAGCGATTGCTTCGTTTGTTTTGTCAGTAGTTGATAGCTTAATCAGCTTAATTTCTTCGCTCGTTAATCTATGCCCTTCGATAACAGGAAGCTTACACAAGATCCCCTCGCTTTGACACTTACCACGCATAGGGCAATCCCAGTATTCGCCGTCCTGTAGTTCCCCAGTTTCGCTGATATCTCCTTTGAAATCCAGGCCGCCAAACCTACACATCGCAAACTGTTCTATCCTTCGGTACTCTGATCCTGGATGCATCATCTTTAAATGACGTTGAGCTTCCGGATCGGCGGCAACTGCCTCACGAAGAATCTGAAAAACCGGATAAGGTAAATCTACAAATGAGCTAACCTTACCATTTTGAATTACTTTCAGTTCGTTCTCGACAACGAACATTTCAATTTCGGGAGTAATCATCCCTGGATAAGTCCTTACTTCTGTCATGGCTGATCTATTTAAAGTTTTACTGATTAATCAATTTTTGCAGTGTTGCCCCGGCTTTTTCCATTTCCTTCTTATTTTCCAGAGCAACTTTTAAAAGTGCCTCAATCACTTTTATATTTCCTTCCCTGGCACATCGGACATTTTTTATTGTACCAGGCGATCTATCTATGATTTTTCTAACCTTATCTACATAAGGGTAAGGCAAATACGCATCTATAACCTCAAATGCTTTTGCGATATGCAACTGCATATTTCCAGATGATTTTCTTTTGTCTATATTTGTCATGCGGTTATCATTAAAACATCATTAATACATCACGAAAGTATAAATGTTTAACCAATAAGTAAAACTTTAAATGTAAAAGTTTTACTATTTAGTTTAATTTATATCTATTCTAAATAAAAAACATGGGATATACGGAAAAAATAAAGCGTTTCATGGAGATCAAAGGCCTTAATAATAGGGATCTGTCAAAGAAAATACAGAAACCTGAAGCTTTGGTCTCCAGATGGATTAATTCGGACAAACCTTCGTTGGAGTTTCTCACGAAGATGCTGCATACTTTTCCGGATTTTGATCTTAACTACGTTTTAAGAGAGAAATCTTCCTATTCAAATGAGGAACAAGACTATATTGTAAGCGATAATTTAGAAGAATACGCTTCAAAAAAGAATGAAAGTATTGAAGATATAATCGATTCAATCCAAGGTAAACTGGATGAATTAAAAGAAAAAGTGGCACAAAACAGCCACAAATAAAACCTATTAGTTTATAAATCAACGCCTAAAGGTTGTCAAAATAATCCTGTCGAGGTCACAAAAAGCAGCTTTTCAAGCTGCTTTTTCTATTTCTTCTTTAAAAACCTGATAATGTTATTTTTAGCACCATAGGCTAGATAACTTTATTTAAAATCAGCACGATTAAAACTAAAAAAAGAGCACAGTGTTAAAATTTTAACATTATTTATTAGGTATATTCCATATTAAGATTAATTTTGTGGTGTTTTAAATAACCATAATATATGAAAAAATTAATTTTAGGAGCCTTCCTTGCATGTAGCTTAATCAGCTGTGGAGATGATGACAAACCCGTTGACCCGGTAAAACAGGACGAAACCAAAACCCTGCTTGTAGGAAAATGGAAGATGGTAAAAGCGGAATATTATCAGAACGGAGAACTTATGGGAAGCGAGGATCTTAAAAGCGGAACTTGTGACTATGATTATTACGATCTGAAATCCGGAGGAACCAAAGACGAAATATACCATGATCCGGAAGCTGACTGTGCTACGGATAATTACCCGGGAACATGGACGTATTCACCTACTGACAAAATCGTTACGATTGTAGATGAAGAAGACAACTATACCGTTGAAGCTGGTGTGGAGTCTATCAGCTCATCAGACTTAAAGATAAAAGTTATTTCAAGCGGAGGAGATCCAGCTCCGGACGGAATTGAATTATTCTTATATCTTAAAAAATAAAAAAACAGCCGGTTGGCTGTTTTTTTATTTCCCATTTAAAACCACCTGTTGATTCAATCCGGGATACTTTGTCCTTTTCTCTCGGTAATTTTACCGAGCGAAATGTAAATCAGTGTCGAAATAAGCAACAGGAAAAGATAAAAACTGTTTTTAACCAATTCGGGATAACTGATCGTATTTGCACTGTATCCAACCAGTATCAACACCTGGGCTCCATAAGGGATGAGCCCTTGTACAATACATGAAAAAGTATCAAGGACGGAAGCGGTAGCCCTTGATTTGATCCGGTATTCTTTTGTTATCGATTTGGAAACATTTCCAACAATAACAATGGAAATGGTATTGTTGGCGATGGCAGCATCAACCGCACCGACAAATCCCCCAATTCCCAGCAATGCCGATCTGGATCCCGAAATCCTTTTCTTAATAAGATGTACCATCGCGTTTATCCCTCCTGCTTTTTCCACCAGTGCAGCCAGCCCACCTGTTAAAAGAGATAAAAGAAAAATCTCCGTCATTCCGGTAAAACCTTCATAAACGCCTTTTCCGAAGCTCAAAACATC
Organism: Flavobacterium sp.; assembly: GCA_040396655.1. GTDB lineage: Bacteria > Bacteroidota > Bacteroidia > Flavobacteriales > Flavobacteriaceae > Flavobacterium. The sequence continues at coordinate 27,393 of JBEBOB010000012.1, read as the reverse complement.
CAGACCTTTATAAACCATTCCGAAAATGCCGCTGAGTAAAATACCTATAATCAATACAACAAACACGTCTACTCCTAAAAATGCGAGAAGCAGCACTGAAAGATAGGGAACAATGAGGATGAGTGACGTATAATCAACACCTTGTTGCGGAGCAGTTGTACCAATACTCCCCGTTCCTATATACAAGTAAATAAGAAATGCTGCGAACGCTGCCGGCAATACAAACTGCATATTGTTACGGAATTTATCACGCATATTGCAGCCGAGTATTTGCGTTGCTGCTATTGTTGTATCAGAAATAATGGAAAGGTTATCCCCGAACATGGCGCCTCCCAGTAAAGCCGCTCCAATAACGTTTACATCGCACTGTCCTGCATTTGCAAGACCTATGGCAATAGGCCCCAAGGCAACAATGGTACCTACTGATGTACCTGACGCCAATGATAAAAACGAGGCTGTTACAAATATACCGGCGGCATAGTACTGAGGCGGCAGGGTTTGAATTCCAAGATTTACAATCGCATCCACGCTTCCAGTGCTTTTCGCCACTGTGGCAAAGGCTCCTGCAAGCAGATAAATAATACACATGGTGAGGATATTCCGGTTTCCGCAACCGTCGAGAAAGGTTGTTGTTTTCTGCTTCATACTGCCCCTAAGCATTATAAAGGCTGTTATGATTCCTATTACCGCTGCTATAGGCGACGGTAATGCATAAAAATCATCATAATAAATACCGGCTCCGAGAAATACGGAAACAAAAACTAAAAAAGGGATTAAGGAGGCTAATGATCTGGGTTCTGATGTTGTCATGCTGTATTACGATTTAGGCGATAAACACACCTTACAGAAAAACACCGAAGAATTTTCAACATTTTTTCCGAAAAACGGCTTATCTATTTCAGCACCTTGCTTGTTGCTGCAGGTTGCTATCCACTTAACTGGATTCTTGATAATTAACGGTACAAATATACGATTTTAAATAAAACGAATAGCATCAAACACCATTTCTTCCCAATATGAACCTTTAAATAAAAAAGGCGGAATTTAAATTCCGCCTTTTTTATTGTATCTGCTGTTCATTGAGCCATTCTGTATATTTTTCCCGGTTTCTTGCATGCTCTTCAAGCGTACTTGCAAATTCGTGGTATCCCATCCGGTCCACGCTTGCACAAAAATAAATATAGTCGTGCTTTTCAGGATTAAGGACCGCATCTATAGATGTCGCATCCGGCATCGCAATAAGCCCTGTGGGGATTCCTTTATATTTATAGGTGTTATAAGGATGATCAAGCACGAGATCTTTTAAATATACCCGCTTGATGATCTGATCGAAATCATTGGAAAGTGCTTTCTTGGCATATACCACGGTAGGATCGGCCTGAAGCAGCATATCTTTATGAAGCCGGTTCAAATAAGCTCCTGCAACCTTTGGTCGTTCATCAACCTTTGCTGTTTCCTTCTGCACAATAGCCGCAAGACTGGCAACCTGAACAGGTGTCAGCCCTAAAGCTTTTGCCTTGTTCCGGCGTTCCTCATTCCAGAAACGTGTGTATTCTTTCTGTAATATATTCCGTATTTTTAAAGGTGTGGAATTCCAGTAAACTTCATACGTATTCGGAAGGCACAGAGCCATTACATTTTCTTTCGTCATTCCCATTTCTTCCAGGAAAGCCGGTTCGGTAAACGACTGGTACAGGTCCGCTATATCAGGTTCCACCTGTGAAGCGATGCGCTGCAATGTTTTTTCAATAGTCTCCTGATTGTTAAAGGTAAGCTGTACAGGGACATTTCTGCGAAGCGATTTAATAATGCGGTAATTGTTATCCCCTTTCTCGATTAAATATCTACCCGGCGCAATATTTCCTGCTTCGCTCATCTTTGAGTACAAAGACTCCAGTGATTCGTAATTTTTTACATATTTTCTGATACTGTCCTGTACCTGCGTATAGGTAGCATCGGTAGGAACCTTAATATATATTTTATCTTCTTTAAAATTGGTATTGGCAGTAAAGGCTTTCCGGTAAAGGCTGTATCCGAATCCCATTGCTACAACGATTCCGAGAACCGAGACATAACTTATGATTTTATTTGCTTTCATTTAAAGTTTGATTAACTGGTACATCGCTTCATCAACATAAGATGTCCCTACTTTATTCCACTGTTTTTTAACGCCGATCAAAGCGAAGCCAAATTTAGAAAAAAGCTTGATACTTGCGACATTTGTCACAGCAACATTAACATAAATTTGATGGATGTCCAAATGCCCGAAAACATAATCAACAAGAAGCTTAACAGACTCACTTCCAAAACCTTCGTTCCTTCTAGCTGCATCCTTCACCACAATACCCAATCCCACCCGGTTATTTTTAGGATCAAAATCAAACAAATCAACAAGTCCAAGCAGCCCGCCCGAGGCATTTTCCACGATCGCCAGACGTAATTGCTTTGCTTCATAAAGATCCTGATGGCTGTTGTCTAGGTAATTTTTCAACAACCACCTGGAATAAGGAGCCAGTGTATGGCTCACCTCCCATAACGAGGTGTCGTTTTCAATTTCGTACAGAAAAGCCAGATCTTCCGGTTCCAGCGCCCGAAGGTGAATATGATGTCCTTTCAAAAACATTCCTAAACTGTTGTTTCTCCTTTAAAAACCCTTTTAGCCGGACCTATGAGCATGACATTATAAAAACGTTCTTCGTCCTCGTCGAAAGTAACCGTAAGGCTTCCTCCCTCCACTTCTACCAAAATTTGATGTTGGTCTGTTTTTCCAGTCACATTCATTGCTATGGCCACCGCTGTAACGCCTGTTCCACATGACAGCGTTTCATCTTCTACCCCTCTTTCATAGGTACGTACCCTGAAATGACCTTCTGAAAGCTGCTCCACAAAATTCACATTCGTACCTCCCGGAGCATAAAGATCACTATACCTGATGCTTCGCCCCTCTTCGTATACGCTGTATTTTTTCACGTTGTCAACCAACTTCACATGATGCGGTGATCCTGTAAATAAAAAGACCGATTCCCCCTTATCAGAAACAGACGATTTGAGAACGTCGATCATCTGCAGGGCTATTTTTTCATTTTCTATATGTGCATGATGAATACCATCCACAGCAAGAAACGTGGTTGCATTCTCTATAACTCCCAGGTCGTGAGCGAAGGCTACAATGCAGCGCCCCCCGTTTCCGCACATCGTACTTTCGTTTCCGTCTGAATTATAATACACCATTTTAAAATCGGCCGTATTTTCCTCTTCCAAAAGAATAAGACCGTCGCCTCCGATACCGAACCTGCGGTCACACAAATTACGTATGAGTTCCACATCTTTCTTTGGAAAGAATCCCGTACGGTTGTCAATCATAACGAAATCGTTACCCGTACCCTGGTATTTATAAAATTGTATTGTTTTCATACAGCAAATGTACAAATATTAAAGCTTAGTTAATCAGTGTTAAGATGCGTTAAACCGCTTTTAAACAATTTAAACATCACGTAATTTTAATGTTAAATAAAAACATATCGTTTAAGAACATGAAAAATATAGGAACTATTTTACTAACATCTTTGTTAAGTGGTGCAGTAACATTAGGTTCATACAAACTACTTTTCGAAGATAACGCATTAAATTCCAATTTCGCCGATTTAACTACAAGCGCTCCGCTGCGAAACGTTAACAACGCTTCCTTTGAAGCTCCCAATCTGCAACTTGCGGCAGAAAAAGCCATTCATTCTGTTGTACACGTAAAAAATGTATCGTTTAAAAACGCGCCGCGCAACCCTATAATGGAATATTTTTACGGATATCAGGGTGACAAAACCTATGCACAGGTAGGAACAGGCTCAGGAGTCATTATTTCAGAAGACGGATACATTGTAACCAATAACCATGTTATACAGGGAGCCAGCGAACTTGAAATAACGCTCAACGACAACCGTAATTTTAAGGCCAAACTGGTCGGTACCGATTCTAAAATGGATATTGCACTTTTAAAAATAGATGCGGGCGAAAAATTACCTTTTGCCGCATTTGCCGATTCAGATGCCATTAGTGTGGGAGATTGGGTACTGGCTGTAGGAAATCCTTACAACCTTACTTCTACGGTAACAGCAGGAATCGTATCCGCCAAAGCGCGGAATCTATCTTCCAGCGGCATACAGTCCTTTATCCAGACCGATGCAGCGGTGAATCCCGGCAATTCGGGCGGGGCGCTCGTAAACAGTACTGGTGACCTTATTGGTATTAACACCATGATTTCTTCCGCTACAGGATCCTATGTAGGGTATTCCTTTGCGGTTCCATCCAATATGGCCCGAAAAATCATACGTGACCTTATGGAATACGGAAAGGTGCAGCAGGGAATCCTTGGTGTGCAGGGATATGAAGTCAACAGCCAGATTGCAGCGGAACACAACCTCAATTTCAAACAGGGTTTCTATGTTGAAGAAGTGACAAAAAACTCCGGAGCCGAAGCAGCCGGAATTAAAAAGGGTGATATTATTTACAAAATCGACAATAAAGGCATTAATTCATTTCTGGACCTTAACAGTGTCATCGCTACAAAACGGCCGAACGACAAAGTAAAAGTATCTCTCAAAAGAAAAAATGCAGACCATGAACTCCTTGTAACCCTGAGTAAGAAGGAAATAGCCCAGCTCCAGTTCAACGGATTTGAGATTGAAAACCTTTCTGCTTCCGAACAAAAGAATCTGGGACTGAATTACGGAGTAAAAATAAACGGGATTTCGAACGAAAAGTTCAAACCTTATGAAGGCGAGCTGCTCGATGCCATTATTCTGGCCATAAACGGTATGCGGATTGAGGATACCCAACAGGCAAATGAAATTCTTTCGAGAAGCAACGGGGAACCTCTTCGCCTGGACATCATGACCCGCAAAGGAGAGCGTGTAAGGCTCATACTGTAATATAAGTAAGTAGGCTCTGAAAGCCTACTTTTTTTTCATTAATGCCCACCATATCATAAATTTTAATATTTTTGTACAACTTTTTAAATCACAACACAATTTATTTAACCCAAATGGAAAATAATTTATACGAAAAAGAACTGGCTTTCCAAGCAGACAGAAGAAAAGCTTGTGTAGAGTTCATCAAAATTGTTAATGATTTATGGTACGATAAATCTATTGAATTGGTCCTTTTCAGAAATCAATTGATAGATCGTAGCGTGAGCGACATCATCAATTTACATGAATATGCAGCTAAATTTGTTGAAAAACCAATCAATGTTTTCGATACTGTAGAAATTGCACGTGCAATTCAAACAGCTGATTTACCGCCGGCACGTATTGATATCGGAAAATTAACGTATGAATTCCATTTAGAGGACAACAAATACAACGATTCGTTGTCGTTTGTCGTAGACAAATTAAAAGACGCAAAAAACAACCCGGACATCCAGCCTAAAGATGTTGTACTTTATGGTTTCGGTCGTATCGGTCGTCTACTGGCTCGCGAATTAATGGCGAAAATAGGGAAAGGTCAGCAATTGCGTTTAAAAGCAATCGTTACCCGTGATAAAAATGACGCGTTGTCTTTAGAAAAACGTGCTTCTTTATTACGTCTGGACTCTATCCACGGAGATTTTGAAGGATCTGTAGGTATTGATGTTGAAAACGAATCCCTCATCATTAACGGATCACCGGTTCGTATGATTTCTGCTGCACAGCCTGAGGACATCGACTATACACAATACGGCATCAACAATGCCCTTATTATTGACAACACCGGGGTTTTTAAAGACGAGGAAGCCTTGTCACGCCACCTTAAATCAAAAGGTGCTGATAAAGTTTTACTTACAGCTCCTGGAAAGGGAGTACCGAACATCGTGTACGGTGTAAACCATGAAAACTACGATATCGACACAACCAAAATCTGGTCTGCTGCTTCATGTACGACCAACGCCATCACTCCGGTATTAGCTGCACTTGAAGAAACGCTGGGAGTTGTGAAGGGACATCTTGAAACTATACATGCCTATACAAACGATCAGAACCTCGTTGACAATATGCATAAAAAATACCGTCGCGGAAGAGCAGCTGCCCTAAACATGGTAATTACCGAAACTGGTGCAGGATCTGCTGTGGCAAAAGCATTGCCTAACCTGGCAGGTAAATTAACATCGAATGCAATCCGCGTTCCGGTTCCAAACGGATCTTTAGTGGTATTGAACCTTGAAGTGGGTAAACAGACTTCTGTAGACGACATCAACAGCATTATGAAAAGATACGCTTTGGAAGGCGAACTTGTAGAACAGATCAAATATTCGCTTAACAACGAATTAGTATCTTCAGATATCATCGGAACATCGGCTCCGGCCATCTATGATTCTAATGCAACTATTGTTTCTGCCGACGGGAAAAACATTGTATTGTACATCTGGTACGATAATGAATACGGATACAGCCACCAGGTTGTCCGCTTGGCAAAACATATCGCCAAAGTACGTCGTTACGTATACTATTAGTAGATGACCACCTTTCTTAAATATATAAAAGCCAACTCTTCAGTTGGCTTTTTATTTTTATCTTAGCATAAAACTACAAACATGGCACGAACCCCTTCCAATATGACCGCATTGGGAACCATAGCCCCGGATTTCTACCTGCCCGACACCAACGGGAACGAATGGAAATCCTTTGCTGATGTAAAGGGAACCAAGGGAACCCTTATCGTATTCCTTTGTAATCACTGTCCCTATGTGTTGCACGTTATAGATGAAGTAGTCCGCATTTCGAACGATTACCGCGTCCTTGGAATTGGTTTTGCCGCGATTTCGAGCAATGATGTAACGGCCTATCCCGAAGATGCTCCTGATAAAATGACCGAATTTGCATTCCACAATAAGTTCAGCTTTCCCTATCTTTACGATGAATCTCAGGAAACGGCCAGGCAGTATGATGCAGCATGCACGCCCGATTTTTATCTTTTCGATAGTCAGAACCGCTTGGTTTACAGAGGTCAGCTCGATGATTCCCGTCCTCAAAACGGCATTGCTTCCAATGGAACAGATCTTCGGAACGCACTTGATGCACTTGTTTACAACCGCAAAATAAATCCGGAGCAAAAACCCAGTCTAGGATGTAATATTAAGTGGAAAAAAAGTCTTTAAAAAGAAAATCTTTCTTACCTTTGCAGACACTATTTTTCTTTAAAAACCCAAAAAAAGCGGGTTTAATATTATTGATTAAATAAATAAACCGGATGTTTTTTACTAAATCTCATTATTTATTTAATCTGTTACAGGAAGAACAGTGGTCAAAACATCAAACATTAATCAAACAACAACAATTTATTGCATTTAAAAACCTATGTTACACCAAAAATTTTTAAATCGTTTTGTAATTAGGCAAGTTATTTGGGCTTTTGTAATCGTATACCTCATTGCGGCATTATACCTGGTCCTTTTTAATAACTGGAGTTTTCTAACTTTAATTGCTCCTGTGTTCCTGTTTTATCTGGCATTTAAAGATGCTTTTCAAACAAAACATACGATTCGTAAAAACTACCCGATCATCGGTCGTTTAAGATATATTTTAGAAGAAATCCGTCCGGAACTTCGTCAATACTTCTGGGAAGGAGAATTGGACGGAAAACCGTTCAACCGCCGCGAGCGTTCCATTGTATACCAGCGTGCCAAAAACGAAAAGCAAACCGTTTCTTTCGGTATGCAGGACGATCCGAACCGTATAGGATATGAGTGGGCTTCCCATTCTGTTTATCCTAAATCCATTTCGGATTTCAATTTCAGAACCTTAATCGGAAACGAACAGTGTAAACAGCCATACAGTGCCAGCATTTACAACATCAGCGCCATGAGTTACGGGGCTTTGAGCAAAAAAGCCATTGAATCCCTTAACAAAGGTGCTAAACTGGGAGGTTTCGCCCATAATACCGGTGAAGGAGGAATCTCTTCCTACCACAGATCCGGGGGAGATCTAATCTGGCAGATCGGTACGGGATATTTCGGATGCAGGGACGAACACGGATTCTTCGACGACAACCTGTTCAAAGAACGTTCGAACTATCCGGATGTGAAGATGATCGAATTAAAACTTTCACAGGGAGCAAAACCCGGACACGGAGGATTGTTGCCAGCAGAAAAGAATACAGTAGAAGTTTCCAAAATACGTAACGTTAAACCTCATACAACGGTTCATTCTCCTTCCTCACACTCTGCGTTCAGCAATGCAAAAGAACTGGCTCAGTTCATTGGGAAGTTAAGAGAATTAAGCGGAGGTAAACCGGTCGGCTTTAAAATATGTATTGGTCGAAAAGACGAATTCATCGACATTGTCAAAGCAATCAGTGAAAGCGGAATTTATCCCGATTTTATTACGATAGACGGTGCCGAAGGTGGTACAGGAGCAGCTCCTCTTGAATTCATCGACTATATGGGGATGGCTTTGATGGATGCCCTCGTATTCGCTAATAAAACTTTAAAACAGTACGGCATACGCCAGCACATCAAAGTACTTGCATCAGGAAAAGTAATTTCTGCTTTCGACCTAGCTAAAACAATGGCTTTGGGGGCCGATGCCTGTTACAGCGCACGTGGAATGATGTTTGCACTTGGATGTATCCAGGCTTTACAATGTGACAGCGGACACTGTCCTGTCGGAATTGCGACTCAGGATCCTTTGCTTTTTGAAGGAATGGACATTACCGATAAATCGGTTCGTGTAGCCACCTTCCATAAAAATACGATGAAGGCATTTGGAGAGTTTATCGGTGCCTGTGGTTTCTCGAAACCTACAGAGATCAGCCCGGAAGTGTTCCACAAACGTATTGAACATGGCAAAAACATGTCGTTTGCAGAAATGTACTTTAAAGACGTTCCTAACCTACAATAATAAAAAAAAGCTGTTCATATGAACAGCTTTTTTTTATTGCTTCTCCAGAACCACATCAATAGGCTTGTTCATCCTTCTGCCAAACTGTACGGCCTTCTGACGTTCTTCCGATGTGCATAAGATATACATATTATATGAGGCCAGCTGCATCATAAAAGTCTTATAATGTCCTCCATTTTCCTCCCCGTCGACATCTTCAATCTTTAAATAATACTCTTCTGCAGGAAACGTATTCGAAACTGTTACCAGATAATGATCGTCTGCAAAATAATAGAACCATTTTCCCTTATCAAATCCCTCAAGCCTTTTATTATCCGCGTCTATTTTATAGTTCCGGATAAAGCGAAGCGGCTTATCATTATTCTTCCAGCTTAGCTTAAAGTCCCTGTTGATGACCTCTGTCCCGTTTTCATCACAAATACTCATTTTAAGGCCGTTGATAGTTTGATTCTTCCCGTCCTCATGCGGTTTTACAACAATATAACTCGTAAAATCATATCCACAGTGAATAGCTTCACCCATCTGTGCGTTTACTTTTACAGAGGCTGCCAAAATACACAGAGTCCAATATATTTTCTTCATACAGCAAAAATAACGGAAATAAAAAACTCCTGCAATTGCAGGAGTTTTTTTATATTATTTAACGTCTACGAGTTCCACATCAAATATCAGTGTTGCATTTGGAGGAATAACGCCACCAGCTCCACGCGATCCGTAACCTAACTGAGACGGAATAACGAAACGGGCTTTATCCCCTACATTTAACAACATGATTCCTTCGTCCCAACCTTCGATTACCTGTCCAACTCCAACCGTAAATTCGATCGGCTGTTTACGTTTGTAGGAATTATCAAATTCCATCCCGTTAACCAGCTGTCCTTTATAATGAACAGCTACCTTATTTCCTTTAACGGCACGCTTTCCGCTTCCTTTCTGAATATACTGGTAACGTAAGCCGCTTTCCGTACTTTCGAATCCGGCTGCAATCTTATCCAGTTCAGCTGCCATCTTTTCTTTTTCTTCAGCAACGCGCTTTTCACGGGCACCTTCGAATGTTCTGAAAGCTTCTACTGCATTCCATTTCTGCGCATCGTCTCCAATACGCAAAATTTCAAGCGACTGAATCTTATCGCCCTGGGCAATAGCATCCACCACATCCTGTCCTTCCACAACATGTCCAAATACTGTATGGTTATTATCGAGCCACGGTGTTGCAATATGTGTAATGAAGAACTGGCTTCCGTTGGTTCCTGGACCTGCGTTGGCCATAGACAGAACTCCCGGCCCATCGTGCTTCAACTCAGGATGAAATTCATCGTCGAACTTATATCCTGCATCACCTGTTCCCGTTCCCAAAGGACATCCTCCCTGAATCATAAAATCAGGAATAACCCTGTGAAAGCTAAGCCCGTCATAATAAGGCTGCCCCTGAGGCTTCACCTTGTTTTCAAGCTTTCCTTCTGCCAAAGCAACAAAGTTACCTACAGTTCCAGGTGTTTTATCATGAGTGAGTTTAACCACGATCACTCCTTTATCTGTATTGAATTTTGCGTAAATACCGTTTTCCATAATTTAAATAAATATAATAACAAAGATACAAATTCTGAACGATTTATCTATGAGCTCTGCTCAACATTCCATGCAACGCAGGCTTATTTTTGTGTGAATTTGGTGTCGCTCAGGGTCTTCATAAAGGAAATAAGATCTGTCTTTTCCTGCTCTGTCAACGGGATCCTGTTTCCGTTGCTTTTCAGATAAGGATCTAAATTGGGTGCATCAAGAACTCCGCTATCAAAATAGTCCAGTACTTCCTTTAAAGTAGCAAACTGACCAAAACTTCCGTAGGGCGCCGTATATTCAACATTCCTTAAAGAAGGCACCCGGAAGCTCATATAGTCTTCGGACCTGCCCGTAACCCTTGCACGTCCGGCTTCATTCCGATCGGGATTGACAGGAAAACCTACATTCCTGAAACTCTCATCTGTAAACAGGGCGGTACTATGGCAACCCGCACATTTTTTTTCAAAGACTGCGAATCCGCGCTCTTCCTCCGGTGAAAAAACCATGCCTTCGTTCCTCATAATCTTATCGTACTTACTATCGGCCGATATTAACGTATATTCATATTGCGCAATGCTCCTGTAAATCCTTTCAGCCGTAACCTCAGCATCTCCGAAGGCTTTTGTAAACAGCTCCCTGTACCCGGCATCGTCTTTGATTTTATTGATCACATCCAGAACAGAGGAATCCATTTCTTCGTGCGTTATGATGGGAACGAGCGGCTGCTTTTCGAGCTGCAGCATGTTGCCGTCCCAATTGTAAAACTTCATAAACGCCAGGTTCTGAACGGGAGGAACATTTCGTATTCCTTCCCTTCCCTTTATACCTACAGCCTTCGTATTCCGGTCGGCAAACGCATATTCCTGAATATGGCAACTGGAACACGATATACTATTGTCCGCACTAAGCCTATTGTCCCTGAACAGCTTTTGCCCAAGTTCTACTCCGTATTTTGTCGGCCAGTTCTCATTCACGGAATTGTTCAATGATGAAAAACCGGATGGTATATCGAGTGAAAGCGGGAAATTATCATTGAACACGGGTTCGCAGGGACTGTCACAGGCCGTTAAGACGAGTACACCGGTTAACAGGACGGCCTTTTTTACCATTTTAAATACCACGCTTTCCAACTTCATTTAATTTTCCACTCCCTTTACCGAGAACATACCTTTAAGATCACTGGAACCGTTCCCCCCTAGGTTGTCTACAAATTTCACCATCTGTACCGCAGTATGCACGTTTGGAGTCGCATTATCATCTGCCCCCTCTCCAGATTTAAGAATGATGGTGTGTGATTTCCCGCTCAATAGTTTATCAAAATCGGCTCTTATCGATATTTTAGGGGCCTTATTTCCTACCATTGCATTTACTGTAAGATTTAACACAATATCGCGGTAAGCATCAACCCCCTGTGAATATTCTCCTTCATCACCCTGAACAGTACTTCCCGTATGAATCGACATTTCCTTGTGATCTACATCGTAAAAACCTTCGATTTTTGTAAAACGGTATCCTGTCCCCCATTCCCACATCATCTTGGTATCGTTAGCCCCGGCTGTTGCATAGAAAACAGGAAATCTCATCTGATCCAGAACATTCAGTTCTTTTTTTACTCCGAGTCCGAACTTCAGCTGTTTATATTGTCCAGCCGGTATATCGTTCATAATATATTGGAGCGAAGAAGGCTTGGATTGGTCAATCACAGCTGCTCCCTTATCAAGATTGTTGATGTTATACGGAATTTCGGTACCGTCTTCCTTAATAAGACGTATATTGCTTATTACATACTTTAGTTCTGAAAAATGATGTAACTGCCCCGAGGCGGACGTATTTTGGGTGGTTGAAGCAGACGAGGCACCTCCCAGTACAATAGTCGTGTTTTTAAAGGTATTGTCAAATTCAAGGATGACATTGCCTGCTACGGCTGCGTCATCATTCTCACATGAAATAAAAGCGGTTACAGCTACGATTAACAAAAGATATATCTTAAGGTTTTTCATTTTTTTTTAAATTTTTAGATTAATGTTTTCTGTTTTTAGAAGTTGAATTTCATAGAAATAAAAATGTTACGTCCGGGTCTTGGAATATTTCCCCAATCTGCATAAGTACTGTACTGCTCGTTTAACAGATTTTCAACTCCTGCCTGAACGGTTAATCTGAAATCTTTTATTTCAAAGAAACGATCAGCAGAAATATTCCATACCGTATACGAAGGTGTTTTGTCTTCACCATACTCCGGGCTGTAATTTACTTGAGCAAGATCGCCGTTCAGCGAAGTCCTGAATCCGAAATTACGGTGTTCAAAATGTACGGAAGCCTGATAACTCAGCGGCCTGATAAAAGGTAAATTGCCCCCTTGACTATCGGTCCCCCTTGCATAGGTAAGTCCCGTTTTAAGATGCACATACGGCAAAATGGTATATGCGGCATTCAAAGAAAGATTGAAGAGGGAAACACCATCCAGCGATGTATATCCTTTTACGCCGACGGACTGATAGTTCATGGGGCTGCCAAGGCTCAAAATCTTTCCGAGAATGTAATGGTCTATAAGGAAATAATTTGCTTTAGCTCCAATATCCAGTTTTTCCCCTTTAAAATTTACCCCTGCATTGACTTCATAGGACACTTCATTCTTAAGGTTGGGATTGCCTATGTAATCATACCGGTCAAAACTGTTGTAGATGTAATAGCCGTAACCTTCGGATACGGATGGCGCTCTTTGACCGTAACCACCTCCTACGGAGAAATCAAATTTGTCAATATTCAACCGGTACCCCATATGTAGACCTGGTAAAACCCGTGTTTTTTCCTGCGGTGCCCCCGGATGGAAGATCCAGTTGAATTCCGCAAATTTTGCATAATTATAATGCATACCTAGAGAACCTCCAAAATCGATCCGGCTTCTTTCTGAGACAAGGAAAGTATTGTTTGTAGAAATTCCTGCAAAACGCGTCGTTACCCATGGCCAGCTGTAAGCAAACATTGTTTGTTTGCTCCTGTCGTGCGGGTACATCCTCATTTCGGCAACAGACAAATTATCGTATGCGTTCATCTGGATTCCGCCTGAATAGATTTCTGATTTAAAAGTCACTTCAGAAACCAGTCCATACGTAGTACTCCAACCCGGCATGTCCATATGAACAAGGTTTTCCGGCCGCTTCGTATCGTCCATATAATGCTCTACGGCATTGAAATAAACCTTGGTATCCCAATCTTTAACAAAGCTGTTTTCAAACAGTTGCCGATATGAAACCGAAGCAATAACGGCGCGGGAAAGCCAGAGGTCCATGGGCAGGGCGGGAAAACCCACATTTTTTGCAACGTCAAATAGTACATCGGCCCTCAACGAAGACAAGCTGCCCGACTTATAGGCCATTCCCAAGGAGGAATTGAACTTGGTGTACTGAGAATGCTTTACCTCCGTACCGTTACCATCGTAATAATTTCCCGCTTTTCGGTAAGAAACGCCTGCATCGGCAGCAAACTTCTGAGCAGAATAATGAACGGTTCCAAGGTTGAAAAACTGCCCGTTGTTGGCTTCGTAGCCTGACTGGTAATTTCCTCCCCACATTTTATCAAGACCAAAAGCCGTACTCTTTCTCTTGAGGTCGATACTTCCGGCTACCGTAGCGCCATAGCGGTTTCCCTGCTGTCCTGAATTTATTTCAACAGACGCCAGGTTGTTGCTTTCCACATACGAAGTAATCGGATCCATTTTATCGGTACAGGCTCCGAAAACATGCATGCCATCAATGGTCACAATAGAGCGTTCACTGCTCATATTGTTAAGCATCGGCTCCCAGGCATAAGCGCCCCGTTTAATAAAACTCACGTTATCGGAAGATGCAAGGTATTCATCTACCGAAACCGCCATTTTCATATCGGTCGTAATTTTATTTCTGGACGCCACAACCACCTCCAGTTCCTTTAATACCGTAATACTGTCGGTTTCCGTCTTTGTATCCTGCGCATATGAGGTTAATCCACATAAGAACAATATTATGATCAACTGTTTCATGATGCTAGAATAATATGTCAATATGGAGTTCACTCTTAATGCCTTCCGTTCCAGGAGTGAAATCAGGAGGAACCACGGTTCCCCTGACAATTTTCCCGTCGGTATTCAACAAAATAAAATTCAGTGTCCAGTTTCCCGTCATGGTATAATTGACGATACCATGATACAAACCATCCATACCTTGAGTGAGATCACGGTTGTTGGGCGATGAATGGTTTCCCATTGAAGGTTCCGGCATTCTCGGGTCGAGCTGAAGTGTATAACCTTCGACTTCCATATAGGCCGATTTAGGATCTGTCGGGAAGGCTTCTGTATCTCCGTTGTACTGATAAATCCCTGCCACCAGTTCGTTTTCCGAGACTCTGGGCTTTTGCGGGGCAATAAGCGCAATGATGTATTGTTTATCATCATTACCCTTAAAAAGCGCCATATTCCTGTTTTTATTTACCTGTTCCTTTACCGAAATTGGTAGCGACACCTCATATTTCTGTCCCTCTTTTTCAAAATCGATGTTAAGCTCCCAGGTTCCTGTACCGCTTTCCGTTGTAAATACAGCATAACCCGAATAGTATGATCCCTGTTCCCTATAAACGGGAATGTGACGGTGCGGGCAGGTAGCCCAGTCGTTTCCTGTATAGGAAATTACAGGCAAAAAGGTTACATTCTCAGCTGTTATCCCGCTTGCTGCCGCTACGTTTATTATTTTCAGGCGTATTTCGTTATATCCCTTATAAAAGGTTCCGTTTAATGCTTCCACACTAATTTTATAATCCCCTTTGATGACAGAGACGGCTTCTTTAAACTCGAAATACTCCGGAACAGCAGTATTTATCTCGCTTTCATAATCAGTCTTGTCAACCGTACAGGAAGAAAGAATAAAAAGCACGAGCATTGAAAAACTAAAATTCCTCATTTTTAAGCATTTTTATTTGCAAATGATACCTGATGTATCATTTGTACGTTAATTAATCATTGCAGCGCAAAACCCATAAGAAGTCATGACAAAACATGCAATGGTACTAAGCATACCAAAGTATGCCTTCCATTTCAGCCTGTTTTACCATTAGATAGGGTGCGATAATTAATCCGGATTTAACAAAATGATGCGAGCATAATACGGCATCCGTATTTACTTCATTAAAATCCATAAAGACTCATACGATATTAAACCGCATGCGCCAACAGTAGATACTGTTTATGATTTAAGCTAAAAGAGGAGGATGAAAAATACCACCTGTAGCCAGATGGGTGTATAAATTTGTATAATAAAATAGAGGTTGCGGTAAAGATGTTTTCAGATAACCGTTGAATTTCAAATAACCGAATTCCTGAAAAAAGACCAGATTGCTCTCTACAGAAAAACTGCGTCCGGAATTCTTGTCCTGTTTTTCCGAGCCCTCCGAAGCCTTGGCCAATTCTTTCTTAAGGTGGCACTTTCCATCACAATGCAAAGCTTTATTGGCCCTGTTTACACAAAGTTCATTCTTTATATAATCGTAAAACACAATGTATTCCAATACCGGGATAATGGGTTTTACCAACATAAACAATGCAAATATGGCGATGAATTTTTTCACTCTGCAAATATACTTGTTTTAAAAAACAATTCATGTAAATAAAATAATCTTATGTAATTTTACGGCAAATAATTTTTTATGCGTATTGATATTATAACCGTTTTACCCGAACTTATCAGGAGCCCGTTTGAAGCTTCTATTTTAAAGCGGGCCATCGCTAAAGGACTGGTCGAAGTTCACTTCCATAATTTAAGAGATTATAGTACCAACAAACATAAAAATGTTGACGACTACCAGTTTGGAGGAGGCGCAGGTATGGTGATGAGTATAGAGCCTATAGACAAATGCATCACGCAGCTGAAAAGTGAACGCACGTACGATGAGATCATCTATATGACACCGGATGGGGAAACCCTAAACCAGCAGATAGCAAACGGAATGTCTATGTTACAGAACATCATTATCCTTTGCGGTCATTACAAGGGGGTAGACCAGCGCGTGCGAGATCATTTCATTACCCGTGAGATTTCGATCGGGGATTATGTCCTTTCGGGAGGGGAACTAGGTGCTGCCGTGCTATGCGATGCCATCATAAGACTGATTCCCGGAGTCCTTTCAAATGAAACTTCAGCCCTTACAGACAGTTTTCAGGATAATCTTCTGGCACCACCCATTTATACCCGTCCTGCGGAATATAAAGGTTGGAAAGTTCCGGACATATTGTTGAGCGGAAACTTTCCCGAAATAGAAAAATGGCGTGAAAATAAGGCATACGAACATACGCTTAACCGCAGACCCGATTTATTGGATCGGGAATAAAGGCAAACATTCTTAACGTTTCCTGTTTTTATTACTACCAACCTAAAAAGTATTAACCTAATGAAAAAAACATTCAAACATCTAGTATTGGCAGCCATCACTTTTACAAGCATAAAAGCCGCTGCACAGGCACAGCAAAGCCTTTTATGGGAAATCAGCGGAAACGGACTCGAAAAACCTTCCTACATTTTCGGAACCATCCACATGATCTGTAACGAGGATTATATCATGACACCTGTTATCCGTAAAAGCCTGTCAAATGCCGGAGCTTTTTATGCAGAGATTAACTTTGCAGACGGCAGCGCCATGGCTGATATGCAGGCATCGCTAGTTGCACAGACGCCCCTTTCCAAACGTGTTGATCCTAAGAGGTATCAGGAATTGAAGACACTTCTTAAAGAAACGGTAAATGTTGATATTTCGACCCTCGAAAACGTTTCCGATGCCGGAATTGCAAGCCTTATGACCTTTAAATCGTTTCCCTGCACGGAATATAAAATGTACGAGGTAGAACTTTTACAATCAGCTATAGCGCAGAATAAGGAGCTTGGAGGACTGGAAACGGTAAAGGAACAACTGGTACTCATGGAAAAAAGCATGGATATGGAAGCCATCATAAAGATGCTTCACGAATTAAAAAAAGAAGGTTTTGAAAGCACAAGACAAATGGTACGGCTTTACAAAAGCGGAAACGTAGACAACCTGCTCGATTTCATGAACAAAAGTAGCTATATGGATGAAACCGTTTCCTATGAAATGCTCACCAAAAGAAACCATGAATGGATTGCCAAAATGCCTGAAATTATGAAAAAGCAGTCTACGTTCTTTGCAGTAGGAGCAGCTCATTTAGGCGGAAACGAAGGGGTTTTACGCCTGCTCAACGCAGAAGGATATGAAGTGAGACCTGTCAACATTAATTAACCCCCTGTTAAACAACCGATTAAAACAAGCTTTAATTGTTTTTTTTCCTATATTTGTTAAGGATATTTATATTTAAATTATTATATTTGCCCCACTTTTGACTCAACCTCTGGCGAAAACCGTGTATGTTGTTTTGAATTAATTTAAAAATTATTTACAATGTCTTTAGATTTAGTAAAATTCGTACAGGACGAATTCGTTACAAAAAAAGATTTCCCAGATTTTAAAGCTGGTGACACTATTACTGTTTATTACGAAATTAAAGAGGGTGACAAAACAAGAACCCAGTTCTTTAAAGGAGTCGTAATCCAAAGAAGAGGAAGCGGAAGCAGTGAAACTTTCACAATCCGTAAAATGTCAGGAAACGTTGGTGTAGAGCGTATCTTCCCTGTGAACATGCCTGCATTACAAAAAGTTGAATTGAACCAAAGAGGTAAAGTTCGTAGAGCTCGTATCTTCTACTTCAGAGAACTTACTGGTAAAAAAGCTAAAATTAAAGAATTACGTCGTAAGTAATCTTTTAATTGAAGACAATAAAAAACACCATTCTTTGAATGGTGTTTTTTTATGATGTACCTAAAAATAAAAAGCCATTCTTTTGAATGGCTTTTTAAGATTAATTTACTTTCTGACGGTTATCGTTCGAATCCCGGTCAATAAGCTTGTTATAAGGGTCTACCCCAACTTCATAAGGTTTTTCATCCACAATAATGCTCACCTTATTCTCAATTTTATCAATCATGTACTTCTTGTTGTACAGTTCGTTTTCATATTCGTGTTTTCCCTTGAGTTTTTTGGCTCCGAAAACACCAATTTCCACATAATCTTTCAATGGATACGACTTCACCTCCTTTTTACCTATTTTAGCCGTCATCGTTTTTCCGTTCGCATCCTTGAACATCTGCTCCCCTTTTGGAGAGGTTCTGTATTTCGAAACCACAAAAGAGATATCGACCTTGTATTTACCGTCTTTCAACTGTGTTACCTCAACATCTTCCACTTTGTTATCGTATAACGTGATGGTTTCAAACATATCGGTAATAAGGTACTGTAAACTATCCGGCGTATTGGCTTTGAGATGATTCACAAATTCAATTGAGTTTGTATAAGGTGCTTCCTGGAATTTCACCCTCGCAACAAATTCTTTCAGTATGTCATTAAACTTTTTCTCTCCAAGATAATCACTCATGGCATACAATACGAGAGACCCTTTGTTATAATGGATGTACTGCTGATTTTCATTGTACATTAACGGATTCTCTTCCTTCCACTCCCAGGTTCTGCCTTTTAAATAGCTGTCCAGGGCTTCTTTCAGGAATTTACGCATCTGGAATTTTCCGTATTCTTTTTCCAATACCTTTAAGGAACTGTATTCGGCAAGCGATTCAGAAAGCAGTGTAGCTCCTTTTACATTGGCTCCGATAACCTGGTGTGCCCACCATTGATGCGCCATTTCATGGGAAACAACAGAGAACGGATAATCTACCCCGTTAGGATCGTCCTCATCAACATCGGCAATAAATCCGATTGCCTCAGAAAAAGGCATCGTATTGGCAAATGCCTGGGCAAAGGTTCCCATAGTTCTCGGAAATTCAATAATACGTGCCTGCTTATGCTGATAAGGTCCAAAATTTTCAGAGTAATATGCCAAAGACTTTTTAAGAGCTTCCATCATACGGTCCAGGTTGTATTCATGTCCTTTCTGATAATAAATCTCAAGGTTCAGATTGTTCCATTTTTCACGTTTTACTTCGTATCTACCCGAATTAAATGCATAAAAGTTCAGCATCTTCTGATCCATCTTGTAATGGAAATAGTTTCTTCCGTCTTTCTGCCATTCTTTCTGAAGGTATCCAGGCGCAATAGCGATCTGGTCGCCTGCTGTACTTACCGTTGTTTCAAAGGTAATCCAGTCGGCTTCATTTGATATGTACGTATTTTTACGAGCCTCCGGATCATTTGGTTCAGGCATACGCTCACGATCGGGCAGATTGTACTTTTTACGGATGTCGTTGTCCTGAATTTCGATCTGGTCGTTATATCCGAACGAAGGGAATATGCTGTTATTGATAAAGGTTCCGTTTTCAATAACAGGAGAACGGTCTTTTAACCATGTATTGGACCTGTTTTCAACAACCATCTGTACTTTTAACGAGTCTCCTGGATTTAAAGGCTGGTTCAGCCTGTAAATGTCAAAATCCATTACCGTATCATTTGAAACAAGCTGATAATCCCGGTTAAACTTAATACCCTTAAAGTTTTTACCGTAATTCAGGAATAAGGAATCAATGGCTTTTTCCGACTTGTTTACCATAACATAATCAACCACTGCTTTGTAGTTGCGTTTTTCAGGATAAAGATCCATCGCCACCTTTACGTCCACGATGCGTGGCTGTGCATATTTCTCGAACTTCTTATATTTCTTTTCAAAATCAACACTTTGTTTTTCATACTCCTGAGAAGTATAGTAAGGTTCCAGTTTTACTTCCTGATAATACAGGCCATATCCCAAACCTAAAAAGGCAAGAGCAGCCATAATCAAAGGAACTGCTACCGGAGCCTTAAAACGTTTTGCAAACAGGCGCAAACGCTCCTTCGCACTGGAAATAATACCTCTTCTCCAGAACAGCAGCGTAAGCGCATACAACACAAGTCCAAATAACAGCCAATAAAGCTTGTAATAAAAATAACCACGAACAACTCCAAAACCGTCCATGTCGGAATAACTGTATCCCGGATCGGAATTAAACCGGAATATTGATTGCTCGATTCCTAATTTTGGTAATATCAAAGGAATTAACCTTAATATGAAGATTACAAAAAGACCAATAAAATAATTTTTAAAAAAAGACTGTACGAACAGTGAGAACAGGATAATAATGATATAATCCAAGAGTTGGAATCCGAAAAAATCGGTAAAATACTGACCAAATTCGAAATTATAATACCCGTAATAAATCTGGATCATGGTTCCTGATAATATTCCTACCAAAAATACAACGGCTACCATTCCCACTAGTGCTATAAATTTAGACAATAGTAGGCTCCAGTTAGGTACCGGTGTGGCATCTACCAGAAGGTTCATACGTGTTGTTGACGAATTATTCAATAAGATACCCGAAAACAGGTAAATGAGAATGGATAAGAAAATCCCATTAAATTCATTGATAAGTTCTATCACCTTCCAGGTTACAGGAAAAGTACGTGTTCCCATTAAGCCTTGTCCAAGTGTATAGCCCGATATTACGATGAAAACCATAAGGATCACCATAAGCGTAATAAAGATCCAGTTCTTTACAATCGTCTGAAATTCGAATTTAGACAAACGCAAAGCGGTTTTAAAATAGGAAATAAAGGAATAATCATATGCAACCTTAGGGAGGTTTACCTTGATGATGCTTCCGAAATTATTCTTGGTTACGCGTTCGCCTTTTTTCTTTCTTCCCCAACTTATAGGAGAATGTGTAAATGAAAATGAAAAATAAGTACCCATAAAAGCCAGAATACCTACACCTATCCAGATCAACCTGTTGTATACAATAACCTTATCCAAAGGAATCATCAGGGTGTTCTGTTCTTCAATGGTCCAGTAACGGGTTACATAACTTAAAGCCTGGTTTCCATAGGGCTCTATAAGGGATGCCATAAATTTATCGTCAACATTGTTCGTAAGGTTACCTATAAACAATTGTCCTAAAAAAAGTATAATGACAAAAATAACTCCAATATACATATTTCGTGTTAATGTAACCAACATAAAGGTAAGACTCCCAATAAAAAAGATATTCGGAACTACAAATAACACATAGCTTTGAAAATAAGCGCCCAGGTGTATAGGCCCCAGCAAGTCAGCATTTGCAAACGGAAGTACCGATGCCAGCAGGAACCCTAATCCTATAGAAAAAGTAATAAGTACCGTAATAAAAAAACCGCTGAAGAATTTACCCGCCAGATACTGCAATTTGTTAAACGGATACGCAAACAACAGGGTATGCGAATTATATTTAAAATCGCGGTAAACCGTTGCCCCGATCAC
Organism: Flavobacterium sp.; assembly: GCA_040396655.1. Taxonomy (GTDB): domain Bacteria; phylum Bacteroidota; class Bacteroidia; order Flavobacteriales; family Flavobacteriaceae; genus Flavobacterium. Next base: position 5,652 of record JBEBOB010000012.1, on the reverse strand, counting down.
CGTTGGGATGATAAAATTGACATACGTTGCAATCTGGCCGATAATACCGTTAATAGCCAACGGGGAATTAACGATAAGATTGGAAGAGGTCGTCGCCGTAAAACCGTCGAAATAACCTAATACACCTGCCATCAAACCGAATGACAATGAAAAGAATATTAGGAAATAGAGGTATAACTGCCAGTTTTTGAACCAGCGCTTTGTTTCAAATTTAAAAATGGTTCCAAACATTACTTATCTCCTTTTAATGAAACAAAATACACATCTTCCAGAATCGGCTTCGCTACGACAAAGGTTTCATCGGGCTGTTCATCACTGTAAACACGGATGTTAAGTGTATTGTCCGGGTTAAAGTTTGATGAAATGATATTATGCTTGGCAGCAAATGCATCAAATTCATCCCGGTTGATGATGCGCATCCATATTTTTCCGTCTAGAAGTTGTTCTCCGCTTGAAGGCGTTCCTTCAAACAAGATCTTTCCACCGTTTAAAATAGCAATTTCATTACACAATTCCCGCACGTCGTCAACGATATGGGTCGAAAAAATCACGGTATGATTGGTTCCTATCTCACGCAAAACGTTCAAAAAACGATGACGTTCTGCAGGATCCAGACCGGCAGTAGGCTCATCAACTATAATAAGCTGCGGATTGTTCAGAAGCAACTGTGCAATTCCAAAACGCTGCTTCATACCGCCTGAATATCCGCTGACACTTTTGTTGCGTACATCGTACAGGTTCGTAAGCTCGAGTACTTCTTTTATGATTTTCTTACGTTCTGCTCTTTTGGTAATTCCTTTCAGCTGAGCGAAATAATCAAGAAGGCTTTCTGCCGACATATTCGGATACACACCGAATTCCTGAGGTAAATAGCCCAGTACTTTTCTCAATCCGTTTTTATCTTCAAGGATGTTGATGTCGTTAAAGGTGATGGATCCCGCATTTGGAGACTGCAAAGTAGCAATGGTACGCATTAAAGAAGATTTTCCGGCTCCGTTTGGTCCTAAAAGACCGAACATCCCCTTTCCTATTTCCAAATTTACATTATCTAATGCCTTAACCCCGTTTTTATAGGTTTTGGTTAACCCTGAAATTTTTAAGCTCATAACTATATCGTTTTTATAATAAGTATTATTCATTAACGATATGTTACAACTAAAAACAAAAAAAGAGAAGTTTCCTTCTCTTTTTTTTATTTTATGTATTCAATCTGATTTTGTTCCATTTTCTCATGGTCAAAAAAACCCTGTTCCCTCATCCACTCATCACTGTAAATTTTACTCATATAACGTGATCCGTGATCAGGAAAAATAACCACTACATTACTGTTTCTGTCAAACTCTCCTTCATTGTTAAACTGTCGAACTGCCTGAAATGCGGCGCCTGAAGTATATCCGACAAAAATCCCCTCCGTTTTCGAAATTTCCCGGGCCATATGCGCCGCGTCCTCATCGGTAACCTTCATAAACTGATCTATAACAGAAAAGTCGGTGGCGGTAGGAATTAAATTTTTCCCCATGCCTTCAATCCGGTAAGGATAAATTTCCTTTGGATCAAACTCCTGGGTTTCGTGAAATTTTTTGAGTACCGAACCAAAAGCATCAACCCCTAAAATTCTTACACCCGGATTCTGCTCCTTAAGGTACCGCGCAGTTCCCGAAATGGTTCCTCCCGTTCCTGAACAGGCTACAAGGTGCGTAATTTTACCGTTGGTTTGGTTCCATATTTCCGGTCCCGTAGTTTTATAATGAGCATCAATATTGAGTTCGTTGAAATACTGGTTTATGTACACCGAGCCTGCCGTTTCCTGATGAATACGCTTTGCTACACTGTAATAAGAACGTGGATCATCTGCCGAAACATTCGCAGGGCAGACATATACCTTGGCTCCCATTGCTTTGAGCATGTCAATCTTATCATGGGACGATTTTGATGAAACAGCCAGTATACACTCGTATCCTTTTATAATGCTTACCATTGCGATGCTGAACCCCGTATTTCCTGATGTGGTCTCTACAATGATACTTCCCGGTTTTAAAATTCCTTTTCGTTCAGCTTCTTCTATAATATGTAAGGCGATACGGTCTTTAGATGAGTGCCCCGGATTAAAAGCTTCTACTTTCGCATAAAAATTACCAGTCAATCCCTGAGAAATTTTATTTAGTTTGATCAGCGGCGTATTGCCTACAAAATCCAAAATATTCTCATGAGCCTGTATCTCTTCTTTCATTTTTAATTGTTTTTTAAAGCTCTTCCTAAAGCTCTATTTCACGTTGCAAAATTAATACTTTTTTTAGAATTATTTATGAATTCCTTCCAAATCTAGGAGAAAGGCATATTCCTTGGCGACTTCCTTCAGGGCTTCAAATCTTCCCGAAGCCCCCCCGTGACCGGCATCCATATTGGTATCGAGGAACAATAAGTTCTTATTTGTCCGCATGGCACGCAGTTTGGCGATCCACTTGGCAGGTTCCCAATACTGTACCTGCGAATCATGGAGCCCCGTTGATATATAGAGGTTTGGATATGCCTGTTGCTTTACATTATCATAAGGAGAATACGATTTCATATAATCGTAGTATTCTTTTTCGTTGGGATTTCCCCACTCATCGTACTCACCTGTCGTAAGCGGAATAGAATCATCGAGCATGGTAGTCACCACATCAACAAAAGGAACCTGAGCAATAACCCCGTTGTAAAGTTCAGGAGCCTCATTAAGTACAACTCCCATAAGCAAACCTCCGGCAGATCCGCCTTCGGCATACAAATGTTCAGGAGCTGTATACTGTTGGGCTATGAGGAACCTTGAACAATCTATGAAATCGGTAAATGTATTCTTCTTTTCCAGCAGCTTCCCTTGCTCATACCATTCCCTGCCCAGGTCTTCACCTCCTCTTATATGCGCAATGGCATATATAAAGCCGCGGTCAAGCAGGCTCAGTCTTACACTCGAAAAATACGGTTCCATAGTGGATCCGTAGGATCCATATGCGTATTGAAGCAGAGGATTTCTTCCGTCTTTTTTTAACTCTTTCCTGTAAACCATCGAAATAGGAACCTTTGTTCCATCGGCAGCTGTGGCCCAGACCCGTTCTTCCGTATAATTTTGTTTATCGAATTTTCCTCCGAGCACCTGCTGTTCTTTTTTCACATCCTTTTCACGGGTCCGCATGTTAAAATCGATAACCGATGAAGGTGTGGCAAGCGACTGGTAACTGTAGCGCAGTACTTCTGTATTAAAATCAAGGTTTGTTGTTGTATAAGCTGTAAAGGTTTCACTGTCAAACGGAAGATAATAAGCTTCTTCCGGACGGCTCCACGGTTGAATCTTTATGTGTGACAACCCGTTAAAGCGTTCTGAAACGACCAGGTAATCCTTAAAAATATCAATTCCTTCCAGCAGCACTTCTTCCCGGTGCGGAATCAGGTCTTCCCAGTTCTCCTTCGATGTTTTATCTTCCGGCGTCATCATCAGCTTAAAATTCGTAGCCTTATCTTTATTGGTTACAATATAGAAATGTGCTCCGTAATGGGAAACGGAATATTCCAGACCGCGCGTCCGTTTTTGAAAGATTCTGAAATCTCCTTCCGGATCAGAAGCTTCCAGTATACGGTATTCAGAGGTCATGGTACTTTCGGAACCTATAATAAGGTATTTTCTCGACTTGGATCTGTAAACATAAGTGGAAAACGTTTCATCTTTTTCATTAAAGATCATTTCATCTGTACTTATGTCGCTTCCCAATATGTGTTTAAAAATACGGTCAGCCCTAAGCGTCTGCTCGTCTTTCCTTGAATAAAAAAGGGATTTATTATCAGCAGCCCAGGTACTTCCGCCTGTTGTTTTTTCGATTTTTTCCGGAAGGATTTCACCTGTTTCCAGATTTTTTATCTGAATGGTATATTCTCTGCGTGATACGGTATCGACTCCGAAAGCCGCAAATTTGTTGTCGTCGCTGATGTTAAGCCCTCCCAACTGAAAATAAACATGCCCTTCAGCCAGTTCATTACAGTCAAAAAGGATTTCTTCTTCGGCATCAAGACTTCCTTTTCTACGTGTATAAATCGGGTAATCCTTACCTGTTTCAAACCTTGTAAGATACCAGTAACCATTGTTGAAGTACGGTACAGAAGCGTCATCTTCCTTTATCCTTGCCTTCATTTCCTGAAAGAGTTTCTTCTGAAAATCTTCGGTATGGGACGTTAATGTTTTATAATAATTATTTTCCTGCTCAAGATAATCTATGACCTCTTTATTTTCCCTTTCGTTCAACCAATAGTAATTATCAATACGTACATCTCCGTGCTTTTCCAATATTTCCGGAACAATCTTGGCTACCGGCTCTTTTATACTTTGATTCATTCTTTCGTTATTTACTGCATATGTTGCACAAAAATACTACAATAAAAGATAAAAATACTTGAGTCTTTCAACCTTATTGGCTCGTGTTTTTAACTGATTTTAATATTTTTGTACTAAAATTAAATATAACGAATATGTTTGGAGATTTAATGGGCATGATGGGAAAACTACAGGAAGCCCAAAAAAAGGTGGAGGAAACAAAGCAACGCCTGAATACGGTTCTGATTGATGAACAAAGTGCCGACGGTTTGCTGAGGGTAACCGTTACGGCCAACCGACAAATAAGAGCTTTGGAGATCAGTGATGATCTATTAGAAGATAAAGAGCAGCTGGAAGATTACCTCATAATGATATTGAACAAAGCTTTGGAGAAGGCAGGGGCAATTAACGAAGCCGAACTTGCAGCCGCTGCAAAAGACGGTATGCCTAACATCCCGGGGATGGATTTATTTAAATAATATGAAAAAGTTATTTTTAGCGGGGATGGCTCTTTGCCTCTTATCGTGTTCTACGGACAAACAAAACGGCAATACGCACATTACAGGAGAAATCAAGGGCCTGAAACAAGGAACCCTATACATACAGCAGGTAAAAGACAGTACTCTTGTTACCTTGGACAGCATTGTCCTTAAAGGTAAGTCGACCTTTGAAAGTTCGTTTAACCTTGAAGAACCTGAAGTGCTGTATTTGGGACTTAACAGAGGCAGCACAAGCACTATGGACAATCTTATCCTTTTCTTCGCCGAACCGGGGAATCTTAAAATCAGCAGCGAACTCGAAAATTTTTCTGGAGGAGCACATGTTGAAGGTTCTAAAAACCAGGAACTGTACAACAAATACCTTCAGTCAAAATCGGTCGTAACGAATAAGCAAAACAATCTTATCAAGGAAGCTCTTGTGGCCCGGATGAGTAAGCAGTCCCTAAAGGCAGACAGTCTGGACAACGCAGTAAAACGCGCATCGGGGCGTGTTTATCTCAATGCCGTAAACTTTGCGCTGAAGAACAACGCTCACGAAGTAGCTCCTTATATCGCCCTAACCGATGTAGCTACGGTTAACAACAAGTATCTGGATACCATCTACGGAAACCTTTCGCCGGAGGTTGCAAAAAGCAAATACGGCCTTATTCTGAAAAATTACCTTGATTTAATAAAAAAGTAGTTCGTAAGAACTACTTTTTTATTGGCCTACAGGCATAAAAAAACTCCCTGGTAAACCAGGGAGTTTTTTTTTAAGAGCCTCTAGAGGGACTCGAACCCACGACCTGCTGATTACAAATCAGCTGCTCT
>JBEBOB010000011.1:0-73817 GCA_040396655.1 Flavobacterium sp. | reverse complement strand
AACGCCCGTTAAGGTCGTATACGTTCACCACGCCTTCTTTGTACTCATGGTTGATCACGATGTTCGTAAAACCGTCTGTGGGGTTCGGGATGGCCTCGATCTTTATTTCGGGTTGTTTTGTTTCCGCTTTGGTATGCAGCTTCACCACCCAGTAATCATCACGGCCTACGGAAGCGGTTTTGTATTTAGCGCTTTTTCCCGTGGAGTTACCCGCAAATACAAGCCCGCCATCGCGCGTTACTACGGCTTTGCGCAATAAATCGTCCCCGCTTGTGGAGAGTTCCTTATACCATACCTGTTCGCCTTTGGCATTTACCTGTACGGCCGCATAGCTCTTTTTTCTTGTTTTGGCATCCTGCTTATAGCCCGAGAGCAATAAATTCCCTTCGGGAGTTGTTTGTGTAGAGGTCAGCACTTCCGATCCTTTAAGGTCGAAGCTGAATTGTTTTTGGGGTTCAAAACGAAGGTCGGTATGAATCACCACAAAGTCGCTGCCGTTTTCGGCCTTTTGGGTAAGGTTGCCGCCGCTGCCTTCGCCATAAGTGCTGCCCGTTACGGTATAGCCCTTTTTATCGGCCGACAGCAGTACCTGGTTGAGCTCGTCGTCGTTTTCGCTGCCCAGTACGTACTGTGCCAGCTCGTTGCCTTTGGTGTCGAGTTCCACAATCCACATATCGTATCCGCCATAGGTGTCTTTCTGTTTGGTACCCGATGCCGGGGAGTTCGATACTCCGCCTATGAGGTAGCCTTTTTCTGTAAATACGATGGTGCGCGGTTCGTCGTTATAGATACCTCCCAGCGTTTTTTCCCACTCTACCTTGCCGAGCTTGTCGGTTTTGAGGATCCAGTAATCCAGCCCTCCCTGTTTGGCGTCCTTTTTATCGGGACCTTTGTCGGAATTCGTCGTGGCGGCTATGAGGTAGCCCCCGTCTGCCGTCTGCCGGATCTGTACCAGGCGGTCGTCGCCTTCCCCTCCGTAGCTCTGCTGCCACTGCTGCTCGCCGCGTGCGTTGATCTTCACGATCCAGAGATCGTTTTTGCCTTTGTTTTCGGATTGCTTGTCCCCGCTTTTGCCGGAATCGGTATATCCTCCCAGGATGTACCCCTGGTCGTTTGTGGGACTGATGTTCTTCAGGATGTCCTGGCCCTCCCCGCCAAAGCTAAGCTGCCATTCTTCTTCGCCGTGCTGGTCCATCTTCCAGATGAAATAGTCGAGGCTGCCATTGCCGGCCTGTTTTTTTAAGCCTGTTTTGTCCGACAGCGAGCTGCCCGCCAAAAGAAAGCCGTAATCTACCGTGGGTACCATATCGAAAAGGTACTCCGAATGCTCGCCGCCGATGGTTTTCTGCCATACCACGTCCTGGCCGTATCCGCAATAAACAGACAGCGCCAGAAACAGCGTCAGTGCGCGTTTCTCCATGTTTTTGATGTTATAAATTGTTTGATTTTTTATTAAAAAGGCAGTATATATATAACTGCTTAAAAGTATAAGTATTTGTGTTTCATAAATGTTTGTGTTTGGTTTGCAAAAATATGATAAATTAACGACGTTTAAAAATAAAAAACATTTAGATAAAAACAAAACATTTTTAAACTATATAACCTTTATTTTGCATATAAAAACAATACCCAGAAAACAGTCTCTGTAATGGAGCTCCACTTATATTGCTTCAGTATTCATATTTTTACGGTTTTAAGGATTTACACACGGGCTTAGTCTACAAAATTTCCTTGCTGTATAAGGAAGTTTATCATAGTTATCGCTTATATGTTAGTCCAAATGATTCTATCTTTTCAAATCAGACACAAAAAGATAGCATACTCAAGGTAAGGATTTGCCCATATTCATAACTTGGCTCATTAAAAAAACCGGCTCTGGTTAGAACCGGTTTTAATTTTTGAGATTATCATCTGTATACCTTCTTTTTACTTTTGTATTGAAATCACTGGAGTCAAAATATTTTTCACTATACATTTCTCCTTTTAAGGTGTTATTTAAATAAGTTAAATTCGTTTCATCATAATCTATAAGTTCCTGAACAAAATCCAGATAACTGTTTTTCATTGTTATCCTGTATAAAGCCATGCCCGCACATACCTGTTCATTTTGATGGTATACGGTATGGTTAATCACATATTCCAATTTCTCTATTATTTCGTCAATATATAGAAATTTAATATTCATGCTTATATATTCTAAACATCCTAAAACCAAACAATCCTCATCGGCTTCATCTATTATAATCATAGATAAAATTTCCGTGTAATTTAAGTTTAATCCAAAGTCCATGGCAAAATAAATAAGGTCGGAAACAAAATCTTTATTGGAATGGCCTAAGTTCAGGTTAATAAAGCTTTCCAGATAAGTGAAATCATCCTTTGAAAAATACTTATATTCATCAAAAAAATCAGTAATAAGCTGTTTTTCCTTCCAACTCAAAATTAGTTCAATTTCGGAAAGATCAAACTTAACATCCCCTCGAAGTAATTCCGAAAATTTTTTATATGCTTCGATATACGGAAGCTTGCCAATCTCTGATAAAATATTTTCCATTTAAATATAACAGCCCCTAATCGGGGCTGTTCTTTTTTAATTACTCATAAATTTTTCCCAGACATTCCCATTTTACGACAATGACCGTATCTTTTTTATGAATAGAAAAAGTGAGTTCTCCTTTTCTTTTAATGATGGTATCTCCTTTTTCCAATATATGTTTATAATTATTCAAAGCTCTTGTTTGATCTTCACATATACATTTCTCTCCCGTTACAAGGTGGGTTCCTTCCGATTTTAATCGATAAGATGCAAGCGTCGGGAGCCTTTCAAATATTTGCAGGCATTCTACTTCCCTAAACAATTTGGCTCCTTCCTCGCAATTTCCATTCTTATCCCGCTTATCACAACCAATCAAAGAACAAAAAACGAAGATAAAAAATACTATGCGCTTTAAAACTTCCATGTATTATACCAGTTTTTTATGTTCTGAATTCCGTTACTTAATTTATACGATTCTGCCTGAGAGCGATTTTGACCAACCCCGATTCCTAATCCGATATTTATCTTAGTTGTTTGAACTCCCATCTGATCATTCCGGGTCCAGTTATCATAAGCTGTTTGACTTCTTGATATACCCCCATACATAAGGTTGGCACTCCATCCTATATCCTTTCCTGCTAGTCCATCTAAAACATCACTATTTCCACCGTAATTATCATGAAATCCAAATCCGCCTGCAAGACTGAAACCAGGCATTTCCGGATTTAAACCAGTTCCCAGATCTCCTCCAACGACCAATGCCACATCATTATTTGTCATCGCAATACCCAATTCAAAATTAAAAGAAAAAAAGATACCGCTTACTCCTCCACTTACGCTAATACTGTTCGCGTCGGATATATATGCACCATACTCTCCGGAACTATATCCGGTTACTGCCGGATTATTATATAAAAAGTCGTACAGCCAATTACTGTTTCCATCATGTCCATCAGAATTTCTTGCACCCGAGCGGTTTCCACCACCTCCAGAAGCTGATCCAGAAGCCGATCCAGAAGCCGATCCGGAAGGACCTCCCCCGCTTGTGCCACCGTCTTTTGCAAACTCTTTCATTACTTCCGGTTCTCGTCCGGATGATGATTTTCTGTTAATGAAAAAGATAACTGCGAGATTTCCTTCCTCATCCGTATAATATAATGCCACATCACCGTTACTTCCTATTTCAATCGTATTATTAGGACTTGGTCCCGAACTTAAACCCGAGGGATCAATAAACGAAATCGGATTGTTATATGCAAAATGATAAGGTGAATGTTCTGCAAACATATCCGCCAATAAATCAATTCCCGTAAAACGCCCCAAAGCACCATCGTACATCCTGAAATCCATAAGCGTTAAGTTGGCATCGAGATCTATCAGTTGCGGCTGCCCGTTAAACCCTTTATTAGGCAGCAGGGCGTTGCTGAAATTATTCGCAATCTGGTTGTAATAACCGTGTTTTAAACCGAACGCATAATAATTGCTCTCATCGAGTATTTCTGTAGTTTCAACAGTTCCGTTCTTATTGATGTCCTGATACACCAGCCTTACATTTCCAACATGATCCTTATACTGATAAACGTAATTGTACTGCCCGTTTTCAAATTTAATAAATCCTTCCTTCGTAGCGATGTACTTTAACACGTTGTCTTTATATTCAAACCCATCGAGATATTCTACTGTATTTGTCACACCATTTTGAGTTACCGTTTTCTTAAGACGGTTTCCATTACTGTCATAAGTAAACACAATTTTATCACCCGTTGCATATGTCATCGTTACCGGCTGGCTTAAATGGTTGTAGGTAATCGAAGTAATCTTACGGTTTTTATCTGCAATTAGGTTTCCAAACGCATCGTAGGCATAATCATCACCTGTTTTGTTAACATCGTTGATGCCCTGAGGATGATTTGTAGCATCGGCAACCGACATGAGCTTGTTGTAACTGTAATTATAAGCTGCATCATCAATAGCCACCACCTGACCATCAATCTCTGCTGTACGGTTCATTGATGTAATATTACCATTCTTACTGTAAGCCGACTGCTCCTTAAATCCTCCAGTTAAAATACTATTCTTCAAATAAGAAGCATCCGTTAAGCGGTTTAGGTCGTCATATCTGTAAACATATCCACGCTTGATGTTATCGGTACGCGTTTTCCATTCTACACTGCTGATGTTTCCGTTATACTGTTTCTTTACTGTAGCCGGTAAGTTTTCAGCCGTGTTGTAGTTGACCGTAAGCCCGAACAGGTCGTTATCGCTGTTTTCATTAAGGTTGTTAGGGTTGTTTATCTGTTTAAGCCAGCCGCGTACGTTGTACTTATAATCAACTTTCTGTAAAGGTTTGATAGCAGTATTTCCAACATTTTTACGAACGAGCTTCCCTAAACCGTCATATTCATAAGACGCAATAAGTTCCTCTGCCTGGCCGTTAACGGTATGCGTATGCTTCAGCAGGTATTCCCGAGCGTTATAGGTAAAATTCTCCACAGTGGTCAAAGTTGCCGAACTGCTTGTTTTTTTATGTACCGTCTGTATCTGGGTCGGATTTCCGAAAAAGTTGAATACGCTGTTTACCTGGGTCGATCCGCCCTGCATATTGTTGGTATGTACCCGGATAGGACGGTATTTGGCATCGTATACCAGATATGTAAGATCGCCTTTCTTTTCTGCTGCTGTGGTAAGATTTCGCGTCCATATTCCTGTAAGCAATCCTTTTACATTCGTATTGGGTGCTACTCCGTTTACATTTTCAGGTGCAGAAGGACCATTGGCAAAACCGTAACTGTCATAATAATTCACTTCGAGCATCGTTACGGACGCTGTAGGAAATACTTCATTGGTATAACTAACTGAAACACCATCAACAGTAGATGTGCTTGTCTGTCTCTTTTCATTGTAAACTGACTGATTTCTCAATAATCCTTGTAAAGCAGCTCGATTAGGCCCATTAACAGTATGACCTGTATAGAATCCTTTATAAGTCATACGGTTTAAATAATCATATTTTATAAAAAGCCAGCCTTCTTCTCCTGTTCCAAACGGATTTAGATTAGGTCCTGAGAATGCTAGTCTTCCAGCCTTATCATAAACAGTGTATTGCCATTTTTTTCCTGGAACCTTTTTTTCAACCAATAGTCCATTTTCATCATAATTGTATTGAAAACATAGCTCATCGAGAACCTCATTGGTAAGGGAAGTATCCAAAGATTCCGGTGTCAGAACATAAGCAAGTTGTCCCCTGTTGTTGTAAACATAATATGTATCATGAGCCTGATTATTATTATAGGCACGTTTTAAATGAACCTTCTCATCATTATCCTTAAAAATTTCAACAGTATTGTTTTTCCCTGAAGTCCAGTTTTCTCCTTTTACAACATGCTTGGATAAGCTACCTTCAGCAAAAAAACCAGAATTTATAAGCACATTTCCATAAACCCTTGTTGTTGCGTTCCAACTGGCCGTTGCCTTAAACCATTTGACTTCACCTGCTGTATTAGCAAAAACATCTACCTTTACCGTATGTCCGTTACTCATAGACCAGTCCGTACCCGGAGCTGCCACCTCTTCAATTTCGGTACTTAAGTTATTTTTAGGTTTCATTTCCCAAAACGGATTCTGCGTTAGTTCGTTCTCCACCGTATTATAGAAATTTACCGTGGCCGTATTGGCATTGTCTACAAAATTACCATTATACGAGGTATAGGACAACCCTCCTCCAATGGAAGTTGTAGTTTTTCCCTCTACCGTAAAAGGAAGAAAATCCTTTGTCTGCCCTGTATTGTTTACATATTCGATATGCTTTACAATGTTCTTTTCGTTATCGGGAGAAGCATTTTTCTGTATAACCTGTTCGGGACGGCCTAAACCATCAAAATAAGTAATGTTCTCAAAATCCGTCGGTGAATAAAGTACTACACCCCCGCCTGTATTGCTTACCGTACGGTAAACTGTTTCCTTTATATAGTTTTTCGTGTTGCTCTGCGCAATCAAATCAGAAGCAAAAACACTGATTATCAATAATAATATATATTTTTTCATGCCTCTTAATTTACTCCGTTAATAAAGTTGTACTGGTACGACTTGATGAAATTTCCTTCCTGGTCCTTCATATTTTTAAGCCTTCCGAAATTATCATATTCATAGAAAGTCGTTCTGCCATTTGGATCGGTCACCGTACGTAATCCTTTCCCTATGTTATAAGTATACGTTGTAATAAGCTTGTCCGGATGTGCATTCCGCAAAGTAGCATAATATCCTGAAATTATGGTCGGGTCCTGAAATTGTGCTGTTCCACTTGAAGAAGTGTACAACTGCAGGTCTGAAATTACCAAAGTATTGATCTGGTCATACTTTAAATCGGTAACCTCAAACAACTTCTTGCTGTTGTTGTATCCCCAAACAATGGAATGGAAGATTCCCAAATGGTCTTTGTATTCCAAAACGTTTCCGTTTATATCGGTTTTGGTTACCTCGTAACTGTTCACTATTTCATTCTGACTGTTCTTTTCCGCATAAGAAGTCAGCGGATAAAATTCGGCCAATGCAGTCATCTTCAATACATAATTGTAAGTTTTGTTAAACAACATATTATTATTAAGCGTTTTCTTATAGCTGGTAAGCAAAACCTCACTACCTACTTTTTGATAAGTACTCTCCAGTTTTACAGTTTCACCATTTTTTACATCATCGACTGTTTCTGTTAACGGCATTCTGAAATCTGTAGAATATTCCACTATCTGGTCAACATTGCCGACATTGATACCTGATTTGTAATTTTTGGCATTTACCACCTGCTTTTTAAGTATACCCTGAGGTTTTACATAAGGAACAGAAGCATCCATTTCCATAGGTATATATTCAAAAGTATAATCGTTCGAAATCTCTTCTGTGAGATTTTTGGCAGCATCATACTGCTTAATCTGTTTGGGGTATTTTCTTAAATTGTCAAATTTACCGATCAATACCAGACTGTCGTTTAATACCTTGTCTCCAAAATGGTATTCAATAAAGCCTTTACCCTTTATTTCCTTGGTGACAGTGGTATAATAAACGAATTCTTTGTTTTTATCTTTTAAATACCTTAAGCCTATTTTAGAGTAGACAGCTGCATAGCCGGTATACCCACTGGACACTTTTTCATTTAGCTGAGCCAATGGTTTATAGTGAAATACTGTCTCGCTCTTTGTTTTATTTGCCTGTTGTTCCACAATCGATTTGATTCTGATCCCCGGGGCATAAACATACTGCTGTAAATTGGCCGTTTTTTTTGTATGAATCTTTAAAGAAACAGTTTTAAACAAACTTTTTTCGGAATCCTTATATTCCAGATAATAAGTTCCGGGATCCAGTACCATATTACTGTACGCTGTGCTACTGCTGGCCTTAGTACTTAAAATTGGAGTGGTGGTATCGGTAGATTTATAGATTTTATAATCGGGATAAGTCACTATAGGAAGGCTTCCTCCAGAAGATTTGCCATCTGAATTAACCATGTAGTATAATTTAACTTTTTCCGAAACGGTAAAACTATGTCTCACATAAGGAGTAAATAATCCTTCGGTTCTGTAGATAGTTGAAACTATTTTTGGGGTTTCTGCAAAATCGTAATTATCCGGAATATCAGTGTACCATTTGCTTTCATCTAATTTCATATCGTTCACCTCATAAGTGAAATTTATATTCCCGCCTGTTGGTAAAATTACCTTACTTAAAGCTCCGCTTGTCATTCCGGAAAGCATTCCGGTAGAAGCAAATTCTGATACATATGACATTCCATAGGGCAACATTGAGGTACCGGTCGAATTTGGCCAATAATAACCACTGTCATCTAATGTACCTGTATTGTTATTATAGAAAAGTTGGTAATAATACGTTTTATTATCTGGTGTCTTATATGTGATTTTAGAAAGATTATATGTTCCCAAATGCGCAGTTCCATATAAAAATTCAATCGTTCTTTCCAAAGTATTAAATTCATTGAACAACTGAATATTTTGTACTCTTGGTACAACATTTGTACTGTTCAATATATTAAAACGAACTTTACCATAGTTCGGTGCATTTATTTCGTAAATCTGTTTTAAGGTATTGTCTCCAACCGTACGGTCTGTATAGGTATAGCTGACTAATTCTCTTTTGGATTTATCAATGATTTTTGTTAAATAAATATTTAAAAACCGGTTCTGGAATCTGGGAACAGGTGTAGATGAAATCTGATAAGGCCTGTTCTCCTTTGTACTGAACACATATTCTGTACCGTCTTTGTCTACAATAATGAAATACATATTCTGATACGAACTTACCTGAGTTGGAAACCCGGATCCTGTATCATGTTTCACCTTTATCTCGGCATAAGTATTTTGTTCAACAACTTGAACTTTCATGACGCCGTTTTTCACATAAACAAAAAACTTACCATTTAGTCCCAGTAGATTATAGGTGTATATGTCCGGCCGATCATTGACACCGTTGGCATTTATAGTTAAAGAAGGTAATTTATCTTCGTCAGAAGCATTTTCCCTTGAAATAACCGGTAAAATACTTAAACTGAATCCGTTTCCAAACATACTTCCACTGTATATGGAACGAACACTTTTGGAATGGTAGCCTAAACTTGCATTCAGTTGTACCTGGCTGTTGGGTGTTTCCATATTGAACAAAGGCAGATTAAAACTGTAATGACCTGAACTCAATGAGATTGGAGAATCTGTAAATATATTGGAACTGTAACTGTCGCTTTGTGCATGGACTACCGTACACACAAAAAGAAGCTGTATTAATAGTAAAAATTTCTTCATGATTATTTCTTAATGACTTTAACCGAGGTATTTACCACATCGGTTTTGATGTTGATAACGTAGGTTCCCATGGCATAACGGCTTAAATCCACCGCCACCATATCGTACTTCAAAGCTTCGGTATGCAATAAACGCCCGTTAAGGTCGTAAACGTTCACCACGCCTTCTTTGTACTCATGGTTGATCACAATGTTCGTAAAACCGTCTGTCGGGTTCGGGATGGCCTCGATCTTTATTTCGGGTTGTTTTGTTTCCGCTTTGGTATGCAGCTTCACCACCCAGTAATCGTCGCGGCCTACGGAAGCGGTTTTGTATTTAGCGCTTTTTCCTGTGGAGTTACCGGCAAACACCAATCCGCCATCGCGTGTTACTACGGCTTTGCGCAATAAATCGTCCCCGCTTGTAGAGAGTTCCTTGTCCCATACCTGTTCACCTTTGGCATTTACCTGTACGGCTGCATAGCTTTTTTTTCTTGTTTTGGCGTCCTGCTTATAGCCCGACAGCAATAAATTCCCTTCGGCCGTTGTCTGTGTAGAGGTCAGTACTTCCGATCCTTTAAGGTCGAAGCTGAACTGTTTTTGGGGTTCAAAACGAAGGTCGGTATGGATCACCACGAAGTCGCTGCCGTTTTCGGCCTTTTGGGTAAGGTTGCCGCTGCTGCCTTCGCCATAAGTGCTGCCCGTTACGGTATAGCTTTTTTTATCGGCTGACAGTAACACCTGGTTGAGCTCGTCGTCGTTTTCACTGCCCAGTACGTACTGTGCCAGCTCGTTGCCTTTGGTGTCGAGTTCCACAATCCACATATCGTATCCGCCATAGGTGTCTTTCTGTTTGGTACCCGATGCCGGGGAGTTCGATACTCCGCCTATGAGGTAGCCTTTTTCTGTAAATACGATGGTGCGCGGTTCGTCGTTATAGATACCTCCCAGCGTTTTTTCCCACTCTACCTTGCCGAGCTTGTCGGTTTTGAGGATCCAGTAATCCAGCCCTCCCTGTTTGGCGTCCTTTTTATCGGGACCTTTGTCGGAATTCGTCGTGGCGGCTATGAGGTAGCCCCCGTCTGCCGTCTGCCGGATCTGTACCAGGCGGTCGTCGCCTTCCCCTCCGTAGCTCTGCTGCCACTGCTGCTCGCCGCGTGCGTTGATCTTTACGATCCAGATATCATTCTTTCCTTTGTTTTCGGTTTGCTTGTCCCCGCTTTTGCCGGAATCGGTATATCCTCCCAGGATGTATCCCTGGTCGTTTGTGGGACTGATGTTTTTAAGGATGTCCTGACCCTCGCCGCCAAAGCTAAGCTGCCATTCTTCTTCGCCGTGCTGGTCCATCTTCCAGATGAAATAGTCGAGGCTGCCATTGCCGGCCTGTTTTTTTAAGCCTGTTTTGTCCGACAGCGAGCTGCCCGCCAAAAGAAAGCCGTAATCTACCGTGGGTACCATATCGAAAAGGTACTCCGAATGCTCGCCGCCGATGGTTTTCTGCCATACCACGTCCTGGCCGTATCCGCAATAAACAGACAGCGCCAGAAACAGCGTCAGTGCGCGTTTCTTCATGTTTTAATATTTTAGGATTTTATTTAAAAGAGGTCAGTATATACAACTGACTAAAAGTATAAGTATTTGTGCTTCATAAATGTTTGTGTTTGGATGACAAATCTAAAACAAAATTTATGTCGCTCAAAAATAAATTTGACATATGGTTATTTTATTATTTAAAGAGAAGTTCTTTCTTTAAATAATTTTATAAATCTGCTTTATAAAAGGGAGTGTTTTACAGAAATTTGGTAAAAAAAACAGGAACAACAGCTGAACAAAAAGAAATAACAAATTACAATTCTTTATGGCTCTCAAGATAGGCCTTGTAAATACGCAGTTCTTCCCAGCTTACCTCTTCTGCTGCTTCGGCTTTGATTTCCGTAAGCGTTTTTCCTTCGTTTTGTTCAAAAAGCTGTTGCAGCTGCAACAGCTTCTTTTTAGAAAGTACTTCGGTAACCTCTATGTTTCCCTGCCCTATGAGCTTTCCGATGTGCTGGTAAACCGTCTGTATGGAAAGCTTGCGCTCTTCGGCAATTTCGGCAATGCTTTGCCTGCGTTGCCAGAGTTCGAACGTTTTGTCTGTTGTCGAGGTTTTCCTTTCCTTCGGAACTGTTTTGAGATCGTCTTCTTCCACAGCTTCTATATCCAGTACCTGAGTGCGCAGTATCTCCCTGATTCCTGAAAGGTGGTTAAGCCTGTAACCTGTCGCATCCTTGGTTTCGAGCTGTTCTTTTGTGAAATCATTCCCGTCGCGGAAAAGAAGGATCATTTTATGCGTTTTCATAAGCTTTAGAATCATTCGGATATGTTCATCTTCAAAAACGCGCAATTGTTCCGTAAACAGCACAAAACCTTTCTTTTTCTTCGATTGTTCAAAAACGAACAGCGTATCATACGCCAGTTCGTCGAGTTTCGGGTAAAAATACGAGTATGCTTTTTCAACGCGCTGTACAAGATGTTCGGCACGGAAAGGATCCTCTGTAAAAAGTGGGTGCAGTTCACTAAGGAACTTAAGACCCACATTCCGAAGCTGTTCCAGCAAACGCTGCTGTTTCTGTGCCCATGCCCGGTAAATACTGCGCACCGATTTTTTCTCTGAAGCCCAGCTTTGCACCCAGTCCGAAAATTCCCGGTGGGCACTTACCCAGTCAAAAGTTTCTTTAAGCTGCATCCATAAATATTCGAGCCGCGCGTGAAGCAGCCCGTCTTCATTATTCAAGGCAGCATGACGTTGCGAAAAGGAACGGATGTGTTCATCGGTAAGTACTTCCCTAATGGCTACCGGCTTTGACAGCACCAACCCGTCCAGGCTTCGCAGCCGTGAAAGGGCCACATAGGCCTGTCCCGACATAAAGACGTCGTTGATATCCAGAACGGCTTTATCAAAAGTTAACCCCTGCGATTTGTGCACGGTGATAGCCCATGCGAGCTTCAACGGGTACTGTACAAAAGTACCCAATACCTCTTCCTCTATTTCCTTCGTCTGCGGGTTCAGGGCATAGCGGACATTCTGCCATTCATATTTTTCAACGGTAATTTTAACGTTGTCCTCCGGTAAAAATACTTCAACTTCCTGTTCCGATACATAAAAAACAAAACCGATCTTACCGTTGTAAAACCGCTTTTCATAACTAAGGTCGTTTTTTACAAACATAACCTGAGCACCCTTCTTGAGTACAAGTTCCGGCTCTAGCGGATACATCTTTTCCGGGAAATCGCCTGTGATTTCGGGTAGGAACACAAATTCCTGTCCCTTTATCAGATTGAGTTCACGATCGTTGATTTCGTCGGCTTTCCGGTTATGTGTGGTAAGGGTGATGTACCCTTTATTTTCCCGTGTATCGAAATGCTCGTTTACACGTGTAGACAACAATCCGTAATCATCTGCTGTAACGCTGGAAGTCCTGAAATTATTAAGCAGCTTAACGAATCGTTCATCGTCCTGCCTGTAGATTTTATTAAGTTCGATATAAACGGGTTGCGAAGCCTGCATGACCCAGGCATTGAAAAAATACATACCCTGGTAAAACTGCTTCAGCCGTTCCCATTCGTTCTGCTTTACAACGGGCGGAAGCTGCCACAGGTCACCTATAAACAATACCTGCACACCCCCAAACGGTAACGCCGATTTTCGAACGTACTGCAGCATTTCGTTCATGGCGTCGAGCACGTCTGCACGCAGCATCGAGACCTCGTCAATAACGAGCAGTTCCAGGTTGCGTACAAGCGTCTGCTTGATCTGGTGCATCTTAAAATGCCTCCTGATGGTACGTTTGGTTTCAAAATAGGGTCCGTCCTGGGATTGTTCCACATCGTCTGCTGGAATATAACCCGAAAAAGGCAGCTGGAAAAAGGAATGAATCGTGACACCCCCAGCATTAAGCGCTGCGATTCCGGTTGGTGCAACCACCACCGTATTCTTTGAGCTTGTACTGAGTATTTTCTTAAGAAGCGTTGTTTTACCCGTACCTGCCTTACCGGTTAAAAAAACATTTTTTCCTGTCTGCTGTATATACTGTAAAACGAGTGCTGCTTCTGCTGTCATAGTGCAAAGATAAAAAAACCACCCGTTCGGGTGGCTTCATTATTTTTTAGATTCGGTTTTCTTTTCCTCAGTTTTAGGTGTTGCTTTCTCAACCTTCTTCCCGGTTTTTTCTTCATACTGTTTATGAAGCAGATCCAACACTTCATCGGTAAGGTTGTATTCTTCTTTTGCATAAAGTACCGAAGCTGCGTCTCCGGTTCCGTAAATATAATCGTATCCTTTTTCTTTACCGTAATCCTTGATGAAATCTTTCATGCGCGATACCATAGAATCACGTTCAACGGCACTTTCATCCTGGAATTTCTTCATATAGTTCTGTTCCTTTTCAGCTAAGGTCTGCTGGCGGCGTTCTAATTCTGCCTGACGCTTCTGCGCCCATTCCATTCCTTTTGACTGGGCCTGCTGCTGCAGTTCCAATACATCACGCTGAAATTTTTTAGCATCACCGTCCAATTCGTTTTTCATACGGTCAGACATGGATTTAAACTTGGCTTCAAAATCCTTGAACTCCTGATATTCCTTCATGAGTTTTTCCGTATCGATATAAGCCGTTTTAAATCCCGTTGCAGTTGCAGCTGTTTTTTCGGTACTCTTCGTTTCTGCATTATCCTTGTTACAGGCAGCAACACTTAATGCCACAACAGCAAGCATCATCATTTTTTTCATATAAAAAGAAATTTTTAAGTAAAACTAAATTTCTCACAAAAGTATTTAAAATTATGGAATTGTACCTACTATAAGAAATTTATATTAAAAAACTAAACTTTATAAAAATGCTTTATTTAAAACAGCTGCTAAAATTTCGATTTAAGCGCGTTTCTGAATTAAGCAAGGTATTTTCCCATTCAACATGCCAAAGCTCAAAAAAAATACACTTAAAATGATTTTTTGAAAATATAGATGTGGGAAGAATGTTCTTTTGTGCGATTTCCCTTCCAATTCGACTTTAGTCCAATATAGAATGCTTTTAAAATATTTTTTGAGCCGTTCTTATACGACTCCGATAAAAGGGAAACATAAAAACTGTCGAAATACATAGGTTTTATATGCATTAGATCAAATCCATGTTCCTTACCCAACCTCTTCATGGTTTTTTTACTGAAATGCCAAAGATGCCGAGGTACATCCCATGCCGCCCAATATTCTTTATAATACTGTGCGTCGTAAGAACGGAAATTAGGAACTGCTATGAGGAGCGTTCCGTTTGCGGCAAGCTTTTCTTTAAAAAATTCAAAATAAACATTTGGATCCTCGACGTGTTCCAATACATGCCACAGCGTAATAACATTGAATTCATCATCTGTAATTTCATGAAGTGATTTTGATACAACAATTCCCTTTTGTTCGCAAAGATTTCTGGCGGACTCATCGGGCTCTATACCCTGAACCAGCATACCCGAATCTTTTCCGTATTTAAGGAAATCACCTGTACCGCACCCGATATCTAAAACTTTTAAATGGGAATTTGTTTGAAGTTTCTTAATAAGCTGCCACTTTTTTCTGATGGTATATTTCTTAACGAACTGGTATATTTTCTCGAACCAGTTTCTGTTCCCATCAGTATGTGATATATAGTTTTCGCTTTTATAATAAGCTCCCAGTCGTTCCCAACGGGTAAATTCCGTTTTATAACAATCATATTTGTAGTCGTACTTTAAAACGAACTCCTCCTGCGAGACGCTAAGATCTTTAATATACTTATCTTTCATC
The DNA here is from genome assembly GCA_040396655.1 of Flavobacterium sp. Lineage (GTDB taxonomy): Bacteria > Bacteroidota > Bacteroidia > Flavobacteriales > Flavobacteriaceae > Flavobacterium. The sequence goes on along the minus strand of JBEBOB010000011.1, from coordinate 58,691 downwards.
ATAAAAAGGAACAGCCCTTTCGGGCTGCTATATTAATTATACGTTGTATAAGCCAGTTGAATATTTATATTAGTATCCTCCTTGTTTCACGTGGAACATTTTTAACGTCCCATATGGATGAGCAGTATGGAAATATCGGAAGGCGCTACTCCACTGATGCGTGATGCCTGAGAAATCGTTACCGGACGTATTTTCTTTAATTTTTCCCTGGCCTCATGCGACATGGATTTTATTTTATCATAATCAAAATTCTCAGGAATTTTAACGTCTTCCAACCTGGTCAGCTTATCCGCATTGTTACGTTCCTTTTCTATATAACCAGAATACTTAACCTGGATAAGCGCCTGGTCGATCACTTCCTGATCAAGAGCATGTTCTTCTATATACGATTGAACCTTCTCAAATTTAAGTACATCCTCCAAATCAAGTTGCGGACGTGAAAACACTTTAAACATCTTATCGGGCTGCTTCATAAGATCGCTTCCCTTTGATTCCAGTATCGGGTTTGCCTCCTCTGTTTTTACGGAAGTCTCCCTGAAAAACTGAACGAAATTATCGGAAGATTCCTTCTTATATTCCATACGCTTCATACGGTCTTCCTTAGCCAGACCAATTGCAAACGATTTAGGAGTTAACCTGAAATCGGCATTATCCTGGCGCAAAAGGGTCCGGTATTCAGCACGCGATGTAAACATACGGTAAGGTTCTTCAGTTCCTTTCGTGATAAGGTCATCAATAAGAACACCAATATATGCTTCATCTCTTTTCAAAATAAAAGGTTCCTTTTGCTGCACTTTCAGCGCTGCATTGATACCTGCCATCAATCCCTGTGCTGCAGCCTCTTCATACCCTGTTGTCCCGTTGATCTGACCGGCAAAAAACAAACCATCAACCAATTTGGTTTCCAGCGAATGCTTTAACTGCGTTGGTGGAAAATAATCATATTCAATGGCGTAACCCGGTCTGAAAAACTTTACATTTTCAAAACCAGCAACCGATCTTAAAGCACGGAACTGTACGTCTTCAGGTAATGAAGTAGAGAAACCGTTCACATAAACCTCTACGGTATCCCACCCCTCCGGTTCCACAAAAATCTGGTGGCGCTCCTTATCTGCAAAACGATTGATCTTATCTTCAATAGACGGACAATAACGTGGTCCAAGACTTTTGATCCTTCCGTTAAACATCGGAGAACGGTCAAATCCTTCCCGAAGCAGATCATGCACCTCGTTTGAAGTATAGGTCATATAACATGACCGTTGTACAGAAAGCGGTTTCGTAACGTCCGAGTAAGAGAATTTCTGTGGATTCTCGTCTCCAGGCTGCTCTTCCATTTTGGAATAATCCAGTGACCTTCCATCCACTCTAGGCGGTGTACCTGTTTTCATTCTACCCGATTCAAAACCGACCTTAACCAGATCCTCGGTAATACCAAAAGAAGCACTCTCTCCTGCCCTTCCGCCTCCGAACTGTTTTTCTCCGATGTGGATGAGGCCGTTGAGGAAAGTTCCGTTTGTAAGCACAACGGTTTTAGACTTAATTTCAATACCAAGGCTTGTACGTACTCCCGTAACCTTGTTATTTTCGATCAGGATTCCGGAAACCATTTCCTGGTAAAAATCCAAATTTGGCGTACCTTCCAGCATAAGTCTCCAGGTTTCAGCAAACCTCATACGGTCGCTTTGGCACCTAGGCGACCACATAGCCGGACCTTTTGATACGTTTAACATTTTAAACTGTATAGCAGATTGGTCGGATACGATACCGGAGTATCCCCCAAGTGCATCAATTTCCCGTACAATCTGTCCTTTTGCAATTCCTCCCATCGCAGGATTGCAACTCATTTGGGCAATATTCTGAAGACTCATGGTTATCAACAGTGTCTTCATACCCATATTGGCAGCAGCAGCTGCAGCCTCAGAACCGGCATGTCCGGCTCCGACTACAACAACATCATATACATCTTGAAATAAACTCATTGTTCCACGTGAAACATTAAATTAAACAAATTAAAAATACTATTGTTCCACGTGGAACATAAGCATTTTCTCCTGCTCTTTCGAGCGCATCAGTTTGGCATCTTCATCAGATTTATCTTTATAGCCGCAATAGTGTAAAACACCGTGTGCCATAACACGTAACAATTCCTCATGAAATGATACATCGAAATCTTGGGCATTATCCCTCACGCGTTCAACCGAAATAAAGACATCACCCGATATAAGATCTCCAATACAATAATCAAAACTTATGATGTCGGTCAAAGTATCATGATCGAGATACTGCATGTTGATATTGTGAAGGTACTCATCATCACAAAAAATATAGTTGATCTCCCCTGCTTCCTTTCCCTCCGATTCAATTACTTCATCAATCCAGGTTTCGTATTTTGACTCATTTTCGAGCTCAAAATCCGTTTCGTAATTAAAAATGACCATAATTCCTATTAAAAATACCCACAAAGGTACGAGGAAACTAAAATAAGTCAGTTTAAAAAGATGCTAAAATTATTAAATAACTGAATATCAATTATTTAATACCAAATAAATTAATTATAATCCGTTTTTTAAAAAGAAAATCAAAAACCCGGCAGGAAATGAGGTTCCAACTTCAAAAAACAACGCGCGGAGAATCGCCTGTATAAAATAACGCCGGGGTTTGTATAGGATAGGCAAATTTTAAGGCGTTATTTAAGCCTGTAAAGCAAAACAAGTTCGCAAGCTACCCAATTGTATTATTCCAAACAAACGCCTGAGAATCGCATAAAAAATACAAGATCGGCCAATAACCCGATTTATTAAAACTACAGCGGGCAGATGTACAACATCAACAAAAAAAAAGCAACCACAATTTCCCTATACAAATCACCCGTAAAACAAAAACAATGTAAAGATCGCCCTGAACCAATTGTCAACAAACTATTATTATTAATAAAATATAATTTTAAAAATTTAAAAAAGATTTCTTCTATATAATGCTTGTTGATATGTAGCATAACTTTTTGTTCCTTCAGGGTGTTTTATCATTTATAAAAAGTTGTTAACATTCTCTTAATATGATAAGGCCTTAAATTTCAAATAATTTCAAAATCGGTGTTCATATCCGATGTGTATTATCAACCTTTATTTTTGAAAAGTTTTATTGTTTATAAGTGTTTATAACTTGGAATTGATTGTCAAGATAACTGTGGATTTATTTCAATAAAAAACGGAGTTTTCAACCAGGAGCCTATGCCATATACATTTTAAGTAATTATTAAATGAATATTTATTTAAAGTTATCCACACTTATTAACACGGGTTATCCCTATGTTCATTATAAGTTATAAACAACTATATTTGTCGCCTGAAAAATACTTAATAATGAAGAAAATTATCTTAACAGGCTTAATTATAAGCAGTTGCATGGGTTATGCACAAAGGTTGACAAATGAAAAGGGAAATCTTGCGGTTTTAAAAAATGAAACAGCTGTAAACATACGCTTTTCGTATGAAAATCTTAAGCTTATGAAGGAGAACCTAAGTGAGGAACAATACGTAAAGGAGCGCAAAAAGGACCTTAATGAAAAAAACAGCGGAAACGGTGATGTATGGGTTTCAAAATGGCAGAATGCCAAAGACGGTATCTGGGAACCTAAATTTGTGGAACTGCTTTTAAAAACGGTTAAAACCGGTGTTACCTTTCACGAAGGTCGTGAAGAAGCAAAGTACACCCTTTTGGTAGATGCTGTATGGATTTATCCGGGTTGGGACGTATACATGATGAAGCAGCCGGCAAAGGTGACAACCAGAATAAAGCTTGTTGAAACAGCGAACCCGTCGGTGGTTTTGTATGAAACAGATGCAGTGGAAGCACCCGGTGACCAGTTCGGAAGCAATTTCAGCAATGAATCACGCATTGGTGAAGGATTTGCCAAAACGGCCAAAACGTTAGGCAAGGTGATCAATAAAGCCCTTAAATAATTGAAAAATGGATTCCTGTATCAGGAATCCATTTTGTTTTCACGGATCATATAGGCCATATTCTTAATAATGTTATGGTGTTTGGAAACAAACGTATTTTCCTTATTCCATACATAACCGGCCAGTACCGCACATATTTTTCGTTTAACGTCCGGATTTTCAGGCTGGTGGTAAAAAAGTTCCTGTAAATTTCCCGTATACCATTCCCTCACATACGTGGTAAAGACCCCGATGCCGTATTCCATATATTCGGTATATTCTTTCTGCCAGTCTACCTTTTCTCCGTTTATCTGACGCAGAGCCAGCTTCGCTGCAAGGATTCCGGATTCTGTCGCAAAACATACGCCCGATGAGAATACCGGATCCAGAAATTCGGTGCTGTTGCCCGTGAGGGCATATCCATCTCCGTAAAACTGTGAAACAGCAACGGAATAATTCTTTAAATGAATGGGGTTGAATTCAAAAGGAAGACCGTCGAACCTCTTCACGTAAAAATCGGAAAGCGCAATGGCATTCTTTATAGCTTCAGATGTATTTCCGGAAGCAGATAAGCGTTCAATATAATCGGTCGGGCCCACTATCCCTACGCTGGTATTACCGTTTGAAAAAGGAATTACCCATAACCATACTTCCGTTTCAATAATGTCGAACGAAATCTGGGTACCTTCCTCCCCTTCGGGTCTGTTCACATCCTTTATATGGGTAAAAACAGCTGAATGGGGATCCAGTTTTGAAGGAGATTCAAGATTAAGCATTCTCGGCAATACGCGTCCGTACCCGCTGCAGTCGATAACGAATTTAGCATGAACCTGTGAAACAGTACCCTCTTTGTCTTTAAGGGTGGTTACCGAATCGGTTCCGTTGAAAACCACATCCGTAACTTCCGTTTCAAAAGCAATGTCTACTCCTTTTCTCTGCAATTCGTCGGTCATCGCCTTGTCAAAATCCGCACGCGGAATCTGCCAGGTCCAGTCCCAACCTTCGCCGAATTTCTTACTGAAGTCGAAAATACAGATTTCTTCCCCTCGGATGAAACGTGCCCCAAGCTTCTTTTCAAAACCTTCAGTATTGAGCGCATCCATTAAGCCCGCTTCGTCAAAATGATCCATAACGCGCGGAATAAGGCTCTCTCCTACTACGATTCTCGGAAATTTCTGTTTTTCGACAACTTTGATCTTAGCTCCCTGTTTCTGCAGATATCCGGCGGCAACGCTTCCGCTGGGACCGGCACCTATAATGAGGATATCAACATTTTCTACATTCATGTGATACAATAAATAGTTTAAAATTATATTTTTGCTTATGCAAAATGGTTGTTCAAATTTACGAGAAAAACAAACATTTTAACCATTTAAGAAATACTATTTTAATGAAAGTTATTCAAGATTACTTAACCATAAAAGACTTCTCCTCCATTGTTTTCAACAACGAAAAAATAGAGCTTGACGAAATGTTGAAGGAGCGCGTAGACAGGAGTTTTCGCTTCCTCAAGAGTTTTTCGTCAAATAAGGTCATTTACGGAGTAAATACCGGTTTCGGACCTATGGCTCAATACCGTATCCGGCCCGAAGACCAGCTGCAGCTGCAGTACAACCTTATCCGAAGCCATGCTTCGGGGACGGGAAATGTGCTGTCTGCGGTTCACGTTAAAGCTGCCGTGCTTGCACGGCTTAACACGCTTGCCCTTGGTAAATCGGGAGTCAACGGTTCCGTTACGGAACTTATGAAAGAACTTATCAACCGCGACATCACCCCACTTATTTTTGCTCACGGAGGTGTAGGTGCCAGCGGTGACCTTGTGCAACTGGCCCATCTGGCCCTGGTTCTCATAGGTGAAGGTGAAGTTTTTTATAAAGGAGAACGAAAACTCACGAAAGACGTTTTCGAACTCGAAGGCCTGCAACCCATAAAGGTGGAAATACGCGAAGGTTTGGGCCTTATGAACGGTACATCGGTAATGACGGGCATTGGCATCGTAAACGCCGTGTATGCAGAAAAATTACTGGATTTGTCGGTTCAGGCTTCGTGTATGATCAACGAAATCGTCCAGGCATACGATGATCATCTATCACTGGAGCTCAACAATGCAAAACTGCATATTGGACAGCAGGTTGTAGCAGGAAGAATGCGTGACCACCTGCGCGACAGCAGTTTAACGCGCAACAGGCAGGAACACCTTTACAGCGGTACCAATACCGAAGAGGTGTTTAAGGAAAAAGTACAGGAATACTATTCCATCCGTTGTGTTCCCCAGATACTCGGACCCATCCACGATACTGTGGAATCGGTTAAGGAAATACTTGAAAAAGAGATCAATTCTGCTAACGATAACCCTATTATCGATGTGGAAACAGAACAGGTATACCATGGCGGGAACTTCCATGGTGACTACGTTTCGCTTGAAATGGACAAACTCAAGCTCGTTGTTACGAAACTTACGATGCTTGCCGAACGTCAGCTTAATTACCTGCTCAATACCAAGATCAATGAAATACTGCCCCCGTTTGTAAACCTGGGAAAACTTGGATTCAATTTCGGTATGCAGGGCGTACAGTTTACAGCCACTTCAACAACGGCCGAAAACCAGGCACTTTCTACCTCTGTGTACATCCACAGCATTCCAAACAACAACGACAACCAGGATATCGTAAGCATGGGAACCAATGCCGCCGTAATGTGCGCCAATGTCATCGAAAATGCCTTTGAGGTACTCGCTATCGAAATGATCACCATTGTACAGGCAGTGGATGCGCTGGATTGTTATAGCGGTTTAAGCTCTTCTTCACAAAAAGCATATGCAAAAATCCGGAAAATTGTACCTGTATTTTCAGAAGATACAGTAATGTATCCTTTTGTAAATCAGGTAAAAGAACTATTAAAAAACGAGAACTTATGAAAAAGTGTGCATTGGTAACGGGTGGTTCTCGTGGCATAGGAAAAGCCGTTTGTTTAAAACTGGCAAAGGATTTGCAGTACCATATACTCATCAACTACCAGTCGAACCGTGAAGCGGCTCTGGAAACGCAGCAGCTTATAGAAAGTGAAGGCGGATCGGCAGAAATACTGGCTTTTGATGTAGCTGATATTGAAAAAACGCAGCATGTTTTACGCGAATGGAGGGGAAAAAACGCGGATACTGTTGTGGAAGTCATCGTAAACAACGCGGGTATTACGCGAGACGGACTGTTTATGTGGATGCAGCCTGAAGACTGGAAGAAGGTTATTGACACAAGCCTTAACGGTTTTTACAGCGTAACGAACTTCTTTATCCAGGAGATGCTGCGCAACAAATACGGAAGGATCATCAATATGGTTTCGGTTTCCGGAGTAAAGGGAACGGCAGGCCAGACAAACTATTCAGCAGCCAAAGGTGCCGTAGTGGCTGCAACCAAGGCGCTGGCACAGGAAGTAGCCAAACGTAAGGTAACGGTTAATGCCGTGGCGCCGGGGTTTATCAGAACCGATATGACGGCGGAACTCGATGAAAAAGAGCTTGTAAAGATGATACCGGCCAACCGTTTTGGTGAGGCGGAAGAAGTAGCAGACCTCGTAAGTTTCCTGGCTTCACGAAAATCGGGATACATAACGGGAGAAATTATAAATATTAACGGAGGAATTTATTCATAATGAATAACAGGGTGGTGATAACCGGTATGGGGATTTATTCCTGTATAGGTACCAATTTAGATGAAGTAAGAAAATCGTTGTTCGATGGAAGATCGGGCATCGTATTCGACGAAGAACGCAAAGAGTACGGTTTCCGGTCAGCACTGACCGGGATGGTACCCACGCCCGACTTAAAGCCTTATTTAAGCCGCAGGCAGCGTATTACCATTGGGGAAGAAACGGAATATGCCTATATGGCCACACTGGAAGCCCTTGAAAAAGCCGGTATTGCGCTCGATGATTTCCACAGACGTGAAATCGGGCTTATTTACGGAAACGACAGTGTTTCAAAAGCCATTATAGAGGCCACGGACATCGTAAGGGAGAAGAAGGATACGGCACTTATTGGTTCCGGAGCCATCTTTAAATCTATGAATTCAACGGTTACGATGAACCTTTCGACCATTTTCAACATCCGGGGTATCAACATGACCATAAGTGCAGCCTGCGCAAGCGGTTCGCATGCCATTGGCCTTGGATACCTTATGATCAAGAACGGCCTTCAGGATCTTGTTATTTGTGGCGGTGCACAGGAAATAAACAAATACGGCATGGCGAGTTTTGACGGGCTTGGTGTTTTTTCACCACGTGAAAACGAACCTGCAAAGGCCTGCCGTCCTTTTGATGCCAACCGCGACGGGCTTGTACCTTCAGGAGGCGGTGCCACGGTTATTCTGGAAAGCCTCGAAAGTGCACTGGCAAGAGGGGCCCATATCATCGCTGAAATTGCCGGTTACGGGTTTTCATCCAACGGAGGCCATATTTCTACACCAAATGTAGACGGACCTGCATCGGCCATGCGTAAGGCATTGGATCAGGCCGGTTTAAATGCGGAGGATGTTGGATATATTAATGCACATGCTACTTCAACACCCGTTGGAGATGCCAATGAAGCACAGGCTATCCATGAGGTATTTGGTGCATCGCGCCCCTATGTATCTTCGACTAAATCAATGACGGGACATGAATGCTGGATGGCAGGTGCAAGTGAAATCATCTACTCTACCATCATGATGAACGAAGGATTTATTGCCCCCAATATCAATTTTGAAACACCTGATGAGCATTCAGCAAAGCTCAATATTGCCACAAAAACAATAAATAAAGATTTTGATGTATATTTGTCGAATTCTTTCGGATTTGGAGGAACCAATTCGGCAGTAATAGTGAAAAAATATAAATAAGGAAAATGAGAATTGAAGAAATCATCGAAAAAGTCAACGCTATTCTTGTAGAAGAATTTGAAGTAGACGGAGATGTAATTGAAGCTGGGAAAAATTTAAAACAAACGCTTGATCTGGACAGCCTCGATTATGTGGATCTGGTTGTGATCATTGAATCTAATTTCGGAGTAAAACTCGTAGAAGCAGATTTTGTGGGCATGGTGACATTTGAGGATTTCTACAACATCATCGATCGTAAAATTACGGCCAAAAACGCATAAGAATGACCCAATGGAGTGGTAAGTCGAAAGGAACCATTTTAGGTTATAAAATTTTTGTATATTGTATTAAGAAGCTGGGAATACGTGCTGCCTACAGCATTTTGGTATTCGTGGCTTTTTATTATTTTATAGCTTATCCGGCTTCGTTTAAAGCCATGTTCTACTATTTCCGCCACCGTCAGCATTTTTCGTTTTTTAAATCGGTTACGGCCGTTTACAAAAGCTATTTTGTATTTGGACAGACCCTCATAGATAAAGTGGCAATCTCGGCCGGGATGCGTTCGGAATTTACCTTTGATTTTGACGGGATCGACATACTGAAGCAGTTGCTTCAGGAACAAAAAGGAGGAATTCTCATCAGTGCGCATATCGGAAATTTCGAAATTGCAGAAAAGTTTTTTGCCGAGATTGATTTCAACTGCCAGATCCACATCGTTACCGTAGACCGGGAACATTCGGTTATAAAGGAATATCTTGAAAGCCTCGGTGAAAAAGCTCCGGGTGTTCATTTTATCTACGTTAAGGAGGATCTTTCACATATTTTTGAAATAAACGAGGCTTTGTCGCAGAACCATCTTATCTGTCTTACCGGGGACCGGTATTTTGACCATTCCAAAACCGTTAAGGAGCAGCTGCTTGGAGAAGAAGCTTATTTTCCGGCAGGAACCTTTCAGCTGGCTTCCCGTTTAAAGGCACCGGTGGCTTTCGTATACGTTATGAAGGAACCGCGACTGCATTACCACCTGTATACAAGGCGTGCCCCGGAATTCCGGCACCGTGATGCCGCAGCCGTTTTAAAGGCCTACACAGAAAGCGTGGGACAAATGCTGCTAAAATACCCTTACCAATGGTTCAATTATTTTGAATTCTGGAAAAAATAACCGTTAAAACAAGGCTTAACATGAAGAATGTACTAGTTGTCTGTTATTCGCAATCGGGACAGTTAAAGGAAATTGCGGCCCGGGTGGCAGGCGCGTTTGAAAAAAGCGATGCGGTTCAGGTTACGTATTATGATATAGGCCTGCGCAAAACATTTCCTTTTCCATGGGATAATGATTCTTTTTTCGGCGTATTTCCGGAAACATTCCTTCAGGTACCGGCAGAGTTGGAAATACCTAAGGAGAGCATCCTTGACACGAAATACGATCTGGTTTTACTGCATTATCAGGTGTGGTACCTCACCCCTTCCATACCTTTTAATTCCTTTCTTAAAAGTTCGTTTGCCCGGCAGCTTCTTGATGATGTTCCGGTGATTACCATCAGCGGCAGCAGGAACATGTGGGCATATGCCCAGGAAAAGGTGAAGTTACTGCTTAAAGATGTCAATGCGCGCCTTGTAGGCAATATTGCCCTTACCGACCGCAACATCAACCTGGTAAGCGTCATTACGGTTGTGGACTGGATGTTTTCGGGAAAGAAACGCAAAGCCTATGGCTTTCTTCCGTTGCCCGGTGTAGCAGATAAAGAAATCAAAGAATCGGGCCGATTTGGCGAAATCATACTCGGTCATCTGTTAAAGGGTTCGTATGAAAACCTGCAGGAGGAACTTGTGAAAAACGGCGCTGTTGAATACCGTTGGTTTTTGGTATCTATGGATAAAAAAGCCAATAAGATGTTCCGTATATGGTCGCGCATTATCACTAAAAATCCTTCAAAACGCGGGTTTTTACTTAAGTTGTTCAAAGGATACCTGTTTTGCGCCATCTGGGTTTTATCACCGATTGTGCATTTAATTGAGTTTATATTGTATCCAATTCGTTATTTTAGCATTCGGAAAGAGAAAAAGTATTTTCAAGGAGTTTAGCAATGTCAGGAAGAGTTTTTATCAATAAAATAGAAAAGTTTTTACCGAATGAACCTGTTTCAAACGAAGAAATGGAACAGATTCTCGGGGAAATCAACCAACAACCATCGAAATCACGCCGCATTATTTTAAGAAACAACGGAATCAGAACCCGTTATTATGCGCTGGACAAGCAGCAGCGTATTACGCACAATAATGCGGAACTGACTGCATTGGCCATACAAAACCTAACGGGATCCGATTTTTCGCTTAACGATATCGAGGTATTGTCATGTGGTACCTCAACACCCGATTTGCTGCTTCCTTCGCATGCCGCTATGGTTCACGGATTACTTAAAAACAAATCTGTAGAGCTTAATTCGGCATCAGGTGTTTGCTGTTCAGGAATGAATGCCCTTAAATACGGTTACCTGTCGGTAAAGTCAGGTAATTCCGTAAATGCCGTATGTACAGGTTCTGAACGCGTTTCCACCTGGATGATGGCCAATAAGTTTGAAGCAGAGATTGCAAACCTGGAAGCTTTGGAACAGCAGCCCATACTGGCATTCAAAAAAGATTTTTTAAGATGGATGCTTTCCGACGGAGCCGGGGCCGTATTGCTTGAAAACGAGCCAAAAGGTGCTTTGTCGCTTGAAATCTTGTGGATGGAGAACTATTCCTATGCGCATGAACTGGAGACCTGTATGTATGCCGGAGGTGAGAAAATTTCCGATGGTTCTGTAAAGGCGTGGAGCGAATACAGTGTGGACGAATGGCGTAACGAATCGGTGTTTTCACTGAAACAGGATGTAAAAATCCTCGACGAATTCATTCTGAAAAAGGGTGTGGAAAGCATGCGGGATGCAATGGTTAAACACGGTATATCGCCGGATAACATAACGTATTTCCTGCCCCATATTTCTTCGGTTTACTTTAAAGACAAACTGTACGCTGAATTTAAAGAGGCCGGACTTGAAATAGCAAAGTCAAAATGGTTTCTGAATCTTCCGGAAGTAGGAAATGTAGGAGCTGCCTCTATTTACCTTATGCTCGAAGAACTGTATCACGGAGGGCGATTAAAAACGGGTGATACGGTGATGCTTTCCGTTCCGGAAAGCGGCCGTTTTTCCTATGCCTATGCCTTTTTAAAAGTAGTTTCGTAATGCAGGTCTCTTTTCCCATAACCAATAAGGAAGTATTGCTTGAATGCATCCCGCAGCGGTCTCCCATTGTCATGGTAGATGCTCTTATTTCGTTTGAAGACCATGAAGTGGTATCGGGTTTTACCGTAGATGCCGAAGGTTTGTTTGCAAAGAACGGAACGCTCACCGAACCCGGATTAATAGAACATATGGCACAAACCGTAGCCCTGCATACAGGTTTCGGTTTTTACATAAAGAACCAACAGGCCCCTACGGGATATATCGGCAGCATTTCAGATCTCAGGGTCAACAGGCTGCCTGTTCAAAATGAAACCATCATCACGACGGCAAACATACTGCATGAATTTTCAGGTGTTACCCTTGTGGATATTGTTTCAAAAGTACAGGGTACGGTCATTGCATCGGGCCGTATGAAAACCGTAATTGCACAATAGATGGAAGAAATACCGGCTTTTATAGGCATACAGAACTACCTGCCACACCTGAAGCCCATGCTTATGGTAGATATGATCGAATACATCGGTCCTGAACGCGTACTGACACATTTTAACATAGAGGAAGACTGTATCTTTATTGAAAACGGCGTGTTGTCCGAAGCAGGGCTTATTGAAAATGCTGCACAGACGTGTTCTTCGGTCTCGGGCCAGTATTATTTTGAAGAAGAACCATCTTCGGAATCACAGGATAATCCCGGAATTATAGGATTTATCAGCTCGATAAAAAAAATAATCCTCCATAAACTGCCTCCGGTGCATATACGGATTCAGACAGAGGCACACCTCATTTCACAGGTGCAGACTCCGGAATATTCTATTTGCACCTTAAAAGTTGTTACATATCACACAGATACCTTATTTTTGGAAGGCGAAATGAATTTGTTTTTACAAAAAAGATAAGATGAAGAAGAATGAAGTTCCACAGGATGACAGCCCCCTTAAAAAAAATCAAAGCAACGAACTGGTTTATGCGGTAGACGAAGAAGGAAAATTCGTTTCTGTTCAAAGTTCGGGATGGGAAGCTAAAACCATTATACAGTATGAAAACCTTGACGTTCTGGACCAGCGTGTACAGCAGGCCCTTGACGATGTAAGGGCAAACAAGGTAAGCCCCGTGGTGTACTATATGGAATTGAACCGCATGGACTGGCAAACCCTTGCCGCTTATCTGGAAAAGTGGACGTTTCTTGTAAAACGTCATGCCAAACCTTCGGTATTCAGGTCACTGGGAAACAAAACACTTCAGAAATACGCCGATGTTTTCGGCATAACGTTAGAAGATTTAAGAAATTTTAAAGGATAAATGCAGGGAGAATTTCAACACAGGCAATCCGCGCACTGCGAAAACGGGGCCATCGTAAATCTGTTAAACAATGAAAATTTTAAAATAAGCGAGCCTATGGCCTTTGGCCTGGGATCCGGCTTGTTTTTCGTATACCTGCCTTTCATCAAGGTAAACCACGCACCGGCCATCTCCTACCGGCCGCTTCCGGGAGTCATTTTCAACCGCATGGCCAAAAGGCTCGGCATTAAGGTAAGGCGTTTTAAATTTTCCGACCCGGAAAAAGCAAGGCAGAAGCTCGATGAAAACCTGCAGAATAAGATTCCTACCGGGCTTGTGGTAGGTGTTTACCACCTTAACTACTTTCCTGATGAATACCGTTTTCATTTCAATGCCCACAACATTGTGGTGTACGGAAAAGAAAATGGACGTTACCTAATCAGTGATCCGGTATTGGACCATACTGTTTCGCTCACGGAAGACGAACTGGAAAAAGTACGGTTTGCCAAAGGAGCCCTGGCTCCTAAAGGACACCTCTACTACCCTGTTTCCATACCTTCGCAGACCGATCTTACAAAACCGATACGAGCCGCGATAAAGAAAACCTGTAATGATATGCTGGCTCCTGTACCCATAGTCGGCGTGCGGGGAATACGCATGGTAGCAAAGGCCATCTTAAAGTGGCACCGTAAACTCGGAGCTGTCAAAGCCAACTACAACCTGGTTAATCTGATACGTATGCAGGAGGAAATAGGAACCGGAGGCGGGGGCTTCCGCTTTATTTACGCAGCGTTTTTACAGGAAGCAGCGGCCTATCTCAAAAATGAGGGTTTAAAGGATCTGGCTGTGGAAATGGCAGGTATAGGTGATAAATGGCGTGATTTCGCACTGGAAGCATCGCGTGTGGTAAAAAAACGCAGTAATACAGAGAACGTATACCAGCATTTATCGGACCAGCTTATGGAACTCGCAGATATGGAGGAGGCTTTCTTTAAAAAACTAAAAAAAGCGGTATAATGTCAGCCATCATCAAAATACAGAATATTTCCAAACAATATAAGGGATCGGATTATCTTTCGCTGAACAATGTGTCGCTCGAGATTCCGAACGGCTCCATATTCGGGCTTCTGGGACCGAACGGTGCCGGGAAAACGACGCTTTTGTCTGTTTTATGCGGGATCATCAGCCCTACCCTCGGCAGTTTTGAGATCGACGGGGTTTCTTCACATGGAAACATCCGCCATATTCAGGAAAAGATCGGTGTGGTTCCCCAGGAATATGCCCTCTACCCTACGCTTACGGCTTTTGAAAACCTTATGTATTTCGGAAGCCTTTACAACGTAGCTCCTTCTGATTTAAAATCCAGAATTACAGACTACCTCATGCAACTTGGACTTGAAAAGTTCATGCATAAAAAAATCCATACTTTTTCGGGTGGTATGAAGCGACGTGTGAACCTTATTGCCGGCATACTGCATAATCCTAAAGTACTGTTCCTCGATGAACCCACTGTGGGAGTCGACGTACAGTCGCGAGCCACGATCATTGCGTATCTGAAACAGCTGAACCAGCAGGGAACCACCATAGTATATACTTCCCATTTGATGGCCGAGGCCCAGGAATTCTGTACGGATATTGCCATTATTGACCAGGGAACCGTATTTGTGGAAGGAACACCGCAACAGCTCATTGAAAGTGTCCCTCATGCGCACAGCCTGGAAGAAGTATTTATAGCATTAACCGGTAAAAAGTTACGCGATGTGGTTTAAATTGAAACAAAGCATATTAAAAGAACTTAAACTGTTGCTGCGGGATATTGGCGGTCTTATTACCCTGTTCGTAATGCCCATCATCCTCGTGGTGGTGGTAACATCCATCCAGGACAGTACCTACCAGAGCATCAGCGCCTCTAAAATACCTGTGCTGTGGCTCGATCACGACCAGGACAGCATATCACTCAAGGTGAAAACCGAACTTGAAAAATCGGAGAGCTTTGAGCTTGTTACCCGTATCGACGACAAGCCTTTAAACGAAGCAGCAGCAAAAGAAGCCGTGTTCAGCGGTCGCTACCAGATGGCCATCGTATTACCGCAGCATCTCACTTCCGACCTTAACATCAAGGTGCGCCAGAATGTGGATAATATACTGGAGGAAATGGGGATGAATACAGCAACCTATGAACCCGTTACTGTGGAAAGCAAGGAAGTGCGTATGTATTTTGATCCGGCAACACAGACGGCTTTTAAAAACGGTATCAGGAGCAATATTGATAAAATGATCGCACAACTGGAATCGGATGCTATCTACAAAACATTCGAACAGCAGCTGGGAGGTTCGGGTAACGTTACCTTCAACGAACCTTTCATACGCTTTAAGGAAATGGTGCCGCAAATGGAGCAGGATGAGGTATTGCCCAACTCTGTACAGCACAATGTACCGGCATGGACGCTGTTTGCCATCTTTTTCATTATGGTACCATTGTCCATCAACATCGTAAAAGAAAAAAGCCAGGGAACCTATTTGCGCCTCATCAGCAGCCCTACTTCAAATACGGTGCTGTATATGGGAAAGATCATCACCTATCTGTTCATCTGCCTTTTGCAGTTTTATGCCATACTGCTGGTTTCCAAACTGTTTTTTCCGATGCTGAATCTTCCGGAACTTAACTTATCTGGAAACAAGGTGCTGCTTATGTCGCTGCTTACCCTTACAGCAGGCCTTGCGGCCATAGGTTTGGGCATCCTGTTGGGGATTGTTTGCAATACGCAGGAACAATCGGCTCCTTTTGGCGCGACATTTGTTGTAATCCTTGCTGCCGTCGGAGGTGTCTGGATCCCGGTGTTTGCCATGTCCGATGCTATGCAGGTAGCTTCCAAGGCGTCGCCGATGAACTGGGCGCTCAACGGATATTACGATATTATGCTTCGGAACGGTTCCATCATTTCGATCATACCCGAAATGATGCTTTTGACCCTGTTTTTCGCAGCAATCATTACATTTGCCTTGTTATATGATAAAAAGAAAAGATCCGTTTAAAACAAATAAGACCTTACAACATACGGAACATTTTAAGGTAAAGTTTAACCATACCGATGCATTGGGTATCGTGTGGCACGGGAACTATATAGATTATTTTGAAGATGGCCGCGAAGCGTTCGGGCGCTTTTACGGTATTTCCTATAAAGATGTGCAGGATCACGGCTTTGCCACTCCGATCGTTAAAACGCAAAGCGAACATAAAAAGCCGTTGCGTTATGCGGATGATGCCTACATTGTAACAACCTTTATAGATTCTCCGGCTGCCAAGATGGTTTTTCATTTTGAAATTTACAACGACCGGCACGAATTGGTCTGCACGGGCGAAACAACGCAGGTCTTTACCGATCTGCAAGGAAATTTAATCATCACACTTCCCTCCTTTTTTGAGGAATGGAAACGTAAAACAGGTTTATTGTAATGGAAGTTTATATTCACGATACCCATATTATAAGCCCTTTGGGATTTGGTACACCGGAAAATTTCGAGGCAGTAGTTTCGGGAAAAACGGCCCTTGCTCCTGTTTTTATGAACGATTCCATCGGTACTGTTTACGCAGCGGGCATCAACGATGAGGCTTTTGACAACCATTTTGAAGGAATTGCCCCTACGTTTAAAGGATCGAGAATCGAAAAACTCATGATTGCGGCCCTTAAACCTGTTATTTCCAAAAATAAGATAAAAGAAAATTCGGTCCTGGTGATTTCCACGACCAAAGGAAATATAAAAGCATTGGAAAATAACGACCTGCAGGCTGCTTTAATAACACAGCTGGCCCGCAGCATCAATGATTATTTTGGATTTAAAACCGAACCCATGGTGATTTCGAATGCCTGTGTTTCGGGTGTTATGGCCCTGTCGATTGCCAAACGTTTTATTGAAACTGGAGGCTTTTCCGACGCTTATGTAGTGGCGGCAGACGAGCTTACGCCTTTTGTGGTTTCCGGATTTCAGTCCTTTCAGGCAATGAGCAGTGAACCTTGCCGGCCTTATGATGCACAGCGCAGTGGCGTTAATCTGGGTGAAGCAGCCGTTGCGGTTTATGTTTCTTCTGAAAAACGTAGCGATGCTGTTCTTATAGCCGGTGAATCGCATATTAACGATGCCAACCATATATCGGGACCGTCGCGTACCGGTGAAGGATTGCTGTTAAGCATTGAAAAAGCCTGTAAGGAAGCCCGTATCTCGGCAAATGAGGTCGATTATATTTCGGCTCACGGTACCGCTACCCTATTCAACGACGAAATGGAAGCAATAGCCTTTCACCGTGCCGGTGTGCAGCTGGCTCCGATGAACAGCTTTAAAGGTTATTTCGGACATACGCTGGGAGCTTCTGGACTGCTGGAAACAGTACTGGCTGCGGAAAGCCTTAAAAACAACTTGCTGGTGCCTTCTTTAGGGTATCGGGAACCGGGAACCAGCCAACCACTCAACATCATCACGGAAGCGGAAAAAAAACAGCTTAAAACAGTGCTAAAGACAGCTTCCGGTTTCGGAGGAAGCAATTCGGCTATGGTACTGATTAAAAATTAAAAGACATGTATGCAATCAACAAATTCATAAACATTCAGAAAGATGTTATCTTTGAAAACGGAATATGCCTCTTTAAAAATGAAGAAGACGGTTTTTCCGCGTTTATGAAAAAGGTATATAAAGAGCGCGGTATAGCCTATCCCAAGTTTTATAAGATGGACGACCTTTGCAAACTGGCCTTCATAGCGGCGGAACTTCTGCTTGAAGGTGAAGACGAAAAGGACATCGCACTTCTGCTGAGCAACAGGGAAGCAAGCCTTGATACTGACCAGAAGCATCAACAGACCATACAGGATGCAGAAGCTTATTTTCCGAGCCCGGCCGTTTTTGTATATACGCTGCCCAATATTACAACAGGCGAAATAAGCATACGCCACGGACTTAAAAGTGAAAGCGCTTTTTTTATATCAGAGCGGTTTCCGGCAGAACGGATGCAGCATTATGCCCACTATATGCTCAATGCAAAAAAGGCCGAAAAAGTCCTCTGTGGCTGGGTGCATTTTCTGAACGGAGCGTATAAGGCCGATTTTTACCTGGTAGGTCCGCAGGGAGATCTTGCGCACACAATTGAAAATATTAATGAGATAACGAAATAAAGAGAATGGAAGCTTTAAAACAAGAACTGAAAGAACGTATAATTGAAGTATTAAATCTGGAAGACATCACACCTGAAGACATTCAGGATACCGATGCGCTTTTTGGCGATGGTTTGGGACTGGATTCTATCGATGCTTTGGAACTTATTGTTCTTTTAGACAAAGAATACGGTATTAAACTAGCAGATCCGAAACAGGGAAAGGAAATTTTCCAGTCTATTGAGACCATGGCACAGTTTATTGCTGAAAACAGAACAAAGTTATAATGCGTTCAAGGGTTGCAATTACAGGTATGGGGATGATAACCGCAATCGGATCTACGGTTGAGGAAAATTTTGATGCACTGGTGTCAAAAAGACCGGGGATTTCATTCCTTGAAAATTTTGGATCGCGCCATGCACCGGATATCAGGGTAGGCGAGATCAAGATTACCAATGAAGAATTGCAGCAGTTGCTGGGCCTTCCTGCAGACAATACCTTTACACGCACCAGTATGCTTGGGGCGTATGCAGCTGCAAAAGCTGTGGAAGATGCAGGTATAAAAGACCTAAACGATGTACGTACAGGCCTTGTTTCTTCTACAAGTGTAGGAGGGATGGACTTTACCGAAAAACATTATAAAAAATATGAGGAACATCCGGAATACCAAAAGTATATCAAAAGCCATCATGCAGGTGACAGTTCTAATAAAATTGCTGCTTACCTGGGGCTTAAGGGATTCGTCTCCACCATTTCCACAGCCTGTTCTTCAGCTGCCAATGCCATTATGCTGGGGGCAGCTATGATAGAACACGGTTATCTTGACCGCGTTGTGGTAGGAGGTACCGATGCGCTGAGCAAGTTTACGGTGAACGGATTTAAAACCCTGATGATCTTATCGGATGCGGATAATACACCCTTTGATCAGGATCGCAAGGGGCTGAACCTTGGTGAAGCCGCGGCATACCTGGTACTGGAATCAGATGAGGTGGTGAAGCGGGAGAACAGGGAAGTACTGGCGTACGTTGCAGGGTACGGAAATGCCAATGATGCCTACCATCAGACCGCTTCTTCGGAAAACGGGGAAGGGGCTTATCTGGCCATGAAGGAAGCACTTGAAAAAGCTGCTGTAGAACCTCATGAAATCGGCTATGTTAATGCACACGGAACGGCAACGCCAAATAACGATTTATCGGAGGGCCGCGCATTGTTGCGAATCTTTGAAAAGGTTCCCGCGTTCAGCTCTACAAAGGCCTTTACAGGACATACCCTTGCGGCGGCGGCGGCAGTTGAAGCCGTATACAGCGTTCTCGCATTACGCAGCGGAACGGTTTTTCCGAACCTCAATTTCCGCAAGCCCATGGAAGAATTCAACCTCATACCGCAAACGGAGCCTGTTGAGAAGGAACTCAATTATGTATTGTCGAACTCTTTCGGTTTCGGCGGAAACTGTTCTACTTTAATTTTTTCTAAAACCGACGCTCATGAGTAAATGCTATATCAACGGTTTGGGAAGTGTTACCGTGCAGGACCCCCTGTTCGACGTTTTTGAATCACAGCCGCAGGCATTACAATCGTTAAACAAAGCACAGCAGCCTTCGTATAAAGAGCTTATTGCTCCGGCGATGAGCAGGCGTATGGCAAAAGGTGTTAAAATGAGCATCTATGCCGCGGATAAGGCCTTGTCTGAAGCCGGTATGGATGAAATTGAAGCCATTGTTGCCGGAACCGGGCTGGGATGCATCGAAGACTCTGAAAAGTTTCTCGACGCCATCATTGAAAACGATGAACAGTTCCTCACACCAACAGCCTTTATACAGTCTACCCATAATACCGTTGCAGCCCAGATAGCCCTTAGGCTTGGCTGCAAAGCCTACAATTTTACGTATGTTAACGGAGCCAGTTCATTTGAAAGTGCCCTATTTGATGCCTTCATGCAGCTTAAGCATTTTGGAAAGCAAAATGCCCTGGTCGGGGGAGTCGATGAAATTGCTCCGTACACCTTTTCCATGTTTGAAATGGTCGGAAAGGTAAAACCGGAAGGGACCGAAATCAATTTCAGGCAGCCTGTAACAGGAGGGATACCTTTGGGAGAAGGCGCCCATTTCTTTGCCCTGTCCGGCGAAAAGAACAAAAACACCTATGCCGAGGTTTGCGATGTACTGCTGCTTAATGCGTTTAAGGAAGATGAAGCAGCCACCATACAGCATTTTCTTCATCGCCACGACCTGGATATGGACACAGTGGACGTCGTGGTATTGGGGATAAACGGCGATGTATTCCTGCAACCTTATTACGATAAAATAAGCGCCTTGTTTCCGGAAACGGCGCAGGCTTATTACCAGCATGTGTCGGCATCTTACGATACAGCTTCGGCTTACGGGCTGCGACTGGCTGCAGAAATTCTGCGTCGGCAACAATACCCGGAAGAAGTACGATACAACAACGTAAAGCCACGGAAACTGCAAAACATACTGCTTGTGAACCAGGGAGAACATACCGATTTTAGTTTTGTTTTATTGAAGGTATGCTGAAGCATCGATACATAAAATGGTTGTTGGGCACAGCATGCCTGCTGTTGCTGGCACTTTCCTTTTACAATTCCGTATTCGTTCTCTATCTGTCACTTACTGCATTCTTATGGCTCGCTGTAACGGCCTGGGGTTCCTTCGATATCAGGTCGGGTTATTATGTAAAGACCACCATTTCCCATAAAAGGACGAAACAGCATGTTGTTGCGTTAACTTTTGACGACGGACCTACGGAATATACGGAAAAGGTGCTTGACCTTTTGAACACGTTTGGGCAGAAAGCCACTTTTTTCTGTATAGGAATACAGGCAGAAAAAAATCCGGAACTCCTGAAGCGAATCGTTTCAGAAGGGCACCTCATAGGCAACCATACCTATACGCACAGTTCGTCCATTGGATTCCGGCCTGCAGACTGGGTTTCGGAAGAAATCCAGAAAACCCAGAAAGCCCTATCGGCATATACAGGAAAGACGCCGGCCTTTTTTCGTCCGCCTTTCGGAGTTACCAACCCCAATATTGCCAAAGCATGTAAAGAGAACAGCATGGAGGTGATTGGCTGGAACATCCGTTCGCTCGATACTGTCCTCAAAAGCGAAAAAAACATTTTAAAGCGGATTGTACCCAGGTTGCAAAAGGGGTCAATCGTTTTGCTGCATGACACTTCCTCTAGAACAACTCGGGTATTGGAACAGTTGTTGCTTATTATGAAACAAAGACAAATACAATCGGTTACGGTTGATGAATTAATACAAATTAAAGGATACAAATAATGAAGAATCTTTTTTTACTTCTGGGCCTGTTCACGGTTTCGATGTCATTTTCACAGACCAAAATGACGGCAGCGGAGACGGCAGCCTTTAAAAAAGAAGTGCAGAACCAGTCGGCAAAGACCACCACCATAACGGCCGATTTTGAAGAAACCAAACACGTAAGCGTTTTAAAGAATGCCGCAACGTCGAGCGGGATTTTCCGTTTTAAAGGTGAAAAACTACTGTGGCAGTATCAGGCTCCTAAGAAGAGCGCCATGCTGTTTAACGGTCAGAACCTTAAAATAAAAAATGAGAAGGGGAAGGTAACCAGCATAGACCTCAATAAGAACAAGCGCTTCAAACAGCTGCAGCAATTGATGACGGGAAGCTATAACGGGGAACTTTTCGACGAGAAATCCTTTGATATTACCTATTATAAAAACGGAGGGTCAAAATCTGCGGTTTTAAAGCCTAAAAGCAAGGATATGAGCAAACACATCAAGGAAGTGGTATTGACCTTTAAAAATGACGAAAATACGGTTTCTGAAATCAAGATCACCGAAAGTTCCAACGATTATTCGGTCATCCGACTCAAAAACAAGAAAATCAATGCAGCGCTCAGCGACAATGTGTTTCAGTTATAAGATAAAACCGGCTTTGGGCCGGTTTTTTTATGGCCGGAAATAAAGAAAATCAAAACGACATAATATGACCGTATTGGTCGCTAAATTGCTTCGACATTATCAGGGCTTAAAGCCTGGTTGTAACATCAGGAATCAAGGGAATTATTATGGAGCGGATTGAAGAGAAACTCAAGATTTTGGCAGATGCGGCAAAATATGATGTAAGCTGCAGTTCAAGTGGAAGCAAAAGGCAAAACAAAGGAGGAATAGGGGATGCCTCTGCATCGGGTATCTGTCATTCGTATACGGAAGACGGACGTTGTGTTTCCCTGCTTAAGATACTGCTTACCAACCACTGCATTTATGATTGTGCCTTTTGTGTAAGCAGGAAGAGCAACGATGTAAAACGGGCCGCTTTTACGGTGGAAGAGGTGGTGTCGCTCACCATGAATTTTTACCGGCGCAACTATATCGAGGGCCTTTTTCTGAGTTCGGGTATTTTTAAGGATGCAGATTTTACGATGGAGCGTCTGCTGCGCATCGTAAAAAAGCTGCGGATCGAGGAACGGTATAACGGCTATATCCATCTTAAAACCATTCCAGGGGCGAGTGAAGATCTTATAAGGGAGGCCGGGCTTTATGCAGACCGGATGAGCATTAACCTGGAGCTTCCTACCGAAGCGGGGTTAAAGCTTGTGGCCCCCGAAAAAAATCACGATTCGGTGCGCAGGCCGCTGGCCTTTGTGAACAATACCATAAAAACCTTTCAAAACGAACGGGCCTTGATAAAGCACACGCCCGTATTTGTTCCTGCCGGGCAGAGTACTCAGATGGTTATCGGGGCTACTCCTGAAAATGATTTCGAAATCATGTCTGTAGCCGACGAGTTTTACCGGAACTACAACCTTAAGCGCGTATATTACAGCGGATATGTGCCCGTTAACGGAAGCAGCCCGCTTTTGCCCGGTATAGGTACACGGCCTCCAATTATCCGCGAGAACAGGCTGTACCAGACCGACTGGCTGCTGAGGTTTTATGATTTCCGGCTCGATGAAATACTGAACCCGCAGTTCAGCCAGCTCGATCTTGACATCGATCCTAAACTGGGATGGGCTTTGCGGCATCCGGATTTTTTTCCGGTCGACGTGAATACGGCCGATTATAAAGCCATCATCAGAATTCCCGGAATCGGCCGGCAGTCGGCCCTTAAAATAGTCAGGGCCCGTGTATTCGGACAGCTGCGTGAATACCAGCTGAAAAGGCTTGGTATAGCCTTTAACAAGGCCCGGTATTTTATGCGTTGTGCCGATACGCCGTTCCAACTTGGAGAACCCAACATGGTGCGGGTGAAAGCACAAATCCTGAAAACAAGCCATACGAAGTACAAAACACTGTCTCCGGAAGGCCAGCTAACCCTTTTCTGACGATGGTGTATGTATTTGACGGGAGCTATTACGGATTCCTCAGCTGTGTTTTCGAGTGTTTTGAAATGAAGGAATGGAATGCGGTACCTGTATCGGTGTCACGTTACCAACCCTCTTTTTTTGATGCCGAGCGTACCATCGTAACAGATGCTTACAGGGCGGAAAGGGTACTGAAGGGATTGAACCGCCTGATTGGAAAATCAAAGGCTTCTGATTTTTTCCGTGCATTCCTGTCAGAAGATGAACAGGCACTAAGGGCATCATTCCGACTGCTTGTAATGCTGTTCCACGGAAATGACAACCTACTCCAAAATTACGGTGATGATGATGTGCTGTACATAGCACAGACCCTTAAAAAGGTAAGCAGGGAGCGGCACCGGATGAAGGCTTTCGTGCGTTTCCGCAAAAGCAGCGACGGGCTGTTCTTTGCACTTGTAGAACCGGATTTTAACGTGCTGCCACTCATAACATCCTTTTTTGCCAAACGCTATGCAGACCAATGCTGGCTTATTTACGACATAAAAAGAAATTACGGTATATACTACGATCGGCTAACGGTTACGGAGGTTGTCCTTGATACAGGTATCCAAAAACAATTTGGATCTTCTGAGGTAACACTGGCTCTTGATGAAAAAGATGCGCATTTTGAACAGTTGTGGAAGCAGTATTTTAAGTCAACAAACATACAGGAACGCCGCAACATAAAGCTTCACCTGCAACATCTGCCAAAGAGGTACTGGAAGTACCTCACGGAGAAGCAACCGTGATATGCTTTATTAAATGCAAACCAGATCGGTTAAAATGCCTAATTTTGTAAAAAGACGAAGGATGAAGAACAGTGAAACATTGAAAAACAAGCTGCACATACGTAACAAACACAACAGGCCTTACGATTTTGTGCACCTTACAGCTGTAGTTCCGGAACTGTCGCATCACCTTATCAAAAATCCTTCAGGAGAGGACACCATCGACTTTTCCGATCCCGCGGCCGTTATACTGCTAAACAAAGCCCTTCTAATAGGTACCTACGGTATTACGTTTTGGGAACTCCCCCAGGGAAACCTTTGTCCGCCTGTTCCGGGAAGGGCAGATTACATCCATTACATCGCCGATCTGCTTGCAGAAGGAAATCAGTACAGGGTACCTACAGGTACCGAAGTTAAAATTCTAGATATAGGGGTCGGAGCCAACTCTATTTACCCCATCATCGGTATTTCGGAATACGGCTGGCAGTTTGTTGCTTCAGATGTAAGCAAGGCTTCTTTTGAAAATGCCGCAGCCATTGTTCAGGGAAATAAAATACTTAAAGACCGTGTTTCCCTCCGTTTACAGAAAGATGTACGCAGCTTTTTAAGAAACATCGTAAAGCCTGATGAACGTTTTGATGCCGTTATATGCAACCCGCCTTTCTTCAAATCGGAAGAAGAAGCCGTGAAACAAACATCGCGCAAACTCAAAAACCTGGGAAAGAAACATCGGCAACCCGTACGTAATTTCGGAGGTCAGCAGACCGAACTTTGGTATGATGGGGGCGAATTGCGTTTTATAAGCCTGTATATTAAGGAAAGTGTTTTTTTTGCAAAGCAGGCAGGGTGGTTTACCACGCTGGTTTCCAACGGCGAGAACCTCAGATCGCTGCGCAGGCTCCTGGTTAAAACAGGAGCGAAGGAACAAAGAATTATCGATATGGCACAGGGAAACAAGGCAAGCCGCATTCTGGCCTGGCGGTTTTAGTTTCAGGATCCAGGGACTGCTTTTAAATGAACTGTTAAACGATAAAACGGGATGCCTTCAAGACATCCCGTTCTTATTTTTTAGTTTAAAAACTATTTCTTGCCTATGCGGGTCAAAATCCAGATGATCAAGGCCACTACGACAAACATCAGGATAAAGGCCCACCACATTCCGGCCTTAAAAATAGTTTCAATGGCTCCGCACCCCGTAAGGGTGGCCAATAGGGTCATAACGAGTGAAAATAATAAGGGCTTTTTCATAAACTGCAATTTTAATTTATCTTAAATATACAAAATTCCAGTCGGTTTAAAAAGTAATTGCCGGTAAACCATTTCCTTTTTTTCCAAAATGCATCCTGTTCCAGATAACTAAAAGCAACATAAACAGGACAAAACAGATAAGCGTGGCAAGGTTCATCTGTACAAGAAATGTGTGTATTGCAGCGGCAACAAGCACAGATCCGGTACGGTGTACGGCGAATGTAAGGATGAAGGAAAATACGATGCAGAACACCATGAAAACAGCAAATCCGCCATACTGGTCAAAGTTATCAAAAACAAACAGGTGCCAGATGCCCCATAAAACGCCCGATATAATGCTTTTGATCCAAACAGGTGTTTTTTCCAGGTTGTTTACAAGGTATCCCCTCCATGCGTATTCTTCCATTATGTTGTACCCCATAGCCAGTGCACAGAACAAGACAGCCCAGATATGCGGGTTGATACCGTGGTCATTCTTTATGCCGTAAATTCCGTAAGTCATAAAAATAACCAGCGGGAATAATAAGCTTTTAAATCTGTTGATTCCCCAAAATGTTACCTGTTTATTTACAGGAACCAACCTGTAAAAAAGAAGCGACAGCAGTAAAAGGGCGATACCGTGGTTGTAGTTGAACGAAAAGGGAATGTCGGTAAGCTGTGTCAACAG
Source organism: Flavobacterium sp. (assembly GCA_040396655.1). Lineage (GTDB taxonomy): Bacteria > Bacteroidota > Bacteroidia > Flavobacteriales > Flavobacteriaceae > Flavobacterium. The sequence goes on along the minus strand of JBEBOB010000011.1, from coordinate 32,263 downwards.
CAGATTCAGCAGGTTGGGAAGTTTTCTTACAAGATAGGTTGCGCCAAGCGCGGCTGCATAGTAAAGAAGGATTCTTAGCCAGTTGATTTCTTTAAGTACGGTGTTCATAAGTATTTTTATAATTTAAAATATCGTTTTTGGTTAGGATTAAGCAATATCTGCCGGGTCTGTTTCTATACTGACTTCACACAGTATTTCACCGGCAGTACTTATTTTTAAGCCTGTAAGGCTGTAACCATAGGCTGCTGCCGTGTCTATATTCCATGAGCGGGAATCCAGGTTGAATTCAGGAGCATTCTTCATAAGCGGGACATGTCCGTGCACCTGCAGTTTTCCAATATTTACAAGGGGTTTCCTGTTCCAGAGCACACTGTCTTCATGCCCTTCAATATAGGGGTCTTCCGTGCGGCATATGCCGGCATGGGTCACCAGCAGGTTTTCATTTTCAAACTTTAGCGGGCGTTGCCTGAGCCATGGTAGCAGCAGGTCTTTTTCCAGATGATGGTTTTTAAAGTCGGCCAGCGTTTTTTCCCCGCCTTGCTGCATCCAATTTTCATTGGTGCCGCTTTCAAAGTACAGGGCAAGTTCCGCTTCATGATTTCCCTTAAGAATGGTGACATTCTCATACGCTGCATCGAGCTCCATACATTTCTTTATGCAAAGAGAGCTGAAGTTGCCCCTGTCGATGATGTCACCTGCAAGTATGAGGTGTTCGTCCTGCGGGTTCCATTTTCCGAGTATGCTGCACAGGGTGTGGTAACACCCGTGTACATCGCCGATGATAAAATAATCCATAGCTATGAGTTTACAAACTAAAATACAAAAAGAACTCCGTTTTTTCCGCGTCCTTTTCAAATCCAGTTATAATCCGGGATTAAAAATAACATTTTATTGAGATACTTATTCCGAATATATAGGTTAATTTTAATACGGAATCAGGCTGTCGTAATGCGCAGCAGGATGCAATAAGGAATCAAAGAGAATTAAAAGAACAGATGGAAGATATAAAGATAAGGCGAGCTTTGCCTGAAGATGTACTTGATCTTCAGAAAATCGGGCGTAGTACGTTTTCCGAAACTTTTTCGGAAAGCAACGGGGCAGAAGATATGCAGCAGTATCTGGCCGAAGGTTTTGCGCAGGTAAAGCTGCTTAAGGAATTGCACGATAAGGAATCGGCGTTTTATTTTGCAGTTTCAGGAGAAAACATAATCGGATACCTCAAGCTTAATTTCGGCAATTCGCAGACAGAGCCCCAGGATAAGGATGCTGTTGAAATTGAACGGATCTACGTATTGGGTGCGTACCACGGAAAAAGGGTAGGACAGCAGCTCTATGAAAAGGCTTTGGAAGTTGCACAAAATCGCCGGGCATCTTATATATGGCTAGGAGTATGGGAAGAGAACCCGAGAGCTATTGCCTTTTATACCAAAAATGGTTTTACCGCATTTGGAAAACATGTTTTTAAGCTCGGAAAAGAGGAACAAACGGATGTTATGATGAAGAAACCTGTTACAGGAAAACAATTGGAATTTCCTGTTGATATCATACTTGAAAACGAAACCGACCGGCTGTATCCGCTGCGTGAAACCGATTTTGAACAATTGTACGCGGTTGCTTCCGATCCGCTCGTTTGGCAGCAGCATCCCAATAAGGACCGTTGGAAAAAAGAGGTTTTCCGTACTTTTTTTGAAGGGGCACTTGAAAGCGGGGGTGCTTTTAAAATAACAAACCGCAACACTGGTGAAACAATAGGAAGTACGCGTTTTTACAATTACGACGCGGCGGCGCGCAGCATCTTTATAGGTTATACCTTTTACGGAACTAAGTCATGGGGAACAGGGATCAACCATGCTGTAAAAAAACGGATGCTCGACTATATTTTTGAATTTGTTTCCACTGTATATTTCCATATAGGGGCACAAAATATCCGATCTCAGAAAGCCATTGTACGCCTTGGTGCTGAAAAAATAGCAGAAGAGGAAGTTGCTTATTTCGGGGAACCGTCGCGCTGGAATTTCGTATACTGCATTTCAAGAGAACAGTGGAGGCACCGGTAATCCCGGTTACAGGTTGTTCACCTGTCTACCGCTGTGGTCAGCAAAGCCGGAATTTTTAGGTTCGCCAATGACCTGCTGTCCGTAAATGCTGTTGTGTCCTGATACCAGGTAGGAAACCACACAGGCAACAGCAGCAAACATACCGCATTCAGTTCCGAATAACTCCAGGGCCATTAGGGTACAGGCAATCGGAGTATTGGTAGCACCTGCAAAAACAGCGACGAAACCCATTCCCGCAAGCAGCCCTGTCGGCAACGGTATGAAATAGCCCAATGCATTCCCAAGCGCTGCCCCGATAAAAAACAACGGAGTGACTTCACCTCCTTTGAACCCTGCAGCCAGCGTAATAACGGTAAAAGCCATTTTAAGCGCAAAGTCCCAGGCGGGCAGTTGCTGGGTAAAAGAATCAGTGATTACGGGAATTCCAAGGCCTATGTATCGGGTGGTCCCCATAAGAAAGACGGCTGCTGCTACAAGTATGCCGCCGGCAAACGGGCGCAGCGGTGCATAGGGAATAGCCTGCCGGAACATTTTTCCCGTTTTACGCATCAACTTGCTGAAGGCTGCGGCTGCGCAGCCGAAGGCAATACCTGCTGCAACGGCATATAGTATATTGGGCAGCGTTATGTCGGGTACAGTCTTTAGTGCATAAACAGTGTGATGCGCTCCAAGGTACTTTGTTACGGTATCAGCAATAACAGCCGTGATGACGGCAGGAAAAAGGGCGTGGTAGCGTATACGGCCAATGAGGAAGAATTCAAGTCCAAAAACTGCTCCAGCAAGCGGTGTACCGAATACGGAACCGAAACCACCTGCAACGGCAGCAATGATGAGGACTGACCGTACCTGTGCCGATAAGCGCAACGGCTTCGTAAACTGGTCGGCAATCGATCCCGCCATCTGAAGAGCCGTTCCTTCGCGTCCGGCCGAGCCTCCCAAAAGATGCGTTATAAGGGTGCCAAGATAAACAAAAGGCGCCATTTTGAATGAAATACGTTGTTTTCCCGGATCGTGAATGGTATCGATGAGCAGGTTGTTTCCGGCTTCTACCTCTTTACCGTAATAATGGTACAAAAGCCCCGTAAGCAAACCGCCCAACGGAAGCAGGGCAATAATCCACACATGCTGTTCGCGGAAACCCGTTACCCGTTCCAGAGAAATAAGGAAACCGGCTGAAGCAGCGCCAATAAAGCTGCCTATGATAAGGCTTATAAACGTCCATTTGAACAGATAGGGTAAAACAGGATGATCCTTTACCAGTTGTGATAAAGAAAATGCTTTTACTTTTTGTGAATTTTTGAGATTGTTTTCTGACATAAAATACCCGATTAAATGGTGTTACACTTAATTAATCAGGCGTCATCAGCTTTTTAAAGCGGTTGGGAAAGGAAGAACACCATTTCCTTGTAAAGACAAATTTAGTAAAAGTTTTCAACATTCCGGAATGATCAAATCAAATTTTAACGTGCCGATAAATCCCTGATGCATTGTTCACGGATGCACCATATTTCATCAATGGAAAAGGGTACATCGGGCTCATTGGAAAGCCAGGTCTGCAGATACTGCTTGTGAAGGGCTATTTTCGGAAGGTATATACCGGATGGCTGCATTTCCTTCTCCATCAGCAGTTCGTGTTCAAAATCCGATGAGGAAGTATTTTTGGTACAATCCAATATGTTGTTCCGGTATCTGAGGTACATATGGGCCTCCGGAATATAGTGCAGACCGTACTGCGAAAGGGTTGCTGCTATTTCCGGCGTATTTCCGGCATGCATTCTGAATATTCCCAACATGAGTTTCAGTTCGTAAAAACCGTTTTCGTCCGCCAATTGTTTTAAAGCAGCGTGTTTGGTACTGCATGTCCCCTTTTGTTCATAAAATAAACAGGATACATCTTCTTTATCTGAATTTCTGCCATACGGCAGGTTGCTGATAAAGAGGGTGGCACGACCAAAGGTTGTAATACCGTGATTCCGGAACAGTTGGGTAACAGGGCCCGTTGCAGACAGAGTAAAGTCGGGAAAGGTCATCGTAATACTCGTTTTTTATTTTAAGAGCCGTGCATCTTCCAGTATCAGTACTTCGCCATCCCTTAATGCCTTAAACAGCCACTTGTTGTCGATGCAGCGCTGGACTTCCGCATTTATGGCTGCCGATTCGAAATACTGGGAATCGTAATGGGGCAGCAGCGCGAAGGGAAAGAGGCCAAGCCCGTCATAAACAGCCTTGTCTATTTCCATATAAGGAAAGTTATGAGGATCATCTACCTGTTCTATATATTTCAGCGAATCACACAATATACAGATTCCGGCACTGTACCCGGCCCACAGGAAATCATTTCTTTCGAGGAGTTCCGCAAACAACGAATCAAAGCCGCTTAATTTCATGGCCTGTCTCAATACAAAGGTATTTCCTCCGCATACCCATATTGCGTCGAGGTTGCTTAACCGTATTTTCAGGGCTTCGGTATTTCCGAAATAATCTTTTAAATCGAGATGTTCGTTTTGAAAACCCAAACGACTGAGGTATTGCATTTCCTCATCAAGGCTATTTCTGCGTATTGCTTCATCGGCCCCGACCCAGTCTTTGGCATTGTTGATATGGCCGATTCTGGCTCCTTCTGGAAGCAGAGTTTTAAGTTTTTCGCTTTCATTTCCGAAAAGGTAGGAGGACAGGTAAAGTTTCATATGTTTATCAACAACGGTTTATATTCTCAGGAAATTTTATTAAAGGAAGTCTTCATTTCTTCATTAAAATTATGCAAAATTAAGATTGTAATACCGGAATACAGTACAATCTCTTTAAAAATCTGGTTGTTTCATATAAGTAATAGTTGTTGTAATCCAATACGGTTACCTTCACTGTCTTCGAATTCGGCTACGATAAAACCATAGACTTCATTTGGGGTGGCAGGGTAGAGGATGGTTCCGTTTTGCTTTAGTACCTTTTGCAGGGTGGACTCGATGTTATCGGTTCTGAAGTAAATGAGGGTTCCTGCTTTTGCAGGCCGGTAGACATCTCCTTTTGCCAGGGCACCTGTAATACCGTTGCTTCCCTTATTAAAAGGGAAGAAAGCCATTTCGTAGCCGTCCAGCACTTCTCGTTCAAAATTAAAGTCCAATACTGCCTGGTAAAAAGCTTCGGCGCGGTCCAGGTCTCTTACGGGAATTTCAAAATAGATTACGGGATTTTCCATATGCCTTGAATAAATCAGTTCAAAAATGAAATAAGTATTTCTTTTCGGGTTGCCGCTTCGGCAAATGCCTGCCTTAATTTTTCAAAATATTCCCACAAATAGTCACAGGCATCCTCATACTCCCATATTTCAGGGTAAATGCCTGATTCATTCATCTTATCGGCGTCGTACTGCTGTTTAAAGAAAGGGTACGTTATAAGGGCAAGCTCTTTATACAGTATGACAACCTGCTCGGATGTAAGGAAATATGCAGGGCCGTATCCCATGTCCTGATTTTCATCGATGACCTGCCCGCTGAAAAGTATTTTTGCAAGCGGATGATCCGTATCTTCCGCAGTGAGCAGAAACAAGATACCGTCCCAGGCTTTGTCCAGAGCTGTATGGCAGGAATCTTCCCCGGGAGCTGTTTCGTAAATACGTGCCTTTAAAAGGGAGCTGTCCATTAAATATGTTTCGAGTTCATCTTCCCGAACTCTTAGCAAGTGGCCTTTTATGCTCATATCATCTTTTTAAGTTCTTTTCAAAGATAATGTTACGCTATGAAAAAACGATGGCGGATGTTGGGGATTTTAAATAAAAAACTCCCTTTAAGGGAGTCTCTCGTGTTTTTTTATGGTCAACTAATTCTTTATGCGTTACAAAAATAGAAATTGCCTGTATAAAGGAATTGTATAAATGGAAACTAGCGAAATATTTTAACCAGATTATTTCAAATTGCCCTATTTCCCTGTTTTTCTGAATTCTTTTTTTTATCTTCAACAATAAAAAATGGCTAAAACCGACTATAAAACTATTGAGGAGTACCATGTGGCATTTCCGTCTGAAGTACGGAAACGTTTAGAGCAAATACGCGCTATTATTAAAAAAGAAGCACCGGAAGCCGAAGAGGTCATAAGTTATCAGATTCCGGCATTCAAGATTGGAAAAAAATTCCTCGTGTATTACGCGGCTTTTTCCAAGCATCTTACGCTTTCCAGCCCCTGGACTGAAGCCCTGCTTACTGAATTCGAAGGAGAACTTCAGAATTTTAAGGTTACGAAATCCGTTATTCAGTTCCCTTTAAAAGAAGACCTGCCGGTAGAGCTTATTCAACGTATTGTGGCATTCCGAAAAATTGAAACAGTACGTTGATTAATCCTTTCTTAGCCTGCGGCTTAATTTCAGAGCCCTTTCAATTCTTGGTCTGTTGTAGCGCTGCAGAAAAACCGGATAAACGTTCAGCAGGATGTTGAGCACCAGCAACCAGGCGGCGTTTAAGATCCCGGATTTATAACAGACAAAGAAGGTGAATCCCATTACAATAAACGCAATAACAAGATGTCCTGTTTCATCCTGTTTGGAACGATAATAAAGATTGGTCAGCGCGTCTGTATTTTTTGCAACAGGTTTTGTTTTTTTATGGATTTTTTCCCAGCCTGTCACAACAAGAAATTTTCTGTAAACATTTATTCCAAGCAATTCATATAATCGTCCTTTTCGCTCCCATGATTTAGGGTTGAAATACGAAGCATTAAACGGGCTTTGCAGGGTTTCCGTAAAAAGAAACGTACAGGCCATAAGCAGGAAGTTGAGGGTAAAAGCAAACGCAAACCCCTGCATTCCCATAAAGCGGATAAGTGCATACAGCAGTGCAACGGTAATAAATAAAATAAAGACCAGAAGGGCGTTTTTTTTCATGGAGTTCTTTTTTAGATATAATGCCAGATAATTACATTCCTTGACTGGACTTATTCTTGTTTACAAAAATAAAAAGAATGGTGTTTTCTACGATTTTATCACGGGATTTCTTCAATGAATGATCTTTTTATCCCTGGTTCCTTATACGGCTCACATTCCGGTTCATAAGGTGGCGTACAATGTTTTTAAAGACCCACTTTTTAATTAAGCCTAGTTCCTGGCGGTGGTGTTTATAAAAATCATCAGGAGTATCAAAAATACCAAAATCACGGTTGATGCCTTTATGCTGTATATAGGTATGGTTAAGGTTCCATTCTACAGGAGGTTTGCTGAAGTTATCGGTATAGGCTCCGTATCCGCAAAAAACGGTGGTACAGTTGCTGTTTAACTTTTTAAGGCCCTGAAGGTAGGCATTATCCAGAATTACGCCTTCCAGAAAATACCAGTTCCCATTTACAAAGACTTCTACCCAGCTGTGCAGGATGCTGTTAGGGGATAACCGGTACCAGATCCCTGTTATGGCTCCCTTCTGCAAAGCTTTATCAATGGTAAAACCATGTATACGGTTGGGAATACCCACCGCCCTTAAAAGGGCCATGAGCAAGGTAGCCTTGGTGTTGCATTGTCCGTAACCGTCTTTGAGTACCTGCGAGGCCGGAATCTCGTCGGAACTGTTATAGCCGAACCGGATCTCGTTTCTTACAAAATCGTAAACGGACCGTGTACGGCCCACATCGTTCAGGTTTTTCCAGCCTTTTTTTGCTACCAGTTGTCGTATTAACGTATCCGAATAATCAAGTAATCGGGTTTCTTTAAGATGAGGATCCATATAAATTGTTTTTGAATTGTGGATCAAAGATGCAAAAACAGGAGTAAGCAAACTTGTACAAACCGGCTATTTAAGGGAGGTGATGATTTTGGGTGACAGGCCGAAGGTTTCCTTAAACGTTCGGGTGTAATGTGAACTGTCAGAGAAGCCGGACCAGTGGGCGGTTTCGGTGATGGTATGTTCATTAAGGAACTCCAGTGACTTTACGAGTTTGTTCCAAAGCTGGTATCTTCTGTAGTTCAGACCGGTATGCTCCTTAAACAGGTGCTGAAATCTTGTAGGGGACAAATGGCAAAAGGAGGCAATTTCATCTAGAGGTATCACACGTTCAAAATGCTGTTCCAGGTATCCTATGGCCCGGTAAATCCTTTCATCTGTTACCTTTTGGGAAAGCAGAGGCTGTTCTGTAATTATATTAAACAACACGGTTACCTGTTGAATCAATACGGAAAAAGGGATTTTTTTTGCTCTATATTCCAGATACAGGTTCTGAAGCTTATGAAAAAAAGGAGCCTGGAGGGAAACTATTTTCCCTTCGGGGTGATTCAGATAAAGGGAATGACCTGCCCTGCTGACGGGGTTCACCAACAGGATAAGGACAGGATCACTACTCAAAAAGCGATGGTTTACATTGCTGTTAATGAAGCAGCCTGAAAAAGTATGACTGTTTTCCGTTTCATCTACAACCGTAAAGTCCTGCCCGGCACTCACACAAAGCTGCAGGGCATAATGGCGGTGCTGCCGGTTGTCGCTGAACTGTCCTACAAACAGTCCCCAATTGGGCGCAATATGGATGTTGTTGAGGATGGGTTTAATCATATAAGGTGCTAAATTCGAGGTTCTTAAACCTAATAGGCATTCGCTCGTTTATGCTGTTCAAATTCCGCTTTATCCATCCGGTACCAGTTGTGGGAAATTCCGTCAAGGAGGAATGTTTCTATAAACCGCATCCCAACTTTTCTCAGTATATTTTCTGATGCGTTGTTTTCGCAATCGACCATGGCGTATACTGCTTCCGTGTTCAGGACTTCAAATGCATATTCGAGCGAGGCTTTTGCCACTTCGGTTCCAATACCTTTGCCCCAGTGCTTTTTGAGCAGCCGGTATCCCAGGTCATAATAATTGCAGTGGTTGTGCGTGGGTTCGGTAACAAATTTAAGTCCGCCCCAACCCATGAACTCTCCGGTTTCTTTATCCAAAATGGCCCAGCGTCCGATGCCGTTGTCTTTATATTGCTGCCTTATAAAAGAGATGGCGTCTATGATCTGCCCTTTATCTGTTACCGGGTTGTTGCCCAGGTAGCGGTGTACTTCGGGATCTGCATCCATTTCGAAGAGTCCGTCTGCATCTTCCGGAAGCAGTTCCCTTAAAAGGAAGCGTTCTGTTTCTGTTCCTGTTTTCATAAATCTGTGTTTTGAAGTTTTTTTATTAAGACAATTTGTCCCAAATGGTAATAAGCATGTTCGATCATGGCTTCGATATTACGCAGGTATGAACCGTATTTTTCATCAACAAAGCAGGAGTGAAGCTGAGTTTCCGGAAGTTGTTCTGTTAAAACAGCGAATTCTTCCGCATCGTTCCAGAACTGCGTTAAAAAAATATCCCATTGTTCCCGGGATTCCATAGGTGCAAAATCAAAGCTGAACCTGTCGCTGATGTCGAGGGTTCCTCCAAGCAATACGTTTTTTACGCCTTTGATGTAGTAATGTATGTGCTGCGCCAATACCGATATGGTATTGAGATCACCTACACGGGTGGTGGCTACTTTGAGATCCAGGTTCTGCAGCTGGTCTTTATAATTGGTACTGGCGATCCAGGTACCGTTTAAAATAACCTCGCGGAAACGATGTGCCAGTTGTTTTGAAATTTCCATTATAATGCAAATCAGGGTTGATGCTATATTTTGATTATAAAACTTTACAATAACGCATTGAGCCATTCATCGATCTCTCTGTTAAAAAATTCGTCAGAGTTTAAAGTTTTTAATGATTGTTGCTCAAAATAGGTACAGCCAGAACAGGTATGCACCTGTTCTTCACTGTTTATATTTTGGTTCAACTGTAATCTTTCTCCTGGATTCAGGCTGAGTTTTTTGTTTTTTTCCAGTCTTTCACATACTACAGATGCAAGATACCTTTTTGCCGGCGTTCCTTTGTACAATGCGCTTTTCAAAGTTTCATACTTTTTGTTTTCAGCCAGATAGGAAATGGAGGCAACAGCTTCTGATGAAGTTCCGGAAAAGCCACATGCAAACCCGATGGTATTTTCGTTATCGCGTTCGGGCATATCCGGGAGTTCAATGATTTCATTTTCAGGTTCTACGGAAACATTCTGCGTTTTAGAACAGGCACAAAGAACAAGCATCAAAAAAAAGAAATGTAATTTCATTATTTAGGTAATTTAAATTGAATGTCCAGAGTTATTTTGCTTCTTACCTTATGTTTTTTGTACGTACCGCTGCTCCAGTGATAATATTCTTTTCGTATGGTTTCCAGAGCCTTTAACTGTAATTCTTCTTTTAATAATTCCAATTCTTTTGCTTCTGGGAACCAATGTTCTAATTTGAAATGGGTTTGCGTGCCGTCTTTTTCCACAATAAAGCTTATAGCCATCTTTACATCTTCCACATTTGGAATCAGTGTTGAAGGTACCGTTATATAAAGCGTGCCGTTTTCCAGAGCGGTTCCCTTTCCCTTGTATACAGGTTGTTCCCTTTCCTCCAGATCAAGGTAGTAAATTATCTTATCCTGATCCTGTACTTTTTGCAGGAATCGGTTTTCAGCCTCTTTTTCTATAGCTTCTGAATAATCAGAACCGAATTTCTCTATCATTTGCTCGTTAATGTATCCCTTATAACAACCCTGTGTTTGTCCTTCATGGATGACGCATCCTATTTCATCCGTTTCAAAGGCCCAGTCCCTTTCTTTTAATATTTCTTCCAGTTCATTTAAATAAACAGGAATCTCACAACCCAAACAAATAGTAAGTACATACACTCCCTTAAAGCGGGTCAGGTCTTTTTTCGCTTTTGTAATGTTGTTGATACAAAGAGTATCGGTCTTATCCGGATTATTTAAATAGGTTTTATCTGATGATTTAAATAAAGGCAATTCTGCGGAGCCATCCTGTTCTGCGATCGAAATTATCGAAGAATTTTTATCAGCTTTAGTACAGTTCATCAACAAAAGTAGCCATGCTATGAAGAATGATGAGATGAAGCATTTCATAATTGTGTTTTATTTTTCTGGATAAAAGGTAAGTACTTATAAACTAATGATGAAATTGCTATTCAAGCCTCCAGTTGTGCAGTACAAGAGTGATAATGACATCGGGCCACATTTCAGCAGTTGACAATTTAGGACGTACGGGTATAATACTTGTTTTCCGCCAGCCTTCCTGACCGACGATGTATATTAAAGCTTCATACTTCAACGTTTTATCAAAAGGGTTTTCAACAAACAGCATCATGCCTTTGTTTTCCTTATCGTTAACGTTCTGCTGAAAATCAATCCCAATGGTTTTGTCGGGGTGAAGATTTTCTTTAACGACTTCCATTAAAGAAATCTGATTATTTACAACGGTAGCTTCAATAAATAATTTTTCGCCCGGATAAATCTGTAAGATATCGTCTTTTGGAATGTAGGGGGACCGTAGGACTTCCTGTTTGTAATATTGTGTACTGTCGACAGCGAGGGTCAGCGTAAAGGGTTCACGAAATTCTTTTTTGTTCTGACCGAAGCCCAAAACGCACAACAGTAAAAGAGAAAGAAACAGTCGATTTTTAATTTTCATAGTGTTTATCGGTTAAAAGGAGTTTTTATATTCAAATATAGCAAAAAGAGACCAGTTCCATTTTCTGTTGTGCTTGCAAATGATTCAAAATGAGCTAAAAGCAATTCAAAAGAACATAATTCATAATTATTTATTAAAAAACGAATTATATTCTTTTTGTTTGTACCTTTGCAGAATTATGAAGAAAATGGAATACAATTTGGATCAGGTTGATTTACAGATCATCCGCACCATTCAGGACAATGCCCGTATAAATAATGCCGATATTGCGCGCGAGCTGGGTATGGCACCATCGGCCATACTGGAACGTGTTAAAAAGCTTGAACAGAAGGACGTTATTTTGCAATATCATGCCAAAATCAACCCAGCTGCTTTGGGTCAGACCCTGTTGTCGTTCATCTTTATTAAGTGTGCAGATATTATGGAAGACCATATACCGCAGATGTTGTCCGAGATTCCGGAAGTACAGGAAGTACATGACATCGCAGGTGATGACGGCTACCTTATTAAAGTGCGCACGGCCGATACTGCGGGACTTGTAGACCTTATGCGCAACAGTATCGGGAAGATCGAAGGCATCCTGTCTACCCGCACGACCATTGTGCTTGAAACCATTAAAGAACATCAGAAATTAGTCATACCTGTAAAAGAATAAGTTATGTCAGTAAAGAAAACGTCTGCCATCAGCATCGTATTAGCCTATATGGTTGTGTATTTCGTATGGGGGTCTACGTACTTTTTTATAGAAAAGGCACTCCATGCATTTCCGCCGTTTGTGTTGGGATCGATCCGGTTCCTTATCGCGGGGCCCCTGCTTATGGGGTATTGCGCACTTCGCGGTTATAAACTGTTTAACAAGAACGATGTAAAACGGGCGGCCCTTGTAGGTTTCCTGCTGCTTTTCGTTGATATGGCTGCGGTTATCTGGTCGGAGCAATATATTTCCAGTGCCATTGTGTCCATACTCGGAGCTGCAGCGGCTATCTGGTTCGTATTGCTCGACAAGCCGAAATGGAAAACCAACTTTGGCAGCGTACCTATTGTAGCGGGACTTATTTTTGGTTTCACCGGGGTCATTATGCTTTTTGCCGAGCAGATCCTTAAATCCGGAACAGGCACCGGGGGTCATCAGAATGTTGTGGCCATGGTGGTCATGATTTTGGGAACCATCGGGTGGACCGTAGGCTCGCTTTACACCAAATATACACAGGCGAAGAAAGCGCCCGTAACAGAAGAGAAAAAAGAAAAACCGCTAAACGTTATTGTTAAAACGGCCTGGCAAATGTTAACCGCAGGGGTAGCCTTTACCGTGGTAGCGCTTTTAACCGGGGAATACAGCACGTTTGAAATTGCCAATGTGCGTCTGGAAGACTGGGGGTCTATGGCCTACCTTATCACAATGGGATCTATCCTGGCGTTCAGCTGTTATATCTGGCTGTTGCAGGTACGTCCGGCAACGGAGGTAAGTACCTATGCCTACATCAACCCTATCGTGGCACTGGTACTGGCACATTTCTTTACGGACCATATCGTGACGCAGCTGCAGGTTTCGGGCCTGTTCATCATCCTGTTCTCGGTACTGCTCATGAACTGGAACCTTTATAAGGACAACCGGACCTTCCGTGTCATCCGGGCCCGAAAAAAGCTCAAGCGCCTGAAATATATGGCACCTAAAAGCAGCATTCCGCGTATTGTGGAAGTAGCTGATTTTGACGAGCGTGAAAAGGGCCGTAAAAAAGAAGAAAGATAATACAGTGTTTTCGATACCGAAAACCCTTACCATACATGAAAAAGAGTCCATTGACCTGAAAAACGGGCGTCTGTGAAAGCAGCGCCCTTTTTTTATGAAATAAATTTCTAATGCTGCTCCAGCAGCCATTGTGTGAGTTTTCTGGCATCTGCAATGCTCCAGGAATGCGGGTGGCGCTGGTTAGCCGGTTGTCTGTATCCTTTGTTTTGTGTGGTAATAAGCTCGGCTCTGGTATTGCCCAAACGGTTGAGTTCGTTTATAAAGGCAGAACATTCCGTAGCATTCATATTCGTAAAATCGGCTTTGCGTTGCGCCATCCACCAGTCAACATCCGGTTCGGTATATAGCCGTACCGGCAGGTTCATCAGTTTTTTTACGGCTGTTTGGTCCACATCGGAAAACGAGTAGGGTGACAGGCGGTAATAAGATTCTCTTTGCGTTTGCGGGGTTCCGCCCGTTTCTTTTTCGATCCTGTTAATCATATATACATTTTCCTGATTGGCTTCACCCGGATTGGAAAGCCTTACATCGCGTTGGGCTGAATTATAGAACCGTTCAAAATCGAGCGGTGGGTCCAGGGCAAAAACGGCGGTAGGCTTTATTTCAGGGTTTTCTGCATATTTCAAAGCACAGCTGCCGCCAATTGAAAAACCGCCAATGTACAGGGGCAAACCCTGGAGTTTATGCTGTTCGGTCACTTCTTTCATCATGCGTTTGAGAGTCTGCTGGCTTGCATCGTCCACTCCAAACGACAAAACCCCGTCCTGCAAGGTGGGAATCACCGTTAACAGTCCGTTCTGTGCCAGTTCCTGCGGCAGGTTGGTTTGCATCATCACGTTTTCGGCCGTTTCACCAAAACCCGGAATCAGGAATACATATCCTTTCCATGGAACGGATGGGTATAGTATGGTATAATGATTTTTAGTGGTGTCGTCTGCATACAGGTATCTTTTTTCCGTTTTCTGGGCATGCCCTGACAAGGTGCTAAAAAGGAAGAGGAGCAAAGTGCAAAAAAGGTGTTTCATTTGGTTTTGTTTTATAAAATTAATGTATTGTTACTTGGATTACTCCTCCTCCCAGTCGTCTATAGGGAATGGATACATCAGATGTATATCTTTACGGTTAAAACCTATGGTATCCTGTGTTTTTTCTAAAGGTGTTTTTTCTATTTTTGTGATAAGCCATTCATAAATAATCTGCATATTTTCAGGTAAGCTGGTAAATTGAGCTCTAATGGTTTTAAAATGGGTGCCGTAAGTAATTTCGAGAATAGTGGAGGGGTCATCAACGGAATGACTGTAAACAGTATCTAATTGTTTGTAATGTGCGTTCTCTAATTTTATGTTGATGGAATCCCATGTTTTTTTATTGATCTTTCCAATAAAATACCCCTTTCTTTCGGCATCTTCTTCACCAATGTATTTTACAGTTAAGTTTTCATCTATTTCAATTACCTGTACAGGACACCTTCCGTAACAGGTTCCCGTTAACAAACGTATTTTCGAAATTTCATTGTTACGTTGTATTTCTTTTTTACAAGAAGAAAATATCATAGCAACAGCTAATAAGCTTATACTTGTTTTTAACATGTCTTAAATTCCTTTATTTTTAGAAAATTGATAATCGAATTTTCATTGTATTTATGTGCCTTATAAGAAGCAAAACAACGCTATTAAAATTCGAACCCTTTAGGCAACATGATAAATTTAAAAAAGGAACGATAAGAAAACTAACGGATGTTGATTTTTATGCTATCTTTAAGAAACGGTTGTTGCACGTCGTTATTGCTGTTCAACTGTTTTAATGCTTTGTACATGAAAAACATTATTTATCTCGTATTGGCCCTTATAGTGGCTGCGGCTTTTATTTATTTCACGACTCCATGGTTAAACGCGGTGTGGCAGATTTTGGGAGGAGCAGTCCTTTTAACCGTTTTTTCGGCTGTATACCGAAAGCTGGAGCAAAAAGTTTAATCTTCATTTTAAGTACATCTTTCTTCATGCCTAAAAGAGCCTGACCAAGGTTCAATACGCCCTCAATTAATTATCGGAATTGAGAGCTGTATATTTCGGTTCCTAAACTTTCTATATAGCCAATAGGTATCTTTTTAACGGAATATACCAGGCGTAGTTCTTTACACTGTGCCGCTTTTTAAGGATAAACGTTTAACTTACCATCAACAGCGAGGGTGCTTTTCCACTCTCAAAAAAACACTAAAAAAAATTAAATTATGACCCTTCAAAAGCTCGGTACCACGAGGCTTTAAAAATAATTCTTAAAAATTTAATTAGCTAAAGGTTGTTTTTGTTTAACAAATGTGTAAATTTGAAACCGTTTAACATAATTAAAGTCTAAAATTTGATTTTATTTTGTTAAGAAGACCAACAAAATAACAACATTTATAAATAAACAGGAACCCTGAATTTTACGCAAAACGGCATAATCCCTATATGCAATGCGTATATGCCTTACAGATGAACGGTAAGGTGAAATAATAAAATCATTACTTATGAACCAAAAACTACGTAACATTTTGTGCGTAAAGCTGTTTTTGTGTGTAGTTACTTTCGGACATGCACAGGAAAATGGCTATTTCGCACCGAAATTATGGCTTACCAATCCACTTTCGGCATCGGATACCCTGGCCGATTTCGACAAGCTCAACTTCCACCGGGATCTTGGAGGCCGCAAAAGCAACCTGTGGCAGTCTTCCAAAGAAATCAACGATGCCCACCATCTTTTTCTCGTATACAAATCTAAAAAGGTGGAAAACATGGTATCGGTAATGGGACAAAGAAGCGCCATGTTTCTCGAAGGAAAGAACCTCAGGCTCAATGATACCGTTAACCTTGACGGTTACAATGAAGCCTATGGCGAACTGCTTGATGTGCAGTTTGCCGATATGAAAGAGGGGAAATTCTGGATGAATCCTTCGCTGGCTGATTCCCGCATCTTCGAACTCGTATTGGTAGACGCTAAGAAAAAGACGCGTCCTGTAAACGAGATCCGTACCTATTTAAGCCTTAAATACGGAATAGACCTTATTGATTACAAACAATACAGTTATAACGACAAGCCATTGTGGGATGGAGCTCATACGGAGTTCAACCGACACATTTTCGGACTGGCACGTTTCTCGTATTTCAACCTGCAACCCTCAAAGAGTATGCATTCCAAAGACCGCGACCTTATGGTATCGGTACCCGATCACGGCGCGGAGCAGTTTAAAGAAGGGACTTATGTATTGTTCGGTAACAACGGCAGAGGGTTTACCTTTGACCGCAAAACAAGAAAAAGCCAAAGGCAATGGCTCGTACAAACAAACAGTGAGAATCTAAAAGTTGACCTTTCCATTCCGGTTTCCAAACTGCCGCAAAACAAGGACAGTTTTTCAGAATATGAACTTGTGGTCGGAGCCAAAGGAGCAACTGCCGCTATTTACAAAGCAAGCAGCAGTGATTCGCTTGTTGTTTTCCGAAATGTCGTTTTTAACAGCCAGTCGTCCAGTTTGGTCAACCTTAAAGAGTACCGCAGCGACCTCAGACTCGAGATTGACAACAACTGTAAGGACATTGAGCTTAAACTCGACGGGCCATCCAATATGCAGGGTTTTTATCTGCAGATTACCGACGACAAAGGGAAAACCGTGCTGAGTTCTACAACGGTTAAAAAAACGTACACGGTAGCCGAAAACGGTTCGGCTTATTTTGATGTATCGCTGCATTACAACGGGAAGAACCTTTCCAAACGCATCGAATCGCTCAGAGGTAATTTTGGTGTGGCACAACTTCAGAAGCATTACACTTTAAAAGACGGCCCGGTGAACATCAGGCTCGAAAACACCGGACCGGTTACTTATGAGTGGATGAAGGATGGAGAGGTGATCGGACACGAGGCTAGCATCAGCATAAAAGAACAAGGCCGTTACCAGGTAACCGTTTCCAATACACAGGGCTGTTCTATAACGGGTGCCTTCAGCGTGGGAGCCTTTGCTGATAAGGAACAGTGGCAGGTATTCCCGAACCCCGCTACTACCGATGACGAGGTGCAGGTAGCCTTTGAGCTCGCACAAAAATCAGTCGTAAGCCTTTCGGTTTACCAGAGCGACGGTAAACTTGTTAAAACGATGGAGCTCGGTACGGTAGATCATAAAACGGTAAACCTTGGTAATTTCACTTCGGCAGCCGGCGTTTACATGGTCGTAGCCTATATCGACCAGATTCCGCAGATTAAAAAAATCATTATTAAATAACCTTAAAAACAAGTATAAATGTCTAACAGTAATTTAAGGTCAGGGCACCGGTTCCTGTCTTATATGGCACTTATCGGAACCTTGTTCAACTTTATCGTATACCCGGCGTATGCGATGGTGGAACATTTTCCCTATGGTGTAAGATCGCATATTTATTATCCGTTTGTACGGCCCTTAGATCCTTCCGCAGAATTGCGGGCAGAAACGGTTCACAAGGAAGACGATACATCCTCAGCAAAGGATAAGACGACTCTTATAAAAACGCAGAAAAATACATCAACCGTTTCAACAGAAACAGGTTTTGAAATTTATGCAGCCGAACCTGTGGGAGTGATCGGCTACAACAATGCCAGCGGCAGCGACGACCCTTCGGATAACATTTTCCGTTTTGAAGTGGATAAAAAGCTGCTCACAGGCAAACAGCTCACGCTGAGTTATGATGTATACGGAATTGAGAACGTTTCGGGTGTAGCCCGCAGCATCAACGAGCATACGGCAACCGGAGGGTATTTTGCACAAAAATCCACTAGCTGGAAAACCGTGGAAGAGGTCATCTCCATCGACCAGCTCAAACAGGGAATGAACCATATTTTGTTTACCACCTTCGAAAACCAAAAGCTCGATTATAAGGTAAAGAACCTTAAGTTAACGGCACTTCCAGCCGCGGAAAACGCGTATGTTCACCTTGCCGATGGCAGTATGTTGTACGAAAAAGACGGCAAAGCCTACGTAAAGGGAACCGTGCTTTTAAACACAGCGCAGCTTAGCATCAACGGTAAAAACGTTGCGGTTCGCGCAGGTGAATTTGAAACGGTACTGGAAAATGCGTCGGATATAAAAAGCCTTAAAATAGACCTTACAAAGAACGGTCAGGCTGTTTACAGTGAAGAGCTGCCGGTATCGGTAAACCGCGAGGTGTCGGATGCCCTTGTTTATAAAGCACCCGAAGCGCGTTACGGTATCCGTACAGCAGAAGAAGGAACCTATCATTTTGGATTAGACGCCGTTGATTTTAAGATTACGACAGCACAATATGCCAAAGCAGACCAGATTACGGTACAGCAGTTGCGCGAGGTGGACCGCGCGCCACTGGGAACGAACATTGTGAATGTAACCGCGGGAAAATCGGCTTACCGATTTTTACCCGAAGGAGCAAAGTTCAGTGAAAAGGTCCCTTTAACATTGGCTTACGATAAGAATTTATTACCGAAAGGCTATAACGAAAGCGACATACAGGTACTTTATTTTGATCTTCAGAAACGCAGCTGGGTAGCGGTAGAAACCGATACCATCGCGTTGGATCAGCAAAAGATCACGGGACTCACGGATCATTTTACCGATTATATGGCAGGGGTTATACAGGCACCGGAATCACCGGAAACGAGTTCCTTTACCCCAACGACCATTTCGGGTATTGAAGCAGCTGTACCTACAGCCGGTGTGGTACAGATTCAGCCACCGGTAGCCAACCAGAAAGGAGACGGTACGGTCGATTTTCCGATTTCCCTACCACCGGGAAGAGGCGGTTTAACCCCATCGCTTTCCGTTACCTATAACAACAACGGGGGCAGTGGTCCTGTTGGCTATGGTTGGGACATCCCGGTACAGTCTATTTCGGTAGACAGCCGCTTTGGAGTGCCGATCTACAGTACTTCAAAAGAAACGGAAACCTACCAGTTTAACGGCGAAGATCTGTTGCTGCAAAGTGGTACTACATTATACCAGCCACACCGCACCGCTACTTACATAAACAGGGTAACGGATGCAACCTTCGTTCCAAAGGTAGAAGGTTCCTTTTCCAAAATTGTCCGCAAAGGAACGGGGCCGGCAAATTATACCTGGATCGTATATGATAAGTCCGGTAAAAAATATTACTACGGTACTGTAACTAAAATGAACGCCGGAACAGCAGGTAATATTTCAAAATGGTTTTTGGATAAAGTAGAGGATATAAATGGTAACTATATTTCGTACGGTTATCAGAATTTTTCTAAAACTACGCAGGATAATCTCAACGGAGCAAAGGAATTTCAGCTCGCGGTCATCACGTACGCACGCCATGGCAGCCTGGAAGCCTCATATAATGACGGAACCCTACCTTGGTATCAGGTGAACTTATCTTATAACTCTAATAAACGAAATGACAGTTTCTTCAGTTACCGTAATGGTTTTAAGGAAGCAAATGCGGTTTTATTGGAAAAAATTACCGTTACCTCGGTAAAAAGGAAGGAAGATATTCCGACGCCAAATTCCTGGGTGAGTGATTTTGAAACGAACTACCTTTTCAATTATGAGAACGGAAAATTTGGCAAAGTACGCCTAAAGTCCATTGTGACTCAAAACAAAAAGAACAATGCAGATGCCGCAGGCGGCGCATCTACCGATTCTTATACCCATACCTTCGATTATTATAATGATATAGAAGATAACAAGCTTTTCGCAGCCCCTAAGGAAATCAAAATCGATAAAGACTTTAGCAATGACAAGTATGCAGCCTTATCTGCAACCAAAGAGAGTTACAGTTCGTGGGAAGTAAATGTCGGAGCCGGGGTATCCCTTGCAACTAATCCACCGGTGTGGTGGCCATTCAGTTACAGCGGGTCGATTAACTTTGCCTTTCCTTCAGACGTATCCACAAGCAGTAAACCTTCGACGATGCTGTTGGATATAGACGGGGACGGCCTTGATGATAAGTTAATCAAGACATTAAATGACGGGATCAAATACCGTAAGAACCTTGGCGGACTGGCCTTCAGCAAACAGCTTTATAAGGTAACAAACCTTATGGATCTTGGATGGACGGAAAATATGTCTTCCACTAAGCCTGAAATGTCCCTAAGCTTACTCTTCGGAAGTTTTACCGCATCAAAATCACAGTCAAATGCGCGCTCGCGCGCCTTCTTTACCGATGCCAATGCTGACGGTCTGCTTGATTATGTAAAAGACCGCATTGTGTATTTCGGATATATTGATCCAAAAAGTGATTTGCCGACTTTTACGGCCAATAGTGAACTCACCCCGAACCTTATCCGCCTGGAAGGATCGGCAGACCCGACAATCTCAGCTCCTCTTCCCGACTTTAAAATCGGAAACGACCTGATGGATGCGGTGAAGGTATGGGTAGCACCGGCAAAGGGACAAGTTCGAATTTCTGGAACCATTACCAAAAAGTTTGTGGCATCACATAATGGGGTACGTTACTCTGTGGAGAAATCAGGAGGAACTCCAAGCCTGCATTTCAGTTCACCTAATTTTCCAATCAAGATAAGGGATGCACGGCTTCCCCTGCCACCGTGGGATTCAGCTAATATAACCCTTATAGGGCGACCATTCATAATCAATAAGAATAAAAAAGAATATATAGTCCAGCCTACGTTACTGGTTGAGGATAGTAAAGATGTTTCACCTTCACAGACCTATAATGTTGAAGTTGGAGACCATATTTATTTCCGCGTAAACAGCAGCCAGCTACCGGATCAGGCTGTAGAAGTAGACTGGGACCCTATTGTTACCTATGTTGGCGGAACTGCTGATAAATACAGCGAATCCATGCTGTACGGTGATGTGGTAGCGGAACCTGTTGTTATTTCAAAGCCCGGTCAATACCGTGTAGAGTGGGCTCCGAATAAATTAAAGAAAACAACAGGAGCAGAAGTAAAAATCAATGTAAAAGCGTATCGTCGTGATTCGGCAGGCAACGCTGTACCTGCTGTAGGATCCAATGTGATTATCGCCACGCAACCTATTCCTGCTAAAGCCCCAGAATTGATCTACCCACCTGCTGCCATCCAGATTAATCCTAGCGGAGTAAACCCTGACAATCCGGAAACCTACGTTTACGTAGAGGTGGAAGCTGTAACCACAGCTTCTATAAACTGGAAATCGTTTGACGATGCTTTTGTTCCTATGTTTAGGGTTATGTCGCCAATGCCGGAAACCACTTATATGGTTCCGCGTTATGAGGGCATGGAGACGAAGATTGCCACCTATCCACCGGTTAAAGTACCGATACTGACGCCGATCAAGATCAAACACAACTTTGTACTTACCGGTTGCCAGAGTCAGAACGGAGAATGCCGCGATCAGTTTATTTATATGCTGGCACGCTACGAAAACGGTGATGTAGCCAAAACCACAAACGGGCGCCAGGCTTATTTCCGCTACCGTATGGGTGTAGGAGGTAATGTTGTGCAGGTACGCCAGCTCGAAGGAAGCAGTTTTGATAATTCTCCTATTGTTAGCACGGCAGATTCTCAAATCGATATACCGGCAGGAAGATCCATTTCGTTGGAATATAATACGGATAAGTATGTGGTTGCTTCTGTACTGAACCATTACCAGAACAATATGGGCGACCTTATAACCGGGAATGTGGCGGCTTTTGCTTCTGCTCCGCCGGCAGGTACTTCAGGAGTTACTACCATGAATATACCTCCAGGTATCCGGGCCAACATTGGAACCAAAACGACTTTCGAACTCGGACTGGGTCTTCTTTATCAAAACTGGGGACAGTTTGCCTATAAAGGAGCAGCTCCTGATGAAGACTTTAAACCGATTGAACAGCCGTTTATCAGCAGGGTGGCCATTTCAGGAATTTCGAGTACAAATCCATCGCCAAAAGAACAGCAGGCAATGGAGGAATTAATGAAAACACCGAAAGAAGAAATTGAAAGCATGTCTTTTGATTTTGAACAGGAAAAGATGATGGTTGGTGGAAATGAAGTCAAAATAAACCAAAACATGCTCGAAGCGGCCAAGCATTTTACCATGCTGCGCAGTGACCGTGCGCTTGGTGGCTGGAGCTCCCATGCACGCCTTTATGTAACACCAACTAAAATGGCACCATACCTACGTGTAGACAATGGCGGCGTATTACCTATGTTTCCAATACAACAGCCGTCTGCTGTAGGACAATACGGCGCTGTATCTATTGTGAAAGAAAATACTTCCGAATCCAAAAGCCAGGGTTACAGCCTTACCTTTTATGGAATTGGTGGAGGTCAAACACGCAGTGAAGCCACTTCACGCCAGCTAAACGACTATATGGACGTGAACGGGGACGGTTATCCCGATATCATCGGAGATAAAATCCAGCTTACAACAAGCCGTGGAGGTCTTGGTCTTCCTGCCAGCAGTGGAAGCTTCTGGAATGTGAATGTACTTGGTTCGACAACGAGCACCGGAGCAGGTAAATCCGCAGGAGGTTCTCCGGCTCATATTATGGCATGGGCCGGTGCAAACGGAAGTTTTAATAACGTTAAGGTTGGAACCAACTCTTCCTTTGTAGAAAATATAGGAGTTTCAGGAAGCGAGTTTGAAACAACTACTTTGCCTGAAAAAGTTATGGTAGATATTAACGGTGACGGATTGCCTGATATCATAAAACCCGGCAATGCCGTCGAGTTTAACAATGCGCGAGGATTTGCCGCCTCAACATGGGCGGATTACGGAGCACCTTCCCGAAGCGTGACCAAGTCTTTTGCACTGGGAGCCAACGTTTCAGGATTCTCAAAGTTTACAGATCTGCTGCCAAGCGGTATGGTATCCAATATTATAGGCCAATCAAACCTTGACCTAGCATTCGGATTTTCGGGATCGCGCAGTGCCACACACAGCAAAAACGATTTCATCGACTTTAACGGTGACGGACTACCGGATTATATAAACGACGGAGCCATCATGTTCAATACCGGAACCAACCATAATGGAGGTAACTATAGTTTACCGCGCCTTGCGGAATCCTCGTCCTTTTCTTATGGAAGCACGATTAACGGGTCGATCCTTATTCCGATAGCGATACCGATATTGAATCTCGTAATTAAAGTCGGCGGTGGTGGCGGAAAAAGCCAGGGTTCAACATTTAATGAGGAAAACGTAAGCCTGCGTGATTTCAATGGCGATGGTTACGTGGATATCGTGGAAACCCCGAGTGATGATATCATAAGGGTACAATTGTCCAAAATCGGGCGTACCAATATGCTGAAAAAGATCACGAATCCAACAGGATCGACTATTGAAATGGACTACGGAACCGAGAATCCGATTACGGGTGATAACATAGGAAGCACTTATGCCATGCCGTTTAAAAAATGGGTGCTTAAATCCGTTAAAATTTATGACGGCTATGCCGGGGATGGCGAAGACGTGCAACAGTA
The DNA here is from genome assembly GCA_040396655.1 of Flavobacterium sp. Lineage (GTDB taxonomy): Bacteria > Bacteroidota > Bacteroidia > Flavobacteriales > Flavobacteriaceae > Flavobacterium. Next base: position 8,555 of record JBEBOB010000011.1, on the reverse strand, counting down.
CGCCTATGAATATGGTATGGGGTATAAAGACCGCCGTGAACGTAAATTCTTAGGTTTTGGTGTGGTGCGAACACATCAGCTAAATAAATCAGGACAAGTATACCGCACACAGGAGCAAAACTATATGCTTGTGGATGTTGACCCTAAAAAGATCTACCTGCAGGGGACCACTTCAGACAGCCGCATGTGGCAATACTTGGGCAACCTTATTAAAATGGAACGCACCATAGACGGCACGGGCCGCGAGATCAGCAGAACAGATTATGACTACAGGTCCTATTCGATCGGTGGAACAAATGCCCCTACCTTGTATCAAACGGACGCTCCAGGCTACCAGGTACCAACCTATGGAGATCTAACGCGCATTTTAACGTTGCCAACAAAAAAAACGAGTTATATTTTCCATTACAACGGGGCGCAAACTTCACCATCGTATCCACAGCAGAAGGAAGAGTATTTCGATTTGTATGATAAGTATGGTAACCTGCTTAAATACAGAGAAAATCCGAACTACGATAACAACATCGTTGAGATGGCTTATCACGAAATAAACACGAGCTCGCAATACGTGGTGAACATTCCTGCCATGCATAAAGTGAGTTCCAGACGTTATACCACCACCACTATTGACACCAAAGGAAATGTAACAGCCATTAACCGCTATAAGAGCGGAACAGGTGTTGGCGATATGGCTACAACCAATATGGAATATGATTCGCTGGGGAACCTTACCAAGGTGACCATGCCGAGACCGCAGATGACCACAGGAAACCGTATGACGTATACCTATACGTATGACGCACTGTTCCGACAGTACCCGATAAAGGTTGTTGATGCTTACGGTTACAGCAGCGAAACCACTTTCAACCATTTCGGACTTCCTGTAAGGCAAAAAGACCTGAACGGGGTGGAATTAATCTACGGTTATGATGCTGCAAGACGCAATACGTTTTACAAAGGACCATACAATTCCACATGGACCATCAAAAACGAATATAAAATAGGAAAAGACGGGCTGTATTATGCCATAACCAGACACAATATCAAAGACGAAGCGGCAACAGCCGGAGAGCAGATCCTCCATACCTCTTCGTTTGCCGATGGGCTTGGGCGCATTATCCAAACCAAAAAGCAGCTTAATTTAAAACCTACGTGTACTGGATCTACAGGTTATCGTTTTGCTACGTCGGGACGAATCGTATATGACGAGTTCGGGCGCGTAACGCAAAGCTTCCTCGGACAGGAAGAATTTGACTGTGCCGGCGTATTTGCCACAGCACTGGAAACCAAAAAGGTACTTACGCATGTAGACCAGGAGAAAACCTCGGTTGTGTACGATATGCGCGACCGCGTGGTACAACAGCATGTGCACGGGCTTAATGCCACAACCAAATACGATTACGGTTTTGAACTGGATAATACCATAGGTAAAAACCTCTCTTATGAAAAGGTTACCCTGCCAGAAGGCAATATTTCCTACACCTATAAAGACGAAAAAGACCGCGTTCGTGTTACCAAACAGACCGACGGAATCAAAGATCTTCGTACACAGTACGATTACGATATCCTTGGCCAGCTTATCAAGGTTACGGATATGGACAATAAGATCACGACCTATGAGTACGACGATATGGGCCGGAAAACAAAAACGGTACATCCCGATTCTGGAACGTCTTTGTTTACATATGATCTTACCAGTAAGCTTATCACGAGCCAGAACCAGAACATGCTCTCGCAGAACGTGAACCAGAAAATTGTATATAATTACAATTACGACCGTCTCAGCAGTATTGTGTACCCGGCTTTCACAGCCAACAATCAATCAATTCCGAGCCATACGGTTAGCTACACTTATGGAGCCAATGCGGCGCCGGATTATGCAGCCGGGCGTGTAACGCAGATCACCGATCTTACCGGAACCCGAAACATGAAATACGGCAAGCTTGGAGAAGTGGTAGAAGAAACCCGTACCTTAACCAACGCTTCTTCAGGAAACCTGTATTTTAAGACCAACTTCCGCTATGACAGTTGGGGACGCATTATGGAAATGACCTATCCCGATGGTGAAAAGCTTACGTATACGTATAACAGTGCAGGCCAGCTTACAAACATACGTAATGCGGACGGCCAGATCTATCTTAAAGATGTGGAGTATAATTTCTTTGACCAGCCGACACGCATTGAGTACGGAAATAATGTGGTGACCACCAACGATTATGATCTTACACAGCGTGTACGTGCCATGAAGCTGGATCGACCGAACAAGAGTACCTTTATGAACAATGAGTACTCGTACGATAAAAACCAGAACATTACAGGCATTTCGAATACGGCTTCGCAGCACAATATTTTGCAGTTGGGAGGTGTTTTCGATAAAATCTACACGTACGACAAGTTCAACCGTTTGGCTTCGTCCCAAACACAATGGGATGGGTACCAGGAAAAACATTACCATACCCTGAACATGAATTACAACTGGGTGCATGCCATTACATCCAAAAAGCAGGTGCATAAGGTCACTACGCCAAGTTATAACGGACCATCGGATAACACTTACGATGCCGTATATACCTATAATGCGGGAAAAAGCTCGGTGAATAAAATTGCCTACACAGGTTTGCCGGGTGGTGCCAGTGCGGTATCGAGCTTTACGTATGATCCAAACGGTAACATGACGGGTTATACTACTAATTATGGCGCTTTCAGCAACCGTAAGATGATCTGGGATCAGCAGAACCGCTTGATGGCTGTGATAGATGACAACACCAAGGTCAACCACTATGTTTACGACCATGCAGGAGAGCGCACCTTTAAATCGGTAGGTGCCATCACACAGGTTAACATTGGCGGTGCCGGTATTTACAGCGTACTGAATTTTAACGATTACCTGGTATATCCTTCTGGTTATATCGTGGTGGATTACGGGAAAAACCAGTACAGCAAGCATTACTATATAAACGGTAAACGATTTGCGAGCCGCCTTGATAACGGAACGGGACAATTTACCGGTATGCGTGCTAAAGGTTTGGGTGGCGTCGAAGATACTCCCGATACTGCGATGCAGACAGACGGGATGGACTTTACCTCTGCCCTTGGAATACAGAATACCACGTACAGTATAGCGCCAGGAAATGATGAGACTAACTGTAAAAAGCAGCTTGGAGCGCTTTATGAAAGTTACAAAAAATTGAATGACACGGCGCCAACAGGAAGGTATACCGAGTGTATGGAAAAAATGGATTCGCTACTGAAGGAAGCTTTAAATGGCGCAATGACCTATTGTGCCGCCTTGCTGGAAGCTAATAAGTATGTTTGTGAACCAGTAGATCCGACCAAGCCTCCGACAAACGAACCGGATCCTATGAATCCGCCGAACCCGACAACGGGGGAACAGACGCAGGCCGACTGTTTAACAGAACTTAATGCACTGATCGCCAAATATACAGCACAGATGCAAATTATTGGTTCGGGTGTTGTGTTTGAATGGTATAAATGTGTAGACCAGTGCATTACCAGACTGCAACTTGTAGACAGTGCAGGCTGTTGGGAGCGTTTTAGAATAGGCGGTGTTTGGTTGCCGGAGTGTAATACCTATGTTTCGCAATGCGGTTGCGGTCCAAAACCGGAACTCACCGAGTATCGCAGTTGTCCGGCTATGGCACTTATTTACATTGACATGAACCTTAGATCTGATTTAAGCAATGCGTGTGCGGTTAAAGCGTATGTAGAATCGAAGTATAAATGCGTACGCGAACCATTACCGGGAGAACCAACCCCGCCTACACCACCGGAAACAGTTGATCCTTGGACACCTGATCCGGGCTCTAACACGCCACCGCCAGACGAGCAGTATGATGAAAGCAAACGCAAACCAATCTGGTGGTACCATACCGACCATTTAGGAAGCTCAACGTACCTAACCGATAACTTTGGTAGACCAACGCATTATTACGACAACATGCCGTTTGGAGAAACAATGGTGGAACACAACCAGAGTACCTTTGGTAAAGGTAAGTATGACAATGCGTACAAATTCAACGGTAAAGAACTGGATGCATCGACCGGAATGTATTATTATGGAGCGCGTTATTATGATCCAAGAATTAGTATATTTGTTAGTAGCGACCCGTTGGTAGAAGAAACTAGGACACCTTACCAATATGTAGGAAACAATCCTGTTAACATGATTGATCCTACAGGAATGAACCATCATGACTATAAACTTAATAGAAACGGGAATTTAGATTTAGTAAAGAAAACAGATGATAAGTATGATAGAATATTTAATGAAAAGGGCGACGATGGAATTGTTGTTTCTAAAGGATTCATTGATATGTCACATGAAATCAGTGATAATAAAGGACAAAAATCTAGAGTGTACCCAATGTCAAGTTCCGATGTAAAATATGGTGATGGAAAAGAGATATTTAAGTTTTTTGCGAACAATACTGAAAAAGAATATAGTTATAGTGAATTTAGAAATAGTAAAACAGGAAATAAGTTTGGTTTTTTGATTACCTCACAAAAAACGAGAAGTATTTTTGGTGTTGGGCAAATGATAAGTAATTACTTAAATCAAGATAAAAATAACTTGTTGATTTATAATGTACATAGCCATCCGTTAGAATATGATCCAGAATGGTATCATATGGGAACAACTCCCTCAGGATTTGCTCAAAATAGCAAGTTAAATACAATTTTAACAGCTGTAAGAGATAGTAGAACAAAAGAACCAATAGGAGATCGGGCGGTTTATATATTACTTAAAGAAAAATATGGAAACAGAATTCCGAGTTATTTCAACTTATATACACCAAGTGCTTCACATATAAATGTTAGATATAATGATAAGACCGCTATTAGAAAAGGGAATTAGTTTGTTATTAATATTGTTATGTTGCTGTTGTCAAAAAAAAGATATTAGTAATGATATTAATTTTATTAATAAAGATTTTGAAAAAAAACTTTATTCTTTTATTTCAAAATCAGACTCCTTACATTTTGAAAATGACAATAAAGAATTTATTCTAGTTTATTTGCAAAGTCTGATTATTGAATCAATTCCAGAAAAGACTGAATGTAGTATTGTTTTTTATGCGACACCTCCATTTGCGTGTTCAAATTATAAGTTTGGAACAATAATCAAAGGAAAGAAAGTGTTGTTTTATGACAATTCAGATTGTATCGATTTCGATGAACTTATTGAGACTAATTCGAATTTTGAATGTTCTCAATTCTTTCAGGGTGAAGATTACGAAATAGATTCTGCCATTGAATTATATTATAAGTATGAGAATGGCAAATTACTAATGCGATAGAAAAATGAGCCCCCCCCCTCAACATTGTAGGGGGCTTTTTTATTAAGACACTTTACCGCTGTTGTAAATTTAATAGTGAGCAAAAAGTGAGGTCTTTTTATGATTTTCTGGCATTCTTTGACTGGATATAAAACAGAGGATGGAGATATTTTAAGTCCTGCTACATCTTTGGAACATGAATTTGATCATTCAATAGCCCGTGTTTATGATACAGAAAAGTTTTACAAGCGGAAGAAAGCAGGTTTAAAAAATTATACAGATCAAGAAGAATACAGAGTTATAACTGGAAGTGAAACGAAAACGGCCCGTGCAAATGGTGAAATTTCAAAATCTAAACCTCAAACACGATATTCCCATGTAAATGGAACTTTTGTCCCTGTAATATCTCCAAGTTCAAACCAAGTTAGAAATACTAAAGAAAGAAGTAGTAAAAATGAAATAACGAAAGGACTTTATAATTATGGAAATTAATCTAAAATGTAAACTAAATATCTTAATTGGCATATTTGTTATAATGTGCTTCAGTTGTAATAGAAAAGATAATGTAAAAATTGAATCACAAAATGTTAAAATACTTGGAACTATATATTACACGGATCCAAGTCTTAAAACTTTCAAAGCTGTAGATTGTGATAATTTTAAAGAAGCTCTACGTTATTCGATTTCCTATATTCCTATTACAGATTTGACTTTTATAAAAAAAATAAAAGGAGAAATAGAACTGAATAAAAATAGCAAAGATGAAGAATTTATTGATGTTCGTTATAAGATTGAAATTGATAAAATAGAATTATGTTTAGATGAGAGAGGTAACTATACCTTAAATAATATCTATATGGGAAAATTTAATTATTTTGAGGAATTAATTAAATATATTGAAACTAACAAAAAAAATAGTAAACTATTGGAACCGTTACCCGAATAGGTAGCTAAGAATATTCAAGTGTTTATATCTTCTATGGGTAATTTCTTATGAAAAAAGTCTCCTTCAATTAAGTAAGGAGGCTTCTTTACATAGATAAAAACTTGAAATCCGATTTAAGTAATGCTTGTGCGGTTAAAGCATATGTAGAATCCAAGTATAAATGCGTACGCGAACCATTGCCGGGAGAACCAACCCCGCCTACACCACCGGAAACAGTTGATCCTTGGACACCTGATCCGGGCTCTAACACGCCACCGCCAGACGAGCAGTATGATGAAAGCAAACGCAAACCAATCTGGTGGTACCATACCGACCATTTAGGAAGCTCAACGTACCTAACCGATAACTTTGGTAGACCAACGCATTATTACGATAATATGCCGTTTGGAGAAACAATGGTGGAACACAACCAGAGTACCTTTGGCAAAGGAAAATACGATAATGCCTACAAATTCAACGGTAAAGAACTCGATGCGTCAACCCAAATGTATTATTACGGAGCACGTTATTATGATCCAAGAATTAGTATATTTGTATCTAACGATCCTTTGGCAGAAAGAACCATGACGCCATATCAATACGTTCATAATAATCCAATTAACCTAATTGATCCAACAGGAATGAGTGCTGATGGTTGGGGTAAAAAAGGAAATACCTGGGAATATAGTAAAGAAATTACTGCTGATAATTATAGCGATAAGGGATATAGTGAATATAGAGAATCTACCAATATTTTTAGTACTACAGGCGGTAAAGCAGACGGAGAGTATAATTATTCTTTAAATAAAGACGGCTCTGTTCAAGATAAAAGTGGTAACTATATGAATTCTTCATTTACTACTACTTATGGAACAAATATTAATGTTAACCCAAATACTACATTAAGTGATGCGGGCAGGATAAATAATGGAGCTGGATTATTAGCCAATTCTATAGAAAATACTCCGGGATCTTTTAGATTAACAACAACCAAACAGGGTTTTAGTCCTAAATATTATGGTAATGGATGGAGAGGGAATCAATATGCTTCGACATATAATATTGGAAAAATTGGAACAGCTCTTGGATGGGGATCATTAGGGTTAGGAACTGCTATGGATGGTTATGGAGTATATCAATACTCAAAAAACCCAACTCACCCGAGTGCTGTCCATCCTGCAAAAATGGGATTAAATCTAGGAGTAGGTTTGTATGGGATTTATGTTAATCCATTTTTTGGAGCTTTGTATGGAGGAGCAGAAGCTCTTCATCCAAATGGATTTATAGGAGCTTGGGCAGACGATGCTAATATGAAACATGAATTTAGAAAACAAAATGGATACCCATTAATAATTCAGAGATAAATGAGAGCTTATTATTATTTTTTTTATAAAATTTACCGTTTTTGGGAAAATGCTCCGATTAAATTTTGGAGTCATTTTAAAACAGGATTAACAATTATTTTTTTAGAAATATGGTTAGTTTTATCATTTTTTATTTATTATAATTTCTTTATTGATAGATATTTTCACTTAAATGAAAATTTATTTCTTTCTTTGAGTTTAATTTTGATTGTATTTAATTTTCTATTTTTCGGATTATCAAATAAATGGAAATTGTATAACAAAGAGTTTAACCAATTACCTAAAAAAAAGAATTTAGTTGGAGGGATAATTGTATGGAGTATAGTTATTCTTATTATAATCAATTTAATATATTCCTTCTATTTGATGAGCCAGGTTGATTGGAGTCAATATAGCTAATTAAAGTTATTTCTTTTAAAGAATAAAATCCCAGCCGTTAGGTTGGGATTTGTTTTATAAGCTATACGCTTTACGGGTTTTGGCATCTCTTATATAAGTGTCAATAAGGTCGTAAAGTGTTTGTTTTTTATTTTCTTCCAGATCTTCCAAAGCTTCAATACGTTCTAAGGTACGTTTATCAAAAGCGGTTTGTGAAGTATTACCCACTAAATAATCTAAAGAAACCTTCAAAGCATCAGCAATTTTTTTTGCAGCATCAATCGAAGGAATTGCTTCCCCCCCGTTTATACTTACCGATCATTACGCGCGAAATTCCTCTTTTATCGGCAAGTTCACTTTGTGAGATTCCTTTTTTATCTCTTAACTGCGTTATAATATTACCTGTGCTCATATCTAAAAGTATACAAAAGATTAAACAAATCTGATATTTAAACAGATTTACGTAAATCCTACCGGAATGTACGGCGAAAGTTCGCAAGGAGGTGGATATGGTGATCCTAAAAAAGAGAAGCATAGGTAAACTTCCCTGTTTTTCAAACAAATTAAAATTATTAAATTTAATTTGTAAAC
>JBEBOB010000010.1:0-78005 GCA_040396655.1 Flavobacterium sp. | reverse complement strand
ATACATGCCTGTCACGCATGGGGTCGCGGGTTCGAGTCCCGTCCAGACCGCAAACTCGAAAGAGTTGAAAATAGTTGTGTTGTTTAGGTACATCTGTACCTGGTTTAGTAGTTAGACCAATGAAAAGCTTTCCACATTTTGGAGGGCTTTTTTGATTTTTATCACAATCAATTGCCTAAATTTGTAGGTATCTTAAATCGGTTATAGTGTGAAAAAAATACTCGTTTGTATTGTACTTTGTCTTTTTCATTTTCATTTATTTGCTCAAGATAAAATCAGAGCTATTGTACAAGAAAAAGCTGTTCCTTATGAAGGAATAGAATTATTTTATAAAAATTTCATGGATAAATTTGAAATGAAATCATTCCCGGCATCGGAGAAGGAAGTAATTATTGTACTTATGTTTGTTGTTGAAAAAGATGGTACTTTTTCAGATATACGCTCAAAAAGTGATTATCATAATTTGGGAAGGGAAGCTGTAAAAACATTAAAAAAAATGCCGGCCTGGAAACCGGCTAAACATGAAGGAAAAATCGTTCGTCAGGGATTTACAATGCCTATTATTATAAGTAATCCGAATAAAAAAGAAAGATAGAAGATAACTTTCAAAATACATGGATAACGTCGTTTTTTAATATAACTTAGACCCCACGTTTTAGCTGTGAATTAAAAAAAATACTAACTATTCAAAGCCCATTAATTATTGAATTAAAACCAGATAGTTCTGTATTCCCAGACTATTTTTATAAACCAGCCCAGAAATCCTACACACAGTACAAACTTCATAAACGTTGACGCTATAAACCCTATAAACGAACCTGTGGCGGCTTTAAAGGCGCGTTTCAGATCATTTTGATCAAATAGTATTTCTCCGATAAAAGCCCCCAGAAAAGGGCCGATAATAAAGCCGCCCGGTACAGGAGCCAGTAATCCTACAATTAAACCGATATTGGTACCCCATATGCCGTATTTGCTTCCGCCAAAACGCTTGGTGCCTTTTGCGGGTATTACATAATCCAGGACCACCATAACAATAGTCAGGGCCAGTGTAATACCCAATGCCCAGTAATTCATTTCAATTCCTTTTGTAAAATGAAGCGTCAGTAACCCAAGCCATGCCAGAGGAGGACCGGGCAATGCAGGTAAAAAACTACCTGCTGTACCCATAATAATCAGGATAAAACTGACAATCAATAAAATGTATTCCATTGCTATTTTTTTGTATTTTTGATAAATAAAAATACAATTAAATTTTGAAGAAGAATCCGCTTTTTTTACTCAATATTTTGTTGCTTTCGGCGTCTTGTAATACGTTTACGGAAAAGGTACCAAATGAGCAGGAATTATTGCGTAAAGAACTGCATACGATCGATTGGAAAAAGGTAGATACCTACCCTTCATATGATAGTTGTGATGCGGTTAAAGATATGGAAAAAGCCAAGTATTGTTTTTTTGATACATTTCAGAAAGATCTTACAGCTGTTTTGCAAAATGATTCCCTTCTTCATACCAGAAAATACCGCTATATGGACAGTCTTTCGGTAGAAGTAACTGTTTTGCCGAATGCGGCCCTGGAACTTTTCGCTGATAAAAATGAATCTAAAACAGACAAGAGCGAACTTGACAGCCTGCTGTTTACCAAAACTACTTTATTAAAACCGTTACACCCGGCTACCAAAAGAGGAATTCCGGTAAAAACACAGTTTAAAATCAAAGTGGCCTTACGTTGATAGTTTAGGTTTAAACCATAATACAAATAAACTTCCAATACTAATGGGAATTACAAGGTTTAACAGCCAGATTAATGCGGCTACTAGGGTTACCACCCATTCATCTACATCAAAAAAACCGAATAGAAACAAGGCCACACTTCCCTTCAAGGCAAAATCTAGTGCCTGGAAATTAGGTAAGGAAGAAGCCAGTAAATAAACGGCAGCCACAACACTTAATAAAATAAAATAAGGAATTTCCACATTAAAAAAACGATACAGAAAAAAATATTGATGAAGAAGCACTGTGTATCGGAGAAAAGCCAGTGAGAGGTTTTTACGATGAATTCTTTTAGGAATTTTTTGAATATTCTGAAATAATGTCTGCAGAGAATAGCCTTTAAAACGTACATTCCGAATGCCGGTAAAGAAAAGAATAATAAGAACAATAAGGGCTATGAGAATCCAACCCATAAAGGGAGGTAAAAAAGAATGCAACATATTGATATAGAAAACACCAAAAAGCCCGAAACTAATGGCATAAATAACCTGAACACCATTACATACTGCGTTGAGAAATACAATTTCAGCCGCTTTGTTTTTGGGATAAAATAAGGCTTTTCCGGCATATTCCCCAATACCATTGGGGGTAAAAATTCCTAAAGTAATAGCTGTTAAAACCTGTTTAGTGCTTTCCCAGACGGATATAGACTTTACTTGTTGTGCTAAATTATGCCATTTTAAAATCTCGATAAACCTGTTGGCAAATGTTAAAACAAAAAGAGGTAGTACAAAGCGCCATGCGCCCTGTTGCTGCAAAGACTGCGTTATAATGTGCCAGTTGATTTCTTTTTCAGCTAATTGCCTGCGAATAAAATAAAAAGCCAGGGCTACCACCAATAATTTGATGATTAAAAGAAAGAATTGTTTAGCTTTGTGTGAGATTTTCATGTTGCAAAGAACGGATTTTCTGTAGAATCTCGTCATAATTAATAGAAGAAACTTTGAGTACGGAACGCATCATATTAGGAATTGACCCCGGAACTACCATTATGGGTTTTGGTTTAATTAAAACGGAGAAAAACCAGATGCATTTTTTGCAGCTCAATGAACTGAATCTCTCTAAATTGGAAGATCCGTATCTGAAATTACAACGTATTTTTGAACGGACAATTGAATTAATCGATACCTACAATCCCGATGAAATAGCTATTGAGGCACCGTTTTTCGGTAAAAATGTACAGTCTATGTTAAAACTGGGGAGAGCACAAGGAGTAGCTATGGCTGCCGGTTTGTCGCGACAAATCCCCATTACAGAATACGAGCCTAAAAAAATTAAAATGGCTATTACAGGTAATGGAAATGCCAGTAAAGAACAGGTGGCTAAAATGCTGCAGCAATTGTTGCATTTGAAAGAATTGCCGAAAAACCTGGACTCAACTGACGGCCTGGCGGCGGCTGTATGCCATCACTTTAACAAGGGAAAAGAAATACGGGGAAAATCGTATTCAGGCTGGGAGGCATTTGTTAACCAGAATAAAGACAGAATTCTTAAGAAGTAATGGCTGGTATTTATATTCATATTCCCTTTTGTAAACAGGCTTGTTTTTATTGCGATTTTCATTTTTCTACTTCCTTAAAGAAAAAAGACGATATGGTACAGGCACTTTTACGTGAACTGTACCTGCGCAAAGATGAAATAAATGAGCCTGTAGAAACCATTTATTTTGGCGGAGGTACGCCGAGTATTTTATCTAATGAAGAAATAAATACATTGCTAGCACAGGTATATGATTTGTTTACGGTAATTGAAAATGCTGAAATTACATTAGAAGCCAATCCGGACGATTTGTCTGCAGTACGTATACGGCAGTTGCAAGAAACAAAGATTAACCGGTTAAGTATAGGCGTTCAATCTTTCTATGACGATGATTTACAAATGATGCATCGGGCACATAATGCAAATGAAGCATGGAAGTGTTTGCATGAGGCACGAAACGGTTTTGATAATATTTCTATTGATCTGATTTATGGTATTCCGGGCATGGATATGAAAAAATGGGAATCAAACGTACAGAAGGCATTAGATTTGAACATTCCGCATATTTCCAGCTATGCATTAACGGTAGAGCCTAAGACAGCTTTAGATCGTTTAATTCGCAAAGGAAAAATAACGGCACCAGATGACGGCATAGCGCAGAACCATTTTTTTAAGCTAGTTGATATGCTTGAAAATGCAGGTTTTATCCACTACGAATTATCCAATTTCGGCACGCCGGGTTATTTTTCCAGAAATAACTCAGCCTATTGGCAGGGGAAAAAATATATGGGTATTGGCCCTTCTGCTCATAGCTTTGATGGGATACATCGCTCCTGGAATATAGCAAATAATCCGCATTATATACAGGCCATTCTAAAAAATGAACTCCCAAATGAAACAGAAACCCTGAGTGTAGCCGATAGGTATAACGAATATGTAATGACGGGATTACGAACGATGTGGGGCGTTTCACTAACGAAAATAACACAGGACTTCGGAAAAGAATATACGCAATATTTACTAAAAAACAGTCAGTTTTTTATTCAAAACGAACAGTTGGTTCTTAACAATAATACTCTTACCACTACTCTTAAAGGGAAATTTTTCTCGGACGGAATCGCCAGTAATTTGTTTAAAATTACTGACGGCTGAAAGAAGTGGGGTGTGAAGGAAAGGTAGTAATAGGCAAGCTGTTGTTTTCCTTTTCTTTACCGGGAGTTAGTAATTTTTTGTAATCAATACCGGGTAATACTCGTTTGGTATCTTTATTTTCCCATTCATATATCTTTTCTAAGGTGTTTTCTCTTTTTTTGCGGATGGATCGCTCAGTGGGTATTTCTGATAAATAAACAACCGGGAATTTTTCGTTTTTATTTATTTCATTAACAAAGTAATACGAAAAATTATCTTTAAACCGAACCTCTTCTTCTATGGTTTTTGTTATACTTTCGTCCGGAGCACTAATTTGATTTGTGTTTTCGCAAGGATAGCAAACCTCATAAGCAGTAATTTTATTATTTTCTTTATTTTCATGAATTTCTACTTCAAGAATGATGCCTTCTAGTCCAAAAAGTTTTAAAGGACCATATGGAAATGGAAGTTTATCTGAAAACCATGCCGTGTAGTCCGTTCCTCTGAATGTTGTTGTTGCCTTTTGAGTAGTATATCCGGCAATTGTTTTAAATTCATCATGAATTTTCCATGTCATTTCTACCCAATTGTCTTGTACTTTATATGAAGGAAAAACCGTTAATTTTAACCTGTTGTATTCAATTTGTTTGGTTGTAAAGTTTCTGTAAATAATTAATCCCTTCTCACTTGCTGTAGATTGTGTATAACTTATAGTTGAAGGTGTGGATTGTAAACTGCCAAGGTCGGCAATGGAATCCATGCCCAATTTTCCAGAAATGTAAAAACTTTCATGATCATTAAAATCCAACAAAGCGTTGGCATCAGCATATACATTGCTTAAAGGAGCTGTTTGTGTTTGAAATGCATATTTTATATACCCTGTCTGCTTTTTTAGTGTATCATGAGGTTGTGCAAAAAGCAATGTGCAAATAAAAAAAGAGAATAAAGTAAAAATGTTTTTCATAATTTGTATATTTCTCTAAAAATATAGAATTTTTACCAATAATGAAAACAACTATACACCATAAAAGCAAAATATATGAAATTGATTTGTCACAACCTATCGATATTTCACTTCCTATTCGTAATACAGAACAAAATCCTATTGCCTGGTATCTGGACCTGCCTAAGATAGAGCCTGTTATTTCCGGCGATTTTATCGGAAGTGTACGTTCAGGTAAATCATCCACCAATTTCAATACTATTGTGTTCAATCCGCATGGCCATGGTACGCATACTGAATGCTTAGGACATATTACCAGAGGTTTTTATTCTGTCAATCAAGTATTGAAAACCTTCTTCTTTTCGGCAGAATTAATTTCGATTACACCCGAAGAAAGAGAGGGGGATTTGGTTATCACTAAAAAACAAATAAAAGATGTCTTACCGGAACGTATTCCCGAAAGCCTCATTATCCGGACACTGCCTAATACAGAAAGTAAAAGATATCAAAACTATTCTCATACCAATCCTCCTTATATGCTTGAAGAAGCCGCCCGCTATTTGTATGAAATCGGAATACGGCATTTACTAATCGATCTGCCAAGTGTAGATAAAGAAAAAGATGAAGGGCTGCTCTTGGCACACAAGGCTTTCTGGAATATAAACAATACCGATCAGGTGAATGAAGATGCCCGTTTTGATTGTACCATTACAGAACTGGTATTTATTGACGACCGGGTAAAAGACGGCAGTTATATATTGAATTTACAGATAGCTTCTTTCGAAAATGATGCATCGCCCAGCAAACCTCTACTCTACGCTTTGATATGAAAAATATGCTAAAGCTTGAAGAGACTGCTCTTTTACTGTTAGGTTTTACCGCTTTTGCACAGCTGGAATGGAGCTGGTGGTGGTTTGTAAGTTTCTTTTTCCTGCCGGATCTTTCCATGTTGGGCTACGGATTCGGAAATCGTTCCGGGGCATGGCTGTATAATTTTTTTCATCACAAAGGTCTCGGTATACTTTTGTTTTTAACCGGACATTTCCTGTTATTGGAATGGATAACATTTGCAGGGATAGTGCTTTTCTCGCACACTTGTTTTGATCGTATTTTAGGATATGGGCTGAAATATGAAAAAGGATTTAAATTTACTCATTTAGGTGTAATAAGAAAGGATAGAAAAAATAAAAACTCCTGAGAAAAATCAGAAGTTTTGTCTATTTACGATAAAGGATATTATTTAGTTTCGTGCGCAATATCGTTACGATGCTGCACAATTTCAAGCTGTTCATTTACAAAATAGGCACTTCCAAAGCCGTTTACATAACTTCCTTTAACCGGTGTAAGCGCTATCAGGATAAAGTCCTGCATTTCAGAAATAATATCCACTACTTTTCCATGTTCTTCCTTTAATTTTAGAATAACAGTAGTCCACGATTCAGAATCTCTTTCAATTGTTTGGGTGGTAACGTCTAATGTCAATCGTTCGCGGGCATAAATTTGTTTGGTAGCACTTTCATCTTCAATAAACATAACAGAAACAGGTTTTTCGTTCTGAAGATTTTTAGCGTGTTTAGCCATGAAAGAAACCAGAATATAAAAAGTATTGTTTATACGCGTATAAGGTGCATAACTTGCTGTAGGCAGACCGTCGGCATCATTAGTGGCCAAAATGACAGATTTGGTTGAAGCAATTAGTTCATTAACTTTAGGTTCAACCGGTTTTATTTTTTTTTGTACGTCGCTTACGTGATTATTTGTGTCCATAACAGATGAATTTATATTTTTACAAAGGTAAAAAGTTTGCGACTTTAAAACATGTTTTCAAAAAAAGATTCTACTATTTTTAGTATATAAAGAGTTGTTTTTCCATAATTTAGATATACGGCTATGACTATTTCAGATTTTTACGATTACTGCCTGAACAAAAAAGGCGTTACGGAACATTTTCCTTTTGATGATGATACGTTGGTTTTTAAAGTAGGGGGTAAAATGTTTGCATTGTCTTCGTTATCGGACTGGGAAAAAGGAACACCCTCCGTCAATTTAAAATGCGACCCGGATTATGCAGAAGAGCTGCGCGCTCATTACGAAGCGGTACAGCCCGGTTACCACATGAGCAAAAAACATTGGAATACAGTTTTGCTGCATAAAGATGTGCCAGATCAAATGATACTTGAATTTATTACAAATTCCTATGAATTAGTGTTTAAGGGTTTAAAAAAGAGCGATAGAGAGTACATCGAAAAACTTTAACCATATTTCTTAGTGATATAAGTGCATTTTATACGCTATAAATAAAATACTAGACCTAGTAATTAAATTAGGTAAGCAATAGAAAAGATATACTTTTTTATGTTGTAATAAATGTTTTTCTACTATTTATAATTCTCATTATTGGGATATATAAAATATTTTATTATGTTTGTGTGAGTAACTTAAAAATATATTATTTTATGAAAAAATTAATTTTGGGTTTTATAATTACTTTAGGTTTTATCAGTGTTGAAGCAAGCCCGTTATTATTAAAAAATGACACTAATTTTTCCACATCATCAATTGCTCCTTATCGTATTTATGTGGAAAGACAAATTTTCAAATCAAATGGTTCTATAGTCAAAAGCATTGTGCATGAGGAAAATGGTCACTATACACAACAAACACTAGATGCCAGAGTGCAAGAACTAATTGATTTATATCCGGGCCATATGATAGGAGACTCACCTGTACAGTATATGGTGTTTTATCAGCAAATGCCTGAATAATTAGCTATAAATATATTGAATAGAATTTGCTAAATAGAATTAGAAAAGCAGGCTTAGGCCTGCTTTTTTATACCAAAATATCATAATATATTGAAAACATATTTTACAAACAAAATATTTAGTAATGTTTTAATAATTATCTTCACAAAATTAACTTAAAATTCTATTATAATGAAAAAAACTACTATTGCCTGTATGGCATTGTTTTCACTCGTTGCGTGTAGTGAAGATGCTTATGAGCAACTAAGTGAACAGAATAGTGAATCTGGATCTCAATACGTTACAAACAGTTTTAACAATGACCAACCAGGTCATGCACACGGAGATACTGGAAATTCAGGTGTGATTTGGGAGGGCGACAACTATGCATCTCCTTGGGATATATGGTATCGCCAAGAATTTAGAAAGCAGCCATCATATATTATAGCAAATGGAAATGCCGAAGATATTACCCCTTTAGATTTAAGAGTTACACCAATTGTTGGATTGGCTTATTATGATGGTGTTACTGATGGATTGTATCATGATGTTGCAAATCCTTTAAACCCTCCAATTGATCTGTCAAATGGAAATTATCCAAATCTATATGATGGTGTAAATGAAGTAGGAATGTTGGTTCGTGGCGATACCTTTTTTGTTAATGCATATCCTTCGCCTTCACATTCAATACGTATGGAAAGCCAAACAGATCATTTACCTAGACCGGGAGTGAATCCGGCCTATCCAGGAATAACACAAGGTTTTACCTTTCCTGGTTTAACTAATGCGGAAACTCAACTTTTAGCTGAGTTTGGTAAAGTATTTTGGTATCAAGTAGAAGTTTTTCATAAAAACAATAATGTGAAGTTTTGGACTATTGACTTATCCCCTGAAGTATCAACTCTCACGGGTCCTATGCCATTTAATAATGATTGGAAGCCTATTTTAGATTCAAGTGGCAATCACCTAGCAGGAAATGCATTATCAATGGGGTATGGTAATATTATAAGATTATTTTATTACAATGCAGGTTTACCTAATGGAACATTTTGGGATATAAATAATCCTTCAGTTGGCATATGTGATTCCCGAGAAGTGGTTTATAACAATGGGCCTTGGCAGCAGCCTAATATTCATGCGATTCCTGGTACTAATTACAATATTGAATTAAAATTTCTTCAATCGTCATCTTATCTTTGGTTAAATTCAAGTTTATATTTAAGAGTGTCTAAAAAATAACTTTATAAACCGGGATTATACCCGGTTTTTTTAATTCTGTTTAATTTTAAACTTAAATTGTGGCTTTCCTGTTTTAGGTTTAATATATACAATATATGCCAATTGAGATTAATATGAATACTGCTAATTGAATGCTTTTTGATTTATCAAAATTTCTTAAACTTAAAATTATTATACTTAGTAGTAAGGCTATTGAAATTATGTAAAATATAAGCTCTCCAAGATAGCTTTTCATATTAGTAAAAATTAGTACAACTATTAGAAGGTATAAAAATAAAGGAATGTTTTTCATGGTACTAAAATTAAAAAATTAAATTTGAAAACATTTACTAAATACTATTTGTTTATACACCGCTGATATTCAATGTTGCAGTTATCGTTCATTGAATATTGTAACATCGCAACAGCTGAATGACATAAAATACCGCCGGCTATGGTTAAATCAGTGCTTACGCATGCTAAATGACCGGCGGTTTAGATAGGATTAAAATAAAATAGAATTGTTAAAAAAGCGGGCCTAAGCTCGCTTTTTTTGATTTCATTTGACTTTAATACTTATTTGCCATACTCATGCGCGTAAATGTTTCCAAGTGAATCCGGGTTAATGGTTCGAAATTTAAAAAACTTTCCACTTTTTTTATTTTCTTTTTGTTCTAAAAGTATAGTAAAATCCAATTTATTACTACTCATCAGTATATCATCAACATTTCCTATAACTTCTTTTGTATGATAATTAGGTATGGTCTTTAAATTTATGGTTGTTAATTTATCTTCAAATTCTACAAATGCTGTGTCTTTCTTGTCGGTGTCAAGTATCTGTATTGTAGAAATAAAATAAGATGTGTCAGTTAAAATTAATGATTTCGAATGCTGATTGTAAACTAAATCACTTTTCTTTTCTTTAGGCTTCTCACAAGATGCTAATGATCCTATGAGAATACAACAGACAACTATTATTTTTCCTATTTTCATATTTTCATTATTTTTTACCGCAATTATCAACACATGCTACGCCTTCTCTGGCGCATCGTCTATCAGCTGCTTGTCTTTCAAAATATGCATTTGCAGCCATGCCTACTCCTACTGGAGCCATTACTGACCCTAAAAGAATAGCACTTGCGAGTTTTTCTTCATAAACTTGCTGAGCTTCGTTACTACATAGAGCCATTGCCGTTAAACAATTTTGTTTACAATTTTTTACCTCGTAATCATCTCCTCCAGGGATAGGTATTTTAATTAAATTTGGGTTGTAATATCCTTCAATGTTTGCGAATCTCTTCACTTTGTTTATCTCTTTTAATTGAGAAACTTTTGTATAAAAGCTTTCATTTTTAACAAACAAAGTACTGTATTTATTAATTATTACATCGTACTCTATTTCGGCTTCAGCTCTATTTTTAAAACCTGTTTTATTAATGTTTTTCTCAATTAATGTTAATAAGTAATTTCTGTCCTCAATTTCATAAAAATCTAAATTTTCAATTTTGTTGTTGAAATTATTTAACAAGGTAATTACTTCTGAAAATTCCGGAGAGCTTAAAATTTCCTTATATTCTCTATCAAGTTCAGAAAATTCAGAGTCAGAACTTTTAGATACCATTACTGTTGCAGCACCATCATTTTTTAATGAATTATTATCTTGGCTATCACAAGAAACCATAGATACAAATGCAAGGCTTAATAAAATGAATTTTTTCATAATGTAAATTTATATATTAAAAATTAAGTCACGAATATAGGAAATATAAAATAATGGATCTTACGGAAATCCTTACACTTGAATAATTTACAAAATCAGAACTGTGATCTTTTAGATAAAATCCAATAATAATCCAATTTGTTTTTATTTTTTATTTTTTAATAGTTAGTCATTTATGTTTTGTTTAATTATGAGCAAAAAACATTGGAATACAGTTTTGCTGCATAAAGATTTGCCAGATCAAATGATACTTGAATTTATTACAAATTCCTATGAATTAGTGTTTAAGGGTCTAAAAAAGAGCGATAGAGAACAGATTGAAAAGTTATAATTTGAGCTTTTAACAATGTAAATGGAATGTATTGGTGTAAACCGTTAAATAAGATTGACGAACCATCTTAAAAGCATATAGCCAGCTGATGGATATGGTTGTATATTTCTTTCATATATGTTGACAAAGTAGTCTTTTGAATGCATAGTCGATTTATAAAGAACCGAAGAGGTATTTCTTTCTTATTTCTTTTTTGCTTCATCCAAAAACAGCCGACGGAAATTAACAATTAATTAGCAAATAGTTCGTTTATCTTTGTATAAACCACGTGATATAACTAAATATGATAGATAATTTAAAAAAGATACTTAACGAAGATCAGGACCCTAAAGCAATGGAAAAAATAGCTGAAAAACTGACCGATATTCTGATGCAACAAGAGGAGGTAGGGTATATTGCCGTACAGAAAAAACCGGCCATTACTGTTTTACCTGATAGCGTAGTGCTAACCAATAAGCGTGTTATAATTTGTAAGCCAAAAAATCTGGGACTTTCTATGCAGCTTACCGATTATGACTGGGAAGATATAGTGGCACCTTTTATTAAAGAAAATCTCCTGGGAGCTGAATTTTCGTTTATGACAAAAAATGATATGGCCGTATCAGTAGATTATTTGCCTAAAAATCAGGCAAGAAAACTGTTTACTTTTGCCAAAGAGCAATTGGATGAACGTAAACACTTGCTAACAAAATCTATTGATAACCTGGCGGATGCGGTACAGGTTTATGAGGCAGAAATTGACGAAACTTTAACTGAAGAAGCGCCATTTGAGGCACTACCTGTACCCGAACCTCAGTCTGTTTTACAGTTAGAAGAACAGGCAAAAGCCCTGGATATTATTATTGAGGAAAACCCGGTAGTCATTGATAAAGAAAAAAAACTGGCCGATCTGACAAAAGAAGAACTATTCGAAAAAACTCTTAAACTATAAAAAACTTTTAGATCACGGACTGATCCTGCAGACTGAATACGATGCTTTAAAAACCGAAATCATAAAATACATGTAATTAATAACAGGTATTCTATCTGGTTATGTTGAAAGAATAGAACCGTATTGCTTATAGCTTGTATGTAATAAGAAAATAATATGCGTTGTCTGATTTCAGGCACACGTTATTTTTTTAAATAAACTGTTTCGGTGAACACAACACCAAGCTGTAATAAGTCTTTTTTAGCGGTCTGATAACTGTTTTGGTCAATAGCTTTTGTTATATCTTCTATAAAAAAAGTATTGAAACCGTTTTGAACGGCATCTTTTGCTGTATAGTAAACACAATAATCGGCTGCCAGCCCGCATACATATACCTCTTCTACTTGTAATTCCTTCAGCAAACCCAATAATCCGGTAGCATTCTGTTTTCCGTTATCATAAAAACCACTGTAACTGTCAATCTCAGGATTCATGCCTTTTCGAATAATGGCTGAAACAGCCCATGTGTGTAACGCGTCTGCTAATTGTGCTCCGTAAGAGCCCTGTACACAATGTTCCGGCCAAAGTATTTGCGGGATACCTTTTAAATCGATTGTATCAAATTCTTTTTTAGCGCTATGATTTTTAGCAAAACTTTTATGGTTTTCCGGGTGCCAGTCCTGAGTAGCAATGACAATATCAAAATACGGCTGAATAGTATTTATACCGGGAATAATAGTATTGCCCTGGGGCACGGCTAAACGTCCGCCGGGTAAAAAGTCGTTCTGAATATCTATAATAAGCAATGCTTTCATGTCAGAGATAAATAAAAATCCAGCCTGTTAAGGCTGGATTATATGTTAATTTTCTAAAGGTAAGAAACTATAATTCTTAGAATAATACAGCATCTGTTCTGCAAATGTTTTAGGATAGGTTACAACAATATCTGTAATTTCTCCTTTGTCGTTGGTAACCGGAACAAGTACCGGGTTTACAAAACCTCTGTACGGCGGTGTATTGAATTTTTTATTGCGTTCCAGTACCTCTTTGTGTAGTGCCTGGTCTACCTTTACACCGTACGATTCAACCAGTGCTTTGCCGGCAGCAAAATCACCTTCTGATTTTATCCGTTGTGTTTCACGTAATAAATCGCCAAAAAGTTTGTGTAATTTTTCATAATCGTTAATTCGGAAATAGGTTTTACCGTCTTTGGAAATACGTTCAATCACATTTTCATTTTTTCCTTTTTCAAAAACCCAGGCGCTGATCCACTGACGGTTTCGCATATGTGCTTCTTCGATGTCTTTTCCCGGTTCTATACGGACTAATTGTGTCATAAGGCCATTTCTTATATAATCGTTATAAGCAGCTTTTCCGAGGCTTTGCCAATCGTCAACCAATCCCAGATCCTGTATTTTAGCATCGTATAAATAGTACAAGGCTACTAAATCGGCACGCCCTTCTTCTAAGGTAGAAGCATAACTTTTGAGGGTTTCTTTAGGGGTACCGATACCTTTGTTTAACTGACCTGAAGCATGACCTACCACTTCGTGTAGAGCCGTGTGCAGTTTATCCGCTAATTCGCTGTAACGTTCGGCCAGTTTTATTTCTTCTTCATCAAAAGCAAATTCTTTCAGTTTTTCACTTCCGCCGCTCTTGTTATAAGCTTCAATAATGTTTCCTAACGAAACCGATTTTGATCCGTGTTCAGCTCTTATCCAGTCTGCATTTGGCAAATTCACCCCAATAGGTGTTGATGGAGAGGTATCACCGGATTCGGCTGCCACTATAACCGTTTTATAGGAGACGCCTACTACATTTTTCTTTTTGTGTTGTTCCATCAAGGGCGAATTATCTTCAAACCATTGCGCGTTTTTAGATATAACCTCCATTTTGGCAGACATGTCAAAATCTTTGATTTGTACGGTACTTTCGTAAGAGGCTTTATGCCCGAGAGGATCGTTGTATACCTCAATAAATCCGTTAATATAGTCAATGTTGCCATCCGTAGCTTTTAACCATGCAATATTATAGGCATCCCACTTTTTCAGATCTCCGGTTTTGTAAAATTCGACAAGCAGGCGTAATGCATTGGCCTGTGGTTCATTTTCAGCTACTTCAATAGCTTTTTCCAGCCAGTATGTAATCTTGTCAATAGCGGCCCCGTACATACCGCCGCTTTTCCACACCTTCTCTTCCAGTTTACCCGCTTCGTTTCGGTATAATTTTGAGTTTAACCCAAATGATAACGGCCGGTGCGGATCTGGACTTTTCATAGCATTGTAAAAATCCTCGACATTTTTAGCTGTAATATTACGTCCGTAGAAATTTACAGCCGAACCTTGTATTAAACCTTTCGTTTCATCCAGATTTACTTTTTTGGCATCTACATCGTTAAACAACACTTCAACAATACTGCCATCCAGATTGGTTTTGGTTTCTTTCAATAATTTCTGGAAATATCCCTGAGAAAACCCGGGTTTTATTTTATCGTTGGAATAATGATGGTGAATGCCGTTTGAAAACCATACGCGCTTCAGATAAATTTCAAATTTCATCCAGTCGTCACTGTTTTTATCCCCTTTATAAGTATGGTAAATATTTTCCAGCGCTGCTCTGATTTTTAAGTTGTATTTATAATTCTGATCCCAGTATATATCCCGGCCTGAATACCCGGCCTGTGCCAAATAGTACACCAGCTTTTTTTCTTTTAAGGTGAGCTTTTCCCAGCCCGGAATATCGTATTTTAATACCTGAATATCGGCAAACTTATCGCCTTCAAACTCAATTTTCTGTAAACTGTCAATCATTACTTTCATCTGATCTTCTTTAGTGCCTCCTTCTTTTTTATTGCACGAAGCCAATGTTATAAAAGCCAGAGCAATGGCTGCCATGGTATGTTTTTTCATTATTTTTAAATTTGATCTAAACAAATATACAAAATTACCCTCCTTGTTTAAGGATAAGAACCGATGATTTATAATAAAATCGAAGCGGTAAATAACTAGTCCGGGTAAATTGACAAGAAACAGGATCGTATTTTATAAAAGACTGATCTCTTAGGGGAATAAAAATAAAAA
This sequence comes from Flavobacterium sp., assembly GCA_040396655.1. GTDB lineage: Bacteria > Bacteroidota > Bacteroidia > Flavobacteriales > Flavobacteriaceae > Flavobacterium. Next base: position 62,679 of record JBEBOB010000010.1, on the reverse strand, counting down.
ATAATTCGCTCCAGTGCTTTTTAGTTCTGAGGCAATACGTTCTTCAGAAACTCGCTCATTTGATCAAACAAATCTTTAGGCGACTCGTAAAAAATATGAAAGTTGCTGATGCCTGAAAGTACGGCAGATACTTTAGCGCTTTCATGCTGCAGATAAACAATAGGTTTGCGTTTGGCTTTAGCATAACCGGCTTCTACGCATGATGACACGTTTAAATGGGTGGTTTCGATAATAACGAAGTTACTATTATCTATTTCGTGCAGGGCTTTCTGCATCAATTCGGTTTCCTGTCCTTCTTCAAAAGAAAATTTATCTACAAAGATGTATTGTTCTACATTGGCACCACTAAGCGCCATTCCAAGCGCGATAAATTCTTTGCTTAATTTCTTTCTGCTTTCATGATCTACCGAAATGTATGCTTTCATATAAAAATGATGTAAAAACGTGTAAAGTTATATAAATTACCTCAAAAGTACGCAAATTTATTCGGTAACTACAGCTTCCCGATCACTTTCTTCTTCTTTTCCTTCCTCAATCATTTCGTTTACTTCCTGCACTTCGTCTATTGCGAGAGATTCTTTTTGTGTTTCCTGGCTTTCATTTACCTTGTCTATAAAAAAGCGGCAATATAATGGCAGGTGATCCGATCCGATATTTTTTTCAGCTACAATTTCTTCTACAAAAATATCAGTAGTATGAAACATCTGGTCAATGGGAAACCGGAGCAGACGGTAGCGGGCATGAAATGTTGAAATTAAGCCACGGCCTATACGCGGATCTATCATCTGTGAAGTTTTCCGGAACAAAACAGACGATCTTGCCCAGGCAACATTGTTGAAATCGCCAACAGCTAATGTCGTTTTAGTACTGTTTCGTATCCTTTTCGCAACTGAAAGCAGTTCCCCATCGCGTTCTTTTGAATTCTCCTCTTCGGTAGGGCTTGGCGGCGGCGGATGTACGCCGAAAAATATAAATTCAGAACCGTCCTTTGTTTTTATAACAGCTTCAATGCTTGGAATATCATCGGCCACAAAATAATGGGTAATGCTGTCTGAAATTTCCAGCTTAGAATATAAATGCATGCCATAGGTGTTTTCCAAAGCAATTTCATGGAAATAGGGATAGTCACTTTTAAGCACCTGCATAGCCTTTTCCCATTCCTGGTTAGATTCCATCGTGAAAATAATGTCAGGGTCTGTTTTTTGTATAAAATCAATAAATTTTTGGTATTTTTTATTGAATTGATATACATTGAATGAAATGAGTCGAATGCTCTGAGATGAGCTTCCGGTTTTCTGTACCTTTTTAATCTTGTAAAAAGGAGTATATTTATACAATAAAGAAATTTCGTAGCTTATACAAACCAGTAATAAGGTTTGGGTAATATAAAATCCGAGATCCGGAGAAACCAAAAACCAGGCAGCTAAAAAAATAACGCTTTGTAAAATGAGGATCTGTACCTTGGCAAAGTCAAATATTCTGAAGAACCAATGGGGGTAAGGAATAAGCGGGATAAATGTTGCGATAACAAATAAAGCTGAAAGAACATAATAGAGTATTGGCATGTGCTTTTCGTTTTGTCTACCGGGTAGATATACGTTTTATAGTTAAAAAGAATTTTTAAGCGCGAGAATTTTCATAGCCTTTTTAAAATCTACACTTATACCGGCTGATATAGAAATAACCTCTTGTGTAACAGGGTGGGTAAACCGGATGGATTTAGCGTGAAGCAGCATGGTATTCATATTAAACTTTTCTAGCCATAGTTTGTTCTGTTTGTTACAGCCATACGGCCTGTCAGCAATTATAGGGTGAAAAATATGAGCCATGTGTTTCCTGATCTGGTGCATTCGTCCGGTAAAGGGATGTGCCTCTACCAAGCTGTACCGTGAAGTAGCATGTTTTCCGAACGGCAGATCTATTTCCGTTTTGGCCAGGCATTTCAGGTAAGTCTGCGCTTCTTGTAAGGTGCCGTTTTCTTTTGATAAGGCATAATCAATTAATCGTTCATCAGGAGCATATCCTCTGACTATTGCCCAGTATTTTTTCTCTATGCGTTTTGTTGTAAACTGGGTGGTAAGTTGCCTGTTGGTTTCTTTATCCAGAGCAAATAATAAAACGCCGGATGTTTTGCGGTCAAGCCGATGGACCGGGTATACTTTTTTATTAAGCTGATTGCGCAATAACTGTACAGCAAAAACTTCTGCGTTTCGTGCAATAGACGAAGCGTGTACCAGTAAACCATGAGGTTTATTTATGGCAACAAGGTAATCATCCTGGTAAAGTATCTCTAACATAGACTGAAAAAAATCGCCTTATTTAAAAGGCGATTTTATACTTTTTTGTATTCAAAAGATTACTTGGCAGCTTCAAATTTCTCTGCTACCTTGTTCCAGTTTACTACATTAAAAAAAGCATTGATGTAGTCAGGACGACGGTTTTGATAATGCAAGTAATAGGCGTGTTCCCACACATCCAGACCTAGAATTGGCGTGCCCTGGCAAGATACTCCCGGCATTAAGGGGTTGTCCTGATTAGGAGTAGCACATACTTCCAGTTTCCCCTCTTTAACGCATAGCCATGCCCATCCTGAGCCGAACTGTGTGGCGGCTGCTTTTGCAAATGTGTCTTTAAAGGTTTCGAATGAACCGAAAGCTGTGTTAATAGCATCCGCTAAAGCCCCGGTAGGTTGTCCGCCTGCATTTGGGGCTAAAATTTCCCAAAATAAAGTATGGTTAAAATGCCCGCCGCCGTTGTTACGTACGGCTTTATTTTCCATATCTAAATTTTTTAAGATATCTTCAATGCTTTTATTGGCTAAGTCAGTTCCTTCAATAGCAGCATTTAAATTGTTGATATATGCCTGATGGTGTTTTGTGTAGTGAATCTCCATCGTACGGGCGTCAATATGAGGCTCTAAAGCATCGTAAGCATATGGTAATTTTGGTAATTCAAAAGCCATGAGTATTAATTTTTAAAGATTAGTATTATTTTTAATCAAATTTACCAATATTTGTTCAGCTAAAAAAGTTTTTTAAACTTTTATAAAGTTAACCTAATACTAAAAAGTTTTTGTTTTGACAACTGTTGCCTTTTCTATCTATAATGCTTCTGCCGGCTCAGGAAAAACCTATACGCTGGTAAAAGCGTATCTGAAAATCCTGTTTTCTGATAAAACAGATGAAGCATATAAAAAAATACTGGCTATTACTTTTACCAATAAGGCGGTAAATGAGATGAAACAGCGTATCGTAAACAGCCTATATGCGTTTAGTTTAGATGAGGTTCCTGAAAAAGCCAGGCCATTGTTGTTTGAGATTGCTGCTGAGTCAGGCCTTTCTTTGAATGACCTACAGGCAAAAGCGAAAAAAATTATTAAAAACATTATTCATAATTACGCTGCATTTGATATTTCTACTATTGATAAGTTTACGCATAAAGTGATCAGGTCATTTGCGACAGATCTGAATCTGCCTTTGTCCTTTGAGGTTTCTTTAGACACAGAATCTTTGCTGCAGGAAGCTGTTGATGCAGTAATAGCTAAAGCAGGAACTGATGAGGAACTCACGCAAATGCTTGTTGAATTTTCACTTGATAAAGCCGATGATGATAAAAGCTGGGATATAACGCATGAACTTCTTGAAATAGGAAAGTTACTTTTAGATGAAAACAACAGTAAAGAACTGGATATTTTTAAAGAAGTAAAAGTACCTGATTTTTTAGCGGCCCGGCAATTTATAAAAACAGAAATAACGGCCATTACAAAAGAAGCTGCGGCAGAGGCCAAAGCCGTTTTCGAATTGTTTGAAGTTAATGCGATTGAAGAAAAATCGTTTTCAGGACAGTATTTTCCCAATCATTTACGATCGGTTATGGAAAACAGGTTTTCAGCTACTTCCAAAAAATACAGAGAGATTCATGATATTAAAGTAAATAAAACGGTAAAAAATAAAGAGGAAATCGAGACTTTGATTCCTGATTTTCTACAGCATACACACAAAATATACGCTTTATTTGGCAAAAAAAACTTTTATGAGGCTTTTTTAAAAAACCTGACCCCTCTTTCATTGCTGAATACGATTCATCAGGAAATGAAACGTATTCAGCAAGAACAGAATATTTTGTCTATTTCGCAGTTTAACGCTATAGTTCATGAACAAATAAAGAATCAGCCGGCCCCTTTTATATATGAACGACTGGGTGAAAAATACCGTCATTTTTTTATTGATGAATTTCAGGATACTTCCGAAATGCAGTGGCTGAATCTGATTCCGTTAATAGACAACGCTCTGGCCGGACAAGATATGCAGGGAACTCCAGGGTCTTTATTGATTGTGGGCGATCCGAAACAATCCATATACAGATGGCGTGGCGGTAAAGCGGAACAGTTTATGGCATTGAGTAAAGGGGATAATCCTTTTTCCAATCCCTCGAAAGAAACGGTTCTGTTAGATAAAAACTACAGGAGTTACGATCAGGTAGTGCAGTTTAATAATGTTTTCTTTAAACAGGTTGCTCATAAATTCAGTAATAAAGCGTATCATTTTTTATATGCAGAAGAAAGCGTTCAGAAAATAAACGATAAGCCTGGAGGATATGTTGAAATTCAATTATTGGATAAGCTTTTAGTGGAAGAGGCGGAAGAAAGTACAAAAGCTGAGCAGTACCTGAAAGCTACTATAGATATTCTACACCGTGTAACAGCACAGGGGTTTGCCTATAGGGATATTGTGCTGCTTACCCGTAGGAGAGGAGAAGGGGTGTTGCTGGCTAATTATTTAACCGAGCATCATATACCGGTTCTGTCGTCTGAAACCTTGTTGATTCAGAATGCGACAGAGGTGAAAGTTTTACTGGCCTTGCTACGGTATCTCAAAAATGAAAACGACAAAGAGGCCAAAGCTCTTTTCCTGTACTTTATAGCTCAGAACAAACAGAATAATATGCCTGTACATGATTTTATAGCAGAAGGTATGTTATTAGAAGAAGAGGTTCTTTTTGAAAGATGGTTGAGCGATAACGGAATTCCACTACAGTTTTCCTTAGCACGTAAGAGCGATTTGTATGCTGCTGTTGAGTACCTGACGAATATTTTACTGAAAGAACAAAAAACATTGTCGTATGTGCAGTATTTTATGGATGTTGTTTTAGAGCGGACCATAAGGTACCAAAGTAGTATTACCGACTTTTTAATGTATTGGGAACAAAATTACAATAAGCTGAGTATACCAGCACCTGAAAATACTGATGCCGTGCGTATTATGACCATTCATAAATCGAAAGGATTGGAATTTCCGGTGGTTGTTTTTCCCTTTGCGGAAGAAGATTATTCCAGATCAAGAGATAAAATTTGGATAGAGACAACCGATTTTATACCCTGGAATATTCCTAAAGCACTCATTGATATTAAAAAAGAAGTACAGGAATATGGTGAAAAAGCACAGCAGTTGTTTGATGATAAGAAAGAAGAAGAATTACTGGACAATATAAATGTATTATATGTTGCATTGACACGTGCTGAGGAACAACTGTACATTATCTCCTATAAAAACATAAGCAAAACAGGCTTGCCTAATAATATGTCTTCTTTGTTTATTGAATTTTTACAAACAGCGCAGCGTTATAATGAAAAAGAAACGGTATTTGGGTTTGGTATTCCTGAAAAAAAGTCCGCAATAAAAGCAATGACAGCTGAAGAAGCAGAACAACTATTGCCTAAACGTATAGAGGCACTTGGAGAAACTATTACTTCTTCTGAGATAAAAATAGCAGAAAAGCAGGCACTTATGTGGGATAAGAACAGCGGAAAAGCGGTTGAATATGGTAACCTGGTGCATGAATTCATGTCAAAAATCATGGTCGAAGAAGATATAGATAAGGTAATTGCCGCGGGAAAATGGGCAGGCCTATTGGTACAGGCAGATGAAGAGAGGTTGAAAAAAACAATAACAGGTATAATCCGTCATCCGGAACTTAAAATGTTTTATGCAGGAAACGGAAAGGTTTACACAGAACAAATGATTCTGCGGAAAGGAAAACAAAACCGAATCCCGGATCGTATTGTTATCCAAGACAAAAAAGCGTTTTTACTTGATTATAAAACCGGAATTCCTCAGGAAAAGCACAAAAAACAGGTAGAAGAATATGCTGCCGATCTGGTTGAAATGGGGTTTGAAGTGGTTAAAAAATCACTGGTTTATATTCAGGAAGATGAATTAAAAATAATACATTTGTAAATAATCAAACTAAAATTATGTACGGAGCAATTAAAGAACATTTACAAAACGAACTTGAGGAGATAAAAAACAGCGGATTATATAAAAAAGAACGCGTTATCATTTCGCCTCAGGGAGCTGAGATAAAAATAAACAACGGGCAAACTGTTTTAAATTTTTGTGCCAATAATTATCTGGGTTTATCATCGCATCCGGAAGTGGTGGAAGCTGCAAAAAAAGCGCTAGATACACACGGGTTCGGAATGTCTTCGGTACGATTTATCTGTGGCACTCAGGATATCCATAAAGAATTAGAGGCTGAAATTGCCCGCTTTTACGGAACGGAGGATACCATATTATATGCGGCGGCTTTTGACGCGAACGGTGGTATTTTCGAACCATTGCTGGGGGCTGAGGACTGTATTATCTCTGATAGTTTAAACCATGCTTCCATCATTGATGGTGTCCGTTTGTGTAAAGCAGCCAGGTACCGTTATGACAACAATGACATGGCTGATCTGGAAAAACAATTGCAACAGGCTGTAGCCGATGGACGCCGTTATAAGCTGATTGTGACGGATGGTGTTTTTTCTATGGACGGTCTGGTGGCACCGCTAGATAAGATTTGTGACTTAGCCGAAAAATATGACGCTATGGTAATGGTGGACGAATGTCATGCCGCAGGTTTTATAGGTGCTACTGGTAAAGGAACACTCGAAGCTAAGAATGTGATGGGACGTGTAGACATTATTACCGGGACTTTAGGGAAAGCTTTAGGAGGTGCTATGGGAGGCTATACCACGGCTAAAAAAGAAATTATTGAAATTCTTCGTCAGCGTTCACGTCCTTATTTGTTCTCTAATTCATTGTCTCCGGTAATTGTAGGGGCTTCTTTAAAAGTTTTTGAGTTACTGAAAAGAGATACTAAACTGAGAGATCAGCTGGAATGGAACACCAATTATTTTAAAAAGGGAATGAAAGCAGTAGGGTTTGATATTATAGACGGTGATTCAGCTATTGTGCCCGTAATGCTATATGATGCTAAACTTTCACAAATAATGGCAGATAAATTACTGGAGAAAGGAATTTATGTAATAGGATTTTTCTTTCCTGTTGTGCCAAAAGATAAGGCAAGGATAAGAGTGCAATTATCGGCAGCCCATACGCAGGAGCATCTGGACAGGGCTATTAAAGCCTTTACTGAAGTAGGGAAAGAATTGAACGTAATTTAAGAAACTTAACGTTAACCTTGATATTTCGTAAAAAATAATTAACAATTTTTTTTGATTATTACGAAATACCGTGTATTTTTGTGGCAATATTACTTTATGTAAAAAATAATAGTTATGAAACATTTAAACAAATTATTTGCTGCTGCTGTTTTGCTTGGAGGAGTAACTGCTGCTCAGGCGCAAACAGAAGATCAGCCTTGGGCGATTACTGTTGGAGTAAACGCAATTGATGGTGGACGCTCAAGCGTTGCTACTGACTTCGCAGACAGATTTGGGCAATACTTCCAAACTGATAACTGGAGTATCTTACCTTCAGCATCTACATTAAGTGTACATCGTTATTTAGGGGCTAACCTATCTTTCGGTATCACAGGATCTGTGAACAAAGTAAAGAAAATGGTAATGGCTGCGGATAACAGTACTATTGGTGGAGAATTTAACGGGCAAAGAAGAGTAGATCCTACAGACTTAATGTACTATGGTGTAGATGGTCAGTTCCGTTATAGTATTGGAGGATTAATTGGTTCTAAATGGTTTGATCCTTCCATTCATGTAGGAGGTGGTTATACTTTCTTAGGAAAAGCATCATCAGGAAATGTAAACGGAGGTTTAGGGGTGACTTTCTGGTTCTCTGAAAACATTGGTTTATCTTTATCTTCTACGTATAAAAAACAATTTGAAGACGATGATCAATTACGTGCACAAGATGTGTCAGTACCTTCTCATTTCCAGCATATGGCGGGTGTTAGTTTCCGTTTCGGAGGTAAAGATACTGATGGAGACGGTGTGTTGGATAAATATGACGAATGTCCGGAATTAGCTGGTTTAAAAGAGTTAAACGGATGTCCTGATTCTGATGGTGATGGTATTATCGATCCTAAAGATGAATGTCCTTTCGAAGCAGGTTTACCGGAATTAAACGGATGTCCTGACAGAGACGGAGACGGAATTCCTGATCATCAAGATGCGTGTCCGGACGAACCAGGTTTAGCTCAGTTTAACGGATGTCCTGATACTGATGGAGACGGAATTGCTGATAAAGATGACGAATGTCCTGAAGTGGCAGGTCCGAAAGAAAATAACGGATGTCCTTGGCCAGACAGAGATGGAGACGGAGTGCCTGATAATATTGATGAGTGTCCGGATGTTGCCGGTCCAGCTTCAAATAAAGGTTGTCCTGAAATCAAAGAAGAGCACATCAAACAATTGAATGATTACGGTAAAACAATTTTATTTAATACGAATAAATCAACGTTCCAGGAGAAATCTTACCAAGTATTGGATAATATGGCAAACGTAATGAAACAATTCCCTACTGCTAAATTTGCTATCGAGGGTCACACTGATAGTTCAGGTTCAGACAAGATCAATGATCCTTTGTCTAATGACCGTGCAAATGCAGTAAGAGATTATTTAATTTCTAAAGGAATCAGTGCTGATCGTTTAACAGCTGAAGGATTTGGATCTAAACGTCCGATCGATACAAATAAAACTGCGGCAGGTAAAGCTAATAACCGTCGTACAGAAGTTAAATTGATCAAGTAATTCTTGAAATAATTATAAGAAAAACGCCTCAGTAATGAGGCGTTTTTTTATTTTTACACTTATGGAAAATACATCTTTTTTGCAGGCCCTTGCGGTGGAGCTGATGAAGAAACATCAATTTAAATTTGATGATGTAAAAGTTATTCTTCCCAATAAAAGAGCAAGAGTCTTTTTGTTGAATGAACTCAAAAGTAGGGCAGATGTTCCGTTTTTTGCTCCGGATATTATCAGTATAGAAGAGTTTATTTCTGAAATTTCAGGTGTAATGACAATTGATGCTGTGGAGCTGTTGTTTGTGTTTTATGAGGTATACCTGAAGATTTGTGAAGAAAGAGCTGTGAAAGCAGATACATTTGACATATTCAGTGGGTGGGCTACTATGCTTTTGAGCGATTTTAATGAGATTGACCGGTATTTACTCAAACCAGATTACGTATTCTCCTATCTTAAAAATATTGAAGATATCAAACATTGGGCCGTTGATATTGATCAGCGGACTGAAATGATCAGTAACTATCTTCATTTATGGGATTTGATGCCGGTTTATTATGAAAAGTTAACTTCTTATCTACTGGCACAGCATTTAGGCTATCAGGGCTTAGTATACCGATGCGCAGTGGATGGTATACAAAAAAAGACCTGTTTATGGAAAGAGAAAACCCTCTATTTTGCTGGTTTTAACGCGTTAAACCGGGCCGAAGAACAGATTGTTCAGTTTTTGCTGAACGAAGGAGTAGCCCGCGTTTTTTGGGATATTGACCGTACTTTTTTGGAAGATCCTTATCATGAAGCAGGTTATTTTGCCCGTGAAATTAAGAAAAAATGGAGCTATTATAAGACGCATGCGTTTGAAGGGATTATTGATGAATTTAAAAAAGAAAAAACAATTGAAATCATAAGCACCCCCAAGTCGGTAGGGCAGGCTAAAATAGCGGGTAATATAGTTTCAGAATTAATTAAAAAAGGGCAGGATATGCACCGTACAGCTCTCGTTTTGGGAGAGGAAAAATTATTAACACCTTTATTGTATGCGCTGCCTAAGCAGGTAGGAGCATTAAATATTACGATGGGGTATGAGAGTAAGGCGAACCCTGTGCAGTTATTTCTTCAAAAATGGTTCAAAATGCATTTAAATGCCTTTAACCGTGACCAGGAGCGGACTATTTTTTATCATAAAGAAATAGAAGAAGTACTTAGTCATCCTTTATTGGCTTCGGTTGGTACTACAAGTAAAGTAATACGGCATATCCATAAAAATAACCTGACTTTTTTCCCTTTTCAGTACTTAAAGCAACATTTTATTGCCGATACGGATACTGTGCTACAGTTTATCTGCGAGCCTTGGCCAGATAATGTATACACGGTAGTGCAACGTATGCTGGATATTTTGTTTATGTTAAAGACCTACTTGGAAAAAGAAAATGATACGGTTTCTTTGGCTTTTTTGTTTTCAGTATACCAAACGGTCAACAAAATGAAAAGCTATATAGAAACCTACCGGTCTGTTGCTACTTTAGAACAACTGTTTGTGGTTTACAGGCAAATGACGGATCTTACAGAAGTGGCATTTGAGGGCGAGCCTTTACAGGGACTTCAGATAATGGGAGTCTTGGAAAGCAGGGTTCTTGATTTCGAAACGGTTATTATTACATCGGTAAACGAAGGAAAGTTTCCTTCCGGAAAAAGTAATAATTCCTTTATTCCGTATGATATAAAACGGGAGCTGGGGTTACCTACTTATAAAGAAAAAGATGCTATATACACGTATCATTTTTATCATTTATTACAGCGTGCCAAGACTATTTACCTGATTTATAATTCCGATAACGAAGGATTAGATGCAGGTGAGAAAAGCCGTTTTATTACACAGCTGCAACTGGAACCTCAAAAAAAACACCAGATTAAATCGTCTACCTATTTTGCTCATATACCCGATAGTGCGTATCAGCCTATCGAAATTTTAAAATCAGTACGTTTGCAGGCAGCATTGAAGGAGGTAGCCACAGGAAAAGGATTTTCGCCTTCCGCTTTGGCCAATTATCTCCGGAATCCTGTCGGGTTTTACTTTCAACGAATTTTGCGTATACGCGATGCGGAAGAAGTTGAAGAAAATATTGCCTTAAATACTTTGGGTACCATTATTCATAATGTCTTGGAAAATTTATTTAAACCTTATGTGGGGCTTGTTTTAGAGGTTGAGCATTTTGATGAGATGCTTGGAAAAATGACACATGAAATTGAAGAACAATTCAATAAGGTATATGCTGCTTCTGGCAGAAAAATAGGAAAAAACTTGTTGGCTTTTGAAGTGGCAAAACGACATGTTTTTCATTTTTTACAGATGGAAAAGAAAGCTGTTGTAAACGGGAGCCATATACAGATACTGGCTTTGGAAACCGAATTGAAGGGACAATTGGAAAGTGAAAGGCTGCCTTATCCGGTAAATATTTCAGGAGTAGTGGATCGTATTGAGATCCGTGACGGATTTCTGCGTATAATTGATTATAAAACGGGAAAAGTTGAAAAGCGGAGCGTGCATATTGGAGTAGAAGAAAATATAACGAGTGACTTAAAATATGATAAGATCATCCAGCTCTTAGGGTATGCTTTGATGTACGAAAGCCCGTTTCCTGATTTACCTTTACAGGTAGCTATTTATTCGTTTAAAAACAGAAAGGAAGGTTATCTGCTTTTTTCGATAAAAGACGCAAAAAAGACTGTCACGGATACTATTACTCCGGATATAATATCCGGTTTTAGAGAACAGCTAATTGATTTGATTCTTGAAATTTTAAATCCGTCAATTCCTTTTAAAGAAACTGTCAACTGATTTACCTTTGTTTTAAAAAAGCTTGTAAAAGCCTGCTTATATCGTCCTGTGCTTCAATAATGGCCATATGCCCACAATCCAAGACTTCTAATAGTGTGTCAGTTTGGCCGGTTTGTTCGTATAGCTCCTGTATGGGAATAATAGTGTCTTTATTTCCCGCGATAATTAATTTCGGATAGGGGCCAAAATGCAATAAAACTTCTCTGTCCTGCCTGATTTTCATGCCTTCTAAAGCTGCAATAATACCTTGTAAAGGGGTTTGTAAAGCCGCGGATATTAAATGCTGAATTTCATGTTGTAAGAGCTGATGCGAATCTGCAGGAAACAGATTGGTAATGGCGATCCGGATAAAAGTAGTACTGTTTTTTTTTACAGCTTCAATAGCCCGGTCTCTGTTTGTTTTTCTTTCATACGAATCAGCGCGTGCTGTAGAATTGATTAAAATCAGATGACGTACATAATCGGGATATAATTCTGCAAAAGCCAGTGCAATATAACCACCCATAGAGTGTCCGGCCAGGCTAATTTTTCTTACCTTTAAATGAGAAGCCAAAGCAAAAAGCATATCGGCCTGATCTTCCATAGTGTGTACATATCCCAAGCAATCCGATTTTCCGTGGCCCAGCAAATCAACGGATATAACCCGGTATTTTGTGGCCAGTATTCTACCCACAACATTCCACATTTCTTTGTTTTCTAAGAAGCCGTGCAAAAGAAATACTGTATTGCCTTTGCCATAATCGGTAAAATGCACTGTCGTATTTTTGTAAAGAAAATGCTTCATACATTGCCTGTTTTATACAAAAGTATAACTTTGCGCTTTAAGAATTTACTTTTAAAACTGAAATTATACACTAACTTCTAACATTATGAAAAAACTATTATTTTGGGTGTTGCTTCTTTTTTCGGTAGCGCCGTTATTTGCTCAATCGGGTGAAAAAGCGTTAACTATTGTGCCTGATAAGGTATATGAATCAGTAGATGAACTGGCGAAATACCGAACAGGTTATGAAGCCTTTTATAAGCTGATTCAGGAAAAAATGATTTGTAACCGGGAAAAATTATATAAAAAGAAAGATGCGGAGATTGTAATTCGTTTTATTATTGAAAAAAATGGAAGTTTAACTTCTCCGGAAATTATATCATCAGATTTGCCACACTGCAATGATGAAATCCTCAGAGCGCTAGCCGGAAACAAAAATTGGCTACCTGCAAAAAAAGAAGGAAAAATAGTGAGAAGTTATGTTACCATTCCGGTTAAATTACTTAAAAACAAGTAAATAAATTAACAAAAAACAGCGATAGCTGTTTTTTGTTTTAAAATTAATTCTATATTTGTAGAATAACTTCTAGTTTTGTAGAATATGAGCTTATCAAAAGCAGAAGAACAGTTAATGGAATATATCTGGACATCAAAAAAAGCTTTTTTAAAAGATTTAATAGAACAATATCCCGATCCGAAACCTGCTGTTACTACCATAGCAACTTTACTAAAGCGTATGACAGACAAAGGTTTTGTAGGGTACAAGGAATATGGAAAAAGCAGAGAGTACTATGCTCTGATTGAGAAGGAAAACTATTTTTCAAAACATATGAAAAATATGATTCAACAGTTCTTTAATAATTCGGCCCTGCAGTTTGCTTCTTTTTTTACGAAAGAAACACCGTTGTCTGAGAAAGAATTAAAAGAATTGCGTGATATGATTGATCAGCAACTTAAAAAAAAGAAAGATGATTAGCTTTTTTATAAAATCGACATTTTTTCTATTGGTTTTTTACGGCATCTATAAATTATTCTTGGAAAAAACCAATATGCATTGCTACAAGCGTTTTTATTTATTGACAGTAGCTGTTTTTTCGTTTATTTTTCCATTTATCACCTTTACTATACAAGCAACTGCCCCGGCTATTTTTAATTCTGGTTTACCTATACATTCCGGAGGAGATTTACCTACTTTGTTTATTTTAAAAGATGAAGCTGAATACTCTTATCGCTTAATGGGGTATAGAATATACGGATTGATTACTTTACTGGTATTGCTCAGGTTTGTATGGAATATATATTATTTCTTCAAAGAGAAAAAGAGCGGTATAAATATTAAAAAAGGGGCATTTGAGCTGATTTTAGTAGACTATCCAATAGCGCCTCATAGTTTTTTATCCTGGATTTTTGTTTCATCTGCTGACTATCATAAAGGTATAGTTCCTCAGGAAGTGTTGTGGCACGAAGAAGCACACATCAGGCAAAAACATACGATTGATGTTCTTCTGATTGAATTGTTATTGATGTTCTTTTGGTTTCAGCCAATGCTTTATTTTTTCCGAAAAGCTATAAAAAATAATCATGAATTTATGGCCGATGAAGTGGTTATAAAACGAACGCAAAATATAGTAAATTATCAAAACTACCTGCTAGATAGCTTATGCCCGACAAAAAAAATATCCAAAACGTTAAGCAGCGCTTTTTTATTTAACCTAACAAAAAAACGATTAATTATGATGACAACAAAAACAACCGCAGTTCGAAAAAATATCTTATCAGTTATGCCCTTCATGATATTGGGAATCCTGTTTTCTGTTTTTAGTTGTGCTATTGATGATGACAGCAAAATGTCTGGTCCAACAAAAACTGAAACAGTGCATAAAGAAGTGTATACACTTGTGGATGTAAAAGCTGAACCGACAGCAGGAATACAGAATTTTTACAGAACATTTCTTGAAAAATTTAGACTACCTGCTGGTTTACAAAACGAATCCTTTGTTAAGGCAACGGTAAAATTTATAGTTGAAGAAGATGGTACACTCACTAACTTTAATGTTCTAAAAGGAAGTAAAGAGGTGGGAAATGCAATTGTTCATACCTTGCAAGAAATGCCGGCTTGGAAACCGGCGGAAAAAGAGGGGGAAATTGTGCGTTCCAGTTTTGTACTACCTGTAACCATAAAAACAAATAATGGGTAAATATGGTATTTTGTTTGTGTTTTTTTTACTTATGAGTTGTAAAATAAATCAGCGGAAAGATGGTTTGCCTATAGGTAAATGGGTGTATATCTCTAAAGAGGGTAATAATATTAGCCGAACAGCCGGACGATATGATAAGCATGGTTTTGAAAAAGGAATATGGAGATTTTATTATAATGATACCTTGTACAGAAAAGAGAAATATAGAGGAAAAATATGTAAAAATACATTATATTACCAAAACGGCAGTATAGCAGAAGAAGGGTTCAGTACGCAAGATACCTTGAAGAAGGGCGTTTATTGGAAAAAAACAGGAAATTGGTATTTGTATGATAAAACGGGAAAGCTCATGGAGATTAAAACTTATGAGCAATAAAAAAAGGAAGCAACTGCTTCCTTTTTATTTTGTACTCAAGGCGGGACTTGAACCCGCACGAACATTACTGTTCACTGGATTTTAAGTCCAGCGTGTCTACCAATTCCACCACTCGAGCAATTGACTTTTCAATAGGTCTTTGAACGTTGCGTATTACTTTCGTAATGCGAGTGCAAATATAGAATGAATATTTGATTTGACAAGGTTTTAAAAGAACTTATTTCCAATTATTTTTTAAACTTTTGATAATGAAAAGCTAACGTATTACTCGAATTGTAAAGGCTTAATGCAAAACGGATAATCAGTTGAATGCTGATAAAAAAAACCGCTATTTAAAAAAATAGCGGTTTTTTTTTATCTTAAAGGACGGTTCATTACGAGGTCGATGTAAAGATTTACTTTGTTTTTTAACTGTTTTCTGTGAACCACGAAATCAAGGAATCCATGTTCAAGCAGGAATTCCGAAGTTTGAAATCCCTCAGGAAGATCCTTACCCGTAGTATCTTTAACGATACGTGGTCCGGCGAAGCCAATAAGCGCTCCCGGTTCGGCAATATTAATGTCGCCTAACATGGCATACGAAGCAGTTGTTCCTCCCGTCGTTGGGTCAGTACAAAGGGAAATATAGGGTATTTTAGCATCGGCAAGCTGGGCGAGCTTTGCAGAGGTTTTCGCCATCTGCATTAAAGAAAAGGCCGCTTCCATCATACGGGCTCCTCCCGATTTGGAAATCATCATGAAGGGAACCTTGTTTTTGATGGAATAATCTATTCCGCGGGCAATTTTTTCACCTACTACAGATCCCATAGAACCACCGATAAAAGCAAAATCCATACAGGCGATAACCAGATCAGATCCTTTTGATTTTCCTACTGCTACACGTACTGCATCCTTTAATTTGGTCTTATCTTTTGCTTCTTTCAGTCGCTCACTGTATTTTTTTGTATCCACAAATTTTAACGGATCTTTTGAAGTGATGGAACCGAACAGTTCTTTGAACTGATTATCATCGAACATGATTTCAAAATATTCCTTACTTCCGATTCTTACGTGATAATCATCTTCAGGGGAAATCCACAGGTTTTTGGCCAGTTCTTCCGACTCGACTATTTTTCCTGTTGGGGATTTATACCATAAGCCTTTGGGCGTGTCTTTTTTATCTTCTGTAGCGGTTGTGATACCTTTTTCTTTTCTCTTAAACCAAGCCATACTATATGTTTTACAATTAAAGGTTTAGCTGTAGTACGTCATCAGACAAGGTCTTCAGCTTAAACCTTAAACGAATTTATAAGGTGTTAATGTTGTTTAGATCAGCAAAAGCTTGTTCTAATCGTTTGTTAAACGTTAATTCTGCGTCACGCATCCATTTACGAGGATCATAATACTTTTTGTTCGGAACTTCTTCTCCTTCCGGATTTCCGATTTGCGTCATTAAGTAGTCTTTTTTGGAAAGGATGTAATCACGTGCACCTTCTGTAAATGCAAATTGTAAGTCGGTGTCAATGTTCATCTTGATGACACCGTAGGAAATTGCCTCACGGATTTCTTCAAGCGTTGATCCGGATCCTCCATGGAAAACAAAGTCGATAGGATTATGCCCTGTATTGAATTTTTCCTGAACGAATTTCTGCGAATTGTCTAAAATCTTAGGAGTAAGCTTAACATTTCCTGGTTTGTAAACACCGTGAACGTTTCCAAAAGCCGCCGCAATGGTAAAACGAGGAGATATTTTCATAAGTTCCTCATAAGCATAAGCAACTTCTTCTGGCTGTGTGTACAATTTCGAAGAGTCAACATGCGAGTTGTCTACACCGTCTTCTTCACCACCTGTAATTCCAAGCTCGATCTCAAGCGTCATTCCGATTTTACTCATACGCTCAAGGTATTTTTTTGAAATTTCCATGTTCTCTTCAATAGATTCTTCTGAAAGATCAATCATATGAGATGAAAACAAAGGTTTTCCCGTTTGTTCAAAATGTTTTTCACTGGCGTCAAGCAAACCATCGATCCAAGGCAATAATTTTTTTGCGCAGTGATCGGTATGCAGTATAACTGTTGCTCCGTAAAGCTCGGCCAGTTCGTGAATTTGTTTGGCTCCGGCGATGGAACCTGCTATTGCAGCACGTTCATTTTCATTGCTTAATCCCTTTCCTGCCATAAATAATCCACCTCCGTTTGAAAACTGGATGATTACCGGGGCGTTTAGTTTTGCCGCTGTTTCCAGAACACCGTTAATAGTGCTTGAGCTGGTTACGTTTACAGCAGGTAATGCAAATCCTTTTTCTTTTGCATACCTGAAGATTTCCTGAACCTGATCTCCTGTCGCAACTCCGGGTTTTATGTTATGTGCCATCATTTAGTGTTGTCTTTTTTTTATAGTTTAGCTTACAAAAATAGTAATTTTATTAAAACGGATAGTTAATTCCGATATTTAAAACGGTTTTGCTTAGATTCCATCCTTTCAGCCATTTTCTTCCAGGTTCGTTTGCGGGATTGTAAGTTTTAAAACCGAAATCTCCGCGTACGACAAAAAAGCTGAAATCGTAACGAATTCCCACACCTGTTCCTAATGCAATATCTTTGAGCGACCTAAACCCATCAAATATCATTTCTTCCTCCTTTACATTATCAAGTGTGTTCCAGATATTTCCTGCATCGGCAAAAAGGGCCATATTCCAAGGGCCCGAAACATTAAAGCGAAATTCAGCATTGAAGGCAAGTTTCATGTTCGCTTCGTTGAAGTCGTTGATTCCGCCGCTTCGGCCCGGACCCAGGCGGTAGGAAAGCCAAGCCCTGTTATCGTTGGACCCACCGGCAAAATAACTGCGGGAAAAGGGAATGTTTTCACTGTTTCCGTATGGAATGGCAATTCCTCCGAAAGCACGCAGAGCGATAACGTTTTTATTTCCAAGATCGAAATATTTGATGAAGTCCAGTTCTCCTTTTATATACTGTGAGTAGGCAACATCCAGAACGGTGCGTTTTCCAGACTCGTTTATCTTACTGCTTGATTTTGCGATAAGACCTAAAACGTTTCCTGCCGATTCCACTTTTGTCCTGAACGTGAAAAACTCGTTATCCTGAAGGTTGAACCTGTTGGAATAAGTGTACACGATATTGCTGGCAAGGATAAGGTTGTTTTCCGTTAATCGCTGCTTCCGTTCCGAAATGCTCCGCACCGACTGGTACAACGGATTGGTTTCTGAAATGTCGGTGTTGCCGTTTAAAACGTCCTGAATGAATGCATCGGCTCCGCCTTCGGCTATGGTTAGGTTACCGTTGGCATCAAGGTAGCTGGGATTCGTGTTGGTATTGTCGGCAATTTCATTGAGTCTGTTGTAGGAAGAACGGTAAACCCTGAAATAGTTTCCCGGATTCATGTTCCGGACGAACTGCAGGTTGAACACATCAAAACTTATCGTATTTCTGCGTTTATACGACCAGTTATAGTTGTAAACACCGGTAACATTCTGTTTGTCCAGACCTATGTTTTGCTGGTTGAAAAAACCAACGCTTAAGGTGGTGTTTGGAAAGGAGGTACGGTCGATGATTTTATCGATCTGGTTCGAAAAAAACAGGAACCTTGGGAATGTTAATTTAATATCGGCTCCGTATTCGAGAATGTCGAAAAAGGTATTCTGATCGCTGCGGTATTTTGATGCAGACGAACCGATGTTCCCCCTAAAGCCGATGTCGAGAACTTCGGCTCCTTTAAAAAGGTTTCTGAAAATAAAGCCTACATTACCTTCAATACCGAAATCCTGAATGTTCGAATGGTTGATATCTATAGAAGGATTAAACGTGATACGTTTTTTAGGGTTCAGGGTAATATTTGCGATAAGTGATTTTCCTAAACTGTCGCGCTTATCGGGAACATATTCTATAGTAGGATAATTAAAAACCTTTAGATTGCTTAGGGAGCGCGATGTAATAAGCCTGCGCATATCTGAAAAATGACCGTCTTTATCAATAAAAATGGCATTTCTCAATACTTTGGGTTTGTAGCTTAAAGGTCCTTTGCTGTAGATGTTGATGTTGCGGAACTGGACCGAATCTGTAATGGTCTGTATTTCAGCAGAGGTATTGCTTGTGAAAACGTTTACCTCACTGATTTTATAAAGTTTAAATGCTTCTGCCCTCAGCGTATCGCCCTCTTTGATGTTCTTATTATCAATATTAAGTACAATATCGGCAGTGTGATTGTTTTTCAGCGTGTCTATTTCATAATTGATGTATGTTTTCTGGAAATCATAGGCGCCGTTATTTCTGAAAAAGGAAGTAATACGGTCGCGTTCCTCATCAAGATGCGCGGCATTATACTGCTGCCCTTTTTTAATGGCAGAAGCTCTTTTGTTTGTCTTATAAAGTGAATCCAGTTCCGGTGATAGTATGGCAATGGAGAGACTGTCGTATTTATAGGGGCTTCCTGTTGTGATTTTATAGGAAGCCGAGGCCTTTTTGTATTGAAGGGTATCCAGCTCAAATAAAACCTTGGTATTGAAATATCCCTGGTTGAAATAATAATTGCGAAGGCGTACAACAGACTTCCTTGCTCGTTCATGGTCATAAACAGCAGGCGGCTCTCCGAGTTCTTTTAGTGTGCGTCCCAAACCGGAAACCAGAAAAGAGGTTCCGAGCCGGTCTACCTGTTTGGCAGAAAGCAGTCCGGTAAGGAAACGTTCATTCCCAGGGTGGCGGTCAAGCCATGCCTGATAGCTCGAGTCGGGATTGACCTTGGCCATATTGTACAGCTGTAGCCGCAGCCGATACCCCAGTACGTTGCTGTTGGGTTGCTGGTATAATTGTTTTAAAACATTTTCGCTGCTTTCTTTTTTATTATTGACAAGGATCTCGTTTTCCATAAGCAGACGTTCGTGTTCAGGAACCCGCTTGGTAAGCGAACAGGCCAAAAAAAAGCTCGTAATTACAGTAATAAATGCTATTTTTGATAAATTATTTCTCAAAGTCATCCTGTTGTTCAATGGGTAAAATTACAATTTTTTACAATGCTTAGTAAGAACCAGATCAAATATATAACGCAATTAAAGCAAAAAAAATACCGCGATTTAAATAAAACTTTTGTAGCCGAAGGTTTTAAGGTAATTGATGAATTGCTTCATTCTTCGCTTGAAGTAATACATATTTATACAACAGCCGTTTTGGATTTTGATGTTTCTAAAGAAAGCATTACCTATATTACGGATTCCGAACTGAAGAAAATTTCTTTCCTCACAACGCCAAACCAGTGTATAGCCCTGTTTAGAATGAAGGAAATTAAGCTGCCCGCTGACAGAGGATTGAAAATAGGCCTCGACGATATCAGGGATCCGGGTAATCTTGGAACCATTATCCGTTTATGTGACTGGTTCGGTATTGAAGATCTTATCTGTAGTCACGAAACCGTTGATGTTTACAATCCAAAAGTAGTACAGGCAACTATGGGGTCACTTACCAGGGTAAACATATTTTATACAGATCTCAAAGAATATCTCTCAGATTACGAACATCCCGTTATGGGGACTTTTATGGATGGAGAGAATATTTACACCTCTGTCTTGCCCGAAACGGGTATCGTACTCATGGGGAACGAGGCTAATGGAATTTCCGGGGATGTAGAAAAAAGGGTTACTGCAAAATTATCAATCCCGCGCTTCGGAAAGCTGCAACAAACCGAAAGTCTTAATGTGGCTACAGCTACAGCAATTATACTAAGCGAGTTTAAAAGGAACACGTTTTAAAAAAAGACCGTATTAAACGGTCTTTTTTAATGAAATGTAAAGTTGATGAAAACGCCTCTTGTTTTCATGGATTCTATATCTCCGGTCCATGGGCTGCTAGGATTTTTATCTCTTATAAGCTCATCCTGAAGTCCGAAAACCCCGCGGATCGATGGTGAAAATTTGAAATGTTCGAAATAGAAATCAATTCCCAATCCCAGTTCGTAATAAGAAGTAAGTTTTTTCATCCGGAATTTTCCCTGGTAGTTGTCGTCTTTGGATGTCTCGTTACTGCTTAGGTTCAACGATTGCGAAAGACCTCCTACAATGTAGGGTCTTATATTTCCTGTCCGTAAAGCCGAAAATTTTAATAACAGCGGAAGATGTATATAGGTTGAAGCAAATTCACGTCGGCTTTGGTAAGGATCATCAATATGCGGATAAATAAGGGTGCGTTTTGTGTAGTACAATCCCGGTTCAAAGCGCAGATCCAGATATTCCATAAGCCTGAGGTTGCCGACAAGCCCAACATTAAACCCCATTGATGGTTCTACAAGAATTTCATTACTTCCATGCTTGTCGTAATAGCTTTTAGTATAATCAAATTTAAAATTATACGAGCTGAAACCTAGAAAATAACCATAATGCACGCGCTGCTGATCCCAATCCTGTTGATTTCGGTAAGGGTTTTTACCAAACATACCCTGTGCAAAAGTATTGGCGGAAATAAGAAAACAGGTAGCAATTATAAGTTTTTTCATATTTTTATTTTGATGCTGAATAAATAGTTGCAACGCCCATTGTTTGAGGTTCGTGCTTTACATTGCGGAAACCAACCTTTTTTAAAATGGCGTTTAAAGCTTCCCCGTACGGAAAGTTCTTGGCCGATTCTGATAAATATTCATATGCCTTACGGTCCTTCGAAAATAATTTCCCCATCAAAGGCATAAAGGTTTTCATATAAAACCCGTACCCCTGTTTAAAAGGGAATTTTGTCGGAACCGAGGTTTCTAAGATAACAAAAATTCCATTAGGTTTTAATACACGTAAAATTTCTGATAAACCTTTTTCAAGGGTTTCAAAATTACGTACTCCAAAGGCAACGGTAATAGCATCAAATGTATTGTCCTGAAAGGGGAGATTTTCTGAATCTCCCTGAATCATTTCGATTTTTTCCTGTAAACCCAATGCTTTTATTTTTTCTTTCCCAATTTCAAGCATTCCTGCGGAAAGATCTAAACCCGTGATTTTTTTTGCATTGGATTTAGAGAGCAATATGGCAAGATCTCCTGTCCCGGTTGCGATATCCAGGATAGAATCAGGGCGTGTTTCCGACACCATCTTCAAAACCTTGCGCCGCCATCCCTGATCTGTTCCCAAAGAAATCATACGGTTGAGGCTGTCGTAATTTCCTGAAATCGTATCGAACATCTGTTCAACCTGCTGCTTTTTACCAAGGTTTGATTCTTTATAAGGATTGATTTGATCTGACATAATATAACTTTTATGCAAATATAGGATATTGAAGGTAAATGTTGTCAGAAAAAATGAGAGGACAGCTTCTTAACTTCAAAGATGTAAAGCATATTTATATACAGAAAATATTAAGTTTTTTAATGGTTTATGTAGTTATTATTTTGATTTTATCCCCTTTTTTTATGTAAAAAAAACAGTTGGTGATAAAAAATAAATTAAATAACTGATTTTTTTATAATTTAGCGGCCCTTAAAAAACGTATTTAATAATGTTAAAAAAACTATTTTACCTTTCTTTGGTGTCATGTTTGCCTCATACGGTTGCCGCACAAAAAATCTCATTGTTTAAACAGTTTTATGGTAGTTATGATTTTACCATGATTGGGAATACTCATAATATAAGGCAGAACGGAGAAGGAGGACCCTGCGAGGTGCTTACCGAATCAAGTGCAGGATTAGAACTTTCAAAAGAGAAAACCATTGAAGCAGCTTATTTGTACTGGTCGGGAAACGGATTAGAAAAACAGGCCGATTTAAAAGTGACGCTTAACGGGGAATCTGTTGAATCTCAAAGGACTAATTATCTGTATAGGGACAGCCAGAAAAAATACGGTGATTTCAGTGCTTTTGCAGATGTAACAGCAATCGTTAAAAAGTATGGAAGCGCTACGTATAAATTGTCGGATTTTGACCTGACACAGGTGGTGCCCGTTTATTGCAGTGGGAATGTGAATTATGCGGGATGGGCCATTGTGGTTGTTTACAAAGATGAATCTATTGTTGATAATTTTGTTGGAATTTACGATGGATTTGAGATGTTGGACAATGATGTTAATCCATCTACAAATATCGTATTGGACGGATTCATGGTTACCGATATAACAGATTCTAAAATAGCATTTTTAGCATGGGAGGGAGATAATTTTGATTCTACAGGTGAAGAGTTGAACATTAACAATATTCCTGTTTCCAACAATTTGAATCCCTATGACAATGCCTTTAACGGAACGAACAGCTTTACGGGATCTTCGGAGTTATGGAATATGGACCTGGATCTGTATGACCTGAATAAGTACATAAAAAAAAATGATACTTCCCTGGACATTGAAATAAAAACAGGACCGGATATTGTAACGATTAATACAGTGGTATTATCTGTAAAAAGTGTCTTCCCCGATGCAACAATAAACGTTCATGATATACGGAACTATTGTTACAGCCGAATTATAGACTTTGAATATACTGTGGCAAATTATGAGGGGAATTATCCTCTGAAAAAAGATACACCAATAGCATTCTATATCAATAATGAGTTGATCGCTACTGCTAAAACAAGTGAAGAAATAGGAATAGGAGATGAGCTGACTGAAACAATTTCATTTATGATTCCTTCGAAATACAGCTACAAATCCATGGTTACGGCAAAAGTTGATGATGCAGGAAATAATAAGGGGATTGTATACGAAAGCAATGAAGAGAATAATAGTGCAGTTTTTGAAGTAGATCTTATGAAGGGATGTCCGATTCAGAGAGGGATTTCTCCGAATGGAGACGGGGATAACGATGCGTTTGACCTTGAAATTTTTCAGTTAGACGATCTTAGGATTTATAACCGTTATGGAAATGAGGTATTCAAATACGGAAAAGGATATACAAACCAATGGCAGGGACAAAGTAATAACGGAGCACAGCTACCGGATGGAACTTATTTTTACGTTTTTAGAACATTGTATGATACTTTCCAGGGATACATTCATTTAATAAGGGAAAGCAGATAAAAAAAACGGAAGCTTTTAAGCTTCCGTTTTTTTTATGCCATCGTATGAAATACGTTTTGAACATCATCATCTTCTTCAATCTTTTCAAGAAGTTTCTCAACATCGGCAATCTGCTCCTCTGTGAGTTCTTTTGTAACCTGTGGAATTCTGTCAAATCCTGAAGAAAGGATTTCCAGGTTGCGCTCTTCAAGCTCTTTTTGGATTGCACCGAAACTGTTGAAAGGGGCGTAGATCATAATACCGTCTTCATCTTCGAAAATCTCTTCAACACCTGCATCAATGAGTTCAAGCTCAAATTCTTCTAAATCCAGGTTTTCATCTTTCGGAATTCTGAAATTACACTTATGGTCGAACATGAATTCTACAGATCCCTGTGTTCCCAGGGCTCCGTTGCATTTGTTGAAATAAGAACGGATGTTTGCAACAGTCCTGTTATTGTTATCGGTTGCAGTTTCTATAAGAAGGGCAATTCCATGAGGTGCATATCCTTCAAAAAGTACTTCCTTATAATTGGCTGTATCTTTATCGGAGGCTTTCTTTATAGCCCGTTCCACATTTTCCTTCGGCATATTGGCCGCTTTTGCGTTCTGCATCACAGCACGTAACCTTGCATTTGTCTCAGGGTTGGGTCCGCCTTCTTTAACAGCCATTACGATATCCTTGCCAATTCTCGTAAACGTTTTGGCCATTGCCGACCAACGTTTCATTTTTCTAGCCTTTCTAAATTCAAACGCTCTTCCCATTTTAATATATTTTAAATAAAATTATTTATAATTGTAGGGTGCAAAAATAAAACTTTTCTTATTTACAATAAAAAAAGCCGTGTATTTTTTATAATGATGAGCCTGATAATTATGCAAGATAAATAAATGGCGGTGCTTTTTAATTTAAGTTAAACATTTGGGTATTCATAGTAAGTTTGAAAACGTTGTTATGAAAAGTCTTTAATTATGTTATTTTTGTGGCAAAATAAATAACATGAAAAAAACACTATTTTTTGCATTATGCAGTAGTTTTGCCCTACAGGCACAGGTACGGGAAAAAGGAGACATTGAAATAGCCCCTTTTGTTGGATATTCGGCAGCTAACTATTACGGAGACATTGGATTTAGTAATGATGCTGTGGAGAATCCGTACTTGGGAATAAATGCGGAGTATTATCTGAACAACAGATGGAGTTTACGTACAGGTGTGGAATATAAGATGATGGGGTCTAGCGGTTATACCGACTTCTTTTTCAATGACCGATTCGAAGAAAATCTGGATTTTGTGTCTGTTCCCCTTCATGCCGGTTACCATTTCGGTAAAACACGTAAATGGTACCTGAATTTTGGGCCTACGGTTGATTTCTTGACAAAGGCTGAAAGCAACGGTCGGGATATTTCGTACGGTATGAATACGGTACAGGTAGGAATAGGGGTAGGAATAGGTTATAAAATATACATCAACGAAAGGTTCAGTATAGCAGTAGATCACCAGGAATATATAAGTGTGGTAAATAACCTGAAAGACAGTTCCAGAAGAAACGATGCTTATATTGCGAATTATTTCGGTAGCTTTAACGTAAAGGCCGTTTTTAAATTAGGCAGGAACACATCAAAGCAAGATTAAGGATTTCAATATAAAAGGCCGGTGATTTCACCGGCCTTTTTATTATTTTTTATAGAAAGGTGTTTTAACCACTTGCGCTTTAACATCGTTTTTACGGATACGGATAAAGATTTCAGAACCTTCTTTTGAAAACTCTTTTTTCACATAACCCATTCCGATTCCTTTTCCAAGAGAAGGCGATTGGGTTCCGGAAGTAACGTGACCGATAATGTTTCCTTCGGCATCAACGATTTCGTAATCATGGCGCGGAATTCCTCTTTCAATAAGTTCAAACCCGATAAGCTTTGATGCTACACCGTTTTCCTTGTCTGCTTTAATATGCTCACTGTTTACGAAATCTTTGGTGAATTTTGTTACCCATCCCAAACCTGCAGCTATAGGAGACGTAGTGTCGTTAATCTCGTTTCCGTAAAGGCAGTATCCCATTTCCAGGCGTAACGTATCACGTGCAGCAAGGCCTATAGGTTTGATTCCGAAAGGTTCCCCTGCTTTTAATACTTCATTCCAGATAGAAATGATGTCTTCATTTTTAGCATAAATCTCAATTCCTCCTGAACCTGTATAACCCGTAGCAGAAACAATTACATGTTCCTTTCCTGCAAACGTGCCTTCCTCAAACGTATAAAACTTTAAATTGGCTAAGTCTACATTTGTAAGTGTCTGCATGGCTTCGTTTGCTTTTGGTCCCTGGATCGCTAATAACGAGTAGCCGTCTGAAAGGTTTTCCAACTTTGCGTTCATCGTATTCTGAGCACTGATCCAGTTGAAATCTTTATCAATGTTCGATGCATTAACCACCATTAAATACTCCGTATCACTTACTTTATAGGTAATGATGTCGTCTACAATACCTCCTTTTTCGTTCGGAAGATAACTGTACTGGGCTTTCCCGTTTACCAATACTGCCGCATCGTTGGATGTTACTTTCTGAATAAGGTCCAGGGCTTTGTCTCCTGAAATTTTGAAAAGACCCATATGTGACACATCAAATACACCGACACCGTTTCTTACGGTTTCATGTTCAATATTGACTCCTTCATACTGAACAGGCATATTATATCCTGCAAAGGGAACCATTTTTGCTCCTAAAGCAATATGTACATCATTTAAAGCTACTTGTTTCATGTTCGATTATAAATTTGGTGTAGCGAAAGTACAAAAATTTATGCATTGGTAAAAATGCGATTTATAATTCCAGATTCCGGAGACGTAAGGCATTGGCAATGACCGATACCGAACTTAAACACATGGCAAGGGCCGCAATCATTGGGGAAAGCAGGGTGCCGGTAATATAGTAAAGAGCCCCTGCTGCAACACCAATCCCGATGATATTGTAAATGAAGGCAAAAAACAGGTTCTGTTTGATGTTTTTCATTACCGATTTGCTGAGGTTGAATCCCTTTTTTATATTGGAAAACGAACTGTTGAGCAGTGTTATTTTAGCGAAATCCTGCGCAAGGTCTGATCCGCTTCCCATTGCAATTCCTATATCTGCTTTTGCAAGGGCGGGAGCATCATTGATGCCGTCTCCGACCATCGTGATGATTTTTCCTTCTTTTTGAATAGATTCTATCATGGAAAGCTTATCCTGCGGCAGCTGCTGTGCGAATACCTTGTCAATGCCGATTTGTTTGGCAATGGCATGAGCTGTATGCGGATGATCTCCTGTGAGCATGATGACCTCTATGTCCTGAGTGTGAAGAAATGCTATGGTTTCTTTTACCTCCGGTTTAATAGCATCGTGAATCACTGCAAGTCCGGCAATTTCCTTTTCAACCGCCATATAGGAAACCGTTTTTCCCAGGTTTTGAATAGAGACAACCTGTTGTTGTATATCTTTGGGAATATCAATGTTGTTTTGTTTCAGCAGGGCTTCGTTTCCTAGAAATATCTTTTTGCCTTCTGCTATACCCTGTATTCCTTTTCCCTGTACCGTTGCAACCTTTTTGTTGGGTTGAAACGCAATATTCATTTTTTTTGCTTTGTCCAGAAAAGCATGTGCTATAGGATGCTCACTTCCTGTGTTCATTGCTGCTGCAATTTCCACGAGTCTTTCTTCGGTATTTTCTCCTAATGGAATTATCTGTTCCAGTGAAGGTTTTCCCTCGGTTAGTGTTCCCGTTTTATCGGTAATGATGACGTTGGTTTTTTCAAAAGCTTCAAGAGCCTCTGCTTTTTTAATTAAGATTCCATATTCTGCCCCTTTTCCTATCCCCATTGATATAGAAACGGGAGTTGCCAGACCCAATGCACAAGGACATGCAATAATTAATACTGCAATGGCGTTCTGAAGGCCAAATAAAAGGGAAGCGTCACGGGAAATAAACCCCCAGTATATAAAGGTAAGCAATGCTATCAATACGACTATAGGGACAAAGAAACCGGAAATCTTGTCTGCCAAACGCTGAATAGGAGCCCTTGACAGGCTGGCTTTGTTTACCATTTCTATGATTTGTGCAATTGTGGTTGTCTGTCCAATGCGCGTGGCTTTCATCTGGAAAGGCTGGTCGGTGTTAATGCTTCCCGCCAGTACTTCATCGCCTTCAGTTTTAGATACAGGTAACGGCTCACCGGTCAGCAGTGCTTCGTTAATTGATGACTGTCCTGAAGTGACCACGCCGTCAACAGGGATCTTTTCCCCAGGTTTAACAAGGAGCTCATCGTGAAGTTGTACGTCTTCTACTTTGATTTCCACCGTATTTCCACCCTTAAACAGTGTTGCTGTCTGAGGTACCAGATTCAGCAGGTGTTCAAGTGATGACTTTGTTTTTTGATGAGCCCGGGCTTCAAGCCATTGTCCTAGAATCATGAGTGTAAAGATGACGGCGACACTTTCAAAATAAATAGGTAAATGGTCGGTACCATGAAAACCATGCGGGTTTAGCAGGACAAAAACAGAAAACGCGTACGCAGCAACTGCTCCAAGCCCGATAAGGCTGAACATATTAAGATTACGGGTTTTAAAAGAAATCCAGGCGCGTTTCAGATAGTTTCTGCCGATGTACAATACAGCTGTTGCTCCGGCAAATTGCAGCCACAAAGCCACTTCATAAGGAATGATTTTATAAATGGGGCTGTCGTGGCTCATCCCGAACATGGCAATAATAAAAACAGGTACGGTAACGGCTAATGACTGGTAAAAGATCTTTTTTAAGTGGTTTACCTCTTCATTGGCTCCGTCAGATCCTCCAATTCGTACCAGATCCATGCCGCAAACAGGGCAACCGACGTTGCTGTCGTATACTTTGTCGCCTTCACAAAGCATAGGGCAGTAGTATTTTCCGGTCAGATGCTCTAATTGTTTTGGAGGAGCATCATGAGTAGCATGGTCATGCATAGCGTGATGAGCGATTTCCGACAATTCTTCCGTTCCGTCTTTTTTTATGATGATTTCCTGGATACTGTATGGTCCTTTCTCAGATAAAGCATGCTGTAGCTTTTCAAGCGGAACTTTTTTAGGGTTTTCAATTAACGCTTCTGCGGGCTGCAGGGTTACTTTCACCTGCTCAGCAACAGAGCTTAAAGCTTCTGTTACTTTTGACTGGCAGCCGCTGCAGGTCATTCCGTTTATCTTATATCTTGTTTTCATAGCCTTTGATTTATTAATTGGAACATGCTGTTTCTTCAATAAGGTAAGGACCTTTTTCTGAAAGGGCTTTTTGCAGTATTTCGACAGGGATTTTTTCCTCTGAAATAATAAGGGCTTGTGGCGGGTTTAAAGTAACGGTAACTTCCGAAACCACTTTTTTTAAGGCATTACTCACATTCTCTAAACAGCCTCCGCAGGTCATTTTGCTGATTTTATAAATTGTTTCCATCGTTCTTTAATTTTATTAAGGTAAAGTTACTTAGGACCAACAGCTCTTCTATTATATTATTTTAGAAAAGATTTATATAATTTATGACAGCAGGCTACAGAATAAAAAAACCTCTTAAAAAGAGGTTTTTGCGATGGGAGATCAGTGAAGTACTTCTTCTTTCTTATGCTTGATCTCCTTAAAGTGTGTAGGGGTGAGTCCCGTAATTTTTTTAAACTGTGTACTCAGGTGCGCTACGGAGCTGTAATTCATTTTATAAGCGATTTCGCTGAGCGATAGTTCTCCGTAAACGAGCAGCTCTTTTACCTTTTCTATTTTTTGCAATATATAGAATTGTTCGATGGTCTGAGACTCCTGATTGGAAAACAACTGGCTTAAAGAATTGTATTCTGTCTGCAGTTTGCTGGAAAGATATTCCGAAAGGGTTATGGTTAAATCGTTGAGGTCTTTCGATACCAGTTCGATGATCTGGTTTTTAATCCGTTCAACAGTCTGACTTTTTTTGTCATCAAGGATTTCAAAACCGAGTTTCACAAGTCTGCTTTCAATTTTATTCCGGTCTTCAAGGGAAATCGGATCATGGAATTCAACAAATCCTAGTTCTACATCATTCACATCATAACCCAGGTCTTCCAGTGTTTTTTCAACAGCCATAATGCAACGGGGACAAACCATGTTTTTAATGCGCAACGTTTTCATAGATCAATAACTTTTCTGATTTTTTCAAATATATCATAAAACGGGCACTTTAAAAAATAAATCTTGCCTATTTCTGCTCGTAATCATAATTAATCATCCAGTTTATACCGAATTTATCCGTAAACATTCCGAAATAAGCTCCCCAGAATGTCTTTTCCATAGGCATCGTAATACGACCTCCTTCAGAAAGTTTTGCGAATAAAGCATCTGCTTCGTTTTCAGACTGGGTATTGATGGATAAGGATATATTATTGCCGGTTGACGCGATGTTGCCGAAAGCCTCGTCCGCATCACTTCCCATCAGTACCGTTTCCTGACTTACAGGTAGCGAAACATGCATGATTTTGTTGCCGAGTTCCTCACTTATCGGGTTTTCAGAAGGAGTATCTTTAAAGCGACCAATAAATTGAAACTCCCGGCCGAAAGCTTCTTTGTAAAAAAGGAAAGCTTCTTCGCAATTTCCGTTAAAGGTCAGATAGGGGTTTATTTGTGCCATTTTCTAATTTTTTAAATGAAGCCTAAAAATAAGATTTTTCATGGTTTATCGTAACAAGA
The DNA here is from genome assembly GCA_040396655.1 of Flavobacterium sp. Taxonomy (GTDB): domain Bacteria; phylum Bacteroidota; class Bacteroidia; order Flavobacteriales; family Flavobacteriaceae; genus Flavobacterium. The sequence goes on along the minus strand of JBEBOB010000010.1, from coordinate 31,867 downwards.
AGCAAAAAGTTTATAAAAATTTAATTTTGGGTTCCGTATCAGGGCTATTATAATATAGAGAGAAAGTGGGAAGTACAAAGAGGTGTATATTGACTACTTTTTCAGTATATTTACATAATGCAAAAACCTACTCAAGCAGGTTTGAGAAGAAAAATATAACTCTTGAATATCAGATTATGAAAATACAAATATGGTCCGACGTAATGTGCCCTTTTTGTTATATCGGAAAAAAGAATTTTGAAAAGGCACTTGAAAGCCTCCCTTTTAAGGAAGAGGTAGAAGTGGAATGGAAGAGCTACCAGCTTGATCCCGACCTTAATGAAGCGTCGAGTTCAAAAACGGTCAATCAGTATCTTTCTGAAAGAAAAGGCATGCCTGTGGCTCAGATTGAACAGATGCAGCAACGTGTAAAGGAAATGGGTAAATTGGCAGGAATCGATTTTCAACAGGAGAAAGCGGTGGTGGCCAATACGTTTCTGGCTCACAAACTTATCCATTTTGCAGCAAAGAGCGGCAAGGCCTCAGATGCGGAAGAACTGTTGTTTCATGCGCATTTTATAGACGGGAAGAATATAGGGGATGTTGATACGCTTGTGAACATCGCGGAAGAACTCGGACTCGATACAGACCAGGCGCAATATGTCCTGACTTCAGATTCTTATGATTACGAGGTGAAACAGGATATACTCGAAGCGCGTAATATTGGCGTGTCGGGAGTTCCGTTTTTTGTGCTCGATGGAAAATATGCCGTTTCAGGGGCTCAGCCTTCCGATTTGTTTGAAGAAGCGCTTACGCAGACTTATGACGAGAAAAAACCGGAACAGGATAAGGAGGGCGGAGCTTCGTGTTCTGTGGATGGATGTAACTAGTTTAAAAAATTAAGTCATTATCTAAAAAGACAAAGAATAGTTATAACTATTCTTTGTCTTTTTTATTTATTTTCTTTACAGTTTCCATTGGAATTACATCGAGGTTTTCTGTTTCACAATTCCAGATATTTAAATATTTTTGAGAAACTACATTATGAGTTTTCCATTTTGCAATTTTTCCATACAACATAAGGGTACAGATGTCTGTTGCAGTAATAAAATCTCCAGTTTCAGGAAGGTGACTGTGCATACTCCCTTCTATTTTCTGACCTTCTGCGTCGTTTCCATACGCTATTGGTATTATATTTTTATGTAATTGCTTTTTTGTAGTAATTTTATTGTTTTTGTCAAAGGTTAATAAATAATCATTTCCAAAAATTACAACTCCGCTTTGTTTTGGACCTGTTAAGACGTATACTTTTTTTTCACGTCCGTTGATTAACGGGATTAAATTAGGATTGGTATTCTCATAAAATTTGAAAAGAGAATCCGTTCTTAATTCATTTAAGGTTATTTTCCTGATTTGATAAAGATCATTTTCTTTTTTAGAGAAATTTCGTTCCAATAAATCAATTTTTGCGGTTTTTATATCAAAGGAATCATTAAATGAAATAGTCCCGATTACTTTTGGTTGGTCATTGTTATTAAAAAAGATACATTTCGAAATATCATTTTCTGAATAAGAAAGATATCCACCTATATCTTCTCTGTTTTTGTATTTTTCAAGAAAGATATCAGTTCCATACCAGGATGCCATTTCTGATTTGTATAAAAGTTTACCTTCCGCTACAATTGGAGCAAAATCCTTTTCTATATTATCTTGTGCAAATGTGAGGTTTAAAGAGAAAAAAATTAAAATAGAAGTAAGTGTCTGTTTCATCAATAAGTATTAAATGGTTTTTAAGTAAGCACGAATATAGGAAAAATATAAAATAATAATAAAATGGTTTTGCTTTAAAAAAGGATAGTTGATACTTTGTTTTAGACTGGCAGGTAAGCGTAATCCAGTAATAAATGGGAAACCTTGAAAATGATAAGGACTAATTTTAACAAGAAGTAAAAATTGTTTCAAATTGCATGAAGAAACACTATTTTTGCACTCAGATATCACAAAATACGTATAATGTATAAATCAGTCATCCGTCCGATTCTTTTTAAATTTGATCCTGAAAAGGTTCATCATTTTACATTTTCCATGATTAAGGCCATGCAGGTGGTTCCGGGAATAAAACCCATCATCCGTTCGGTTTTTCAGGTAAAGGACCAGAAGCTGGAGCGGGAAGTATTCGGATTGAAGTTCAAAAATCCTGTCGGTCTGGCAGCAGGTTTGGATAAGGATGCAAAAATCTACAATGAACTAGACGCTTTCGGTTTTGGTTTTATAGAAATAGGAACGATTACGCCTAAAGCCCAGGAAGGAAACCCTAAAAAACGATTGTTCCGTTTAAAGGAAGATTCCGGGATCATCAACCGTATGGGGTTTAACAACGGTGGAATCGAACTGGCTGTGGAGCGTTTAAAAAAGAACAAAGGGGTACTTATTGGCGGAAATATAGGGAAGAACAAGGTAACGCCTAACGAAGAGGCGGTATCCGACTATACCATCTGTTTTGATGCGCTGTTTCCTTATGTCGATTATTTTGTGGTAAATGTGAGTTCTCCGAATACACCTAATCTCCGGGCACTGCAGGATAAAGAACCGTTAACGCAGCTGCTTGCTACGCTTCAAGAGCGCAATAGTGCAAAACCCAAACAAAAACCCATCCTTTTAAAAATAGCACCGGATCTTACAGATGAACAGTTGCTTGATATCATCGATATTGTAAAGGAAACCGGGATTGCCGGGGTTATTGCGACCAATACAACCATTTCAAGAGACGGTCTTAAATCTTCCAATAAAGTCGAAGCGGGCGGACTTTCAGGTAAACCGCTTACAAAGCGTTCTACTGAAGTGATCCGTTTTCTGTCCGAAAAAAGCAACAGGGCTTTCCCTATCATCGGGGTAGGAGGTATCCATTCTGCCGCAGATGCATTGGAAAAACTTGATGCGGGGGCATCATTGGTACAGGTATATACCGGCTTTATATATGAAGGACCGGCATTGGTAAAAGAAATCAATGAGGCAATATTAAAAAGAGGTTGATGACAGCCGATGTAATCCTCTCTTTTTTCTTTACAAGCCTGGTGCTGACCATTGCACCCGGACCGGATGTTATGTATGTATTGTCACAGAGCATTTCAAGAGGTTACAGGTTCGGCCTTGCTGCAGCCATCGGCCTTTCTGCCGGGTTAATGTTCCATACGACACTGCTTGCTTTCGGAATATCGGGTATTATTACGTCTACTCCCTGGCTTTTTAAAGGAATCAAAATATTCGGAGCATTATATCTGCTTTGGATTGCCTATAACATCCTGCGTTCAGATGCTGTTTTCCGGCTTCAGGAAAAAAAATCACATGCAGATAAACCATGGAAGAATATTTTTCAGGGGCTTGTCATGAACATACTCAATCCTAAGGTAATGTTGTTTTTTCTGGCGCTTTTTCCAACATTCATTCATCATGAACAGGGAAATATAAAGGTGCAGGTTTATACTCTGGGAGTGATTTTTCTGGTTCAGGCTTTCCTTGTTTTCAGTATTTATGCCGTTTTAGCTTCTACACTCACAAAATTTTTAAGAGAAAGCAGGTTCTTTAACCTCTTCCTTAAATGGCTGCAGATTTTGGTTTTTGTTGCGTTGGCTGTTTTTATGCTGCTTTGAGATTTTTAAAAAGATCCCTTTGCAACTTGTAAGGAATCTCTTATCTTTGATCCTTATGAAACCAGTGAAGATTATTGAATGTCCAAGAGATGCCATGCAGGGCATCAAGATGTTTATACCTACGGAAAAAAAAATCCAGTACATACAATCGTTATTGCGTGTAGGTTTTGATACCATCGATTTCGGAAGTTTTGTATCGGCAAAAGCGATCCCGCAGATGCAGGATACGGCGGAGGTATTGGCTCAACTGGATTTATCTGATACTGCTTCTAAACTATTGGCCATTATTGCCAACACAAAAGGCGCAGAACTGGCAGCAGTTCATAAAGAGATCGGGTATCTGGGATTTCCGTTTTCGATTTCTGAAAATTTTCAGATGCGGAATACCCATAAAACCATTGCAGAATCACTGGTTACTTTAGAAGAAATCCTGGAGATCGCCAATAAAACAAATAAAGAAGTTGTAGCTTACCTTTCCATGGGATTCGGAAATCCTTACGGAGATCCCTGGAATGTGGACATTGTTGGCGAATGGACCGAAAAGCTTGCCGGTATGGGCGTAACGATTTTGTCCTTGTCGGATACGGTCGGAAGTTCTACTCCGGAAGTAATCGATTATCTTTTTTCGAATCTTATCCCTAAATACCCCCATATAGAGTTTGGAGCGCATCTGCATACCACACCAGACAGCTGGTTTGAAAAAGTAGACGCAGCCTATAAAGCGGGATGCACGCGTTTTGACGGAGCGATCAAGGGATTCGGCGGGTGCCCTATGGCTAAGGATGATTTGACGGGAAATATGCCTACGGAAAAAATGCTGAGTTATTTTACGGCAAATAAAATAGAAACCAACATAAAAGCCATGTCATTTGAGGCTTCCTACAATGAAGCATTGAATATTTTTAATTTCTATCATTAAAATTTTATTATCTCCCATAAAATGATTAAATTTGCATGCAATTCAACTACAATTGCACATGAAAGCACACACAACTAAAATAGTCGGACAGGGTTTAACCTATGACGACGTACTTCTTATACCTGCATACTCTGAGGTATTACCGCGCGAAGTAAGCATTCAAACAAGATTCACACGAAACATTACACTAAACGTTCCCGTAATTTCTGCTGCAATGGACACGGTTACCGAAAGCGCAATGGCAATTGCTATGGCACGTGAAGGTGGAATCGGTGTTTTACATAAGAACATGACGATTGAGCAGCAGGCTCAGGAAGTCAGAAAAGTAAAACGTGCCGAGTCTGGTATGATCATCGATCCGGTGACGTTGCCGTTATCTGCTACTGTAGGAGATGCTAAGTCAGCGATGAGAGAAAACGGAATCGGAGGAATTCCCGTGGTTGACGAAAACCAGATTCTCAAAGGGATTGTAACAAACAGGGATCTTCGTTTTGAAAAAGACAATAAACGTTCTATCCTCGAAGTAATGACGGCCGACAAGATTGTGACGGCTCTGGAAGGAACGACTTTAAGTGATGCAGAACAGATTCTGCAGCAGAATAAAATCGAAAAATTACCGGTTGTTGATGCAAACTATAAATTAGTTGGCCTGATCACATTCCGCGATATTACCAAATTAACATTGAAACCGAATGCCAATAAAGATAAATTCGGACGTTTGCGCGTTGCCGCTGCCCTAGGGGTAACTGCAGATGCTGTGGAACGTGCAAGTGCGTTGGTAGCGGCAGGTGTCGATGCGCTTATTATTGATACGGCACACGGGCATACCAAAGGAGTGGTCAATACGCTGAAAGAGGTAAAGGCTGCTTTTCCGCAGATTGACGTAGTGGTTGGAAATATAGCGACTGCGGAAGCTGCATTGTACCTTGCCGAAGCTGGAGCCGATGCTGTTAAGGTAGGAATCGGTCCGGGATCTATCTGTACAACACGTGTTGTTGCAGGTGTAGGATTTCCACAGTTTTCAGCAGTTATGGAAGTGGCTGCAGCTTTAAAAGGAAGCGGTGTTCCGGTTATTGCCGATGGCGGTCTGCGTTATACAGGGGATATTCCCAAAGCGCTTGGAGCCGGAGCGGATTGTGTTATGTTGGGATCTATGTTGGCAGGAACAAAAGAGTCACCAGGTGAAACCATCATATTCGAAGGACGTAAATTTAAGACATACCGCGGTATGGGATCTGTTGAATCGATGAAGCACGGATCTAAAGACCGTTATTTCCAGGATGTGGAAGATGATGTAAAAAAACTGGTTCCGGAAGGTATCGAAGGCCGTGTTCCTTACAAAGGGGAATTACAGGAGTCCATGACGCAGTTTATTGGAGGCTTACGTGCCGGAATGGGGTATTGCGGAGCTAAGGATATTTCTACATTACAGGAAACGGCACGCTTCGTACAGCTTACTTCTTCCGGTATCGGGGAATCTCATCCTCATAATGTAACGATTACCAAAGAAGCTCCGAACTATTCAAGATAATCACAATAAGAAAATAGATTTTAAACGCTTTCTGTAAAGAAGGCGTTTTTTTGTAATAATATAAAATAAGACTTATGAAAAACATGTTTGATTCTGCTGATGTCACAGAGGTTATAGAACGGATTAAAAGCCTCTCGGCGCATTCGCAAAGAAGATGGGGTACGATGAACGCAGGGCAGATGCTGGCACATTGTAACGTTACCTACGAAATGATATACGATGAGGTGCACGCCAAACCTAATGCCTTGCTCCGTTTTATACTAAAAACTTTTGTGAAGCCTAAGGTAGTAGGAGAAACGCCTTATAAACAAAACAGCCCCACGGCCCCGCAGTTTAAGGTAAGTCCCGATAAAGATTTTAGTATCGAAAAAGAGCGCCTTATTCATTATATTCAGCGTACGTTAGAATTGGGAACGGTTGTTTTTGAGGGTAAAGAATCTCTCTCTTTCGGAAGATTAACGGCAAAAGAATGGAACAATATGTTCTACAAACACCTGGATCATCATTTAAAGCAATTCGGAGCATGAGGTTAAGAGCTGCTTTTATCATCGTCGTAGTACTGCTTGCAGGATGTACACAAAAAAAGATGCGTACGATTGATTTTACAGAGGACCGTGATTTCAGAATCATCAATGTTTTTCATCAGCAAAAATACGAAGACCTGAAAAAAAGGCTGCCTGAAATGACAGCGCCCGATAAGGAAATTTCGGAACCTTACGCTGCATATTCCTATCTTTCATTAAAACCCGACGACACCTATACGCTGCTTCTGGGAAACCAGTTTATGTATGGAACCTATACTGTCATAAACAAGGATGAGGTTGTGTTGAAATCGGAAGAATTCGGTGAAATGCCTTTGAAGATTCTCGGAGAACAGGGAAATGCCATACAGGTTTTTGGGGATTTCAAGAAGTTTAAGAGCGATTTTATGGTCGAGATCGACGGGCGAACAGGGTATTACCTGAATCTTAAAAACGATTTTAAGAAGCTTGGGAAGGAAAACGACATCCGATCTCTTTCATTTAACGAATGGCGTTTTAAACCGACACATAAAGAGAGTGATGAGGAGATAAAGAAAAGACTGGTTCAGAACCTCAACTATATGACAGCCTATATGAGGGTGTATTTGTATGGAGATTTTGAAAAAATATATACCCAGGGAATCCATTCTCCTTTTTTTTATGCCAAGAATAGTCTGGTATTGCTGGAATGGAGCTATGTTCCTTATTTCTGGAAGCATATGTTCTTTGATGAGAAAGACTCGGAAAAGGCTTACAAAATTCTGAAACGGGCGTTTGCTGTTACGGAAAGCCCGGAATATACCGATAACTGGCTGGCTTATAACGAACGCTGTATTCAAAAGGTGATAACAACCATTGAAAATATGGAATAAAAGTTGTAAATTGAAATAAAAAAGCCATGAAAGAATATACATTGGTTATGGGGGCTTCAGAAAATGTTCAGCGCTATGCGAATATGGCGGTCCGGAAACTTTTAAATCACGATAAAAAGGTTAGAGCTTTCGGTATAAGGGGAGGAGAAATTAACGGCATACAAATAGAAAAAGTGCCTGTGCATTATGACGATGTCGATACAGTGACGCTATACCTTAATCCTACCAATCAAAAGCCTTTTTACGACTATATTTTAAGCCTGAATCCACGCAGGGTGATTTTTAATCCCGGTACGGAAAACCCGGAGTTTCAGCGAATGCTTCACGATAAGGGAATAGAATTTGAAGAAGCCTGTACGTTAGTGCTTTTAAGTACCAATCAATATTAACAAAAAACCGAACTTAAACAAGTTCGGTTTTTTCTTTATAGCTGATACCCATAAGCAGCAGGGTAGTGATAAGTCCGTTGATAATGATGAGTTCGTTGTCAAAAACATATCCGTTGAACAGCCTGTACGAATGGTTGCTTAAGTAAAGGGTAATGAACGGCGAAATCAAACAAACAACGGGAACGAGTTTGTCGTGTACTTTTCTTGATTTAAAAAACATCCCAAAAACAAACAGGCCAAGAAGGGGACCGTACGTATAGGACGCGATCTTGAAAATCATGCTAACAACCGAAGCATCGTTAATAGCATTGAAGAGCACAATAACGGCAAACATAATGAAACAGAAAACCAGATGAACGGCCTTTCTGATACGGATGTTTCTAGGATTATGAACATTCTGAGGCTTATCCATACCCAGAAAATCAATACAGAATGATGTGGTCAGCGCGGTAAGAGCCGAGTCTGTCGTAGCAAAAGTTGCGGCAATGAGCCCCAGTAAAAAAACGATGGCCGGAATCAGCGCCAAATGATGAAAGGCTATTTCAGGAAACAGCAGGTCTGTTCTTGGCTTACCTGTTATAAGGTCGGTAGGGACTTCGATCCCGTTTGCATTTGCGTAAATATAGAGTAAGGCTCCCACTCCTAAAAAAAAGATGTTGATGAGCACGAAGATTCCTGTGAAGGTGAACATATTTTTTTGCGCGTCCTTGATGTTTGCGCAGCTGAGGTTTTTCTGCATCAGGTCCTGGTCGAGCCCGGTCATGGCTATGGTAACAAACATTCCGCCCAGGAACTGTTTTACAAAATGAAATTTACTTCCTACAAAATCTTCCCAGAAGAAAATTTTACTGTAGCTGCTGTTTTTTACTGTTTCAAATGCCTCTACCGCGGAAAGATCCAGACTGTGGCAGATGAAAATGATCGTAAGGATAACCGAGCTGATAAGAAAGAACGTTTGCAAAGTATCGGTAATGATAATGGCCTTGAGTCCCGATTTATAAGTATAGGCATAGATAAGCGCTAAAGAAATGAGTCCGGTAACGGCAAAAGGGATATTAAAGGCGTCAAAAACATACCGCTGAAATACGATAACAACAAGGTACAGGCGGAAAGCCGAACCTATGGTTCTGCTTACAAGGAAGATTCCGGCCGCGGTCTTATAGCTGTAAAAGCCGAGGCGCTTTTCGAAATACTCATAGATCGAAACCAGGCTTAAACGGTAATAAAGGGGCAGCAGTACGGTAGCTGTTACAAGGAAGCCGGCTGCATTTCCCAAAACAAACTGGAAGTATTTAAACTGTTCGCCGGAAGGCGCGCCTACTTCGCCGGGAACCGAAATAAAGGTAACTCCCGACAATGCCGTCCCAATCATCCCAAAAGCAACAAGATACCACTTAGAGTTTTTGTTGGCTGAGAAAAAAGCAGCATTGCTGCTGTCTTTTCTGCTTACAAAATGGGAAATACCGATTAATATACTGAAATAGATGATTAAAATAGATAAGATGATAATGGGCGTCATTTCTTAAAGTTTTATCAAAAGTAATTATTTTATTGCTGTTGGACTGAAACGAAGCGTGTATTTTTTAATTGGAATTGATTAATTTTGCAGTATGGATTTCCCTTCAAAATTATTAGAAAACGCAGTTAACGAAATGGCCCAGCTGCCGGGTATCGGAAAAAGGACCGCTCTTCGGCTGGTGCTGCATCTGCTGCGTCAGCCTGCCGAACATACGAGTGCGTTAACCACGTCATTGGATTTGTTACGGACCGAAATCAAATATTGCAGAAGCTGTCATGCCATTTCGGATACCGATTTGTGTGAAATCTGTGGAAATGCATCGAGAGACAGAAGCACCATCTGTGTTGTAGAAGATGTACGTGATGTAATGGCTTTGGAGAATACCCAGCTTTATAAGGGTATCTACCATGTACTGGGAGGAAAAATCTCTCCCATTGACGGTGTAGGGCCGGGGCAGCTTCATATACAGTCGCTTATAGAAAAGGTTCAGAAAGGCACTGTAAAAGAAATCATCTTTGCGCTGAGTTCGACTATGGAAGGAGATACAACCAATTTTTATATTTACAGGCAGATCAAGGATTACGAACTGATAACTTCAACAATCGCAAGGGGAATCGCTGTGGGCGATGAACTTCAGTATGCCGATGAGGTTACGTTGGGGCGGAGCCTGGTTCACAGGGTTCCTTTTGAAACAAGTTTTAAAATTTAAAACAGTAGGGTTTTCCTGTTAAAAGAATGGTAACATAAAGATATAGAAGCGATAAAATGTATATTTTAGATGTGAAAACCTTATCACCTATGAAAAAATATATTTTATTGTGCAGCATTCTCCTTACGCTTACTTCATGTAGAAAAGCAGAAGAATCATTTACAGAAACTGCTGTTCAACTGGTCGAGATGGAACCTTCCGCAACTGCGGATAAAGCCGGGCAGGAAAAAGTTTCAGAACAGAAAATCATCAAAAACGGGCGTATGCGTTTCGAAACGCAGGACCTTACCAAAACGTCTGAACGTATTTACAGCGCGGTGAAAAAGTATCAGGGGCAAATCCAGACCGACAGTGAAGGGAAGGATTATAATGCCGTTACCAGAACGATGGTGGTCAGGGTGCCCAATGAAAATTTTGAGAATCTGGTGCGCGATGTGAGTTCTGGTATATCTTATTTTGATGAAAAGGAAATTTCTTCACAAGATGTAACGGAAGAGTTTATTGATCTGGAGGCTCGGTTAAAGGCTAAAAAAGAGCTTGAAAACAGGTACATGGAACTGCTTAAAAGGGCCGTGAAAGTTTCGGAAATTCTAGAAATTGAAAAAGAACTGGTGGCGGTAAGAGAAGAGATAGAAGTAAAGCAGGGGCAGTTGAATTATATGCAAAACCGTATTGCCATGAGTACGCTTGAAATCCGTTTTTATAAACAGACTTCAGAAACAGGTGTAACGGTGTCGTACGGTTCTAAGATGTGGAATGCTGTAAAAGGTGGTGTGAGCTGGATTCCGGGCTTTTTGCTGGGGATGCTCTACATATGGCCTGTATTCGTTATCGGAGGATTGTTTTTTTATATATTGAAAAAACGAAAGAAGAGATTAAAAGACAAATAAAAAAGCGGGTGATTCACCCGCTTTTTCTTATCTTATAAAATACGTTCCGAAACATAGTCCAGTTTTACGGTTGGATATTTGCTCTGCGTCATCTGAATAGAAAATTCAGAATCGGAAAGAAAAACAAGCTGTCCCGATTTGTCTTTTGCAAGGAACTTTTGTTTTACACGTTTAAATTCAGCAAATTCTTCGTTTTTGGGATCTTCCGGCCTTACCCAGCATGCCTTGAAAGCAGGGAAGTTTTCATAGGTACACTTGGCTCCATATTCATGTTCCAGACGATACTGAATTACCTCGTATTGCAGGGCACCAACGGTTCCGATGATCTTTCTGCCGTTTAACTCCAGAGTAAACAGCTGTGCAACACCTTCATCCATTAGCTGGTCAATTCCTTTTTCAAGCTGTTTGGCCTTCATAGGATCTGCATTGTTGATATAACGGAAATGTTCCGGCGAGAACGATGGTATACCTTTAAAGTTCATTATCTCCCCTTCGGTCAGGGTATCCCCGATTTTAAAGTTCCCCGTATCGTGGAGACCGACAATATCTCCTGCATATGAAATGTCTACGATTTCCTTTTTCTCTGCAAAAAAGGCATTTGGAGAAGAAAATTTTAGATTTTTGCCTAAACGTACATGGGAATAAGGTTTGTTTCTTTCGAACGTTCCCGAAACAATCTTAATAAATGCCAGGCGGTCCCTGTGTTTTGGATCCATATTCGCATGGATTTTAAATACAAAACCGGAAAATTTATTTTCATCCGGCTGCACAAGGCGTGTATCGGATTCTTTGGAACGTGGAGATGGGGCTATTTCGATAAAACAGTCGAGAAGTTCCCGTACCCCGAAATTATTCAGTGCCGATCCGAAAAAAACAGGCTGTAGGTCGCCTTTAATATAGGCTTCACGGTCAAAAGGAGGATATACCTCTTCGACAAGTTCCAGCTCCTCGCGCAGCTTTACTGCAGCTTTTGTACCTACAAGCTGATCCAGCTCTTCGGACTGAAGGTCACTGATGGTAATGACATCGTCGATGTTTTTTCTACTGTCCTCGGAAAAAAGGTTGATGTTCTTTTCCCATATATTGTAGATACCCTTAAAATCATATCCCATCCCAATAGGGAACGATAGGGGAGTAACTCTGAGGTTCAGTTTCTTTTCTACTTCATCAAGCAGGTCGAAAGCGTCTTTTCCTTCACGGTCGAGTTTGTTGATAAATACAATCATGGGAATATTACGCATTCTGCAGACTTCCACGAGTTTTTCCGTTTGTTCTTCCACCCCTTTTGCAACGTCGATTACAACGATTACCGAATCCACGGCGGTAAGGGTTCTGAAAGTGTCCTCGGCAAAATCCTTGTGCCCGGGAGTATCTAATATGTTTATTTTGCGATCTTTATAATTAAACGCAAGAACCGATGTAGCGACCGAAATCCCCCTTTGGCGCTCAATCTCCATAAAATCTGAAGTAGCTCCTTTCTTAATCTTATTGCTTTTTACGGCTCCGGCTTCCTGTATGGCGCCTCCGAATAGAAGCAGTTTTTCGGTTAAAGTGGTCTTTCCTGCATCAGGGTGTGCAATAACACCAAAAGTTCTTCTGCGTAAAATTTCGTCTTTAAAACTCATTATAAATATCTTTAGGAGTGCAAAAGTACTACTTTTTGATGTATTTTAAATTATTTTAGCTGTGAAGCGTTATTTAATGATTATAATTTGGTAGGCTTGCTTGTTTTGTTAATTTTGCTGAAAAACAACTGCCTCATGTTCATGAAATTTCCAAACAGGTGCTTTAAACTATTGATGCTGTTGGGTACAGTAAACGTTTTTGCCCAAAATCCTGACGAGGTGCTGGTTACCATTAACGACAGTATTTATCATGTTTCTGATTTTGAACGGCTGTACAATAAAAATATTGATATTGTAGCTGATGCGTCCCAAAAAGATGTAGATACTTATTTTGAACTTTACAAACTGTATAAACTAAAACTTCAGGATGCCTATAAGGAAGGCTACCACCTTACACCTGGTTTCCGCCAGGAATACACTGCCTACCGTACCGAATTGGCAGAAAAATATTTTATCAATGAGAAAGAACTTGATAAGCTGTTAAAGGAAGCGTTGAAGCGTAACGATTACGAGGTGAATGCTTCGCATATTTTATTTGCGGTGGACCTGCTTGCCAGTCCGGCAGATACTTTGGCTGCCTATAATAAGGCTTTGGAGGTAAGGAACAAGGTGCTTGGAGGGCTGCCTTTCGAAGAAGCTGCCAGGAAATATTCAGACGATCTCAGTGCAAAGGTCAATAACGGGAACCTGGGATATTTCAGTGTTTTCAAAATGGTCTACCCTTTTGAGAGCGGGGCTTACGAAACAGCTGTTGGAAGTATTTCCATGCCGGTGCGCTCAAATTACGGGTACCATCTTATAAAGGTCATTGATAAAAGACCTGTTTCACGTATAAAATCAATCGCCCATATCCTCATTGAAACCAAAGACCTTTCAGAAAAGGAAGCTAAGAAAAAAATTGACGAGCTCTACGACAAGCTTCAGAAAGGGCAGAATTTTGATGATCTGGCATTCCACTTTTCTGAAGATATCTACTCGCGTGATAAAGGCGGCCAGCTTGGTGTATATACGGAAGGAACCTTTGATATAAAGGGTATTTCAGATGTTGTTTACGGACTTAATTATAAAGACGCCTTTTCTAAACCGTTTTTAAGCCAGTACGGATGGCATATAGTCCGTATTACAGATATCCGCGAACGTCCATCTGAGGCTGACCTTAAAGATAATTTTCTGCGCAGGATAAAAGCAGATCAAAGATCAAAAATACTGGAAAAAGACCTCATAGAGCATCTTAAGGACATGTACCGTTTCAAAGTGGATCGGGACAATGTTTTAAAAACAGCCGGACTTCTCAAGCGTGAAGAAATGGTAAATGATCCAAAGGTGGAGGATACAGCCGAATCGCAACAGATTCTGGCAACCTATGCAGATAAGTCGATTACGGCAAAAAATGTATTGGAACATATCTATTCTTTTCCACAGCTTTACACTTCGGTAAAGACCGATGAGCTTCTGGTGCAGAAAGCCTTTGATTTTTATGCGCTCCAGATGCTTAAAAGACAGTATAATGAAGACCTTGAAAAGAATTTTCCTGAATTTGCACACACCATGGCGGAGTACCGTGAAGGTCTGATGCTTTTTGACCTGCTCGAACGGAAAATATGGAAAACGGCGGCAAACGATACGCTTGCGCAGCAGCTGTATTACGATCAGCATCCTGAAGCTTATGTGAAGCCTGCTTATTTTATAGGTGAAGTATATGTTTTTGAGAACAAGGGCGACGCAAATTCTTTTCAGAGAGCGTTAAACGGATATTATCCGGTGCGGGAAGAAGATTTCAGAATTGTATACAAGTATCAGGGAACCTTTTTTTTGGATGATAAACGTTTGCCGGTTAATCTTAACATGAAGAATTTAGGTAAAAAGTCGGTATACTACAATAAAAAGTATTACGTTTTTAAAGTACGCGATCTCAAAGAAGCTGTTTTGCCAGCTTATGATGAAATAAAAAATAAGGTGTTGTCCGATTACCAGAGCACATATGAGAAAGAGTACGGAAACCGGTTGTTGGAGCATGCCGAAATCAAGGTTAATGAGTCTGTTTTAAACCAGCTTAGGACGAAGTACAATAAAAAAAGTCTTAATTAAATTCAAAAAAAGATAAAAGTTTCACTTAGCTATGTATCTTTGCTTGAGTTTGTAAAAATTAATCATAAAACATGAAATTATTTCTTAAAAATGCATTGTGGATACTTGTAGCTGTAGCAGGCTTTGCCCATGTGCAGGCACAGGAAAATACCAAAAAGCGTATTGACGGTGTAGTGGGTGTAGTAGGGGATTATGTTGTTCTTGATTCGGATATCGACAACGCCTATATTCAGGCAAAAGCTACAGGATATGATACGTCAAAAGTAAGTCGTTGCGAAATTTTAGGGACACTTCTGGAGAACAAGCTTTTTACGCATCAGGCCATTCAGGACAGTATTGTGATCATGGATGAGGAAATAAATTCGATGATGGATAGCCAGATTGACCGCATGGTTGAACAGGTGGGATCTATTGACAATGTGGTAAAGTACTACAATAAGAAAAGCTATGAGGATTTCAGAGAATACTTCTTTGATATCATGAAACAGAATCAGCTGGCTGCGCGTATGCAGGATAAACTGACCAAGGATGTGACGATCACACCAGAAGAAATCCGTCAGTTTTATACCAGCATTCCCAAAGATTCCCTGCCAATGGTAGGAGATGAACTTGAACTTTCCGAAATCGTAATCAAACCCGTAATATCCAAAGAGGAACGCCAGGCTGTAATTGACAAATTAAATGAGATCAGGGAAGATGTACTGGACGGCGCTTCTTTTGCCAGTAAAGTATATGTATATTCAGAAGACAAAGCTTCCATACAGACCGGGGGATTCTATACGATGGACAAAAAATCAACGTTCGTAAAAGAATTTAAGGATGTGGCCTTTTCGCTGAAGGAGGGAGAAATTTCAAAACCTTTTGAAACGGAGTATGGATATCACATCATTCAGCTTGAAAGAATCAACGGAAAGAATCTCGAGCTGCGGCATATTCTTATTTCTCCGAAACCTTCACAGGAAGCGCTTGACAAGGCCAAAAAAGAATTGGACGATCTTAGAATCCGTATTCTGAATAAGGAAATTGCATTTGCCGACGCAGCACGTCAATATTCACAACAAAAGGAAACAAAAAATAACGGAGGCGTATTGATAAACGACAACGGGGAAACACGTTTTGAGTTGAACAGGATGGAGGACAGGGTATTGTATGCTATGGTTTCAAACCTTAAGGTAGGGGAAATTTCACCCGCTACCCTGGTGACAGACAGAAGCAACAATTCGTATTATCAGATTGTTCAGCTTACGAATAGAATCCCGGCGCACGTTGCGGATTTTTCAAATGATTACCTTAAAATAAGTGGAGTAGCCTTAAGAACAAAACAAGGTGAAGCTATAGGAAAATGGATATCCAAAACGATCGACGGTACTTATATCTACATTAACGACGAATATAAAAACTGTGAATTTAAAAGCAACTGGCTTAAAAAATAATCAAGCGCCCTTCAATAACTGAAGGGCGTTTTTTATTTATTTATCAGTTTTAAACAGCTAATGATATCTATATAGCAAAAAAACAGTATTTTTTTTTATTATCCGCATACCATGTCCTTAAAATATTGAATTATATATATCAAAATAGAATGTTTATAAATAATAATTCTTTGAAATCAGCTTTTTATTAAAAATTTTCAAATTTGAATTCCTTTTCGTAATTTTGTACAAAATAATGATAATAAATGGCTAAGCTGTTTTTTATTATCGTCCTGAAAATATAAGAATACTAAATAACAAATTATAAATAGTTCCAGACTGCTAGCAGATTCATCGTACATTTTGTAAACAGTCATTAATACCAATAATAAATTATGAACCTTTATAAGGATTACATCAACGAAATTGAAGAAAGAAAAGGTCAGGGATTAAACCCGAAACCAATTGACGGTGCTGAATTATTAAGTGAAATTATAGCACAAATTAAGGATTTGAATAATGAGCACAGAGAAGATTCCTTAAAATTGTTTGTTTACAACACTTTACCGGGAACAACACCGGCTGCAGGTGTCAAAGCTAAATTTTTAAAAGAAATTATCCTCGGAACATCGGTTGTTGAAGAAATTACCCCAGCTTATGCCTTCGAGTTGTTATCCCATATGAAAGGAGGACCTTCGATTGAAGTACTTCTTGATCTTGCATTAGGAAACGACGTTGAAATTGCCAAACAGGCAGCTGAGGTTCTTAAAACACAGGTTTTCCTGTACGATGCCGATACAGATCGTTTAAAAGAAGCCTATAACAACGGCAGTACGGTTGCTAAAGAAATCCTGGAAAGTTATGCTAAGGCAGAATTTTTTACCAAATTACCCGATGTAGCGGAAGAAATCAAAGTTGTGACGTTTATTGCAGGTGAAGGAGATATTTCTACGGATTTATTGTCACCTGGGAACCAGGCGCACTCGCGATCTGACCGTGAATTACACGGTAAGTGTATGATTACTCCGGAAGCGCAGCAGGAAATAAAGGCTTTACAGGCACAGCATCCTGATAAGAGCGTAATGTTAATTGCCGAAAAAGGAACTATGGGTGTTGGATCTTCCCGTATGTCCGGAGTTAACAACGTGGCATTGTGGACAGGTAAACAGGCGAGTCCTTATGTTCCTTTTGTAAATATAGCCCCTATTGTAGGTGGTACAAACGGTATTTCACCAATTTTCCTTACGACAGTTGATGTAACGGGAGGGATTGGAATCGACCTTAAAAACTGGGTGAAGAAGGTAGATGAAAACGGACAGGTTGTCCGCAATGAAAAAGATGAACCGGTTTTAGAGGAAGTTTATTCCGTAGCTACAGGTACGGTACTGACCATCAATACCAAAACCAAAAAATTATACAATGGTGAACAGGAGCTTATTGATATATCAAAGGCCCTTACACCACAGAAAATGGAGTTTATCAAGGCAGGAGGTTCTTATGCAATCGTTTTTGGTAAAAAGATCCAGACGTTTGCGGCCCAGACACTTGGAATCGATACACCGCTTGTATTTGCACCTTCGAAAGAAATTTCTGTTGAAGGGCAGGGGTTAACAGCTGTAGAGAAAATTTTTAATAAAAATGCAGTGGGCGTTGCACCAGGTAAGGTTTTACATGCAGGTTCCGACGTGCGTGTGAAAGTAAACATTGTAGGATCTCAGGATACGACTGGTTTAATGACTGCGCAGGAATTGGAGGCAATGGCAGCGACGGTTATTGCTCCTACGGTTGACGGGGCTTACCAGTCCGGGTGTCATACGGCTTCTGTATGGGATAAAAAAGCGCAGGCTAACATTCCTAAATTAATGAAGTTCATGAATGATTTCGGTTTGATTACGGCCCGCGATCCTAAGGGGGAGTATCATTCTATGACCGATGTCATCCACAAAGTATTAAACGATATTACAATTGACGAATGGGCCATCATTATCGGTGGTGACTCACATACCAGAATGTCAAAAGGGGTTGCTTTCGGAGCTGATTCCGGAACTGTAGCTTTAGCATTGGCTACCGGAGAGGCGTCCATGCCGATTCCGGAGTCTGTAAAAGTAACATTTAAAGGTAATATGAAACAGCACATGGATTTCCGTGATGTGGTTCATGCTACGCAGGCCCAAATGTTACAGCAGTTTGGAGGTGAAAATGTTTTCCAGGGCAGAATCATCGAGGTGCACATTGGAACCTTGCTGGCTGACCAGGCATTTACATTTACCGACTGGACTGCTGAGATGAAGGCAAAAGCTTCTATCTGTATTTCACAGGATGATACATTGATCAAGTCGCTGGAAATTGCAAAAAGCCGTATCCAGATTATGATTGACAAGGGGATGGAAAATAAAAACAACGTACTTCACGGATTAATAGCAAAGGCCGACAAGCGTATCGAAGAAATAAGATCTGGTGCAAAACCAGCTTTAACACCGGATGCTAATGCCAAATATTATGCTGAAGTCGTTATCGATCTTGATATAATCGACGAACCAATGATTGCCGATCCGGACGTAAACAACGAAGATGTTTCTAAACGTTATACGCACGATACCATCAGAGATATTTCCTACTATGGAGGTGATAAAAAAGTAGATTTAGGATTTGTCGGTTCTTGTATGGTTCATAAAGAC
This sequence comes from Flavobacterium sp., assembly GCA_040396655.1. Classification (GTDB taxonomy): domain Bacteria; phylum Bacteroidota; class Bacteroidia; order Flavobacteriales; family Flavobacteriaceae; genus Flavobacterium. The sequence goes on along the minus strand of JBEBOB010000010.1, from coordinate 13,085 downwards.
GATTTGAAAATCGTTTCCCAGATGCTTAAGAATATCGAAAAGCAACAGGGGGAAGTTAAATTCAACGCTCCGTTGGTTGTTGCTGCTCCAACATATAATATTATTGATGAGCTTAAGGCAGAAGGAGACTGGGAATATCTTCAGAAATATTCCGGTTTTGAGTTTAGCGACATATTGCCAAAATCCACTGCCCGTACCGAATATGAAAATATTATGTATTTAGAGCGTCCGGGATGTAACCTTTGTATGGGGAATCAGGAAAAGGCTGCAAAAGGAGATACTGTAATGGCTACTTCAACACGTTTGTTCCAAGGACGTGTAGTAGAAGACAGGGACGGTAAAAAAGGAGAATCTTTACTGGCATCTACACCGGTAGTTGTACTTTCTGCTATTTTGGGAAGAATTCCGAATATCGAAGAGTATAAATCAGCAGTAGAAGGTATTAACCTGACAAAATTTACACCGGTTTCCAGCAGCAAGTAAACAGCTATATCATAAAAACGAACAACAATAATATAAAAAATATGGCTTTTGATATTGAAATGATTAGAAAAGTGTACGAAAGTATGCCGGAGCGTGTTGATAAGGCACGTGAACTGGTAGGACGGCCGTTAACGCTTTCAGAAAAGATTTTATATGCTCATTTATGGGAAGGAATGCCTTCTTCAAAATTCGAAAGAGCTAAAGACTATGTAGATTTTGCTCCGGATCGTGTGGCCTGTCAGGATGCGACTGCCCAGATGGCCTTGCTGCAGTTCATGCACGCAGGGAAGGAAAAGGTAGCAGTACCCACAACGGTTCACTGTGATCACCTTATCCAAGCAAAAGTTGGGGCCGACAAGGATTTGGCGGTAGCCAATACACAGTCTAAAGAAGTATTTGATTTCCTCTCTTCAGTATCCAATAAATACGGAATCGGTTTCTGGAAACCGGGAGCGGGAATTATCCACCAGATCGTATTGGAAAATTATGCATTTCCCGGCGGTATGATGATCGGTACCGATTCTCATACTGTTAATGCAGGAGGATTGGGAATGCTGGCCATTGGAGTAGGAGGAGCTGATGCTGTAGACGTAATGTCGGGTATGGCATGGGAGTTGAAATTCCCTAAACTCATAGGGGTTAAGCTAACCGGAAAACTAAACGGTTGGACTGCACCGAAAGACGTAATCCTGAAAGTTGCCGATATCCTTACCGTAAAAGGAGGAACAGGTGCCATAGTGGAATATTTCGGTGAAGGAGCTGTTTCCATGTCGTGTACCGGAAAAGGGACGATCTGTAATATGGGGGCCGAAATCGGTGCCACTACCTCTACTTTCGGGTACGACGATTCTATGAGAAGGTATTTGACCGCAACAGGACGTGCCGATGTGGTGGAAGCTGCTGATAAAGTTGCTGCCTATTTAACTGCTGATGCAGAAGTGTATGCAGATCCAGCCAGCTATTTCGACGAATTAATCGAAATAAACCTTTCGGAATTGGAACCTTATATCAACGGGCCGTTTACTCCGGACAGGGGAACGCCGGTTTCCAAAATGAAAGAGGTAGCTGTAGCAAACGACTGGCCTTTGAAAGTAGAATGGGGACTTATCGGGTCTTGTACCAATTCTTCTTATGAGGATATGTCGCGGGCTGCGTCTATTGTAGAGCAGGCTGTAGCATTGGGTATCTCTCCAAAAGCAGAGTTCGGTATTAATCCGGGGTCTGAACAGATTCGTTTTACAATTGAAAGAGACGGGATCATTGAAACGTTTGAAAAAATGGGAACCAAAGTATTCACAAATGCTTGTGGACCATGTATCGGGCAATGGGACCGCGAAGGAGCGGATAAAGGAGAAAAAAATACCATTGTACACTCTTTTAACCGTAACTTCTCTAAACGTGCAGATGGAAATCCGAACACGCATGCATTCGTTACGTCTCCGGAAATGGTTGCTGCACTTGCAATTTCTGGCCGACTTGACTTTAACCCTATTACGGATAAGCTTCTGAACGACAATGGAGAAGAAGTAATGTTGCAGGCTCCTAAAGGAGATGAACTTCCAACAAGAGGTTTTGATGTAGAGGATCCTGGTTACCAAGCACCTGCTGCAAGCGGAGCAGACGTGCAGGTAGTGGTTAATCCTGAATCTTCCCGTTTACAGTTGCTGGAACCTTTCCAGCCATGGGATGGAAAGAACATTACCGGAGCTAAATTGCTGATCAAGGCTTTCGGAAAATGTACCACAGACCATATTTCCATGGCAGGACCTTGGTTGCGTTTCCGCGGGCATCTGGATAATATTTCGAATAATATGCTTATCGGAGCTGAAAATGCGTTTAACGGAAAAGCTAATTCGGTGAAAAACGAACTAACGGGAGAATACGGGGAAGTTCCTGCTGTTCAACGCGCCTATAAGGCGGCAGGAATTCCAACTGTCGTGGTAGGGGATCAGAATTATGGAGAGGGATCTTCACGTGAGCACGCGGCTATGGAACCGCGTCATCTGGGAGTTAAAGCAGTACTGGTAAAATCTTTTGCCCGTATTCATGAAACAAACCTTAAAAAACAGGGGATGCTGGCGCTTACCTTTGCCAATGAAGCAGACTACGATAAAATCCAGGAAGGAGATACGATCAATTTCCTTGACCTTGTTGAATTCGCTCCGGGAAAACAGCTTACGCTGGAATTCATCCATGCCAACGGTTCTAAAGACATCATCATGGCAAACCATACGTATAATGAAAGCCAGATCGATTGGTTTAAAGCGGGTTCTGCCTTAAATCTGATTGCGGCCGGTAAATAATACACTTGATATTTAACAATAAAAAGCCCTCCTATTTTAAGGAGGGCTTTTTTGTTTTATCTAAATGAACGATATTTACCGTATAATTCTGCATTATGACATTTTTACAGGGTATATTATTGGTGGTCGGTATTTCGATGTTGTGTTTTCTGGTAACCGTTATCGTTTTGGCAAGCCGTAAAAAGTTTTTTAGGGTCATTACCCTGAATACCCTTTTGTTTGTCGGTTATTGCTTCATTGCCTATCATTATGAAACTTTTTTTAACAGGGATATTTTTGGAAAAGGGCGTATTGTATTTCTGCTTAGCTGCGTTTTCCTGCATGCCGTCATATCCATGGTCATAGTCATAAAAAGCGAAAAAATATATGTTCCTTTCCTCAATGAAAATCCGGGTAAGAAATCCAAAGCCAAAGAAGAGGAATCGGTTCCTGATGAAGATTAAAACTCGGTGTTTTTTAATTCCTCTAGACTTTTTCCAACGGCAGTAACGGTTTGTTCTATTAAAGATTTTATTTCGCTTTCTGAAATCTCCTGGATACTTCTTTCCAGTACGATCAGAAGATCGATGCATTTCTTCATTTTGAGTTGACGGAACATGGGAAGCATTTTATGCGCTATGTTTCTTACTTCTGTAAAATCCTTTTCGCTAAAGGCTTTCTGTAAGCGTTCCGTATCTGCGGTTGCATTTGTAACAAATGAATCGATGATCTGTTTAATGGCACCTTTGTCGTTTTCAAGTAACTCGAAAAGGTCGGTCAGGTCAGAATACATGCCTTTATAGACAGAAGGGGTGTTTTGAGTATTATTCACGATATTTTTCTTTGGTTTTATACGCAACATCTTATAAATAACATTATACATGTTGTTGATGTTTAAAGGTTTCTGCATATACAGGTTAAATCCGAGTTTCTGATATTCATGTTCGTCGAAATCAATTTTTCCCGTAAGTGCAATAACGGGAGTATGGAGGTAGCTTTCCAGAGAACGCACATCTTCAATGACCTTTATACCGCTGTAATAAGGCATCTGCATATCGGTAATGATTAAATCGTACTGCTCTTCTTCCAGTATTGCCTTGGCCAGTTTTCCATTTTCAATTGCTGTGATCTTAGCCACCTTATTTCCGAAGATTTCTTCCAGTAGACGCAGCTGTAATGGATCGTCGTCAATAACCAGTATCTTTTTGTTCTGAAGCTTTTTCTCGTTATCGTATTCGTATTCTTCTTCAATTACATTGGTTTCTTTTTCCTTGAACACTTCTAAAGGAAATTCTATGAAGAAAGTGGTTCCCTTTCCTATTTCGCTGTTGAAAGAGATTCTTCCGTAAAGCAGGTCGATAAGACGTTTGGTGATGTTGAGCCCCAGGCCGGAACCACCGTACATCGTTTCATTAGTGTCATGGGCCTGCACAAAAGCCCCGAACAAATCGTCCTTGTTTTCAATATCGATACCGATCCCGGTATCGGCTACTTCAATCGCAACCTTGTTTCCTACCGCTTTTGCCTTAATGCTCACACTTCCTTTATGGGTAAATTTTACGGCATTGGATACCACATTCGTCAATACCTGCTGGATTCGGTAAGCATCAGAATTGTAATTCTGGTTTAGCTGCTCATCGATTTCAAGCGTAAGGGAAATATTTTTCCTGTCCGCATTGTCCTTGAGGTTGTTGACTACATTTTTTATAAGGTCGGAAAAATTAAACTTGGCTTTTTTAATCTTTATTTTATTGTATTCAAGGTTTGAAAACAATGATAAATCATCTACCATACTTTTAATGTATCTCGTAGACTGAACTATATTCTTAAGGTATTCTTTCTGTTTTGCCGTTTTTAAGGTATTCTGTAAAAGGGTGGAAAAGCCTATGAGCGAATTAAGAGGGGAAACCATATCGTGTGAAATGGTCGCCATAAAAAAGCTCTTCTGCTGTGCAAGTTCCTGCATGGTCTTGTTAAGATCTTCCAGTTTCTGCTTATTCCGTGCAGATTTATTAAGATCGCGAAGAATGATCATACCGAAGAATAATGCGATGATGGAGATTGCAATCCCTATCTTCGCAATATTGTTGCTGACCTTGTCGATGACATTTTTACTGAGCTCGTATTTGCTGTTCGATGTTTCGAGGATAATCTTTTCAACCTCTGCAAGAATATTCCTTAACTGTGCACTGAGTTCCTTATTTCGGTCAATGAGCAATTCTTCTTTTTCATAGTATTTCTTTAAAAGTTTAAGCTCGTTCTTTTTGGCACTGGAAAGTACCGATTCGGTAGCCCGGCTTAAACTGTCCTGTATGTTTTTTTGCTGTTGGGCAATCTTATTGTTTTCGTTGAGTATTTTTTCTTTTTTAACCTCTTCATCGTTACGGAACGATTTAATAACCCGTTGCAGAAAATTCGATCTTTCCACGGTGGTATCAATGGCAATTTTGGTATTCTCGCCTGATTTCTGAATTTCCTTTATTTTGGACTGTGCTTCCGTATAGATGTCGAAATTGGTGTATTTTGACTGCACATCAAGCACCTGGTCAAATGTCAGGCTTTTAAGTTTGATAAGGTCTACAATGGTATCCAGCTTTTTCCGGAGGTTTTCGTCCTCTATGTTGTTTGTTTTAAGCTGTTCTATTTTGTAAACAAGGGAATCCAGCTGAATATGGTAATTTCTGGCTTCCCTGCGGTCATAGGACAATAGGGCTAGCCTGCCCGAGTTTTCGGTGGCATAAAGGTCACTGACAATATTCCCCAGCTGAATCACTTTGGTGTTTTCTACCAGTATATCATCCTTGGAAACATTTAGATTTTTAACTTCACGCAGTATGTAAAGGATAGACAGAGAGAAAATGGCAATCAATAAAATATATCCGAGGGTGAGCTTTAATTTTAAATTCTGTTCGGTGGTCATACTCAAAATTTTTACTAAAATAAAAAAAGACTATCGAAAATGATAGTCTTTTGTATAGAGATGTTCAAAAGAGCTTATTGTTTGGCTATTCCTCTTGAGATTACGATTTTCTGAATTTCAGAAGTACCTTCGTAAATCTGGGTGATTTTGGCATCACGCATCATACGTTCAACATGATATTCACTTACATACCCGTTACCTCCGTGTATCTGAACAGCTTCAATGGTTGTATCCATTGCTGTTTTTGAAGCGAATAATTTAGCCATGGCACCTGAGATGGAAATGTCTTCCCCATTGTCTTTTTCCGCAGCTGCTTTAAAACACAACATACGGGCAGCCGTAATGTTAACCGCCATATCGGCAAGTTTAAAGGCAATTGCCTGGTGGTTGATGATTTCTGTTCTGAATGCTTTGCGTTCTTTCGCATACTTTAGAGATAGTTCGTAAGCTCCCTGTGCAATACCTAATGCCTGAGAAGCAATACCGATACGTCCTCCGTTCAAAACGTTCATGGCAAAAGCAAATCCGAATCCGTCTTCACCGATTCTGTTCTCTTTCGGAACTTTTACATCTGTGAACATTAAGGAATGCGTATCAGATCCTCTGATCCCCATTTTCTTTTCTTTTAATCCGATTTCGAAACCTGCCCATCCTTTTTCAACGATGAAGGCATTGATTCCTTTATGTCCTTTTTCAGGATCTGTCTGCGCAATTACAAGATAAGTAGAAGCTGTACTACCGTTGGTTATCCAGTTTTTGGTACCATTTAAAAGATAGTGGTCTCCCATATCGACAGCCGTCGTTTTTTGTGAAGTAGCGTCGGAACCTGCTTCAGGCTCTGATAAACAGAAAGCACCGATAACTTCACCTTTCGCAAGCGGCACCAAATATTTCATTTTTTGTTCTTCAGAACAATATTTTTCCATACCGGCACAAACGAGAGAGTTGTTAACCGACATAACTACTGCAGCAGACGCATCAACTTTTGCAATTTCTTCCATTGCCAATACATAAGATACGCTGTCTAAACCGGCACCCCCATACTTAGGGTCAACCATCATTCCTAAGAAACCTAGTTCTCCCATTTTTTTGACAGCATCGGCAGGAAATTTTGAGTGTTCATCACGTTCAATAACTCCTGGTAATAATTCAGTCTGAGCGAAGTCACGAGCCGCTTGTTGAATCATCAATTGCTCTTCAGTTAATTTAAAATCCATCCTGTTAATCTTGTTTTTAGAATTCATTAATTTTCTGTTCCAAATATACTTGAATATTGCTAAAAATTCAAAATATATGAGTATTTTTAGTCTATGAATTTGCAAAAATATAAAATACTCGGTGTCATGTCAGGTACTTCCCTCGACGGCATCGACTGTGCTGTAACGGAATTCTATTGTGAAAACGGTATATGGAGATACCGTTTTATTATGGGTGAAACCATTCCCTATTCCCAAGAATGGCATGAACAGTTAAAAAATGCTATGAGGCTTCCAGAAGCAGATCTGCATCTTTTGAATATAGAATACACGTATTTTTTAGCAGAACTGCTAAACGACTTTATCGTACGGAAAGAACTGGATGATCTTGATTTTATCGCTTCTCACGGACATACTGTTCTTCACCAGCCTGAAAAGGGAATTACTCTTCAGATTGGCAACCTTCCTCTTATAGCCGATATGGTCGACCTTCCGTTTATTTGTGATTTCAGGGTACAGGATGTCGCATTAGGCGGTCAGGGAGCGCCGCTTGTGCCTGTGGGGGACCGCCTGTTGTTTTCTGATTTTGACTATTGCCTGAATCTCGGCGGATTTTCGAATATATCTTTTGAAAAGGGAGGGCAGCGTGTGGCTTTCGATATCTGTCCGGTCAATACCCTGCTGAACCATTTTGCGGGACTCATCGGAAAAGACTTTGATGAAGGAGGTGCGGTTGCCGCTTCGGGCAATGTAAGCGAGGGACTTTTAGAAGCATTGAACAGTCTGGGTTTTTATGAACAGCAAGGACCTAAATCGCTCGGAGCAGAACAGGTAGAACAGCTTTTCCTTCCTTTAATAGAACGCTATCAGCTCGCTGTACCCGATCTTTTGTCGACCCTTACGGAACACATGGCTTTTCAAATCGCAAAATCCCTCACAACAAATGGACGCGTTCTGGTTACAGGAGGAGGTGCATATAATGCATATCTGATAGAAAGGCTCAGGTTTCATGCACCGGAAAACGAGATTGTAACGGGATCAAAAGAACTTATTGAATTCAAGGAAGCTATTGTTTTCGGATTTCTGGGAGTTTTGCGTTCTGAAAAAAAAATAAACGTTTTGTGCAGCGTTACAGGGGCTTCACACGATCATTCTTCTGGAAATATATTTAATGAGGATTTGTTGGCAACTAATTGCGAAAATGCTAAGTAATGATTTATATTTGTGGAAAATAAAATGTAATCAAAAAATGAAAGATTTATTAAAGAAGTTTGAAGATAAAAAACCTGAAGTTGTATTCCATTGGTCTGATGCTGAAACAGAAGCAGAAGGATGGGCTGTAATCAATTCTTTAAGAGGCGGAGCTGCCGGAGGCGGTACCCGTATGCGCAAAGGATTGGACATGAACGAGGTTTTGTCTTTGGCTAAAACAATGGAAGTGAAGTTTACGGTTGCAGGGCCGGCTATAGGCGGAGCAAAATCGGGAATCAATTTCGATCCGAATGATCCGCGTAAAGAAGGCGTTTTAAAACGTTGGTATAAAGCTGTTTTTCCATTGTTGAAAAATTATTATGGAACAGGAGGGGATTTAAATGTGGATGAAATCCATGAGGTTATTCCAATGACGGAAGATTGCGGGTTATGGCATCCTCAGGAAGGAGTCTTTAACGGACATTTTAAACCGACGGAAGCGGAGAAAATTAACAGAGTAGGTCAGTTGCGCCAGGGAGTATTAATGGAAGTAGTTGATACGACCTATACACCCGATGCATCTAAAAAAATAAAAGTAGCCGATTTAATTACAGGTTACGGTGTTGCGGAAGCAGTTCGTCATTTCTATAATATCTACGGAGGAAATGTTGAAGGAAAAAGAGTAATTGTACAAGGATTCGGAAATGTAGGTGCAGCAGCAGCTTATTACTTTGCCCAGATGGGTGCCAAAGTTGTAGGTATTATTGACCGTGATGGAGGAATCATGAAAGCGGAAGGATATTCTTTCGAGGAAATCAAACAATTGTTTTTAAACAAGAACGGAAATACACTGGTTGCAGAAAACATGATCCCTTTTGCAGAAATCAATGAAAAAATCTGGTCAATGGGTGCTGAAGTATTCGCTCCTTGCGCGGCTTCGCGCTTAATCCAGAAGGACCAGGTAGATGCAATGATAAATTCAGGACTTGAAGTAATTTCTTGTGGTGCAAATGTTCCTTTTGCCGATAAGGAAATCTTCTTTGGGCCTATCATGGAATATGTTGATTCAAAAATCAGTCTGATCCCTGATTTTATCTCAAACTGCGGTATGGCGCGCGTGTTTGCGTACTTTATGGAGAGCAGAGTGCCTATGAACGATACTAAAGTATTTGAAGATACTTCGGCTACAATCCGTAAGGCTATAGAAAAGGCGCATGCAGTGAATAGCGGAAAAACGAATATTTCTGCTGCGGCATTTGAAAATGCATTGAAGCAATTGGTATAATTGTTGTTTAAAGCATAATGATAGATACAATAAGCAAGTAGAAATACTTGCTTATTTTTTAAACAAGGTATTTGTTTGAATAAATACAATAAAATGTATATTTACTTAAAATTAAATTATACTAGGGAAGTATGATGATGCAGTTCACAAATGAGGAAAAAAAATCAATGCTGTTCACCGCAGGTGTTACAGGTGCACTTTTATTGATATTGCTGTTTGTCCGTTTTATTGATTCTGTTTCTGTAGGCGATCTGGCCGGAGGCGGAGGCGGAGGAGTGGAAATCAACTTTGGAGATAGCGAAGTTGGTATGGGAGACGACTTTATGAGCGAAGTTTTAAACGTAACCGATGCCGGGAAGAAAACGGCAGCTGCTTATGAACCTGAAGTTGAAGAGGAGATTTTAGCTCAGGAAAATATAAAGGAAGAACGCGATTATACTGTTGTAAAGAAAACAGTGACTCCAAAAGAAAAACCGAAAAATACCAAACCTGTCGTAAAAGAACAGCCTAAAAAACAGCAGGTATCCGATTTTACAAAGAATGCCCTGAGCAGTTTTGCCAATGGAAAGAATAAAGGAGGAGATGGCGATGACCAGATTGCAGGTAATAAAGGAAAACGCGATGGTTCTTTAACTTCCGATAATTATTATGGCGATGGTGGTTCCGGCGGTGGTACAGGTGGCGGACATGGAACGGGTAACGGAACCGGAATAGGAGCAGGATCGGGCACGGGTACTGGCGGTGGAACAGGTTATTCGCTGGCAGGAAGAAAAGCCGTTGTACGCCCGGCTCCAAATAATAATTGTAATGAAGCAGGAACTATTGTGGTTCGTGTTACAGTAGACCGCAACGGAAACGTAATCAGCGCGCTGCCGGGAGTAAAAGGTTCAACAAACAGTTCCAGCTGTTTACAGGGTATTGCCAAAGAAGCTGCCTTGAGAACCAAATGGGAAGCAAAATCATCTGCACCGGACAGCCAGGTAGGAAGCATTGTTTATAATTTCAGACTTAAGTAAATAATATATAAACATTAAAAAAAGCCGATCATATGATCGGCTTTTTTTAATGTTTATTGGTAGCGATTACAAATTTCAGGTTGTTTTTTACACCTATCTGTAATACATTGACAAGATCCTGAACCTGTAAATTGTAAGGAATTCTGACAACGACGGTTTGTGTTTTGTCCGCTCCGAGTTTAGCCAGCAAATGAGCTTCAAGATCCTCGGGATTTACCTGTTCCTTATCAATAAAGAACTCTTTGTTTTCGTTTACCGACAAGGTAATTAACTGCTTATTTGTTTTTTCCGTTGATTCGGCTTTAGGCAATGTCATTTTAATGACGTTGGGATTTGCTAAAGTTGAAATGATGATAAAGAAAAGCAACAGGAAAAACATGATGTCGCTCAACGAAGAGGTCGCGACTTCGGCATGGAACCTTTTATTTCTCTTTATGGCCATTTGGACGTTGTATTATATTAATGAATTTTAAAATAATTTTCTGAGCCTGTAACGCAAAGGAATCAATCTTACCGTTTAGGACATGGTATGCGGCATAGGCGATGATCCCTACGATCAAACCGGCGCCGCTACTGATCATTTTTTCATATAAACCTCCCGAAATATTAGCGATGCTGATGTTTTCGGTTATGGAAATATTGTAAAAAATTTTAATTACCCCGGAAATAGTTCCAACGAAACCTAAGGTAGGTGCAACACCTGCAATGGTTCCAAGATGGTTCATTTTTTTCTCCATATGGGCAATTTCGATATTGGTTACCTTTTCCATGTTGGATTCAATTTCCGAAATAGGTCTGCCGATGGTAAGTAATCCTTCGTGTAATACTTTGGATTCTGCAGTGTCTTCTCTCTGAACAGAAGCGATGGCAAGATCTAGATTACCTGAATTCAGCTGGGTGCTGAGAGAATCCATCAAGCCGGAACTTGTTTTTTTTGTTACTTTCTGTATATAAAGGTATCTTTCAATAGTAATGTATACAGTATATACAAAGAGGATTACAATAGGAATTAAAAAAACACCACCTTTCATGGCAAACTCAAAAAGGGATAATTCTTTGGTAGTTGTAACGTTTTCTACCATTGCCTGTGTTGTTTGAGTTAAACTGTCAGGTGCGGCCTGCAAAAAAAATGTCATCATAAAGTTTTATTTAACGCTTAAAAAAATGATTTTTGTAGATGATTATTTAAGAACAATTATTTGTGCTAAATAATGAAAAAAATATTACATATTTAAATATAAAGTATAAAAATTACCGGAGATGAAAACATATAAGGAAACAGTTGAATGGATGTTTGCCCAATTGCCGATGTTTCAAAAAATCGGGATCGATGCTTTTAAAAAGGATCTGACAAATACGCAGAATTTTGCAGAACATTTAGGGCATCCCGAGAACAAGTTCAAATCGGTACATATAGGAGGTACCAACGGGAAAGGATCGACGTCTTCACTTATCGCTTCCGTACTTCAGGAAGCCGGATATAAGGTTGGGCTTTATACTTCTCCCCATCTGAAGGATTTCCGGGAACGCATAAAAATCAACGGACAGGAAGTTACCGAAGCATTTGTGGTAGATTTTATAGAGAATAATAAGGAATTCCTTGAAAAAAATCACCTGAGTTTTTTTGAAATGACTGTAGGGATGGCATTTCAGTATTTTGCAGAGCAGAAAGTAGATGTCGCTATAATCGAAGTAGGACTCGGAGGAAGGCTTGATTCAACGAACATCATTACACCTTTGTTAAGTGTTATAACAAACATCGGGTGGGACCATATGAATATACTGGGAAACACAATAAGGGAAATTGCTTCTGAAAAAGCAGGGATTATTAAGAACAATGTTCCCGTTGTTGTTGGAGAATTCACAGAGGAAACAAAGAATGTTTTTGATGAAGCAGCGGATAAGCAGAATGCCCCTTTGTTCTATGCGGCTCTTAATGCGGAAATTCCATATCTTGACTCGGATCTGAAAGGCAGTTATCAGGAGCACAATAAGAAAACGGCTTATGAAGCATTACACCTTCTTAAAAAATCGTTTGTTATTTCAGATGAAAATATAAAAGAGGGTTTTTTAAAAGTGGGGCCGAATACCGGATTAAAAGGAAGGTGGACCGTTTTATCGGAATTGCCGCTAATTGTAGCAGATACTGCCCATAATAAGGACGGCCTTTTGGTTGTTATGAAGCAGGTTCAGGAACAAAAGTTTAACAAACTGTATATGGTTTTTGGTGTTGTGAACGATAAAGACCTGGAATCCATTATTCCTTTTTTGCCTAAATCTGCTGAATATTTTGTGGCAAAGCCAGATGTTCCGAGAGGATTGGATGCTATGATTTTAAAAGATAAGCTCGAAAAGGAAGGGTTTGTCGTAAAAGCATTTGATTCGATTCCTCTTGCGCTAGCCCATGCAAGGCAAGCAGCTTTACCTGACGATATGATTTATATTGGAGGAAGTACTTTTGTGGTTGCAGAAGTGGTGTAGCAGGGAACCCACTGTTAAGGTAGGGCGATGAGAATAAAATATAAAAAAGCAGTTGTACAGACGGAGCTGTATGGCTGTTTTTTTATTTTTAATTCCTTTTTTGGTGTTTTTTTTAAGCTGAGGTATTGATTTCCTTGTGAAAATACTGATTTTTATTGGTTGTTTTGGTGATTGTAAAAATGTAAATATTTGATTTCTAGTAATTAGAAAAATAAAGAGAAAAAAGATGAA
>JBEBOB010000009.1:0-78844 GCA_040396655.1 Flavobacterium sp. | reverse complement strand
CCGACGCTCACTGCGCTGTGGATGCCGTCTGGGAATGGTGCTGAATAGTATGATTATTCATTAAAATAATAATATGGTATTATGCTATGGAGCAGAGAGCTCCAAAAAAGCTTTGGTTCTTTTGCTAAAAGAACAAGAGGTGAGTTGCTCTTTTTACAACTTAGGAGGATATTAAAAGAGCCATATTTATTCATTTAAAGAAAATAAAGGAGTAAGGGAAAATAGGAAATTTTGTATATTACCGCTGAAATAAAAACACGTATGAAATACTTCTTTACCCTATTGTTGTTCCTTACAACATTGGTTTCAAAGTCGCAGAACCAGTCGGCATTATGGAATGAAATTTACAAGCTGGAACTCAATAAACAATACAAATCGGCTAATGAAAAGGTACTGCTTCTGTATGCAAATGCTTTAAAGCAGCATGATGACTACAACATCGTGAAAACGTTCTTTTACCGCAGTAAGTTTAAACAGGCTACGCAGGAAATGGACGATATGGAGCTTTTCCGTGATCTGGATACCGATATTGCCCGTACCGGAATACCCTATAAACACCTGATGCTGACATATAAGGCCAGGCTGCTTTTAAAGTACCGCACAGATAACGGGTACAGAATAGGGGAATATGATAAAGTAAAGGAACCTTATAACAAAGCTTTCATTAATCAGTGGCGTACGGCAGATTTTGATGAAGCTGTGAACAAGATCCGGATGCAGGTTTTTGCCGATAAAGCTTATTTAAAGACGAGCAAGGAGCCACTTGGTGATCTGGTATTCCTGGATGATAAAGTGGAAAGGTTGCCTTACAGCCTGTATGAACTGCTGCTTTTTGAATGGCTGACTATTTCAGAAGGCCAGAACAATTTTGGTAGTGATGAAAATACGTCGTATTTAAGGGCAAAAGATGTTTTTAATTTCGAAGATAATTTTACAACAATCGTATTTCCGGAAGCATTTCGGGATGTCATGGGCATTTACCAGGAACTGGAAAGCTACTATAAACAAACGGGGGAAAAGGAAAAACTGGATCAGATCCGGTACAAGCGGTATCAGAATTTCATAAGGATACTGGGATCTTCTTTTGAGCTCCAGGACGAATTGCTTTCTGAGGTTTTTAAAGCCATGAAAACACCCGTTTTTCAGTCAAAGGTTTTATTGGAAAAAGTAAACCTGTGGTACACCTATGGTAAAAAATATACAAAAAAGGCCGATGGGGAAAAAATGATGCTGGCACGGCTTAATACGGTAAAATACATTGAGAATCTCAAAAAATATACTTTAACCGAAAAGGAGGCGGCTTACATTAAGCAAATTTACAACGTAATAACGGACAAAAAACTACAAACGGTATTACCCGGTTATTTTGTACCCAATAAAACAGATAAGGGGTTGGTACGTTTTGCTAATACCGACACATTGTTTACGCGGTTTTATAAAGTACCGGATTATGCTTCCTTTGAAGCATTGAATACAGATTCTCTTAAAAGGGCTTTTATAGAAAAACATACACCGGCCTATGAGTATCAAACCGCACTGAAACCAGATAGCCTGTATCTGGAACGAAAATATGAATATCTGCTCAACGGAATTGAAAGGGGGTATTATCTTACCAGTACGAGCACGGCCTTACATAGCGCTGATTACGAGTATGTGACCCTTGACAAGGCAGTCGCAAGCACTATTGTGCTGTTTTACAAAGCGGAAGCAACAACACTGGATTTCTATTTTGTAGATCGTGTAACAGGATTACCACTCATTGCGAAAAAAGTAAAAATCAATAAAAAATCTTATACAACCAACGCGCTTGGGATGGTTTCGGTAAAAAAATCAAAAAAAACAAAAGAAGAGCCGGATACGGAATTCCTTGTGCAGGTAAACGACGGGGACTTTGTATTGGAAGAGCTTTGTGATTTTGACGAAGAGGAGATGGTATACGGGTATAAGAATACAGACAGATTGGAAGAAGAGAACGAGCTTTATGCCAACTTTTATACCGACCGTAAATTATACCGTCCGGGCCAGCAGGTGCATTTTAAGGCCGTGATGGTCAACACTGCTGACGATATTCAAAAGCGCCGGGTTATAGACAACCTGCGGGTACTGGTAAAGGCAACGGATGATTACGGCACCGAAATCTATAAAAAAGAACACATAACCAATAGTTACGGTAGTTTTGCAGACTCGCTCCTTATCCCCAACAGGGCAAACATTTCCAGAATCTCTATTAAATATGATGAGCCTGAAAAGCTTTCGAAGAAAGAAGAAGCATTCTGGGAAAAATTTGATAGCAGAAGCGGCGAAGCGTACGTTTTTATTGAGGAATATAAAAGACCGAATTATACCGTAGCTGTTGATGATTTTAAGGACGACGTGCAGTATGGCGACAAGATAAGCATAAAGGGCAGGGTGCAGACTTTTGCTAAAACACCGGTTTCCAATGCCAGAATTGAGGCTGTCGTAAGTCTGGATGATCATGCAAAAGATTACAGTTATTCCAACTATAAAAAGCAATATGCTGAAATTGCGGGTGCTACAGATGCTACTGGAAATTTTGAACTGGTTTTTAATGACAAGACCGTAAAAGCAGATAGCCTTTTTTTAAAACCGTTACACCGCTACACGGTGCGGATAAAGGTAACCGATACCGCTGGTGAGGTACAGGAAGCCTATACGGATGCTGAGGTAAATCATAACGATCTTAACCTATATATGGACACGCAACGCGAGATTGTGAAGGACGACGATGTCAAAGTTTCATTGAAAGCTACAAATGCCAACGGACGTAAAAAAGAAGTGGCCGGCAGGCTTAAAATTATCAGGTATACGTACGATGAAAGTTATGAAAAAAGCGGTCTTTGGCAAACTCCTGATGAACAGGAAATACCAAGAGACGTATTCAAACGCTATTTTCCGCATGAAGCCTATGTGGCAGGCGATTATCTGCCCAAAAAGGAAGAAACGGTTTTTGAAAAGCAAATAAGTATAGACACTACAGGAACATACAGCATATCCAAACCGCAATGGCTTAAAAAAGGAAATTATGAAATGTTTTTTTACCCGGATTCCAGACTCCTTTCCGATTCCTTAAATGTTGATTTTAAGGTTCTGAATCAAAATGATTTTGATGATGACGCCTTGTTCGCCTTGCAAAAGAATAATCCCGTTTTGGAAAAAGGCTTTTTAAAATTAAAGTACAATGCCGGGTTTAAGGGCTTACGTGTTTATATACAGGTACAGCAGAATTTTGAGGTGTTGCCCGTACTTAATTTTCTTACGGAGAAAGGAACTGCTGAAATTACAATTCCCATTAAGGAACTCCCGACAGACAAAGTGTTTCTCAACTATTACTTTGTATACGACAACCGCGTATACGAGGATGTAATGGAATACAATTTTTCGTTCGATACCAAAAAGAGTTATAAAACGGAAGTAGTACAGCTTAAAAACAGATTAATACCCGGTACCAAGGAACAGATCTTGTTAAAAATCCGTGATGAAGAGGGCAATGCATTTGATGGGGAAATGGCGGCAGGTCTTTATGATGTCAGTGCAGAACATTTGCTGGGAAGGGATAATACCTGGGGTTTCAGTACAGGATATTCTTTTTATGACGACCACTTTACCGAACTGTATTTTGATTCAAAAATCAATCGTAAATGGTTTAATAACAAGGATTGGGAAATTAACCTGAACGAAAAAGTGGAGCTCGTGCTTCCCCGTATTCAAACCTACGGTTTGAACGACAATGTTGCTGAAAGGCTGAATTATTACCAAAAGTTAAAACGCCGGGTACTTTTTACAGAACCTAAACCCGGTTTTATACTTATTTCGGGAATTGTGTCAACGGACTTTGGAGAACCTGTCCCAGGAGCAACGTTAAGCATTATGGGAACAATGATTGGTACGGATACTGACTTAGAGGGTAATTTTATGTTTTATGCTGCGCCTGAAGATGTTGTTAAGGTGGAGTATTTAGGTTTTAAGCAGGTACAGTTCATCGCAAGGGATTTTAAAGGGTATATAACGTTACAGGAGGATGAGTCGATGCAGCTAGACGAAATTGTGGTCGATACCTATCGTACCGTTTCACCTACGTTAAACGAGATGACCTCTTTGTACCAGGGATCGGATAAAAATGCATTGAAAAATTTTGAAGCCCGTATAGGGGATACTGTGATCTCGTTTGATCTGACACCAAAGGAACAAACAACGATTATTTTAAGGGGAGTGGGGGCTGCAACCAATGTAGCAGAACCACTTTATATTGTAGACGGCGTACCTGTAAGTGCAGAACGCTTTCGTTCACTGGCTCCGGACAATATCAACAGCATTTCTTTACTCAAAGATGCCGGAGCAACTGCAATCTACGGCAACCGCGGCGCCAATGGGGTGATTCTTATTTCTACAAAAAAATCGCCTGAACAGGCTGATGTAAAGATTCGTAAAAATCTGAAGGAAACGGCCTTTTTTAAACCGTTTATTTATTCCAATAAGGAGCAACTGTACGAGATCAACTATGAGGTACCTGAAAGCCTTACAGAGTGGAAGTTTCAGGCATTGACACATAATAAAAAAACAGAGGCCAGCTATCTGCAGGTTTCACTTTTTACCCAGAAGGATGTAACGATAAGCCCAAACCTGCCGCGCTTTCTGCGTGAGGGGGATGAGGTATCACTTCGTGCCCGTGTTTCGAATGTTTCAGACCGGCCGCAGAATGCTAGGGCATTGCTGCAGTTAAAAGATGCTGTAAACGAAAACGACCTTGATATCGTTATAGGCGATGTGCAGCAGGAGGCAGTGGTGCCTGCAAATGCATCTGCCGTGGTTTCATGGAAACTTAAGGTTCCTCACAACTTACGGGGGCTACAGTACAAAGTTATGGTGCAGGCCGGAGATTTTTCAGACGGGGAACAGGGCATCATTCCGGTTTTAACGAACACCCAGTACATTACCGAAAATATTCCCGTTTTATTGAAACCGCAGGCGGAAAAAAGGTATGAATTAACAGCATTGCAACAGCCGGAAGGTAAAAAGCCGCTGTACCTGAACATGCAGCTTGCTGGTGGTGAGCTGTGGTCTTTGCTGCAGCAGTTTCCCCCGCTTTTAAGATATCCACACGAATGTACGGAACAGCTGGCGTCGAAGTATTTTGCAAACCAGACCATCCTTAAGCTGCTAAAGGATCATCAACAGCTGGCAATGATTCTGAAGAATCCTAAAGCTAATGCAACGGACAAATGGGATCACGACGAACAGTTGAAAGGCATTATGGAAGCGGAAACGCCGTGGTTGAAACAACTGCTTAACAACAATGATACCCGAAAAGAAATGGTAAAGCTGTTTGATGAAGAAAACCTAAAAGCCGAGAGCAAGGATTTCTTACAAAAAATAGAAAAACGTCAGACCGGTGCAGGAGGCTTTGGATGGTTCGACAACAGTTATAATGATAAGGGCATGACGCTGCAGCTTTTGCAAACGGTAAAACTGCTGAAAGAACAGGGCATCACCTGGCCGGATAGGTATGACGGGATGGTTGAAAACGCTTTGGAATATATCGATAGGGAATTTCTTGAAGCAAAAGATCATAAGAAAGAAATTGCTGAAGAAATGGATTATTTGTACGTGCGCAGCTTTTTTAAGAACGAACATCCATTGGCTGCAGATCATAAAGCAGCTTATGATAAAATCTTACAAAAAAATACTAAAAATTGGCTGCATGCCCATTTAAGCGTCAAAGCCAAAGCAGCCGTTGCTTATAAACAGGAGGGCAATATCAAAGTTGCTGCGGAAATCATCAATCAGTTGCGGGAAACGGCTGTGACCAACAGCGACAAAGGTATGTACTGGAAACGCGAAACAGAGTATGTGTCGTACTGGACCGGTGAAGCGGAAAGCCAAGCCTTTGTAATAGAAGCCTTTGCCAAAAACGAAGCGCCTGCATCGGAATTAAGCGATTTAAAGAACGGGCTGTTGTACCTGAGTACGCTGAATAGTGGAGGCTTGTCTACCAAAGCCATGGCACAGGTCATTTACGCATTGCTGTTAAATGCCGATTTTTCGGAACAGGCATTAAAGGCGGAAGTAAGAGACCGTAATCATCAGGCTTTAACGTTTGAAAAGGATGTGGCTTTAAATGCCTTAGGTGTTTACGAAGTAAAGGTTTCAGGTGAAAAGGTGGATAAAGCTTTTGAAGAAATAACCATCCGCAATACCGGTGCCCAAACCTTAAAGGGAAGCATTATTTACAGCTATCTGCAGGATGTGACCTCCTTAAAGGCTTTGAGCCAGAAGGACGGGTTTTGGGTTGAAAAAGCGTATTTTAAAGAAATAAACGGCTCCAGGATTCCTGTTTCGGAATCATCTCCGATGAAGGTAGGAGAAGATATCTGGATACGTTTGCGTTTTGGTACATCAGACGACGTTCGGTATGTGTACCTTAAAGACGAACGTCCGGCAGCTTTTGAACCGGGGTTTGAGCAGGGCGGTATGCGGTATACAGAAAATTTAAGTTACTATTATAAGGGAGCAGATGCATCGAGTCATTTCTTCTTTGATTATGTTCCCAAAGGCGAGCATGAGGTATGGTACCGCATTAGGGTAAATAATTCGGGAAATTTTTCAAACGGCAAAGCAACTGTTTCCAGTATGTATGCACCGCAGTTCCATGCGTATTCCAACGGAGGGATGATTCATGTGGAGGAGTGAGACTGTTGCGCGTTTTTTACAAAGGAAAGGCTTGAAGCTGTCCTTTTCAATAACCCTAACATAATGTTAAAGCGCTCCCCGTTTTTAAACTTTTTTGTAACTTTAAGAGAATTGAAAAAGAAAAAGAATATGAATTTTGTAAAGGATATTAAAAGTAAAGACTGGAAGGAAAACGCCTTCATTGTACTGTTTGAAGAACACGGGGTAGAAGACCCGCACGCCATTTTTTATGAGCGTACCATTGAGGGGGAATACCTGGAGATCCCCATCAGCATTTCGGTGAACGAACAGCACGACGTTACCCTGCACAACAACCTGACCTCTGAAGGTAAAGTAGAAATAAAATAAAGACTTCCATATGGAAGTCTTTATTTTTTTTGAGAGACACCGGGTTTAGGCAAAGGCATTGCTCGCCGTATTTAGGATTTCCAGGTCGGAAGCATCAAGCTTTAAGGCAGGGGCTTCTGTAAGCGTGAGCAGCTGTTCGTTGCTTGTGGCACTTACAATAGGAGCCGTAACAAGCGGTTGCGCCAGCAGCCACGCCAAGGCCACAGAGGCCGGCTGTACCTTGTGTTTTGCAGCTACCCGGTCCAGGGCATCTAGTACCTTAAGACCATCGGCATTTAAATACTTTGAAGCACCGGCACCGCGTACGCTTTTGGAGAAATCGGCTTCGCTGCGGTATTTCCCGGTAAGGAACCCTGCTGCCAGCGCCCAGTACGGAAACACGCTTAGATGGTGTTTTTCGGCCAGAGCAGCATACTTTTGTTCAAAACCTGCACGTTCCACAAGGTTGTAGTGCGGTTGCAATGCCACATATTTGGGAAGCCCGTAAGTTTCTGCGGCCTCAAGCGACTGCTGCAAACGTTCGGGCGACAGGTTGGAAGCGGCTATATAGCGCACTTTTCCTTCACGGATGAGCTGCTGGTAGGCTTCGAGTGTTTCTTCAACAGGCGTGGTATGATCATCGAAATGCGTATAATACAGATCGATATGGTCTACCCCCAGGCGTTGCAGGGACTCATCGGCCGATTTTAAGATGTGCTTTTTGCTGATGTCGAACCCATGTTCTTTTGTTTCAGAGCCCACTTTCGTGGCAATGACCATCTGGTTGCGGTTACCCCGCTGTTTGAGCCATTTGCCGATGATTTCTTCTGATTGCCCGCCTTTACCGTTTACCCACCAAGAATAGGTGTCTGCGGTATCGATAAAGTTAAAGCCTTTTGCTGCAAAGGCATCGAGCATCCGGAACGAGGCGTGTTCATCCAGTGTCCACCCGAACACGTTGCCCCCGAAATTCAAAGGAGCTATCTCTAAGTCGGTGTTTTTTATAAGGATCTTTTCCATGTTTTGATTGTAACTTACTATTGTTCTTACAATTTAGGGATAATGTAGCAGGCCGGCAAAAAAACAATTCTGAACCTTTTGTTAAATAAGGATCGGGTGTTAAAGTATCCTTAAAAGAGGACTTTAGCCTTTGTTATGGGTATGTGGTTGCGCGGGGTTTGTTATCTTTGTTATTTAGAAAGATTATAAATAATAAAATATGAGCGATACCAAACCTAATACCATACAGGCCGTGCTGAACGTGGCGCGGAAAGAATTCATTACCCCGCATTACATACGGGTTTACCTTACAGGGGCCGATGTGAAACGTTTTGCCAATACCACGGTAGGGGTGAACAACAAGATACTCGTGCCGCCGATGGGCGTAAACGAAATCTTTTTCCCCACATTTGATTATGAAAAAAAGGAATGGAACCATCCGGAACCGGGGGTACGCCCTTTTGTGCGGACCTATACGCATAGGGGCATTGATACGCAACGTAACGAACTGTGGATTGACTTGGTAGCACACGGAGATGAAGGACCGGCTTCGGCCTGGGCCCTAAAAGCGGCGGAAGGTGACAGGCTGGGAGTGCTGATGAAGGACGGCAAGTCGGAACTGTATGCACCCGCACAGTCGTACCTGTTGGTGGGCGATGCCACGGCTTTGCCGGTGTTAAGCGCCATACTGGAAGACCTGCCTGAAACGGCTACGGGAATCTGTATCATAGAAGTGCCGGAAGAAGCCGATATACAGCAGCTGCACACACGGGCCAGCATAACGTTTGAATGGCTTACAAATGCACACCCTGAAAAAGGCAGCCGCCTGGCTGATGTGGTAAAGATACTGCAATTGCCCGAAACAGACCGCTTTGCCTATGTGGCAGCCGAGTTTTCGTCGGTTAAGGAAATACGAACCTACCTGCGTAAGGAAAAAGGATGGAACCGCGAAGAACTGTATGCCTATTCGTACTGGAAAGCAGGTGTGGCGGAAGATAAAAGTACGGCCGACCGCCAGCAGGAAAAAAACGCACTGGACTCATGAAAGAACAGGTAGACTCAGCGCAGGAACTGGCTGCACAGCTTCGCTGTCCTTCGGGTACCAATGCTCCGGAATTCGGAAAGCGCATGTACGAATCAAACCGGAACATGATTGCAAAGACGCTGGATTTTTTACAACTGCAGCCGCGTGCCTGTGTACTGGAACTGGGATTTGGTAACGGCAGGCACATAGCGGGCCTTATGGAGCGCTACAATATACAGACCTATGAAGGGCTGGAACTTTCGGACGCCATGATACAGGAAGCTTCGGCACTAAACCACGACCTCATACAACAGCGCAGGGTATTGCTGAACCGCATTGAAAAAGATGTGATAGAAAAGCCTTCAGGCAGTTTTGATGCCTGTTTTTCAGTCAATACCCTGTATTTCTGGGAAGATGTGATGCATTATTTAAACCAGATATACCGGATACTGAAACCCGGAGGACAGCTGGTGCTGACCTTTATTGCCAGGGAAAGTGCGGAAAAGCAGGCTTTTACCCGGCATGGGTTTCAGTTATACGCCGTAGATGAGGTACAGAATTTTTTAAGCCTTGCAGGCTTTACGCAGGTTTTAAGTGAAACGTTTACAGAGGAGGCTGTAAGCAAGGACGGTACATCGGTAACACGCCACGTAAATATTATAAAAGGATGTAAGCCGGAATAAGGTTGTGTATATTTTAACTTTTTTTAACACCCGGTTATTTTTATAGATTTTTTATAAGTTGTAACTTGAAGAATATTAATAACTTAAAAAATTGTAGCTATGGACAAATTAGAATGGGAAGGAAAATGGAACCGTATTAAAGGAGCTGTAAAACAGAAATACGGAGAGTGGTTTGACGATGACCGTGCGTTTGCCGAAGGAAAGTTTGATGAGATTGTAGGAAAGATCCAGGAACGTTCTGGGCGTGCCCGCGAAGACGTGGAACGCGAAATAAGAGAATGGAGAGAAGACGAAACCAGAATGTAGTTTTTTTTCTTAATACCGGTTCGCAGGAACCAGAAAATTTAAAAAGGAAAAGCCCCTCCATCAGGGGGCTTTTTTTTATGGCTGGCGCTTGCGTCTGCTGGAAGTAACCCACTCCGATGTTCCGCATTTGGGACATTGGTGCGGTGCGTGTTCCGGGGCTTTCTGGGTGAATCCGCAAAACAGACATGAATAAAAGATACCGGGCTGCCTTTGGGTTACGCAGCTGTGCAACAGGTGCGGTACTACGGGCAGGCCGTATTTTACTTTATCGTCTGCAAAAAAATAAACGCTGAGTTCACCCGATACTTCGAGTATAGCCAGTTCTACCTGTCCCAGGTGGTATACCCCCTGCAGGCGCAGTTCCATAAAGAACTCGTCGGCACTCAGGGTTTCCTTCTTAAAGTCGTCTATGGCAAACTGCCCCTTCTTGATAATGTATACCGGCTTTCCTTCTACGAGGTTTTCTACCGCCTTGAACTTGTATACGAAATACGTAAAGGCCTTATAACAAAGCACGATGATAAGCAGGGCCATAAACGCGTTGAGGATGCCGATTTCTTTATAGATCATAGGATCGCCGGCGGCTGAACCGAACCCGATGATGACCACAAGCTCAAATACCGAAAGCTGCTTTACACCCCTTTTTCCGAGGATGCGCAGGAAAAACAGCAGCATGATGAACATTAAAAGGGTACGGGCCGCAATTTCCAAAAGAAAAGGCAGCTCTTCTTGTCCGAACAACAGGGTTTCTAGAGTGCTCATGGAGATGATTTTTTACGGTTAAAAAGGGACTTAAGGTTAATGCATACAGCCCGTGTATATTTTTGATTTTTGCACAAAGGTTCGGGGGTAGGTTTTTACAAGCGCATTGCGCAGGCTGTCAGCACTTTCCTTTTGGGCATACATGCCGGCTACGAGGATCATCTGCGCCGGAAATTGTTTGGGTTCTTTAATTTCTTTGGTATCATCGTAATAATCGGCATTTTCAATGCTGAGGCTTAAAGATTCAAATCTACGGGGATAATATTCGCCACGGTAGATTTCGTCTTCGTCGTCATCGGGTACCACAATGGCTTTGGTTTCGGTATTGTAATACCTACCCAGGGTGTCAATGCTTATATGGAACCCGTTGCTGATGCGGAACATATCTTCATGCAGTGCCTTATAGCTGCGGCTGCTGTTTACGATGACAAGGTAGTAGTCGGCGTATTCATCTGCCGGAGTATTGTATTCATCGGCTTCGGTGCCTTCTTTTAACCCGGTCGTACGGTTTTCTGTTTCTTCTGGCTGCACCTGTACCTGCTGCACGGTTTCCGTAGCTGAAGTTTCTTTCAGGCGCGAAGTACAGCCCGCTGCCAAAAGCAGCACGAAGCTTAAAAATGTGGTTTTCATAGCGTACATTTTAACTTACTAATTTACCTAAGTTTTTGTTTCAGTGCCAGTTGAAATGTTATTATTTACCGCAGTTTTATTAAATAATTAGGAATTTAAGTTTTATTGTATTTTATTTGACCCTCAAACTAACTAATATTGCCAACAATTTAATGAAATCTTATTCTATTTTCGAACTTAATGAAATGCTGAACGGAACCATTGTCGGATCTACTTCTCAGAACATTACGTCGACAGAAGAGCTGGGAAGAGCCAAAGCGACCGATATTTCGTTTATCGGAAATAAAAAGTACGAACGGAACTGGGGGGCATCGGCCGCACGTATTGCGGTAGTAAACAACGACATTGCCATTGAACCGGGTGAAGACCGTGCTTTTATAAAGGTGCAGGATGCCGACCTTGCGATGTCGAAGATTCTGGACCTGTTTGCTTCTCCTATGCCGGAATTTGCAGTGGAAATCCATCCTACTGCGGTGGTAGATGCGTCGGCCAGAATAGGTTCGGGCGTAAAAATCGGAGCAGGATGCTATGTGGGACCGCGTGTGGAAATTGCAGACCATGCCGTACTGTATCCGAATGTAACCGTACTAGATGACAGTTTTATAGGCAAACAGACGGTGTTATGGTCGGGTGTAGTGGTACGCGAGCGTTGCCGCATTGGCCACCAGTGCATTATTCACCCTAATGCCACGATTGGAGCAGACGGTTTCGGATTCCGTCCGTGCCCGGAGCGCGGGCTGGTGAAAATTCCGCAGATCGGCGATGTGGTCATCGGGAACATGGTGGAAATCGGAGCCAATACATGTGTTGACCGTGGCAAGTTCAGTTCTACGATTATCGGCGACGGCTGTAAGATTGACAACCTGGTACAGATCGGGCACAACAGCGAGTTGGGTATGTTCTGCATTATGGCAGGAAACAGCGGACTGGCCGGATCGGTAAAATTAGGAAACGGTGTAATGATCGGGGGAAGTGCTTCTATTAAGGATCATACAACAATTGGCGACCGGGCCGTAGTAGGGGCCGGATCGGGCGTTACGGGAGATGTAGCTGCAGGTAAGACCGTGTTGGGATACCCTGCACTTGATGCAAGGGATACGCTGAAGCAGTGGGCCATTATGAAGCGCCTGCTGAATGAAACAAAAGCAGCAAACAAAACAGTATAGTAAAAAGGTTCAGCAATGCTGAACCTTTTTTATTAGTACCGGTATACGAGGGCATTGATGTTCATTCCGGCTCCAACGGAACAGATGATGACGACGTCGCCTTTTGCAATGCGGTGGTCGTCGATTCCGTCGTTGCGCAACACGTCCATAAGCGTAGGTATGGTGGCTACGCTGCTGTTGCCGAGCTTTTGTATGGTCATGGGCATGATGTGTTCGGGCACCTTCATGCCGTATAATCTGTAAAAACGGTGCACGATGGCCTCGTCCATTTTTTCGTTGGCCTGGTGAATGAGGATCTTTTTAATGTTGTGTATGGATTCTCCGCTTTTCTCAAGGCATTCCTTCATGGCTGCCGGAACGTGTGTAAGCGCAAATTCATATATTTTTTTGCCAAACATTTTAATGTAGCGCACATTGGGGTCGTGTGTGTTGTTGTACGACTTGCCGAAATGGATGAAGTCTGATTCGTTAAGGGTGTACGAAGCACTTTCGTGCGCCAGGATACCGGAGTCGGAATCAGAAATTTCAATAACGGCGGCACCTGCGCCGTCGGCATAGATCATGCTGTCACGGTCGTGCAGGTCTACCACACGCGATAAGGTTTCGGCTCCTATAACCAGGCATTTTTTTGCAATGCCGGCCTTTATAAAGGCATGCGACTGTATAACGGATTCTACCCAGCCCGGGCAGCCGAACAGCATATCGTAGGCCACGCATTTGGGATTCTGTATGCCCAGCTTGTGTTTAACTCTGGCCGCCAGCGTAGGAACGGCATCCGACTGTATGGTACCGAATTTCACGTCGCCGAAGTTGTGTGCAAAGATGATGTAGTCGAGTGTTTCGGGATCGGTTTTGGCATCGGCAAGGGCGCGTTGTGCCGCAATGAGTCCGATATCGGAACACACCAGTTCGGGCTCCACGTATTTGCGTTCCTCAATGCCCGTTATGTCTTTGAGTTTTTCAGCGGTTACCTGGCTGGTTTGCTGTAAGGCGTTTCCGTCTTCATTTAAAAACTCGTAATCCTTGAAGTATAGGTTGGTAATGGTGCGGTTGGGAATGTAACTGCCCAGTCCCGTAAATTTGCTTGTCATAGACTTGATTCTTTGTAAAAGGTGCTTTTCTGTTCTGTTAAAATTACGAATAACTGTTCTTAGAAAAAAACTTAAGCAGACTTAATTTTATTGTGCTTCGACCGTGTTTTATACTGAATGTTTTTGAAAAAAACGAAATTATTTAAAAATAGCATGTTTTTAAGTTACCTTGCGTTTTAAAATAATATACCAACATGCGGATAATGATTTTTTTAAGAATTATGTCTTTTATTAGTTGGATAAATTTTATGTTGAATAAATAATCAAAAAGCTGTGAACATATATATCCAAATGAAACAACATCTACGAATATACGCATTATTGATTTGCTTAATACTACTGAATATTTCGGTACAAGCGCAATCTACGGTGCAACAAAACAAACAAGCCAACGAATTAAATAAAGAAATATTCAAAATCATCAGGAAAAATTCCCTTTTTACTGATAAACTAAATTGGAAAGATATAAAATTAGAAAGTGAAATAGTGACGCTTACTGATAACGACTCTATAAACGAGCAATTGATTTTTGATTTTTACAAACAGAAATTAAGAGCCGTTGGAGATAAGCATTCTTTTTTTATTTCTTCCAGGAGAATAAATGAAATCAGTAAATCTCCTATAGCAGAAATGCCTCAGGGAGACTATTTAGGTAATGGAATCGCATGGATAAAAGTTCCGCGCTTAATAACGTTTAATGAGGAAAAAGATATTGAATTTGCCAATTCTATACGCAGCATCATTGAAAAAATGGACACTAAAGAGACTATTACGGGATGGATTGTAGATTTACGTCATAATGGCGGCGGAAATATGTGGCCAATGATTGCTGGATTAAATGCATTAATTGATGACGGGATAGCCGGCTATTTTGTTCAGGGAAAGACCAAAACACCATGGCTTAATGAAAACGGTAAGATTTTAGGAAAAGTTAAACCTGTAAGTACCTATAAAATCAAAAATAATAAAGTGAGAATAGCTGTTTTATTTGATGCCCAAACAGGCAGTAGCGGGGAAATGACGGCTGTTTCATTTTTAGGATTACCAAACGTTAAATCTTTTGGACAAACCACCTCAGGTTATATTACGGCTAACTACACTTTTCCACTGTCCAGCGGAGGACAACTTTTGTTAGCCAGAACCTATGTAACAGATAGAACAGGAAAAAGTTACAAAGAAGGGATTGTACCTGATGTAATGGTAGACGATCTGTCTAACACTAAAGATGATGACGTTATTCGAACAGCTGTTAAATGGCTTAACGAATATTAATATTTTTACCTGATTATGAATCAATCTATAAATTAAAACGTATTAGCGGATAAGAGATTAAAAAGAGGATAACGAAGCTAAAATGAGATTTATATAAATAAAAAATCCCGGCCTGTGCCGGGATTTTTTTATAGAACTTTTTTTTATTAAGCTTCCATATAGGCTTCAATAGGAGCACATGAACAGATAAGGTTACGGTCACCGTAAGCGTCATCGATTCTGCGAACCGTTGGCCAGAATTTGTTTTCTGCAACGTATTCCAAAGGATACGCTGCCTGCTGACGCGAGTAAGGCTGTTCCCATGTTTCAGCTGTAAGCATGGCCAGTGTATGCGGCGCATTTTTTAATACGTTGTTTACATCTTCTGCTGTTGCAGCTTCGATTTCCTTGCGGATGGAAAGCATGGCATCACAGAAACGGTCCAGCTCTGCAAGATCTTCCGATTCCGTTGGTTCGATCATAAGGGTTCCGGCTACCGGGAATGACACGGTAGGCGCGTGGAATCCGTAATCCATCAAACGTTTTGCGATGTCGGTTACTTCAATTCCTTTTGATTTGAACATACGGCATTCGATGATCATTTCGTGCGCAGCACGGCCTCTTTCACCTGAATAAAGTACTTCGTACCCTTCCATTAAACGCGCTTTCATGTAGTTGGCGTTAAGGATGGCCGTCATGGTAGACTGTTTTAATCCGTCGGCTCCCAACATAGAGATGTATCCGTAAGAGATAAGGCATACTAAAGCAGAACCATATGGTGCTGCCGAAATAGCGGTAATGGCGTTGTCACCACCTACTTTTACAACCGGGTTGGTAGGAAGGAATTCTACAAGGTGTGCTGCCACACAGATAGGTCCAACTCCTGGTCCACCCCCTCCGTGAGGGATAGCAAATGTTTTGTGAAGGTTAAGATGACATACATCGGCCCCGATTTTCGCAGGATTGGTTAATCCTACCTGGGCGTTCATGTTGGCACCGTCCATATATACCTGTCCACCGTTTTCGTGGATGATGTTCGTAATTTCAATAATAGATGATTCATATACCCCGTGTGTTGAAGGGTAAGTGATCATCACACAGGAAAGGTTGTCTTTGTGAAGCTCTGCCTTTGCTTTAAGGTCTTCTACATCGATGTTTCCTTCTTCTGTTGTTTTGGTTACCACGA
Source organism: Flavobacterium sp. (assembly GCA_040396655.1). Lineage (GTDB taxonomy): Bacteria > Bacteroidota > Bacteroidia > Flavobacteriales > Flavobacteriaceae > Flavobacterium. Next base: position 62,711 of record JBEBOB010000009.1, on the reverse strand, counting down.
CTTTCATACCTGCCATTGCAGCAGATGCCGGGTTGGTACCGTGAGCAGATGCCGGGATAAGGGCAATGTTACGGTGTCCTTCGCCACGGGATTCGTGGTAGGCACGGATAACCATTAATCCTGCATACTCACCTTGTGCACCTGAATTAGGCTGAAGCGTTGTTCCTGCAAAACCGGTGATGACGTTTAACTGCTGCTCCAGTTTGTGAAGCATGGTAAGGTATCCCTGAGTCTGATCTGCCGGGGCAAAAGGGTGGATGTTGTTCCAGTTCGGGTTGCTTAACGGAAGCATTTCAGCTGCTGCATTAAGCTTCATGGTACAGGAGCCTAAAGAAATCATGGAATGATTCAAAGCAAGGTCTTTGCGTTCCAGTTTTTTAATGTAACGCATCAACTGCGATTCTGAATGGTAAGTGTTGAATACTTCGTGCTCAAGGAACGTTGTGGTTCTTTCCAGTTTTACCGGAACCAATGCTTCCTGTGATAACTCGGTAACAGATTCGAATGATTTTCCTGCTGCTTCAGCGAAGATCCCGATTACGTTGTTAAGATCCTGTAACGAAATGGTTTCGTTAACCGAAATCGAAACGGAACCGGCGTCCGGATAGAAGAAGTTGAATCCTCTTGCCTCTGCCGCAGCTTTGATTTTTGCTGCATCAGCTTTTACAAGGAGGGTATCGAAATAGGCATCGTTAAGTTGTTCGAATCCTAATTTTGTTAATTCTGTTTCAATGGTTACGGCTTTCGCATGGGCTTCGTTGGCAATTCTGCGAAGTCCCTGAGGGCCGTGGTATACCGCATACATACCCGCCATAACGGCTAAAAGTACCTGTGCCGTACAGATGTTTGAGGTTGCTTTTTCACGTTTGATATGCTGCTCACGCGTTTGAAGCGCCATACGAAGCGCACGGTTTCCGTTTGCATCCTGTGAAACACCGATGATACGTCCCGGCATAGAACGTTTGTATTCTTCTTTTGTAGTGAAGAATCCGGCGTGAGGACCTCCGAAACCTAACGGAATACCGAAACGTTGTGAAGTACCTACAACAACATCAGCTCCCATTTCTCCCGGAGACTTAAGACGTGCAAGCGACAGTATGTCTGCTGCTACGGCTACCTTGATGTCTTTGGTGTGCGCCTGCGAAATAAAGCCTTCGTAATCATAAACCTGACCGTATTTTCCAGGGTATTGCACTAATGCCCCGAAGAAATCTTCGGTAAAGGCAAAGTCTTCATGTTTGCCGATTACAAGTTCTACTCCAATTGGAGTGGAGCGTGTTTGTAATACGGATATGGTTTGAGGCAACACTTCTTCCGAAACGAAGAATTTGTTTGCGTTGTTTTTTTTCTGATCTCTTGTTCGTACGTCGAACAAAAGGGCCATAGCTTCAGCAGCAGCTGTAGACTCATCAAGCAGGGAAGCGTTGGCGATTTCCATTCCTGAAAGTTCGATAACAGTTGTCTGGAAATTTAGCAGGGCTTCTAAACGACCTTGTGCAATTTCTGCCTGGTAAGGTGTATAGGCAGTATACCAACCCGGGTTTTCAAAGATGTTTCTCTGAATCACAGCCGGAACAATTGCTTCGTGGTATCCTAAACCGATCATTGATTTGAATACTTTATTTTGTGCACCCAATGCCGCAGCATGTGCCAAATATTCGTATTCTGTCATGGCAGGATCCAGTTCAATGTCTTTTTCGAGACGGATTTTATCCGGAAACGTTTCATACAATAACTGATCCATATCTTTCACACCAATGGTGTCGAACATGTGTTGTAAGTCGGTTGCTCTAGGACCTATGTGTCTTAAAGCAAATGCGTTTGTTTTCATTTGCAATATAAAATGATTAGTTGTGTAATTTGCAAATTTAATACTTTTTATTGTTTTACGGAACTACATTTTAAGGATGTCGCAAAAAAAAGAAAATGTAGTTCTGAGTGGTTAAAGACGTGGCCTGCTTTCGTTTGCGAACTGGGAACTGCGGTGTATTTTTTATAGAATATATGAGGAATGATCTTTATCTTTGAGATGGTTATTTTGACTGCATTTGAAAAAAGTAAAGGAAATATTCGACTGGTACCTCAATGCGAGCCTGCATGTTGCCATAGCCACTACGGCCCTGGTGCAGATGACGTTCTATTTCTGCAAGATTCCGTTTGATGCGGTGGTGACCTTTTTCGTTTTCTGCGGTACCTGCGCATCATACAACATCATCAAATACCTGCCTTTCGTACTGAATAACAAAAGGTATAAAACATCGCTGAAAGCTATTATGGCCCTGACGGCTTTTTGTCTGCTCGTATGCGGCTACCTATTTTTCAGACTGCATTTTAAAACACAGGTGGTGACGCTGTTGTTTGGACTGCTGAGTGCCATGTATGTGGTGCCGTTTTCAAAATCACTGCCTAACCTGCGCAACCTGGCGGGAATCAAGATCTACATCGTAAGTATTTGCTGGGCCGGTGTAACCATACTACTTCCTATGCTCAATGCAGCTGTTCCGCTTGGAATTGACGTGTTGTATAAATTCCTGCAACGTTTTATCTTAACGCTCATACTCATCCTTATTTTTGAAATAAACGATCTCAAGTACGATGCCTCACAGTTACAAACCGTTCCACAGCTCGTTGGCGTACAGAAGACCAAATGGTATATTTACAGCCTCTTGCCTGTATTTTATGTACTGGAATTTTTTAAGGAAGGGTTTTACCACAACCAATGGATGATTAACCTTATTCTGTGTGCCCTTATGTTTGGTTTTACTTACTATGCAAATGAACGCCGTTCCAGATATTATACCTTGTTCTGGGTGGAAAGCGTGCCTGTTGTTTGGTATCTGCTCATCCTGCTTTTCAATAACTTTTAATTTACGCTTATGAAAAAATATCTTGCCTTACTACTGTTTTTAAGCCTGAACCTGCAGGCACAGCAGCAGGATGATATACACCTTGTTGATTTTTCGGATAAATATACAGGCGTGGTTTCGGTAATACGCGACGGTGAGGAGGAAACGAACTGTACCGTAACGCTGTATGATAAGAAAGGTACTAAAATATTCTCTGAACCTGCTTTTCTTTCTGAGTACGATCTGGATGAAGGAAACCGTGCGAGGACCAATGTGAAGGAACTGCCCTATGGGGAACAGAGCATCCTTATTTTCGAGGATTTTAATTTTGACGGGCATGAGGATATTGCGCTGCGTACGGGTTTTTTCAGCTGCTACGGCGGACCTTCTTACGCCATATACCTGGCAAATGGAACGGGCTTTGTGTACAGTGAGTCATTTTCGGAACTGGGACAGAACTACTGCGGGATGTTTCAGGTAGACAACGATAAAAAACAACTGCATACGATGACCAAGAGCGGTTGTTGCTGGCATGAGTTTGCAACCTATGAAGTACATAACGATACTGTGGTTCCTGTAGAAGTTATAGAAGAACATTACTCGGGTATGTTTGTGGATTATACGGTATCAAAACGTGAGAACGGCAAAATGAAGGACAGCTTTTACCAGGTTTTCGAAACAGGGGATAAAAAGCCTGAATTTATGCTGGAGTTTGAAAACGGAAAAAAGATGTACCTTACCACAGGCATGAACGACGACCTGTATTATGTTTTTACCGACAGGGATCATAAGGTGGAGCTGGCCTATAATGGCGCGATCGTATACCGTAAAAAAGACCGTACGTTCTCGTTTACCAACCTTAAAACAACCTATATTGTTTCGGAAAAAGAAATCCTGATTAAAGATGCCGGTAAAGAATACAGGCTGAACAAAGTAAAAGAGCGCCAGGGAGCTTTTTCCAACCTGGATGTTTCAGCATTTACCAATGTTGCACAAAAATAAACATCAGGCAATGCGCTCAAGGTCTTCAATCATTTTTTCAACTTCATTGGCTTTCCGGAACTGGTTCCGTATAATGAAGTCTCCGTAACTTTTCTGATGCTTTTCTACGGTTCTGTAAAAATGAGCCCGGAATAGGGCGCTGTGATGCGTTTTGCTGTATTGCTCAATAAGTTCGTAGCACTGCTTTAATTCTACGCCATTCTGTAACGTAAGTTCGGCTTGCTGAAGGCTTTTAAGCAGTAAGTTTAAATAGGTTTCCTTTTTATGTTCTAACAGGTTGATTTTTTTTTGATAGAGCTGTACTGCTTCTTTATCGTCGATTTCCTGCCATATTTCTTTCTGCATAAGGTGTTCTGTGATTTTGGCATCGATCTGCAGCAGTTCCAGTTTATGTCTTAAGTATGTTTTCATAACCCTCTTGTTTTGTGCAAAGATGAAAAAGCATCGTGACGTGTTATGTCGTTTTGTAACCTGCTGTTAAAATTTAAAAAAATAGTTCGGATATTCTTTTTATTTCAGTCTTAATAAACTAATTTTATTGAGTAACTAAAAAAACCGATTATGCAGGGAAATTACTTTGAAACAACCAGTGAAAGTCAGAACTTTATAGACTATTTCAGGGCCGTGAACCCTACTTTTCTCAACCACAATGTCAAAGCGCTTCACCTTTTAAAAACAGATCATAAAGTTTACTTAAAAACCGTTTTTCTTCAGGAAGAATACCTGAACAGGCTTACTTTTGTAACCACGTTAGTGAACCTGGATCTGGTGGTAGGTGATTGTGATTCTGAAGAAAATCCGGAAGGAAGGGTTTTTGAATACGGATTGTCCTATGAAGAACTGTCTGACCATCTGGTGAACCTTGGGGAAGATTGCCTTATTCAGATTTTTGATAAGGAATTTATCTCCATTCCGTTCATTCTGGAACATTACGAGATAGAAGCTTTTTAAAGATAAAAGAATGCATTTTAAATTAAGTAACGGGGTTGAGATCCCCGGAATAGGTTTTGGTACCTGGCAGCTCACAGAACGTGTAGAGGAGGTGATTCATATGGCTTTAAAAGCGGGATATACGCATATTGATACCGCAGCCGCCTATAAGAACGAACGACAGATTGCCGATGCTATTAAAACGGCTGGTGTTGCACGTGAAACGCTGTTTTTAACAACAAAAGTGTGGGCAAGCGAACGTGGGTACGAAAAAACAAAGGCAGCCGTACAACAGAGCCTCGATAACCTGCAAACGTCTTACCTGGACCTGATGCTCATTCATTGGCCCGCTAAGACGGGACAGCCCGGTTGGGAAGAAGAAAATGCAGGAAGCTGGCGTGCCCTTGAAGAATTTTATGAGGCGGGAACCATCCGCGCCATTGGGGTAAGTAACTTTATGGTACACCATCTGAAATCTTTGCTGAAAACGGCAAAAGTGGTCCCTATGGTAAACCAGATCGAATACCATCCGGGATATCTGCAAAGTGAAGTAACCGATTTTTGTAAGGAACACGGCATCCTTGTAGAAGCCTGGAGCCCGATTGGTTCGGGACGTATTCTTGAAAACAGGCTGTTGCAGGAACTGGCAGTAAAATACAAAACCACCGTAGGTGCAATATGTATAGGTTTCTGTTTACAAACTGGCGTTCTCCCTTTGCCTAAATCTACTTCTGAAGCAAATATTACCAACAATAGCAATATTCCGTTCCAGCTGGAAGAAGAAGATGTTGTGTTGATTAAAAATATGCCCGAGACGGGCTGGTCCGGACTCAATCCTGACGAAGTACCATTTTAAAACAAAAGCCGCTTTTAATCGGCTTTTGTTTTCCGTTATTCTTCAATAGTGCGGAACGTAAGGTTAATGCGTACTCCTGCTACTTTTTTTGTAGGAGGCAGACGGTGCAGCCAATAAGTTTGCGTAGTATCTTTCATAACGAGCAGGCTTCCGTGTTGCAACACCAGTTCTACTTTTTTTCCGTTTTGTTTATGCTTAAACGCAAATCTGCGTTCGGCCCCAAAACTCAGTGATGCAATGGCTCCGTTTTTTTTCAGGTCCTTTTCCCCGTCGCTGTGCCATGCCATTCCTTCTTCACCACTATGGTACAGGTTCAACAGGCAGGAGTTGAAGGTTTCCCCGGTTTCCTTTTCAGCGAGCTGTTTAAGCCGTTTTAATTCCGTTGTCCACGGAAGAGCCGTTTTGGTGGTATTGGAGTAGGTGTATTCAAAAGGTTGTTCCCCATACCAGGCTACCTTTCTTTTCGTAAAGATCCTTCTGCCGAAGATAACGGCTTCGTCGTTCCGCCATTCGATGTGGTGAAGTAATGCCTCGAAATAACGGTCGGCCTGTTCCTGCGGCATAAGTTTTCCGTAATAAAGAACCGTTCCGTCATATGGAAGCAGGTTTTCGTGCTTGTCCGGTATATCGTCAAACAATTCCATATCGTTACTGAAAAATGTTGAGGTGGTACCGTGCGGCAAGATCCAGGATCATGTGATAGCCGGCAAGGGAATTTCCGTGACTGTCAAGTGCGGGACTGAATACGCCGATCCCCATTTTTCCGGGAACGCTTACCGTGATGCCGCCGCCAACACCCGATTTGCTCGGAAGGCCTACGGTACGGGCATATTCACCACTGAATTCGTACATACCCGCAACAAGCATCTGAGACTGTATAAGTCTGGAAAGCTCGGTGTTTTTATAGGTGGCGTCACCATCGAATCTAACACAGCCATTGGCAAAGAAAAAACCTACTTTGGCCAGGTCCTCAGCGGTAACCTCTATGGAACATTGTTTAAAATAGTTGTCGAGCTTATCTTCGGTACCTTCAATAAGCCCGCTGTTTTTGAGAATATAGAACATACCGCGGTTTCGGTGACCCGTTTCTTTTTCCGAAAGGTATACGGCTTTGCTGTAATCAAGGTTTGCATTTTTGGTTATATAGCGCAGCATATCCAGAATCTTTAGGAACGGTATTTCTCCATCGCCTTTTATCATGGAGGTGGTAAGGATAGCACCCGAATTCATCATGGGGTTCAGGGGTTTGCCCGTTGTTTCCAGACTTCCAAAATGATTAAAAGGTTTATCGGTTCCGAAATACCCCATGTTTTTAAAAACTTCTGTTTCCCCTTTTTCCTGAACAGCGATCATAAGCGACACAAGCTTGGAAATACTCTGGATGGTAAATTTCTGGTGGGTATCACCTACACTGATTACGGCGCCTTTCTCCGTAACAACAGAAAGAGCGGCTGATTGCGCATTCATTTTGGCTAATTCCGGTATATAGGTGGCTACACGGCCCTGTTCGTAATAAGTGCGGTTTTGATTCAGAATCTCCATAAGGGACTCTTTCGTAATTTCTGCAGCTGCTTTCTTAGTTGTGCGCTGTGCCTGCGTGCAAGGACTGTAAAGTACAGTTCCGGTGAAAATAAAAGCAGTGAACAGGTAGGCTAATAATTTTTTCATTTCGCGATCCCGGGATTTTATAACAGAACCCGTATTTCAAAGATACAAGGTTCCGTTTAAAAACAGTTCATTCTGGTTTTATAAAAGTTGTTCCGTAACGAAAGAAGGAATCTGGCAATAAATATTATTTTTACGTGGTAAAAAACACATGGAACAATGGATGTAAGCAAAGCTGTATTACGCAAGCTGTCCGATGAGCAGCTGTATCAATACCTTAAAGATGACAACCGGTTTGTATACGACGCCTGCTGTTTTGCGTTTGAAATTCTCATTGAAGAACGAAATAAGGTTTTTACGGAAGGAGAACGAACCCGTATTAACAGCATGTTAAAGCGGAAGCGCGAAGGAGAAACAGTTCCTGAACACAGAATGGTGACAAATGTGGTTACGGATATACCGGAAAATCATGAATATCCGGAACTGTATTCGGAAAAGAATGTGTTTATCATTAGTCTGTTCAATCCGTTTGTAGGCTGCTGGCTGTTTTATGAAAACCTGCGAGGACTCGGGAAGCTTACTTTTCGTAACCTTTTGTTTGTAGTCTCTTTTTTTACCGGTGGGGTTATAATATGGCTTGTATACCGTATTATGTGGGCAAAAAAGTTGTACAGTTTTATAAGTTTATATGGAAGCACTACATCATCGCTGAAAAAAGAAATACTGTTTCACAGGCAAAATGTAATTGTGGGCAGTGTTATTGTCGGTATTATTCTCACTTATTTGTGGAGCATACTTTTAAAGGATGTAAAATACAGGTCTCGTGACATAACGAAACCATTTATACTGGCCTTATTAATGTCGGTTTCCTACGTGCTCTTGAAGTATTTTAACTAAAAAGGGAAACTATGAAGGATTTAGTTACATTTTTGTACTTTTGAACGTTCAATAAAAAAACTACGTGATGTTACAATTAGTTCATACACTTAAGGGAGATGTACTGGTTTATGTTGTAAATGCCCAAACCACTGTTGATGCACAGCTTCCCGAATATATTCGCGATGTATTTGAAGCATTTAAAGCTTCCGATGCACAGGATGATTTTATTAAAATAGGAAAAAAGGCTTATTTTCTTGTAAAAGAACAGCAGGATCTTGAAAAAATGCGGGTTGCAGGTTTTTCGGTCCGACAGAAGCTTGATAAAAAAGCAGCTGATGTAACCATTATAGGAAATTCGGAAGCGGCGCTGGCGCTGGCTGAAGGACTTGCATTGTCGAACTACCAGTTTTTAAAGTATTTTAAAGATGCCGATGAGCGTGAATATTCACTGGAACAAATCGGTATTTACGGAGAAGTTTCAGCGGAAGAAGTAAACCGTATGAACAATGTGATCAAGGCGGTATTCTGGGCACGTGATATGGTAAACGAACCCAATTCATACCTTACGGCACTGCAGCTGTCAAAAGAGATACAGGAAATAGGGGAGGAAGCGCATTTGCATGTGGAAGTGTTTCATAAAACAGAAATAGAGGCTTTGAAAATGGGTGGTTTACTGGCCGTAAATAAAGGTTCGGTGCAGCCTCCAACCTTTACGGTGATGGAGTACAGACCGGCAAACGCAGTTAACACGAAACCGGTTGTATTGGTTGGAAAAGGCGTTGTTTACGATACGGGAGGCCTCTCTTTGAAACCGACACCTAATTCCATGGACCTTATGAAGTCTGATATGGGAGGCGCAGCCATGATGGCGGGAACCATTTATGCTGCTGCATTAAACAAACTCAACGTACACCTCATCGCGCTTATACCTGCAACGGATAACCGTCCGGGAGGTGATGCATATGCACCCGGGGATATCGTAACCATGATGGACGGTACTACGGTTGAAGTATTGAATACGGATGCAGAGGGCCGTATGATCCTTGCCGATGCCATTTCCTATGCTTCTAAATTCCAGCCCGAACTCATCATCAATGCCGCTACCTTAACGGGAGCCGCCCTCATTGCTGCCGGAACACGTGCAGCCTGTATGATGAGCAATGCAGGTGATACGGTTGACAGTGCCTTACACCATGCAGGAAACAAAGTATATGAGCGTATGGTTCAACTTCCTTTATGGGACGATTATAAGGAACAGCTGAAATCGAGCTGTGCCGATTTGAAAAATATCGGGGGGCGTATGGCCGGTACCATTACAGCCGGAAAATTCCTGGAACATTTTGCTAAAGCTCCATTTGTCCATATCGACATTGCAGGACCTGCTTTTACAGAAGCTCCTGAAAATTATAAAGGTCTTGGAGGAACCGGAACCGGTATACGTGCGTTGCACGAATTTATCGCAAACTATAAAAATTAAAAAAAAATCGCTATCGATCTGATAGCGATTTTTTTACTCAATCAAATTCCTCCTAAATCAGATTGAATGTTAAACATTGTTAAATGCAGTGTTAAACTTTTTTATTAACAATAGTATTTTGGCACAGAACCCCTCCCCATTTTGGGAGGGGTTCTACGTAGAAAATAGGCTTTAAACACCATGTACCGCCCTTTTTAGCGGTGAATCAATGGTTTTCGGGGGTAAATTCCCGATGGCATAGTACTTGGAACATTCTTTAAGTGTGCAGTCCGCTTTGACCGCACTTGTATTGAATCCAACAAACTAAAGAAAAAGATATATGCCAACATCAATGCCTGATATTAAAAAAGAAAAGGTGCTTTTAAGAAAAGCTCCTCCCAAAAGTTTTCTCACTGTAGTAAAAGACGAAAAAGACAGTAAACAAAAAGAAGAACGTGCGCGTTTTTTAGACCGTATGGCGCTCAACTCCCTTAAAAAGACCGATTACCTCGTGGTAGCTACAACTTTTTTACTTATGCTTGGAGCTGTGGCTTTTATTGTGGTTTTTCAGCCCGAAATTGAAAAGCTGCATTTTGAACGTATGAAAACATGGTGGGGTGCTGCCATTAACTATATAGCGGTAGGACTTATGGTTTTACAACTGAGTTTCCTGGCCTACCTTATTGTACTCTATATTCGTTATAAAGCAGTTAAACCGGTATCCGACGAATTGTTGCCTTCGTGTACGGTGATCGTACCGGCCTATAATGAAGGAAAACTGGTTTATGAAACATTAATGAGCCTTGCGGACAGCGACTACCCGGCTGAAAAATTACAGATATTTTCAATAGACGACGGTAGTAAGGATGATACGTGGCAATGGATGCAGAAAGCAAAAGCGGTATTAGGTGACCGTCTTACAATTTTGCAGCAGCCCAAGAATATGGGAAAACGCCATGCATTGTACCGTGGTTTTAAAGAAGGAACAGGTTCTGTTTTTGTAACGGTTGACAGTGATTCGGTAGTGAAGGAAGATACCCTGCGCAACCTTGTGAGTCCATTTGCTGTAAACGATAAATGTGGTGCAGTTGCCGGAAACGTAAGGGTATTGAATAAGGAAAAGGGACTTATCCCGAAAATGCTCAATGTAAGCTTTGTCTTCAGTTTTGAGTTTGTGCGTTCGGCGCAGAGCAAGTTAGGATCGGTTTTATGTACGCCAGGAGCACTTGCTGCCTATCGCCGTGATGCCGTGATGAACTGTCTGGAAGACTGGATGAATCAGACTTTTATGGGACAGCCCAGCGATATCGGGGAGGACAGGGCCATTACAAATATGATTTTAAAGCAGGGGTTGCACGTATTGTTTCAGAAAAATGCTTACGTGTATACCAACATACCTGAAAGATATAAGAGCTTGTATAAGATGTTTGTCCGCTGGGAACGAAGCAACGTACGGGAAAATATTATGATGGGTAAATTTGCTTTTACTAAATTCCGCTCTGAATCAACACTGGGTCCCCGTATATTACTTACCATGCAATGGGTTAAGGTAGTAATGGCGTATCCGTTGTTATTATTGTTGTTATCATTTGTTTTCACCCATCCTTTATTGTTTGTTTGTACCAGTTTGGTGGGTATCCTGATATTCTCGAGCATACAGATGTTTTTTTATGCTAAGAAATACAATCTGGCTGAAGCATTTCTGGCCTACACCTACAGTATTTTTTATATGTTTACGTTGTTCTGGATTACGCCTTACGCCATTGCAACAGCAAGCCGGAGAGGGTGGCTGACACGTGATTTACCTGCAGTTGCCTGATACCTTAAATGAAATAAAAAAGACCGTGTATTTTTAATGCACGGTTTTTTTTATTCTTTTTTCTGAAAAAAATAGGGTGTTTCCTATACTACAACCATTGTTTAAAACGTTATAGAAGTGTTAATTTGAGCCTTATGAAAAATGTGTTGAACCGTACGCTACATTATGCCGAGTATGCACTGGTGCTTCCGGTGCTGTTTTACTGGTATTATTCGGGAAATATACTCAATCCCGTTGCCATTGGCTTAATGCTCGTGCTTCTTGGACAGTTCTTTTTCAGAAACACCGTTTCCGGTATCGTGATTCCGATTGTGATCATAGCCCTTGTGTTATTCATGTTGCTGGCATTACAGTCTGAATTTTTCGATTTCAAAGTGTTCGACGGCGGTGCCCACAAACTTCTGGCAGTGGGGGGAATCTACCTCTCGGTAACATTGGTTATGGCGGTGGCAATGTTTTTCAAATATTTTAAACGTCTTATGATGTAATAGATTTTTCCTCATATAAAGAATAACGGCAACCTGAGAAGGTTGCCGTTATTGTTATGTTAAGCGGCCTGCTTTTGCGGTTCGTCGTCTTTAAGGACTCTTTTGGCTACTTTTCCAACCGTTAGTCCCTGTACAACAATCGAGAACAATACCACTATATAGGTTACTTCGAGCAGTACATCTTTTATATCGCCTGCGCTGTTGGGAATACTCATTACCAACGCAATGGAAACCCCGCCGCGTATCCCTCCCCAGACCATGGTGGTAAGCGAGCCGCGTGTATAGGTGTTTTTACGAAGTATGGTGCTTGCCGGTATAAAAATGGCCAGCATACGTGCCAGAAGGCAGATAAATATAGCCACGACACCCAGTAGCAGCTGTTGCTGAAGATCTGGCAGCATAAGAAGCTCGAAGCCGATAAACAGGAACAGAATGGCATTCAGTATTTCGTCGATAAGCTCCCAGAACTTGCTAAGGTAATCACGGGTTGTTTCACTCATAGCTACGGATTTTCCATAATTTCCGATGATAAGGCCCGCGATAACCATCGCCAACGGTGATGAAAAATGAAGCTGTTTTGCTATAAGGAATCCTCCCATGACGATGGAAAGGGTAATGAGTACCGATACTTTATAATCGTCGATTTTCTTCATAACGTTGCTGGCCGTAAACCCAAGCAGAGCTCCCAGTAAGATACCGCCCCCTGCCTCAAGCAGGAATAATTTGGAAACAGAACCGAAGGTCGCATCAAAACTCGTATCGGTCGCCATTTTCAATACCACGGCAAACATAACTACGGCAACTCCGTCGTTAAAGAGCGATTCTCCCGTAATTTTGGTTTCAATCATCTTCGGAACTTTGGCTTCCTTTAAAATACCCAATACAACGATGGGGTCGGTAGGGGATATCAGTGTTCCGAATAAAAGGCAGTAAATAAAGGGAATCGAAATCCCCAGCATAGGAGCTACCATATAAAATAATCCGGCTATGATAAAGGCCGATAGCACCACGCTTACAGAAGCGTAGGTCATGATGGGCCACTTGTGTTCCCGCAGATCCGAAAAGTTGATATGAAGGGCTCCTGCAAACAAAAGAAAGTTCAGCATGGCCCCCATGAGTATTTCATTAAAATCGAATTCGCGGATAAGGTCAAAAAATTCTTTTGTGGTGTTTGGGAAGTACTCATCACCCAACAAACGTATAGCTACCGATACCAGCATGGCAATGATCATGATGCCGATGGTTCCGGGAAGCTTTAAAAAGCGTAGATTCAAATAGGCGAAAAACGAGGCGAGTACAATTAAAACTGAAAACGTATAGTATAATTCCATATAAAGTGTGATTTCCCCAAATTTACGATTTTATGAAAAAAAACGGAAGCCTTGTCAGATCATTTTAAGGAGTTTTTTAAGTAAATGCATCTTTTTACTGGTATAGGGCGGGTATTTTAATGAATTGTCAAACCATGTTTTGCGGTATACAATGGCCTTTTTGTGTGAAAAGGCCTCGAAGCTGAATTTACCGTGGTAGGTACCGAAACCGCTGGCTCCAAATCCACCGAACGGGAGCCTGTTGTTGATGATGTGGGACAGGCAATCGTTTACGCAGGCACCTCCAAACTGGCAGCGCTGTAACAAAAGTTCGATTTCTGCATTATTTTCCCCGAAAACATAAAAAGCCAGGGGTTTGGGGTTTTCATGGTTATGCGTGATGATGTCGCTTAATTCGGTATAGTTTACCAAGGGAAGCACGGGACCGAATATTTCGTGCTGCATTACCTCATCGTTCATGTTCTCTGCCTTTATGAGTGTGGGGGCAATGTAGCATTTCTTGGAATTGGTCTGGCCGCCTATAAGGACTTCGCTGTTTAAGATGTACTGTTTAATTCTGTGGAAATGCTTTTCATTAATAATGCGTGCAAAATAAGGTGAGGTTTCAGGTTCTTTGCCGTAGAATTCGTTGAGTACTTTGCGTACTTCCTTAAGAAAAGCTTTCTCTGCCTGCGGATGGATGAAGATGAAGTCGGGGGCGATGCAGGTTTGCCCTGCATTTACGAATTTTCCGAAAACAATACGCCTGGCTGCAAGCTTTATGTTTGTGGACGGTGTGATGATACAGGGCGATTTTCCTCCGAGTTCCAGTACAACAGGGGTTAAATTTTTCGAAGCAGCCTGCTGTACTATTTTTCCTACCGCACTGCTGCCCGTAAAGAAAATCTTATGAAAAGGCTGTGAAAGCAGTTCCGTAGTTTCTTCAACACCACCTTCAACCACCTGTACCAAATCTTTGCTGAAATATTGTGACAGGAGCCTTTTTAAAAGAGCCGATGTATTGGGAGTAAGTTCCGAAGGCTTCAGGACGGCACAGTTACCGGCTGCCAAAGCTGCCATTAAAGGCTGTAACGATAAAAGCAGCGGATAATTCCATGGAGCGATGATGAGCACCACCCCATAAGGCTGGTACGAAATCCTTTCACGTGAAGGAAAATTTAGGATGCTGGGCAGAACGCGTTGTGGTTGCACCCATTTTCGCAGGTGCTTCTTAAAATAACTGAGCTCTTTCTGTAGCATGCTGATTTCCGTAACCAGTGTTTCAAAAGGAGGTTTGTTAAAGTCGGCCTGAAGGGCCGCGATCATCTCCTGCTGATGATTTTTCAGCAACCGCTGGAATTGTACCAGGCAATCTTTACGGTGCTGGTAGCTTAAAGTATTTCCTGTGTAAAAGGAGCTGTGTAAGTCAGAAGGTCTATCCAAAATAAATGTTTTACTTGAAATTATGAAAATAGGGCCGTACCTGATTAAATTTTACATAAATATATTGTGAATCTATCATTAATAATTTTTAAGTTCGTTAAAAAAAGAATGCTATTAGAAGTTATCAAAAAATGTTACAGCAATGATCACCTTACGGGCCCCGATTATGAAGCTATATTAAGCAAACATCATACCGGGAGCTTTACTAAAGGACAGTTTCTGCTGCAGGCAGGAGAGCACCTTAACTGCTATTACATCCTGCTGCAGGGTTCCGTTATGGGTTTTGTTAACGATGCAAACGGAAACCAGATCACCATTAATCTCTACAACGATTTTGATGTGGTCATTGATGTGAATGCCCTTTTTCAACGCAAGAAAACAGTGGAAAACTGGCAGTGTCTGACAGACTGTACCTTATTGTATATTACGTTTGAGGATTTTCAGGAACTGTTCCATTCGCTATATGGATTCAGGGAATGGGGACGCACCTGGATGGCTAATGCGCTGTTCCAGATGAAGGAGCGAAGCATTGAGATGCTTACCCTGACGGCCACCGAACGCTATGCAAAGCTTATGGAGCTGAATCCCCATATGTTTCATACAGTGCCCCTGAAATATATAGCTTCTTACCTGGGGATAACCGATACATCACTAAGCCGGATAAGGAAAGAATACAAACATATTTAATTTAAAGTGATACATGATACACAACGCCGAAATCAAAGCGTATATCGAACACATCGAAAAGGAACGTAAAGAAGCTTTTCTGGAACTTTATGAAACGGTTCGTGTTAATATTCCTGAAGGATTTGAAGAACAGATGAGCTACGGGAGCATCGGTTTCGTGGTTCCCAAAAGCATTTACCCGAAGGGGTATCACTGTACTCCAGAATTGCCGCTGCCTTTTGTAAGCATAGCGTCGCAAAAGTCGCATATCGCCCTTTACCATATGGGTATCTATATGATGCCCGACATACTGGACTGGTTTGTGAAAGCATACCCGGAACACAGCAAATACAAACTGGATATGGGAAAAAGTTGCATCCGTTTTAAAAGAATGGATGCAATTCCATATGGACTTATCGCAGAACTTATGCGCAAAATTACGGTAGATGTATATGTAAATCAGTATGAAAAGATCATTAAAAGGTCATAACCGTTAAGAATATAAAACTTGCCCTAAGGCAAGTTTTTTTTTTAGCCTGTTGCTTAAATTTGAATAAAACAAACTTAAAAAAATAGAGACAATGGCAAAGATTCATGCTTATTTAAACTTTAACGGAACCTGTGAACAGGCTTTTATGTTTTACGAAAAAGTGTTCAATACACAAAATATAGGAATGCACCGTTTCGGCGATATGCCGGCAGACCCTAACTATCCTATGAACGAGGAAGATAAAAAGAAAATCATGCATGCCGCTATTATGATTAACGAAAGTACCATGCTTATGGGATCGGACTGCGTAGAGAATTTCGGTCATAAGGTAACGAATGGGAATTCGACTTACATTATGCTGGATACGGAAACGGCACAGGAGGCTAAATCCCTATATGCAGCATTGACTGAAAATGCAATGAAGATTGAAATAGAACTTGGAGAGCAGTTTTGGGCAGAACTGTATGCATCGTTTCAGGACCAGTTCGGAATCTGGTGGATGATCCACTATGAAGGAAATAAAAAGATGAGTTAATGAACAGCATTGCTTATTTTGAAATACAATCTGCAAATCCGGCAGTATCTGCCCGTTTCTACGGGCAGGTTTTCGGCTGGAAATTTACTTTGCAGGAAGGGTTGCCAATAGAGTATTACCGTATAGAAAATGCAGGAATGCACGGAGGCATGTTTAAAAGGCCGGCCGATACCCCGCCGCTTAATTGCGGAACCAATGCTTTTACGTGTTCTGTGGAAGTTACGGATTTTGATGCTGCAGCAGCCCTTATAATGGAAAACGGCGGCCAGGTTGCCATGCCTAAATTTGCAATCCCCGGATTATGTTACCAAGGATATTTTCTGGATACGGACCATAATGTATTCGGAATTTTCGAACCGAATGTAAACGCACAATAATATAGCCTATGAAATTTTTAAAATATACTCTTTTTACCCTTGTTGGATTGATCGTACTGTTACTCGTGATTGCTTTATTCGTACCCAAGACCTTTCATGCCGAGGGAACAGCCGTTATCAACAAACCGAATGCCGAAGTCTTTGATTTTGTGAAATATGTAAAGAATCAGGAGCAGTACGGGGTGTGGTTCCGGATGGATCCGAATATTCAGAAATCCTATGAAGGAACCGACGGAACTGTAGGGTTCCGCTATACGTGGAAAAGTAAGGAAGTCGGGGACGGAGCACAGGTGATTACCAGAATTGAAGAAGGAAAGCGTATTGATATGGATCTTTTCTTTCAGGACAGTAAAGAACCTTCCAAATCGTTTATTACAACGGAAGCCGTTGCCGATAACCAGACAAAAGTACGATGGGTAATCGATGGGAAAATGCCTTATCCATTTAACCTTATGAGCCTGTGCTACGACATGAACAAGGATTTTGAGCAAGGTGTATTGAACCTGAAGGAAGTTCTGGAAAAACGTTAGGTTGAAAATGCTGTTTCTTTAGGCAAATTGTCATAAGGATCTCTTAAGTATAGGTCAGGTATCGGTTTATCTTATTATTTTTGTCTTAATATTATGATAAGATGAGAATTAATTTAAGCAGATACCTGACCTTATTGGGAATTACCTGTTTGTCGCTGGTATCATGTTCGGTACAGCAGCAGCACAGGATACCTGAAGTAACCGTAGTTAAAAAATCCGAAACAGAGGTTCGCCCCCAGCAGCCGGTCAAAACAACTCCTTCGCTCAATGAGGAAGAACCTAAGGTAGAACTGCCTGCCGTTAAAAGGGAATTCCGGGCGGCGTGGGTGGCTACCGTTGCCAATATTAACTGGCCAAGCAGCCGGAACCTGTCTACTCAGCAGCAAAAGGATGAAGCGGTAAAGCTGCTTGATCTGTTGCAGGAGGCTAATTTTAACGCCGTTATCTTCCAGGTACGCCCTGCGGCAGATGCCCTTTATAAAAGCAGTTATGAGCCGTGGTCGTATTATCTTACGGGAGAAACAGGAAAGAGTCCTGCCCCGTATTACGATCCGTTGGCATTTTGGATTGAAGAAGCGCATAAGCGTGGAATGGAACTGCATGTATGGCTGAATCCGTACCGCGCGCATCATTTGAGCGGGGGAGCGGTAAGCAGCGAATCTATGGTACGCAAATCGCCAAGCAACATCGTTAAGCTCAAAAACGGCATGTACTGGTTTGATCCTGCAAGTATAAAGACACAGGACCACGTTTCCAATGTGGTAAAGGATATTGTAAAGAATTACGATGTGGATGCCATTCATTTCGATGATTATTTTTATCCCTATGCCACCTATAACGGCGGAGCAGATTTTCCGGATCAGGCTACATGGAACGTCTATAAAAATGCAGGAGGAACGCTTTCCCGCGCCGACTGGAGAAGAGATCATGTAAACAGGTTTATAGAGCGTATTTACAAGGAGATCAAAGAAGAAAAAAATTATGTGAAGTTCGGAATAAGTCCGTTTGGTATCTGGAAACCCGGATATCCGGCAGGCGTTACGGGGTCTTCGCAGTATGATGAGCTTTATGCAGATGCCAAGCTGTGGCTTAACAAAGGGTGGGTTGATTACTTCTCACCGCAACTGTACTGGCCCATTAATTCGCAACGTCAGAATTTCAGGGATCTGTTGGAATGGTGGGAAGGAGAAAATACGATGAAGCGTCATTTGTGGCCGGGTCTGAATACGGTAGAAGTACGGGCGGCGAACAGATCTTCGGAAATTGTGAACCAGCTTAAGATTACAGATGAAATCCTTGACAAGGGCAGTGTTGGAGCCATTCATTACAGCGTGGCAGGGTTAACGAACAACAGTGAAATGATTCCGGCTTTAAAAAACGGACCCTATAAGGAAAAAGCGCTGATTCCCGCCTGTACATGGCTTAAATGCAACAAACCGCAGAAACCGGACCTGCGCATTGCGAACGAAGACAGCAAACTGCGGATAAGCTGGAGCGATAAGTCGGCAGAAAACGTATTTCAATGGGTTTTGTTCGTAAAGTACGGAAATGACTGGCAGGTTGAAATCCTGCCTAAAAACGAGGCCGGTAAGCTGATCAACCGTACGCAGAACGGAAAACAGTGTACCATGGTAGCTTTAAAGGCGGTAGACCGTCTTGGAAACGAGAGCGATTATATGGCTCTTAAGATTTAGAAAAGATAAAAAAATAGAATATATGAACGATCGTATTGGAATAGCGCTCTGGTTTAACGACAATGCCCGGGAAGCAATGGAATTTTATGCGGATGTGTTTCCCGAAAGTTCTATAAATCACAGCAATGAAGTAGTTACAGGAGGATACTTGTCCGGGGTACACTTCACAGGTATTAATGGAGGTCCGGTGTTTAAGATCAATCCATCGGTTTCGATGATGGTGATCTGCGAAACCGAATCGGAAATCGACAGGATATGGAACCGATTGGCAGAAAACGGCTCCGTGCTGATGTCACTTGGTGCCTATCCCTGGTCGGCGCGTTACGGCTGGTTGGCAGATCGTTATGGTGTGAACTGGCAGCTGTATTTTGGAAAGTTACGGGATACGCACGGGCAAAAAATAGTTCCTACCCTTATGTTCGGACAAGAACAGTTTGGTAACTGCAGTGCGGCATTGGATTATTACGCAGGGATATTTAAAGATTTTAAACTGGATGGAATTCTCCGGTATTCTGAAAAAGGATTAGAAAATAATGTGCAGCATGCGCAATTCAAGGCTAACGATTTTTTGTTTATGGCTATGGACGGTCCGGATCAGCAGACCACTTTTAACGAAGGGGTTTCGTTCGTAATCCTCTGTGATACGCAGGCTGAAATTGATGCTTACTGGAATGCTTTTACGGCTCAGGGAAAAGAAAGCATGTGTGGGTGGTGTAAAGATGCCTACGGAGTGAGCTGGCAGGTTATTCCAAGAAACCTTGGCGAGCTATTGCAAAAGTACCCGGGGGCGGGAGCTGCACTTATGAAAATGAAGAAAATTGATATTGCCGGGTTACAGCGATGAATACATACATAGTTTTACTCAGGGGGATCAATGTTTCGGGCAAGAACATCATAAAGATGGCTGTTTTGAAGGAAATCCTAACCGGTGAAGGATTCGGAAACGTCGTAACCTATATACAGAGTGGCAATATTGTGCTCGAATGCAGTAAGGAGCGTGATGAGGTAGGGCAAAAGATACGGAAGCTTATCAGCGACCATTTTGGATGGGATATCCGTGTTTTTGTGCTTACACTACAGGAAGTGGAGGAGGCACTTTATAACAATCCGTTCCCGGAAACGGCCGAGCCAAACCGTGTATTTATTACTTTTCTTGATAACGAACCCGATGCAGCAGCTTTAAAACTTTTATCCGGAACAGACTTTGGTTCCGATGATTTTAAGATAACAGAAGGTGTTTTGTACTTTCACCTGCCCAATGGGATGGCCCAGTCTAAAATGACCAATAATTTCTTTGAAAAGAAACTGAAGGTAACAGCTACCGGCCGTAATCTGAATACGGTACGCAAAATGATTGAACTGGCTAAAAGATAATATATAAGCTTAAAACCAGCATACCCGAAATGTGTAATGATTCAACGTGCAGAAAACTCTTGTACAACCCAATATCGGTTTTTCGGAAGGTAATGCTGCCAAAATCCGGCCTTTGCTTATCAATATTCCCAGAAAAAGACCTTGAAATAGGGAGGATGTATATAAAAATATAATGAAATTATGCAGGTTTGGCATTTTAGTTGTATCTTTTAATGCAGTAACATTAAAAGAATCAAGTTATGAAAAAAATCATTTTAGGTGTTATGGCCGCCGGAGCGATGCTTACAGCCTGTAATAAAAAGGAAAATACCGTTGTAGAAGAAACAGTGCTTAAGTCGGATACCCTTTCCGAACCCCTTTCGGACGGGCATAATGCGCAGAACTCTCTCGACTGGGCCGGAACGTATGAGGCTACATTGCCATGTGCCGATTGTCCCGGAATTAAAACGACCGTGACGTTAAACGACGATGGAACTTTTAAACACGTATCGGAATATCTGGAACGTGACGGAAAGTTTGAAAGCACCGGAACTATTATGTGGCACGATGATGGTTCTGTAGTACATCTTAAGGGAAAAGACATCGACACAAAACTAAAGGTAATAGAGAACGGGCTTATCGGTCTTGATCAGGAAGGAAAAGAAATAGATGGAGCTTTAAAAGAGCACTATTACTATAAGAAGATAAATTAAAAAAGCGCCTTTACAGGCGCTTTTTTAATTTATTCAAAATCTTCATCTTCAAGTTCAAAAAGGGCATCAACAGGCATCTCGAAAACACGGGCAATCTTTAATGCAAGTACGGCAGAAGGAATGTACTTTTTTGTTTCAATGGAGTTTATGGTCTGCCTGGAAACTCCGACTTTTTCCGCCAGGTCGCCTTGCGTAAGGTTATTGCGTGCGCGTTCTACCTTTATGCTATTCTTCATTCTTTAAATCTTCTTTTAATTTGTTGCGTTCTTTGAAAAAGAACAGGGCATTGAAAAAGAGGATGGTCATGATAATACTGCCTGCAGACTCTTCCTTTACATCTTCACCGGTAAGTATATAATAGAATACCGGTTTTACAAGCAACAGCAGCATGCCGATCAGTAAACAGTAAGCCGTCGTTTTTAACCGAATGGCATACAGCATTTCATCATCGTCTTTAAATCGGGAATAAACCAGGAAATAGAACCCCAGACAAACCAGAGCCTGCAACAGGCTTTTGGAAACACCTTCGTTATACGGAAGCAGTTCCAGTTCAAAGAGACCTAGAATTACCGGCACGGTTAACAGAAAGATCCCGATGTACCTGAACGCGGCCGGAAGCAGAAATGCATTTCCCATACCGTTAATTGTCTTCATTTGTTTTTCTTACCCGGTATACCTGTGTACCAAAGGTAAACAATTGCCAGAAAAGAACCATGTACATGAGGTAAAATCCGCTTAGATGTGAGATATCTTCGAGAGATGAAGAAGACAATGCATCTACTATAGAATAAGTCAGCAGCAGTACGACACCGAAAATAATACTGCTTAAGCTCGAAGCCATACGGAACTGCAGGTACATTTCATCTCCGTCGTCTTTTGTCCACTTTGTAAGAAATAACAAAAACATACCAAATAAAGAAACCGACTTCGCAATATTGGATACAAGGGCTTTTGTTACCTCATCGTGTAAGGCTGTCGTGTTTTTTAATAGTAATAAAATAAGGAAGGGCAAAACAATGGTTGTAATGCTGATCCACAGGTTCTTTTTTGCAATAAGGATATTTCGTTTCATAATTAAGTTTGATTTATAAGGCAAATATAAACAAACTTATCAAAAAGACAAGTTTGTTTTACAAAAATACAAGCAAAATATTCTTTTTAAGGGGTGCTATAAAAAACAAAAGCTGCTTTAAGCAGCTTTTGTTTCTATAAAAGTCCGGCCCGTTTAAGGAGGGCATCTGGTGAAGGTTCTTGTCCCCGGAACTTTTTATAAAGGTTCATCGGATGGTCTGTTCCTCCCTGTGACAGGATGTTATCTTTAAATTTTGAAGCGACTTCCCTGTTGAAGATGCCGTTCTGCTTAAAATAATCAAAAGCATCAGCATCCAGAACTTCCGCCCATTTATAGGAATAGTATCCTGCAGCGTATCCACCGGCAAAAATGTGCGAAAAAGCCGTACTCATGGCATTCTCCTTTACATCGGGATACAATTGAGTAGAAGCGAACTGTTCGGTTTCAAAATCTTTGAGGCTTGTGATATTTTCCGAGTTCTGGGTATGCCAGCCCATATCGAGCAGTCCAAAACTCAGCTGTCGCAAAGTAGCAAGCCCTTCGAGGAAGTTGGCACTCTGCTTGATTTTGTCTATATATTCCTGCGGGATGGTTGCCCCGGTTTCGTAATGTCTTGCAAAAAGGGCAAGCGTTTCCGGTTCGTATACCCAGTTTTCCATGATCTGACTTGGAAGCTCCACAAAGTCCCAGTATACAGAAGTTCCGGACAATGACGGGTAAACCGTATTGGCCAGCATACCGTGTAATGCATGACCGAACTCATGAAAAAGGGTGGTTACTTCGTTAAAAGTAAGTAAAGACGGTTTGGACGGTGTCGGTGGCGTAAAATTGCATACTATAGAAATGTGAGGGCGCTCGTTGATGCCGTCTTTGATCCATTGTGATTTAAAAGAAGTCATCCATGCACCGTTGCGTTTGCCTTTACGGGGGAAAAAATCGGTATAGAATACGGCAACAGCAGCTCCTGTTTCATCCGTTACCTCGAACGTCTGTACATCCGGATGGTATTTGTCGATATGATGTACTTCGGTAAAATGAAGGCCGTAAAGTTTTGAAGCGACTTCAAAGGCTCCGTTTAAAACGTTTTCCAGTTTGAAATAAGGTTTCAGGAGCTCGTCATCTAAACTGAAACGCTCCTGCTTAAGCTTTTCACCATAATAGCTGGAATCCCATTTTTCAAGTTGGTCAATACCGTCTAGTTTTTGCGCATAGGCAGAAAGCGCTTCAAATTCATGTTGTGCTGCCGGTTTTGCCTTTATAAGAAGGTCGTTGAGGAACGTAAATACTTTTTCGGGGTTCTGTGCCATGCGCTCCTCGAGTACGAAAGCTGCATGTGACGCATAGCCTAGCAGCAGAGCTCTTTGATTGCGCAGTTTTACGATATCCAGTACTATGTTCTCGTTGTTGTACTCATTTTCCTGGAATCCCTTCCTTCCGTTTGCTATAGTAAGCTCCCTGCGCAGTTCGCGGTTACGCGCATAGGTGATAAAGGGCAGGTAGCTCGGGTAGTCAAGCGTAAAGATATAACCTTCTTTTCCGTGCTGCATAGCCAGATTAGCGGCGGCTTCAACTGCTCCCTCCGGCAGACCTTCCAGATCTTCTTTATTGGTTAGGTGCAGCTGGTAGGCATTTGTTTCGGCCAGTACATGCTCGTTAAACTGTAACGACAACACCGAAAGCTTTGCATCGATGTTGCGCAATTCTTCTTTTTGCGGGTCGCTTAGCAATGCGCCGTTGCGTACAAAGCCTTTATAGGTTTTGTCGAGCAACGTTTTTTGTTCGGTTGTCAAAAGGGCCTTGTCGGTTGTTTCATACACCTGTTTAACGCGCGCAAAAAGCGCCGGATTTAGGGAGATATCGTTACCGAAAGCCGATAATTTAGGCGCCACTGCCTGCGCAATTTTCTGAAGCTCTTCGTTTGTTTCTGCCGAATTCAGGTTGAAGAAGATGTTGGAAACACGGTCTAACTGCATGCCCGAAAAGGCCATCGCAGCAACGGTGTTTTCAAAATCAGGAGCTTCATTATTGTCAATGATAGATTGGATCTCTGCCTTAGCGGCGGCTATAGCTGCATCAAAGGCGGGTTCAAAATCGGACGTTCTGATGCTGGAGAACGGAGCCGTATCGAAGTGTGATAATAAAATATTTTCCATATAAGCTAAATCGTCTTTTAGACAGCTAAATTTACGCATTATTCCGTTAAGGAACTATTAAACAGCCGATGATTAAAGGGGTAAATATTACCGGAAAAAGTGTAATTTCCGATCATAAAAAACAGTTATGAAAAAGATCCTATGGCTCATGCCTTTCGTATTGCTGGGATGCAGCGGCTTAAAGCAGAAAAAACAACTGTCTGCATATTCTTATCCAACATTAAAACAGCAGTCAGACCTTTTTGAACAGGGGCTTTTGTCCCATCTTATTCCTGCAACCGGGCAAGTAGATGTGGAACGTGACACGGTATTGCTTGATAAGTTCTCCGTTGTAAATCTGGGCAGGGAAATGCCTTTTCAGATTCTCGTTAACGGCGATACCCTCAAAATCTATGAGATGCAAACCGAAAATGAGGTTTTTGGCAGCCGGGATACGGTAAGCTATGCCAATATGATAAGCGAGATAAAGTATTACAGGAAGTACGATCTGCTTCTTTTCGGCTTGTACTTTTATCCATGCACAGGTATGGGCTGTGGGGTAAACTATCAGGTGATTTACCATACCCGCAGCCGAAAAAGAGTTGTGTTCGGAAGGTTTGCAACGGGAAATGAGCTGGAATTATATGATTACGGAGATCCTTTTCCCTATTATCTGTCAAAATCTTTTATGGGAAGGAATGCACAGGGGATCGATACCGTTGATTACGAACTCTATCCCGTAGACTTCTCATCGGAAAAAAAGATGTTGCAGCCTGTTGAAGGAATTTATGCCCGGTTTATCTATGAAGATACTTTGAAATCCATGAAGGCATCCTGGTTCCCATGATGTACCGCACAAAAA
Source organism: Flavobacterium sp. (assembly GCA_040396655.1). Taxonomy (GTDB): domain Bacteria; phylum Bacteroidota; class Bacteroidia; order Flavobacteriales; family Flavobacteriaceae; genus Flavobacterium. The sequence continues at coordinate 37,653 of JBEBOB010000009.1, read as the reverse complement.
AACTACCTGTAATTACAGGTAGTCTTATGGTAAATATAAATAAAGCGAAAAATTAGTTTACATCCCACCAAACACGTGTATTGACGTCGTCGGCTCCCATATGTGAAACGGCTTCCTGGTAGTTTTCGGCATTCTGGCGCTTTACGTCCTGCGGGTACGGATAACGTACCGGCATTTTTCCGTTGTTATATAAATTGGGCTGCAACGGCAGTTTCGGAAAACCGGTTCTTCGGAATTCCAGCCATTGCTGGTTGTCGGTAAAGTACAGGGCAAAATGCTTTTGCTTCATGATTTGTTCAAGGGTGCCGTTGTACGCAGCTTTTTCATTGTCGAAATAAGCGGCCGGTGTATCTATTCCCCATATTTTCATGGCGGCCGTTACCCCGTTTTTGTAAAAGACAGAAGCATCTCCCGCGATAAAACCTTTGAATGCAAGTTCTGCTTTAATGAATTCTATTTCGGAATAGGTCATAATGATGTTCTTCATAGGAGCAAGTGCCGTGGCATTATTCGGTGCAGAAGGGGTATAGTCGATAGCGCCTTCATTTGCGGCATAACCAGACGGAATCCCTTTGTACCCGATGTCTTTCCCGTCTTTATCCTTGGCTTTTGTTGCCCATAAAGGCAATCTGGGATCGCTCCATTCGATGAGCTGGTCTACCATAAAAGTAGAGAGTTTTTTATCCGCCGCGTAATCCTGGATTCGGGGCCATGGCGTAACATTAGGGCTAACTCCGCTGTTGATGAGAATGGCATCGTCGGCTGCCGACTGGAAGACAGGGTATGCTGAAGGGTCGTTCAATATTGTATTGATTTTGGCAACGGCTTCTCCCGGCATTACATCGGACAAACGCAACAGCATGCGGAGATGAAGCGAGTTGCAGAGCTTTTTCCATTTGTCTACCTTGTTGGCATACAATAAATCCGGGGTGTAGATCATGGTTTTGTTTACATCAAACAGGCTGTTGGCCTGGTCAAGATAGGTCAGGACCGCCTTGTAGATCTCCTGCTGACGTTGAAATTTCGGTTTCAGGACCCCTTCATCTCCCTTTAAGGCTTCTTCAAAAGGCACATCTCCGAATACGTCGGTAAGGTTGGCAAAACTCCAGGCTTTTAAAGTCAGGGCTACGGCCTGGTAATTAACGTCGCCGACAGCAACAGCCGCCTTTTCCATCTCGTCGATGTTCTTCAGCCAGCGATAATGGTTGTCCCACATTGTCTGGCCTATGGCATCTGTTACGTAGTAACGATGGTAGCCCAAAGCGTCGTTTGAAGGAAAAGGCACAATGTCCTGCATAAAATGGGCTGTACGGTTGTGCCATGCAGAATAAGAATTGTGGTTGGTAAGCCCGTATAAAATTGGATTCAGAAGCGATGCCGGGCTAATGGCTTCCAAGCGGTTAGGATCGGTATTGATTTCCTCGAACTCGGCTGTACAACCGTAAAAGAAAGCCAGAGTTGCGAGCGCTAAAAGACTATAGGTTACTTTTTTCATAATGATTGATCGAATTATAAGCTTACTTTTAAATTAAACCCGTAGGTGGCCGGTGAAGGCAGCTGTCCCATTTCAACTCCGGGAACCATATTGGCTCCGTTAAGGGCTGCTGTTTCAGGATCGTAAATTGGGAAGTCGGACCAGGTGTAAAGGTTTCTCCCGAAAACGCTCAGTGTAAGCCCTTTTAATTTGTTGCGTTCCAGGAATGATTTAGGGAAACTGTATGAAAAACTTATTTCACGAAGTTTCACCCAGGTAGCATCAAAGGAGTTCGCTTCCACGTTTGCCCTGCGGTAATATTCGGCATAGTACGCAGGTACATCAACCTTTGTCGTATTCGGAGAATAGCTTCCGTCTGCATTTTTTACTACACCGTCTCCAATGATATAGCCTTCTTCACGTCCCGGTAACGATCCGTTAAGGTGGCCGTGCTCCATCATTTTATGGTAGGACTGCGAGTAGAGCGTTCCGCCGAAAGACCCGTCGAGCGTTACACCCAGGCTCCAGCCTTTGTAGGAAAAGCTGTTCATCCAGCCTCCCTTCCAGTCGGCATAGGCATTTCCGCGGTATGTTTCTTTTTCAGGGCGTACCGGTAAACCTGTTTTTGCATCGTAAATGATTTTTCCTTCTTCATTTCGTACAAATCCGTATCCGTACATATCACCTGTAGAACCCCCGACCTTACCTATAATGGAAACAGTTCCGGAAGTAGCGAGTACCTGCTCATCTCCACCTTCGATCCCTGCTGCAAGTTCCAGGATTTCATTCTTGTTTTTGGAATAGGTAAATGTTGTTCTCCATTCGAAATTCTTTGTTTTTACCGGAGATACATACAACATGGCCTCAATTCCGCGGTTCTGTACCTTTCCTGCATTGATGTACTGGCTGGAATAGCCGGTTGAGTAGTCAAGAGGTACGCTGATGATCTGGTTTTCCGATATAGTATTGTAATAGGAAACATCGAATCCTAAACGGTTCTGGAAAAAACGCATGTCGATACCGAATTCGGTAGAAGTGGTTTGTTCCGGTTTCAGATTCGCATTGAACAGTTGATTGTCTGTGACCGCCGACGCAACAAAAGGACTGTTGTCGTAATACTTGCTGATGATGTACGGTTTTGAATCGTTTCCTACCTGTGCCCAGGATGCACGCAATTTTGTGAAATCGATCCATAATGGCATGGCCAGCGCGTCACTCAGAATAAAACTCAGGTTGGCAGACGGATAGAAATAGGAGTTGTTGCCCATAGGAAGCGTTGAAGACCAGTCATTCCGTGCAGTAAGATCAAGAAAAACAAGGTTGCGGTAAGAGAATGAACCTAATGCATACAAGCTGTTTACTTTTTCCCTGTAATCACCTGATTCCGTTATTACGTTGCTGCTGGCATTGGATAATTTGTAAACATCGGGTACCGCAAGCCCGTTGGCGTAGGCATCAAGGCGTTGGTATTTATTGCTCATGATGTTACCACCGGCAGACAAACTGTAGTTGAAGATGTCGCTTTCGTTGCCTTTATAGGTCAAAAGGAAATCGCTGTTGATTTCCTGGGCGTTGATCATCTGTTTCTCATAATAGCCCGTAGCATATTTTACAAGGTCGTAAGGGCGCTTTAACTCGCGGCGTTCGTTTTGAGAATTGATTCCCGTACGTACCATTAATTTAAGGTTTTTGGAGAAGTCGATGTCAAGGCTTACGTTTCCGGTAAAGGTATTGTTGTTGTTGCTGTTGATGACTTCATGCACCAATGCAAACGGGTTGTCAAGATAGGTGCTGAACGGGCTGTTTAACTGTGTTTTTCCTTCGTCGAGCCACATTTTCCGGTACCAGTCGATGTTGTTGTTGGCATTGGTAAGGATCATGAAATACGAAATGGTATGGTTGTTATAACCTGTTGACGGAAGGTTGCCGCTGCTGCGGTTGTAGAAATTCAGCGTAGAATTCAGCTTTATGCCTTTTGCGATTTCATAATCACCTTTTGTGGAAATGGCAACCCGTTCAAAACCGGTATTAGGCATAATCCACTGGTTGTCTGAATACGTTACCGAAGCGCGCATAGACCCTTTATCGTTACCGGCACCAAACGATAGGCTGTTGGTAAACGTGGTTCCGGTGCGCCAGAATCCTTTACGGGCATTGTCGTAATTCTGCCATAAAGTGCGTTCGGTTCCCATTGTTCCCGTTGCCGGATCGTACTGAAAGTAATACTGCCCGTTGAATTTGGGACCAAAGCCTAAATTACTCTGTGTAGCAGGACCGTCTTCGCTGGCCATATAAGAATAATAAAGCTCATTGTTCTTGTTAAAAGCTTTTCCGGTTCCCGATCCGTATTGGGTCTGCCAGTCGGGCCAGCGCTGAATAACGTCAATGCTCAGGTTGGAATTAAACGTAATGCCCAGTCCCTGGTTTTTTTTACCCGATTTGGTCGTGATCATAATGGCACCGTTGGCTGCCCGTGAACCGTAAAGAGCGGTTGCTCCGGCTCCTTTAAGAACGGTTACCGATTCAATGTCTTCCGGGTTGATGTCCGACATCCCGTTACCAAAATCTACAGGGGAATCCGTCGATAAATAACCGTTACTTTCCCCTGAGGACGACATTCCCGAACTTATCGGAATCCCGTCCACTACAATCAGGGCTCCGTTGGCGTTGGTATCAATAGACCTGTTTCCACGAAGTACGACCTGAGTAGAGTTCAGAGGCCCTGAACTGGATGAGGTAAACGTCATTCCGGGTACTTTTCCTTTCATATTGTCCACCCAGTTGTTAGAGCGGGCATCGGTAAAGTTCTCTCCCGAGAGTTTCTGCTGCGAATATCCCAACTGTTTCTCTTCACGTGCAATTCCAAGTGCCGTAATAACAAGTTCATCCAGCTGCCCTTCCGTTTCGCGCAATACGATATTGAGATAGCTTTCCCCTTTATAACTGCGTATTACTTCGTCATATCCCAGATAGGAGAATACGATTTCCGTAGCAGGTTCAAAAGCGTAAGAGAGTTCAAATGCCCCGTTTTCGTCGGTTTCTGTTCCAACGGAAGTTCCCTTGATGTACACCGAAGCTCCGGATATGGGAAGATTGTTCGCGTCGACTACCTTACCTTTAATTACGGAGTCGGTTTGCTGAAGGATTTTGAGGTTTTGTGCAGCTGTGGGGGATGCCCAGGAGTAGGAAGCCGTTAGCGGTACGGCAACTACTACCAACATTTTTAAAAAATGAGCTACACTGAGTAGATTTTTTTTCATTTTAAAATAAAAATTGTTTCGATTTCGGATTTGTTGTTTTGTGCCACAAAGTAAGCGTGTTGAATCGTAACCCCTTGAATTTGTTCGGTTATTAAAATTTTATGAATCCGTTTGTAAAGTGTTACGGAATAGCGGACTTAGAAAAATATTCTTAATAATTCCTTAAAAGGAAAAAATTTGTAAAGTTTACGGAGTGTCCTTTTTTTGCTATCAACAAATTTCAAAACAACAATGAAACAATTATTTCGTTCAACATTTATTTTGTTGGCACTGACGACCGCTTTACATGCCCAGGAAAAAGCAAGGGGAATCATTTACGAAGACACGAACCGGAACGGTAAAAGAGACAAAAATGAAAAAGTATTGCCGGATGTACTGGTAAGTAACGGGGTAGAGGTAGTAGCTACCGACAAAAAGGGAGCTTATGAACTGGCCGTTAACAACGACTCGCCCGTGTTTGTGATCAAACCTTCGGGGTACCAGTTTCCGCTTGACCGCTATAATTTGCCGATGTTCTACTACCTGCACAAACCGCAGGGATCTCCGAAATCCAAGTATCCCGGAGTTCAACCTACCGGTAAACTGCCGGCTTCGCTGGATTTTGCCCTTATACCTTCTGTAGAATCCGCTGAATTTACTTCGTTTGTATTCGGTGACCCGCAGGCTTATACCAAAGAAGAGATACAGTATTTTATAAAAGGGATTGTTAAGGAAGTAAATAAAAACGATGCCGTATTCGGAATCAGCCTTGGGGATCTTGTGGGAGACGATTTGTCCTTACAACCCGATTATAAATCGGCTATACAGCAGATCGGCCTGCCGTGGTACAATGTTATGGGGAACCATGATATGAATTATGATGCTAAAGCAGACGAACATTCAGATGAAACCTACGAATCGAATTTCGGTCCAAATAATTTCTCGTTCAATTACGGAAAAGTACACTTTATCATTTTAGACGATATTCTATATCCCGATCCGCGCGACGGCAAAAGTTACTGGGGCGGATTCCGTGAAGACCAGCTCAAATTCATCGAGAATGATTTAAAATTTGTACCTAAAGACCACCTTGTCGTATTGTCGTTCCATATTCCTCTGGAAGACAACAATAACGAGTGGTTTCGCTCGGCAGACCGTGAAAGGTTGTTCGATTTGTTAAAGGATTTTCCGAACACTTTATCGTTGTCGGCCCATACTCATATACAGCAGCAGATTTTTTATGGAAAAGAGAAAGGCTGGAAACGGGAAACGCCGCACCACGAATACAATGTTGGAACCACTTCGGGGGACTGGTATTCGGGAGAATTAAACGCTCAGGGAGTACCCGGATCTACGATGCGCGACGGTACACCTAAGGGGTATGCCCTTATTCATTTCGACGGGAACAAGTACAAGGTAGATTATAAAGTTGCGGGCGCACCAGCAGAATACCAGATCAATGTTTTTGCTCCGAAAGCTGTGTTAAAAGCAGAAAAGAGTCGCCATTTTGTTTATGCGAATGTTTTTATGGGGCAACCTTCCGATGAGGTGCTGTACAGCATCGACGGAGGGGAATGGAAAAAAATGCAGATTGCCGATGAAGGTGATCCGGATTATGAAAGCACCTATTACAAATGGGATGTTTCCGAAACACCTGTTAGGGGAAGGCGGCCATCGAAATCAATGAAATCGACCCATCTTTGGTCGGGTAAGATACCTGTAAACCTTAATCCGGGGGAACATAACGTAAAGGTAAAAGCAACCGATATGTACGGGAAGGTACACTATGGAGAAACAACCTACAAGATAGCCGAATAATTTTTTATTCCGTTTTGCGTGTGTGTAAAAGTCGGCTCCAAGCCGGCTTTTCTATTTAAACTGCATGAGCTCTTTTTGTTCCTCAACGGGTAATTCCTGAACGGGCTCGATTGCCGCGCGTGATTTTGAGAAGGAAACAGTGTCAGTGGTTCCGGGATCTTCCGGAGAAGCAGGCGCCTGTTGTACCGGGCTGCAGGCGGTTAAGGCAAGGATGCTTATTGTTAAGAGAAACGTACTGTATGTCTTCATATGCAGGTATAATTGAATTGGGTCAAATATAAGAAAAAAGCCCGCCTTTGCAGGCGGGCTTCCCATTATTTGCTTAATCCTTCTGCAGCTTTAAGTACTGCAGCTTTTAATCCTGATTTGTATTCCAGCATTTTATCGAGAAGTTCGCTGTTCTGACTTGCCAGAATCTGAACGGCCAGAAGGCCGGCATTTTTGGCACCGTTTAACGCAACGGTCGCAACCGGTACACCTCCGGGCATCTGGAGAATTGACAGAACCGAATCCCATCCGTCGATAGAATTGGATGATTTTACAGGTACCCCAATTACAGGAAGGGGGCTCATAGAAGCAACCATCCCAGGCAGGTGCGCAGCTCCGCCGGCTCCCGCAATGATAACGTTGATTCCGTTCTTATGAGCGTTTGTTGAAAAATCAACCAGTTTTTCCGGTGTTCTGTGTGCGGAAACAATGTCTACATATGCTTCAATGCCAAATTCGTTTAAAACATCTATGGCCTGCTGCATTACCGGCATATCCGAAATGCTTCCCATTACTACGGCTACTTTCATTTTGCTGTTTGTTCGTTTAGTTAGAGTTCTGTTTTCTGGATCGTTTCAGATGTGCCTGTTTTTCTTGCGTTTAAAGCAGTATGATCTGAATGAATCTGTTATTTTGAAATGACGCGGATGGTTTCTTTTACCTCCTGGGCTACTTCTCGTGCCCGTGCCATGTCTTCGTTTACAATGGTTACATGCCCCATTTTGCGGAACGGTCTTGTTTCTCTTTTTCCATAGATATGCGGTGTAACACCGTCTACAGCCATGATTTTTTCGATGTTTTCATATACGACCTGACCCGAATAACCTTCTTCGCCTACGAGGTTTACCATAATACCTGCAACCTTGCTGTCGGTATTGCCCAGCGGAAGATCGAGGATGGAGCGGATGTGCTGTTCGAATTGCGAAGTATAGCTGGCTTCTATTGAATAATGGCCGGAATTGTGCGGACGCGGCGCCACTTCATTTACAAGTATCTCGTCGTCCTGTGTCTGGAACATTTCAACAGCCAGAAGTCCGACATGGTTATAGGCTTCGGAAACTTTCAGGGCAATTTTTCTTGCTGCTGTTGCAACGGATTCGTCAATACGTGCGGGACAGATTACGTATTCCACCTGATTGGCTTCAGGATGAAACTCCATTTCCACAACGGGATAAGTTTTGATTTCGCCCGATGCCGATCGTGCCACGATAACGGCCAGTTCGTTTTTAAAAGGAATCATGGTTTCTGCAATACATTCCGTTTGAGGAAGCGCATTCAGATCCTGTGTGCTGCGGACTATCTTAACGCCATTCCCGTCGTATCCGCCTTCGGTTGCCTTCCATACAAACGGAATCGTAATGTTTCCGGCAGCTACTTCGGCTGTTAAATCCTCCAATCGTGAAAAACGCCGGTAAGGGGCTGTAGGGATCTGATGCTGGGTATAAAAATCTTTCTGGTTGCCCTTGTTCGAAATAAGGCGAAGGGTTTTAGGTGACGGATACACCTTTTTTCCCTGTTCTTCCAAAGCTTCAAGGGCTTCAAGGTTTACGTTTTCGATTTCGATGGTCAGCACATCTACCTGATTTCCCAGGTTCATAACGGTATCGTAATCGTTTAATGATCCTTCGAAGAATTTCGTGGCACCAAAACGGCACGGCGCTTCAGAACTGGGATCTACCACATAGGTTTGGATATCGAATTTACGGGTTTCGGTCAGCATCATTTTACCAAGCTGGCCTCCCCCTAGAATTCCTAATTTAAAATCAGATGAAAAATAATTCATGATTGGACTGTTTTAAGCTGCAAAGATACTATTTAGCATTCCATTATAAAAATGTAAGGTTATGATTTTCGTTTGTTCAGCAGTTTCAGTATTTTTTTTCCCCTGCTTACAAAGGAGGGTTCCTGTAAAGGCAGGTACTGCTCGATAACGGCTACAAGCTGTTCCTGTATCCAGTCTTCTTCACCAACAAGAAAATAAAGTGCATGAATGGCGTTCACACGTGTCGCGACCCAGGAATCCGTTATAATCCAGTCGAACATTGTGGCTACAATCTGCTGTTTGTGTACTGCTGAATAAGTATGTTCTTTTGATTTTAACTGATGGTATAAGGTTCTGGAAATACATCTTTTCAGGGATTCATGTGTTTCGGACAGGGCGTTTTCTATAAAGAAATCAAGTGATTCATTAAGATAATACGGATGTTTTTCCACCATCATATCCAGAACATGGTAGCAGAATATTTTACGTTTTTCATCAACCCTGTACATAACGTCCATAAAATTGCGGGCCGGTACATCCTGCGTTAGGATAAAGTTTACGGCTGCCGTTCTGCCTGGTAAGCTCAGATTGGGATTGTGTGTTGAAAAGAATGTAAATACGTCCATTTTATATTAATAAAAAGCGAATTTAAGTGAAAATAAAAATATATTTTGCAAAACTTCAGATAAAGGCTTATTTAAAAACAGCGTATTCGTATATTTGCAAAGTCATAAAAAAAATATGGAAATTCAAGTTTTAGATAAAACCTTCATACCTTATATCTCGGCATCCGAAATAGATGCGAGAATAAAAAGAATGGCTTGTAAGCTTATGGAGGATTACGCAGGCGAAGTTCCGGTTTTTTTAGTGGTTCTGAACGGTGCTTTTATGTTTGCTTCGGACCTTATGAAGCATTATACCGATGCTGCGGAAATCTCTTTCATAAAGATGGCTTCCTATGAGGGAACCGATTCGTCAGGAGAAGTTACACAGCTTCTGGGGCTTGATATTGACATTACCGATCGCCATGTGGTACTAGTTGAAGATATAGTGGATACAGGAAATACCATAGTGGCCTTATACAACTTAATAAACAGATTTAAAATAAAAAGTCTTCGCGTTGCTACCTTGTTTTTTAAACCGGAAGCCTACCGTAAGAGTATTGAAATAGATTACGCAGGTTTTGAAATTGAGCACAAATTCATTGTGGGATACGGGTTGGATTATAACAAACAGGGAAGGAATCTGGGCGAAGTATATCAGATAAAATAATAACAAAAATGATTGCAATAGTTTTATTCGGGAAGCCGGGAGCCGGAAAAGGGACTCAGGCCGAGTTTTTAAAGGAGAAATACAATTTAACGCATATCTCTACCGGAGATGTGTTTCGTTTTAACATCAAAAACGGAACCGAACTGGGTAAAAAAGCTCAGGAATTTATCGATAAGGGAGAATTGGTTCCGGATTCGATTACTATTGATATGCTTAAGAACGAAGTGGTTGGAAATATGGACAAAGCAGGTTTCCTGTTTGACGGATTTCCGAGAACCATTGCACAGGCCGAAGCTCTTGATGCGTTCCTTGCATCGGTTAACCTTGAAGTAACGGCAACGGTAGCACTGGAAGCCGATGACGACATTCTTGTTGCCCGCATTCTCGAGCGAGGGAAAACATCGGGAAGAGCCGACGACCAGGATGAATCCAAGATCCGTACACGTTACGAGGAATATAATGAAAAGACAGCGCCGCTTATCGATTATTATAAAAAGCAGAACAAATACCATGCTGTCAACGGTATAGGATCCATTGCTGAAATTACCGAGCGTTTAAGCCAGGTAATCGACCGCTTTTAAGATCGTCTGAAATAATTTTTAATAATCTTATCCTTTTTGTAATTTAGGATAAGATTATTTGCGTTTAATAAAACAACATACCATTGGAAATTTTAATTATTTTTATTTTAATTATTTTAAACGGGATCTTTTCCATGTCGGAAATGGCCTTGGTATCCTCTAGGAAGAACCGTTTGGAAATGGCTGCAAAAAAAGGCAGCAGCAGTGCCAAAACGGCCCTTAAACTGGCAGGCGAACCCAATAACTTCCTGTCAACCGTGCAGATCGGGATCACGCTCATAGGTATCCTCACCGGTATCTATTCAGGTGATAAGGTAACATCGGATGTGCAAAACATCATTGCGGAGATTCCTGTTTTACGTCCGTATGCAGCTTCCATCGGTGTTGGTGTGGTGTTGTTTCTCCTGACCTTTTTTTCCCTTATTCTTGGAGAACTCGTTCCGAAGCGTCTGGGACTGAATTATCCGGAAACCATTGCAAAGATGGTAGCGATTCCCATGAACTTTATTTCCAAGGTAGCAGCGCCTTTTGTATGGTTGCTTACCAAATCATCGGATTTGCTTCTGAATATCCTCAACATAAAGCCTACAGCCGACGGAAAGGTGACGGAAGAAGAAATCCGTTCCATCATAAAGGAAAGTACCGAAGTAGGGGAGGTTCAGGAAATAGAACAGGACATTGTGGAACGTGTATTCAACATCGGGGATCTTAAGGTAAACGCATTGATGTCGCACCGGAAATCGGTCGTTTACCTCGATTGTGAAGATTCCCTTCAGGAACTTAAAGACAAGGTTATAAACGAACTGCATTCTTTTTACCCGGTTTGTGAAGGAAACCTGGACGATGTAATCGGGGTGGTATCGCTTAAAGACCTGTTCCTTTTATTTGAAAAGGAAAATGTGGATCTGAAATCCATTATAAAAGAACCTACGTTTTTTATCGAACATACCTCGGCCTACAAGGCTTTGGAACAATTTAAGGCAAGTAAGAACCATTATGCTCTGGTAACGGATGAATACGGGGTTATTCAGGGAGTTATTACGCTTAACGACATTCTGGAATCGCTGGTTGGTGATGCTTCTGAATTTTATGAAGAAGAATTTAAACTGGAAGAGATTGAAGAGGGAAAATGGATTGTAGACGGTTTTTACCCGCTGCACGACCTGCTTTCTTATTTTGAGCTGGACGATTTAATGCCTGATTACGACGTTACGACTGTGAGCGGTCTAGTAATGAAGGAACTGTCGTACATTCCCAAGACGGGAGAAAAATTAATATGGAACAAAATGGAGTTTGAAGTTCTAGCTTCAAATGGAGTAAAAATTGATAAAATAGGCATCAGCCTGTTAAAAGACTAAATACAATGACGGAAGGGAATTTTGTAGATTACGTAAAGATATATGTTGCTTCGGGTAAAGGAGGGAAAGGTTCATCACACCTTCACCGCGAGAAATTTATTGAAAAAGGAGGTCCCGACGGAGGTGACGGAGGCCGTGGAGGGCATGTAATCATCCGCGGTAACGAAAGCCTGTGGACGTTACACCATCTTCGTTTTGAGCGTCATATCAAGGCGGGCCACGGTGGAGACGGCGGAAGCTCGCGCAGTACGGGGAGTGACGGAGACGACCGCTATATCGACGTTCCTCTTGGAACGGTAGTGAAAGATAAGGAAACGGGCGAACTGCTGTTTGAAATTACCGAAAACGGAGAAGAAAAGATCCTGGCGAGAGGAGGAAAAGGAGGACTGGGTAACTGGCATTTCCGTTCTTCTACCAATCAGACACCTCGTTATGCCCAACCTGGTATACCCGGGGAAGAGCTGGATATCATACTGGAGTTGAAAGTGCTGGCCGATGTAGGTCTTGTTGGTTTTCCAAATGCCGGAAAATCTACCCTGCTTTCTGTTTTAACCTCTGCGAAACCTAAGATCGGGGATTATCCGTTTACAACACTGAAACCGAATCTTGGAATCGTGGAATACCGTGATTTTAAATCTTTTGTCATCGCGGATATTCCGGGTATCATTGAAGGAGCAGCAGAGGGAAAAGGGCTGGGACATTACTTTCTTAGACATATAGAGCGGAACTCTACTTTATTGTTCCTTATTCCGGCCGATGCCGACGATATTAAGAAAGAATATGAAATCCTGCTCGACGAATTGAGAAGGTATAATCCTGAAATGCTGGACAAGGACCGCCTTATTGCCATTTCTAAATGCGATATGCTTGATGAGGAGTTAAAAGCCGAATTGAAACAGCAGCTTGATAAAGAACTTGAAGGACTGCCTTACCTGTTTATTTCGTCTGTTGCACAGCAGGGACTTACCGAACTTAAAGACAAATTGTGGCAGATGCTTCAATAAATAAAAAAGAGCCGTTTAAACGGCTCTTTTTTATTAGAAATTATAATCTCTTGTGAAATCGGATCCGTCACCCTTTAAGGTTCCGGATTCATTTACTTTTACTTCACCGTTCACTTCGATCTTAAAAGCGTATTTCAAATCCACGTCGAAATTGATGAGTTGTACACCCAAGGAAGCCATACGCAAAGGTTGTACTGATTCTACAACGTAGGTATGTGTTCCGCCTGTGAATTCGTTTCTGCCTAAACTTATTCCCTGTTCACCGGTTCTTGGCGTGTTGTTCACTTTCCACATAGTTTCCTGCTGTGTACCGCTGCCTCCGACAATAACAAAGGAAATAAAGTCAGTCTCGTCAATTGGTTCGTCCACGGTAAGGGTATACTTATAGTTCTTGTTGCCGTTACCCGGTCCTATAGGATCTCCTCCGTCGTCATCTCCACATGAAACAAATACGGTGCTCACCGCGGCAAGTGCGAAAAATGCCGCGTGTCTTAAATTTAATTTTTTCATAGCTAATAAAATTTATAGTTGTAAAGATAGAAAAAACCCGTAAAATCCAAAATGAAAAAAACGGTGTTTTTTACTACAGATTGGGAATCCGCAAAACCTGGCCGGGATAAATTTTGTCGGGATGCGTAAGCATGGGCCTGTTTGCTTCAAAAATAGCGGGGTACCTGCCAGCATCATTATAAAAATCCCTGGCTATTCCTGAAAGTGTATCACCCTGCTGCACGGTATAAAATTTTGCCTGTGGAGAAGGGGCCGTTACAGTCATAAGGTTGTCTACCTGATCTACTCCTTCAACGTTTCCGATGGCGAGTACAATTTTTTCGGCATCGGCCTGCGTGGCAACTTCCCCTTCTACTTTTACATCATCATCTGTCACCGATATTTTAAGCCTGTTGTAAATAAGTCCCAGTTGTTTTACATGGTCAAGCAGGGCCTGTGCCTGCAGCGTGCTTTTCTCTTCAACGGTAGCTTCCTGCTCCCGGGCTCCAAAAATTTTGGCGCCTTTTTCCTTAATAAACGAAAATAGTCCCATAGCTTTTTATTTTTAATTTACTTAAATATAGCGAAAAATAACCGCCCTGCCGTTACATTTTTATTAAATAATCAGGGCTATTGTAAAAAATGGTTATCTTCGCAATACGAAAATAATCATCACAATAATGAAAAAATTAAGCTTAGTTCTTTCCTTGTTTTTGCTGATGCTGCCTTTAGGGGTATTTGCAGATGAGGGAATGTGGTTTTTAATGCACATTGAGCGTTTAAATTACCGCGACATGCAGAAAATGGGGTTACAGTTGACTCCTGATGAAATCTACAGCATCAACAATCATTCTTTGAAAGATGCTATTGTTCAGTTCGACGGAGGCTGTACGGCCGAAATTATTTCCGATCAGGGACTTGTTCTCACAAACCACCACTGTGGGTATGACAAGATTGCAGAGCTTTCTACTCCTCAGGACGATATCCTTACCAACGGTTTCTGGGCCAGAACAAAAGCAGACGAGCGTAAGCCTAAAGACATTTCTGTCCGTTTCTTCGTTCGTATGGACGATGTTTCCAAACGTATCTTAGGTGTGGTTAATAAAAATATGACCGAAGCGGAACGTGAAAAAGCCATCAACCAGGAAATAGCCAAAATTGAAAAGGAAAACAGCGAAGGCGGAAAATATACCGTTTCTGTACGTTCTTTCTTCCAGGGTAACGAGTATTACTATTTTGTTTACCAGGATTATACAGATGTACGTTTGGTAGGTACACCGCCTGCTTCAATCGGAAAATTCGGAGGAGATACAGATAACTGGGAATGGCCGCGTCATACAGGTGACTTTTCAATATTCCGTGTTTATGGGGATGCCAACGGAAACCCGGCTGCCTATTCAGCAAACAATGTTCCTTTAAAACCGAAACATTTCCTTCCGGTTAATATTCAAGGTATAAAGCCAGGGGATTTCTCTATGATTATGGGATATCCTGGAAGAACCAACAGATGGATGCCTGCGGAAGGAATCCAGCAAAACGTAGCGTATGCATACCCTGCTTGGGTTGAAGGTTCCCGTTTAGGACTTGACGTCATGAAAAAATACATGGATCAGAGCGACGAAGTACGTTTGGCTTATGCAAGTAAATATGCTGGTGTGGCCAACTATTGGAAAAACCGCCAGGGAATGATCGATGCCTTAACAGCGCAGAAAACAGCTGAAACAAAACGTAAAAATGAGGCCGATTTCAATAAATGGGCCAATAAAAAGGAAAATAAAGAAGAATACGGTAACGTAATCGCTGACATCAATGCATATTATGCGGCTACAAACGAGAAGGCACGTCATGACAACTACTTAATGACGATTTTGCGTACTTCTAATCTGGCGGCACTTCCTTACAGTTTCGGCCGTGCTTTAATACAGTACGCTAACGAAAATGAAGCCAAACGCAAAGAAATGTTTCCAATGCTGGAAGAGGCCATTAATGATACTTATAAGGAATTCTACGGACCTTTAGAGGCTGAAATGCTTTCACGCCAGCTGCACCTTTATGCAACCAAGTCTGCAGGATATGATATTGCACCTTATGTGAAAGAAATCGGAGCTAAAACAAACTATGATTATTCAGGTATTGTAAACAAAGCTTTTGCAGGAAGCATCTTCTCTTCAAAAGATCTTTTAATGAAGTATCTGAAAAATCCGGATAAATCCATGATCGAAAACGATGAGCTTTACAAGATATCTATGGATTTGTTAACGAAATACCGCGAACAGCCGGCTGCTATAGCACCATTACAGGAAAAATATGCGGCGGCATTCCGCAAGCTTGTAGACGGTCTTCGTAAGGCAAACCCTAAAACAAAGTACTATCCGGACGCTAATTCTACTTTGCGTTTAACATACGGAAAAGTAATCGATCTTCCGTTAGGAAACAAAGTGAATGATGCAAAGGCAAACTGGTATACTACTTTGGACGGAACCATTGCAAAACACAAAAAGGGTGATGAGGAATTTGAAAACCCTCAACGTCTGATCGATCTTTACAATGCAAAAGATTACGGACAGTATAAAGACAAGGACGGATCTTTACATGTCAACTTCCTTACAGATCACGACATTACAGGAGGAAATTCAGGATCGCCTGTATTGAACGGCAAAGGAGAGCTTATCGGTCTTGCTTTCGACGGTAATATCGAAGCAATGGCAGGAGACGTGATCTTTGATCCTAAATTACAGCGTACCATCAATGTGGATATCCGCTATGTGCTGTTCATTATTGACAAATATGCGGGTGCAACCAACCTTATCGACGAGATGAAAATCATCAAGTAACATAGATTGTCAGAATATATAAAAAGAACCCCGAATGTTTACATTCGGGGTTCTTTACTTTGGGGTTCTGCCGAGGTGAATAAATCTTTCCAAATTCACCAATAATAGCCACCAGTGATTGTTGGTCTTTTCGTACTTTTGAACTATGAAAAAGTTGTTTGCAGTTTTATTGGTTTTGCTGCTTGTTTCCTGTACCGAAGAAAAGGAAAAAATGGAGATTTCTTTTTATTACTGGCGCACGGTATTTGAACTTACCCCGTTAGAGAAACAGTATGTAAACGAGCTGGAAGTCAAGAGGCTTTATGTCCGTTACTTTGATGTGGGACTTCGTGGCAAGGACGCGGTACCTGTTGCCCCCGTTGTGTTCAATGAGCGTCCTGAGGGACTTAAAATAATACCGGTTGTTTACATTAAAAACGAAGTGTTCCTTCGCCCTCTTCATACAGACAGCCTGGCAGAGAAGATTTCTGCTTATATAAAGCAGATCAACGACAAAGCCGGCATTACGACAGATGAAATCCAGTTTGATTGTGACTGGAGCCTTGAATCAAAAAACAATTATTTTCAGTTTATCAGGGATTTTAAAAAGCGGCATCCCCGACTGTCGGCAACCATCAGGCTACACCAGGTGAAATATCCTAAAAAAACAGGTATTCCGGATGTTAAAGAAGGGGTATTGATGTACTATAACATGGGAGTGATCGGGGCATCGGATGAAAATTCAATTTACGACGAAAAAATAGCACACCGCTACATTGCTTCTTTACACAATTATAACTTACCTTTAAGTATTGCCTTACCTGTTTTCAGCTGGGGCGTACACATCAGGAACCATCAGGTTACCAATCTTATAGGTGGTTTAAGGCACCATGATCTTTCGGGTGACGGTTTTGAGAAAATGGGTAAAAACCGTTACCGGGTAAAGAAAGATGTTGTGTTTAAAGGAAGGTATCTGGCAAAAAACGATGAAATAAAAATAGAAGAAGCATCTGCCGAACAATTAAAGGAAATGGTGCGGGATATTGAGAAAAACAGCAAAAAACGGCCTGAAACACTCATTTTTTATGATTTAAATGAACGTAATTTAACCTCTTATGAAAAAGAATTTTTTAAAACTGCTGGCCATTGGTAGTATTACGGCAAGTTTTGCCTATGGAGTATATGCATACGGATGTGCCGGCGATTGGTGGGGATCGGGATATACTTCTATGTTTTCACCGGAAATAACGGTGAACAATAAGGATTATGAACCGTTTTTCTACGATGATTACACCACTTTTTACAATGGATTCAGTATTTCTTCCCCGACCGACTTGTTCCAGGAAGAAACCGTTTCGGACTGGACCGCTTATCTGAAAAAATACAAACCTGAGACGGTAACCTATTTCCTTTACGACAAGGATCTTGGAAAAATCCTTTCGGATGTATCAAAGGCTAAAAACGTCGAGGCGGAGTTTAAAAAGCAGAAGTTTCAGTATACGCTGGATATGAACGATGAAAGAACACAAAAGTTTATTCTTTTTACCATGATTTCGCGAGGTATTGAAACATATTCGAACCAAACATATGATTACTGGGATTATGATAACAGAACAAAACTTTCCGCCGATAAGGATTTTACGACAAAGGTAGAGAACCTTTACAATAAAGATATTGCCCAGAAAGACAGTTTCTTTAAAAACCGTATGTGGTTTCAGGTGTTGAGGACTAAATTCTATTCAAAGGATAAACAATCTGTTATTGCGTTTTTCGAGAAAACAGCTAAAGAGCAGCCAAAAAACAGTTTATATTACAGGGGACTGAGTTATGTTGCCGGAGCCTATAAAGGGGTAAAGAATTATGAAAAGTCAAATGTATTGTTTGCCCAGATTTTTGATGAATTTAAGCCATTAATGCCGGCTGCACTTTTTGATTACAAGCCTTTGGGCAATAATGAAGTGGAACAGCTGCTTAAGGCTGCTCCTACGCCCGGTACCAAAGAAGCTGTTCTTGCGTTGCAAGGGTACTATACAAATGGCTTTGATGCGATGAAAGCATTATATGAAGCCAATCCGTCTTCGCGTCATCTTGATTTTCTCTTATCGAGATGGGTTAACATCAACGAACAGAGCATCAATACTTATACAGAATATGAAAAGCTTGATGTCGACGCCAAAAAGATCAGGAAAGACCTGAAGGCAAAGGTAAATGCAGAACAGTTGAAATGGATCAACGAAGTGGCCGATGCCCAGAAGGTGTCCAATCCTTATATCTGGAAGGCAACGGCTGCTTATTTCAATACCTTTGCAGGAGACTATAAAAAGTCTGATTCACAGTTACAGGCGGCAGGTCAGCTTTCGAAAAATGCGATGCAGAAAGACCAGATACGCAGTTTAAGCCTGCTGAACAAACTTCTTGCGACCGATAAAATGAACAAAGGCAGTGAAGAAAAACTTGTAGCCGATGTAAACTGGTTGTTTAATGATGAATCCAACAGGGATTATAATCCTTATGAGTCGGATAAGCGTATCGGATATTTGCAGGCTTTTACAAAAAAGTATGTAAGTGCTCTTTATAAAAAGCAAGGCGATGAATTAATGGCGGAACTCACCTACCCAGTTAAAGGGTTCTATAAAGATCCGAAGCAAAGTGCTGCTATGGAAAAACTGTTGCTTACCAATAACAGAACGGCCTGGCAGAATGCTTTTGTGGAAATCTATCCTTATAACCTGGCCGATATCTATGAAAGCAGGGGCATCTACCTGTTTTTCCAGGATAAGATAGACGAGGCCATAGTGGAATTTGAAAGAATTACCCCTTTTGAAAGCCGGGAGTACAACTGGGAGCAGAATAAATATGAAACCAGGATGGTGGATTACAAGGCTGCAGAGTTACCGGGAAATCCTTTTAACGGGAAAATAAAGGATTGCAACGATTGCGATCATATGGCAAAACAATCTGTAAAATATTCGCAACTGAACTTCCTTCTTAAAATAAAGGAAATGAAGCAAAAGATCGCTGCGGGTGAAGATGTTTACAACAACGCCTTACTGGTTGGAAATGCTTTTTACAATGCTTCTTATTTCGGTAATGCACGTGCTTTTTATTACAACAGCATCATCAATGAATATGGAAACAGTATTTCTGATCAGCATGCCAAAATGCTTTACGGTATGGACCAGGTAAAGAAATACTATACGATGGCTCAGAAAGCAGCTTCAACAAATGAAGAAAAAGCAAAAATGGCTTATATGCTGGCTAAAGTGGAGCGCAATGAATTCTACTACCGGCAATATTTCGCTACCACCACCTATTGGGGATATCCCGATGGACCTGTGATTCAGAAATGGCAGGGATTCCAGGATTTGAAGCAGCATTACGCAGATACCCGGTATTATCAGGATGTGATTGCCGAATGCGGTTATTTCAGAAAATATCTTGGACTTCAATAATTAGTATAAAATAATAAGCAGAACTACGGAATATCGTGCATCGATTTTCGTAGTTTTGTGTTTTAAAAAACATACAGATGCGCGTACATTTTATTGCTATTGGAGGAAGTGCCATGCACAATTTAGCTTTGGCATTACACGATAAAGGAGATCACATAACAGGGAGCGACGATGCTATATTTGAGCCGTCGAAGTCGAGGTTGCGGACCAAGGGACTGCTTCCGGCGGAAGAAGGATGGTTTCCCGACCGTATAACCCCCGATCTTGATGCCGTTATTGTGGGAATGCACGCTAAACCCGATAATCCAGAACTGCTCAAAGCTCAGCAGCTGGGGCTTAAAATTTATTCGTATCCCGAGTTTATTTATGAGCATTCCAAGAATAAAACACGTGTAGTCATAGGCGGGTCACATGGTAAAACAACAATTACCTCCATGATACTGCATGTGATGAACTATCATAATGTTGCCGTGGATTTTCTGGTAGGAGCACAGCTTGAAGGTTTTAACAATATGGTGCATTTAACAGAGGAAAACGATTTTATGGTTATTGAGGGAGATGAATATTTGTCGTCACCAACAGATCTGCGCCCGAAATTTCACCTTTATCAGCCGAATATAGCACTTATAAGCGGTATTGCCTGGGATCATATCAACGTTTTCCCTACGTTTGACAACTATGTGGAACAGTTTAAGATTTTCATAGATAAAATTACAAACGGGGGAATTCTTGTTTATAACGAAGACGATGCCATCGTAAAGCAGATTGCGGAAGAATCTGAAAGGCCTATCAGAAAGATGCCTTATTCTTTACCGGATTATTCTATTGAAAACGGAATCACATATCTTGAAACTCCTGACGGACCGATGCCTATTGAAGTTTTCGGGGCTCATAACCTAAGCAACCTCGCCGGAGCCAAATGGATCTGTCAGAATATGGGAATTGATGAAGCTGAATTTTATGAAGCGATTGCGTCGTTCAAAGGGGCCGCGAAAAGACTGGAAAAGATTGGCGAGACTGCGACAGCAGTTGCCTATAAAGATTTTGCTCATTCACCAAGCAAGGTAACGGCGACGACGCAGGCTGTTAAAAAACAATATCCTAACAGGAAGCTCATTGCCTGTCTTGAGCTGCATACATACAGCAGTCTGAATGCCGGTTTCCTGTCACAATATGAAGGGGCGCTTGACGCAGCCGACGTGGCAGTAGTTTTTTATTCGCCTGATGCCGTGGCGATCAAAAAGCTTACAGAAATAGGTAAAGAGCAGATAGAACGGGCATTTAACCGGGAGAACCTTATTGTTTATACGAACCCGGAAGAATTTAAATCGTTTCTTTTGGTACAGGATTTTTCCGATTCGGTCTTGCTTTTAATGAGCTCCGGAAATTACGGGGGATTAAATTTTGACGAAATACAAAATATGATTGAATAAAATGGAGGCTTAACAAGCCTCTTTTTTATTGCGATAGCAGTGTTTTAATTAGGCTTAGGTGAGCTTCGAAAACCGTTTGAATCGGGCTCTATGATTTCGAGGGGTTAAATTGATCTTCAAGTTTCAGCATATCACATCTTATTTGAAATTTGTGAGGTCGAGGAAATACGGATAAAAAAGCTGTTTCCGTCACAATGATCCATCATACCATTAGGATTAAATCATTACTGGTAAAAAAAGTACTTTTTATTTTCTTCTTCCACCCTGTATGCCGTTTGTACCTCATCTATTCCCTTGAGATCATTTAATACTATTGGAGAAAGGGAATACCAGTGATCTTTTAAATTTGAAAAAAAATCTTCCGAAATGAGAATGCCCGCATGATGCTCCTTACAGTTTTTCTGCAGCCGTGATCCTAGATTAAGGACGTTGCCATGATAGGCA
This sequence comes from Flavobacterium sp., assembly GCA_040396655.1. GTDB lineage: Bacteria > Bacteroidota > Bacteroidia > Flavobacteriales > Flavobacteriaceae > Flavobacterium. The sequence goes on along the minus strand of JBEBOB010000009.1, from coordinate 16,247 downwards.
ATTTCCTTTTTATAATCGCCTACAAGTGCGGCAGATACTTTTCCGCTGTGGATGGCACAGCGAAAACGCGGAACCACACCGTATTTTTCCATATAAAAACGGTTCTTTTGTTCCAGCAGGTCCCTATAGGAAAAATAAAGGGCAATGCATTTGCTGTAATCGAAGTTTTTCGACACTTTCCATGTGATAACAGCTTCATCCCCGACGAACTGGTAAATTTCTGCTCCGTGCATCAGCGTGATATCAGATAAATCCCAGAAGCAATCCTGTATGTACCTGCTGAAATTAAGATGTCCCATCTTATGGGCTGTGGGTGTAGAATCTTCAAGATCGAGAAACAGGAATATGCGTTCTTCTTCCTTTGGATTGCGGTAAGTGTTTTTTACGATGTTGATAAAATACTTCCGGCCTAAATTTCTTCTTAACAGCATAATAAGGCTCACTATAGCTTCTGTTACAAAAGCATAAATCAGGATGTTAAACGTCGCAGGTTGCTTTAAAATCAGTAGTAAAAGACCCTTGTTTATATCGAAGCCGTACATACAAAGCAGTATAAAATAAACTGAAAAGGACAAAATACAGAACACAGCACCTCTGAAAACAAGGTTGCACAGCAGCTTTTGCGTACGTTCTATGTAAGGATAAACAAAAATGTGCAAAACCCCAATAATGAGGCCGAAGGAAAGGCCGATAAGGGATGCAATTTTGTACATCCAGTTTTTGGTCATTTCCTGTTGCAGTTTATAAATGTCACTGAGGTAGCTTTCCGGAATGTCGTTGAATTTTATGTAGATAAAAAACAACGTAACAAAAATCCAGATGCACATAATGTAAAGCACCTGCCTGATGTTATATGCAAAGTTGTTGCATATTTTTCCTTTAAGCCAACTACTGAAATTTTCCATTATAATGTTTTTGCTTATTCCAGCTCTTCACAATGAAAGCCGCAGTGATCGAGTAAAACAATCACATCGTTTGCATGAAATTCAGTTCCTTCAATGCGAAGGATCTTGTCACAGTCTTCCAGATCGAAATTGATCTTGAATCCCGGGTATTTTTGTTGTAGTACATTTTCTAAAAGATGAGTTTCATCTTTTGAATGATTGACGTTGGTTTTAAAAATCTTGATCATGTCCATAGTACAGTATCGTTATTTTAATCGGCGAATGTTCGACTCAAAAAAGCTGAACAGGAATATTCTGTTATAATAATCACTGAGTTTGTGCTCTTTTATGAAATCGGTGAATTTTTTAAGGTGCGCGTTCAGTGTTTCTTCCACAAAAACAAACCAGAACTCGTCAATACTTACCTGTTCCCTGAAAAAATCGGATGAAAAAGGGGTGTACAAGAAAGGGTGAAATGAACTCTTCTTTAATTTCGAAAGGTCGCAAAACAAAATACCCGCCTTTATACCATCGTATTCCACGATATTGATTTCATATTGAACACAATCCAGAAGGGTGATTTTTGTGCTGTAACAATCGATAAAATGGCTTGAATCGGCAATTTGGACCATTTTATCCCTTTTCTCATCCTTGTTAAGGCCGGGATCTATCCGGTCTAAAAACTTCTGGAAATTCTCGATGTTCATAAACTAAATCTATTTACAGTGCAAAGAAATCACTTAGGCATGACGCAATTTGTCTTTTTAGATGAAATGCCCCGTTTATTATACGAAATTCTTCAAAAAACGGGAGTTGCTATAATAAATATAACTATTTGTATAATATGGTTAAAACCAATTTAAAAGTTGTCTTAACTTTGTCTCAATAATTATTTGATAATTTATGACTGCAGACTGTCAGGATTTTAGAGATAAGAAGGTACTGGACTTTTTAATTGAAAAAAGGTACCGGCTTAAACGACACATGCTGTTCCTTATGGTGTTTTTCTTAATGCTGTACGGTGGTGATTTTACCGAGACTTATGGAAAACCTTACGGGTATTATGTAGCTGCCATTATCTATGTGGTATTTGTGTCGATGTTCTATGTAAATATGTACGTGCTGGTGCCGGTTTTTCTTTTTCGTTCCAAATATGTTCCTTATACCGTTCTTTTACTGCTTCTGGCTGTAGCAGGAGTTGAGATCCTGAGTTATATGCATCATAATTATTTTGATGCCCAAAAGTTGATACACCACGAAATAGAACCTCGTAAATCGGATTTTTACGGCGTAATCGTTATTTGTGCCTCTCTTATCTCTGTTTCAACCACGATTAAACTGCTGCAGCGATGGCTTAAAGATAATGAGCGTATTACCGAGCTCAAGAACATTACCTTTGCGATGGAACTTAACGAGCTCAAAAACCAGATAAGCCCGCATTTCCTGTTTAACATGCTTAACAATGTGAAGGCACTTATACGTACAAATCCAAAAATGGCCAATACGGTTATCATAAGGCTTTCCGAATTTTTGAGGTACCAGCTTTATGAAAGTAACGGAGAAAAAACAATTCTTGCTTCGGAAATGGATTTTTTAGCTAATTTTCTGAATCTCGAAATGATCAGGAAAGATAATTTCAGGGTGGAAATCGAAAACAATCTGAACCGGAATACATTGAACAATACCTTTATTCCTCCGGGACTGTTTACGGTTTTTATTGAAAATGCCATTAAGCACAGCGTAGATCCGGAAGGGGAGGAGACTTATGTTAAAATAAGGGTACGGATCGAAGAGCAAAAACTCTCGTTCTTATGTGTTAATTCAAGAAGCGAAGCGCATCATTACCTTTCAAAGAACAAAAGCAACGGGCTCGGCCTTACGAATATAAAACGGCGACTTGAGTTGTTGTACAATGACGCCTACCATCTGGACATCTGCTCCGAAAAAAGAGAATATACCGTTAATTTAACCATTCCGTTATGAACTGCATAATAATTGATGATGAACCTTTAGCAAGGGAAGAACTACAGGCACTCCTGGAAGAAATTTCCGATGTAGAGATTCTAGCGAAATTTTCCAATGCAGTGAAAGCTCTTGAATTTCTGAAGGATCATAAGGTAGATCTCATTTTCCTGGATATCGAGATGCCGCTGATGAAAGGACTGGAATTTGCCCAGCAGGTTCCGGAACATACACTTATTATTTTTACAACAGCATACCCGCAATATGCATTGAAGAGTTATGAGCTGGATGCTATTGATTACCTGCTGAAACCGGTAGATATAAACCGTTTGGAGAAAGCCGTAAAGAAAGCGGTACTGTACCGGGAGCTGCTTTCTGAAAAAAAGAACACCATTGAATCCAATACGCAGGACTTCCTTTTTATAAAAGCCGACCGCCGGTATCACAAAATTTACTTTAAAGACGTCTGGTTTGTTGAAGGTCTTAAAGATTACGTGATCATCCATACGAAGAATCAAAAACTCATTACAGCTATGAACCTGAAGAGTATGCATTTGAAGCTTCCCCCGGAAGATTTTATGCGTGTAAGCAAATCTTACGTCGTAAATCTCGAATACATTGATTCGTTCGATAACCATACGCTTTATGTCAATGAGTCGGAAATTCCTTTAGGAGAAGTGTATAAAAAAGATTTCTTCGAGAAATATTCAGGAGGGACTTTGCGATCGGAATCCTAGCCTTGCCTTAATGGATTTATGCATAAACAAATGAAAAAAGCGACCATAAGTCGCTTTTTTGTTAATTTATAAGCCAGTATTCCTTAATTCCCCTGAAGGTCATTCTGTAAGCCAGTCCCAGTTCTGCCATAAAACCGCTGGCTTCTTTTTGAGAAAACTGTACGTAATGTACCCCGAAACTCACGTTGAGATTATGGCTGAACACAGAAGGAAGACCATAATAATAAAGAGGCCTTTCCCTGCCAAGCATGACGGGATAATTAAGAACGGCACCGGGACTCCATCCTTTAAGTTGGGTCCATCCTTTATCATGGCTGTCGTATCGTTCGGTTAGGTTCTGAACGGCATAATTTATTTCCGCCTGTATATTGAATTTATCAAACCATTTTCCAAAAATAATTCCGAGCAGTGCTGTACTTCTTGATTGAAGCTGTTCTCTGTCGGTATATAATGGGTAATCCTTCTGTTTTTTATTAAAATAAGTACTCAGATTCAATCCGTAGATGTATTTTTTATGGTCGGTGAATGTCATGTTTATTTTCATCCCGGCTCCCAGTCTCGAATACTCTGCGGGAGTTCCTATATATTGGTTTGCGAGTAAACCTACCACGATGTCTGAACCGAAATTTGCTTTTTCGATATACTCAAAATCTTCCAGACGAACTTGACTGAATATAGCTTTTTGATAAGGAATTGAGGAAACGGAGATGCGTTTTCTGGATGGATAGGTCAATTCCAGAAAAAAGATGGAAGGTTCCGGAATCCCGTTGTTAATTCTTGGGGTGAACTTTCCGATTTGTTGGGATTTAAACTTTAAGCTGTCCTGAATGGATTTATCCTGTATGCCGTTTATTTTATATAGTTCGGGTGTACCTTCCTGATCAATTTTAAATATGAGTTCCAGTTCCCTGTCATTCAACATTTTTCGTTGCTCTTTCGAAAAGTCAATGCTGTAATATACCAAAGCCAGATCGGTTATTTCATTCTTAGGTGATACCTCCTGGTTACGCATTTCGGTTTCCTGTGCTTGTGCAAATATAAATGCTGTGAACAGAAGATAGCATGTTAGAAGTGTTTTCATAAAGGAGTCAGCGTTTTTTTTAACAGCTGCAAAAATAGTAAAACCGCTGGTTTAAGGATGTTCTTTAAACGGATAGTTCCTGAAGCTTTTTATATAACGGTGTAATTTGTTTTGTATTATTTGTTGATTATCATTAACTTAAGTGGTAAAAACACAGCGTATGAATGCGAAAAAAATTCCAATTAAAGACTGGTCCGAAGATGATAAGCCGAGGGAAAAACTCATGTATAAAGGCAAACAGGTGTTGTCTGATGCTGAATTACTGGCTATCTTAATAGGTACCGGAAACAAAAATGAAAGTGCACTTGACGTATGTCAGAAGATACTCAAACAAAACAATAATCAACTTTCACTTCTTTTAAGGCAGAGCATTCATCAGCTGATGCAGTTTAAAGGAATAGGGAAGGCCAAAGCCATCACAATAGTGGCAGCCCTGGAACTGGCTAAACGGCTGCAGTTGTCGGTAACGAAAGAAGTAACCAAAATTACAAATTCAAGGGATGTGTTTAAGCTTATGCACCCCATTATAGGCGATCTGCCTCATGAAGAGTTCTGGTTTCTGCTTCTCAACAACAACAATAAAATTATCTACAGACTTCAATTGAGCAAAGGTGGGCTTACCCAGACCATTGTAGATATCCGTATGTTGTTTAAAACGGCTCTTGAGCATTTGGCGACTTCCATTATATTAATGCATAACCATCCTTCAGGACAACTGAATCCCAGTACGGCCGATATCGCAATTACCGACAAGATCAAAGAAGCGGGGAATACCATAGACATTAAACTGCTGGATCATGTCATCATTACGCAGGAGGGATATTTTAGCTTTGCAGATGAAGGTATTTTATAAATGTGTTAAAACCTTTTTAATTTCAAATTTGCACAAAGATCTTTCCGCAAATTAATTAGTATCTTGCGTAGCGTTTTAAAATAAATAAAATGATTAAAACACAAAGCGTTACTTTTTCATATTCAGAAACTCAGCAATTCCGGTTTCCGGATATTTTTTGTCCTGATGGCGAAACACTTTTGATTACAGGAAATTCCGGAACAGGAAAAACGACCCTTTTACACCTTTTGGGAGGGCTTCTGCGCCCGGATAACGGAGAAATAGTTATAAATAATGAAGACATCCTGCGCTTAAGTGCTTCCGGACTGGATCATTTCAGAGGAAAGTCTATCGGGATGGTGCTTCAGAAATCATTTTTTATTGAATCGCTTTCGGTTCTGGAAAATGTAGTGCTGGCTTCATGGATCGGTACGAAGATAAAGGCTAAAGATAAAGCTCTTGCCATTTTGGATAACCTGGGCTTAAAGGAACATAAAGACAAACTTCCAAGTCAGCTGAGCATTGGTCAGCAGCAGCGCGTAAACATTGCGCGTGCCTTAATTAATCATCCTTCTGTTATACTGGCTGATGAACCAACCTCGAGCCTTGACGACGAGAATGCGCTGATTGTGGCCCGCCTGCTTGGAGAACTGGCCGAAGAATACGGTTCATCACTGGTGATCGTAACCCACGACCAACGTTTGAAGAAGGTGTTTAACCATCAAATTTCGTTGTCATGATTGGAAGGATCGCCTGGAAAAATACATGGTATAAGCCGTTGAATACTTTTTTAAGCATTGTATTGCTTACGGCATCTGTTTCAATTATTTCAATTTTGATCTTATTGCAGAAACAGTTCGAAGAAAAATTTTCATCATCAATGGATAATATCGATCTGGTATTGGGGGCCAAGGGAAGTCCTCTACAGCTTATCCTGTCATCTGTTTACCAGATGGATGCGCCTCCTGGAAATATTTCCTATCAGGAGGCTGAAGTATGGATGAAAAAGCCCGCTGTTGAGAGTGCTGTTCCCTTAGCATATGGTGATAATTACCTGGGCTATAAAATAGTGGGGACAACAGATGCCTATATGAAGCATTTCGACCTTAAATTAAGGGAGGGCAAGGTGTTTTCTTCGGATTTTGAGGTGGTGGTAGGAGCCGGAATAGCAGATAATATCGGGTTAAAAATAGGAGATACCTTTTTTGGGACACATGGCGATGCGGCAGAAGGAGAAGTTCATGACCACCATGCTTATAAGGTTGTGGGTATTCTGTCTGAATCGGGTAAAATAGCCGACCAGCTGATCCTGAGCAATATCGAATCGGTATGGCATATGCACGAACATGAGCATGGGGAAGAAGCAGATGTACATGCAGATGCAACGGAACATGAGGGGAAAGAAATTACGGCTGTCTTATTAAAATTGCGTAACAATATGGCTAAAGTAATGTGGCAGAGAATCATTCCGCAAAATACCGAAATGCAGGCCGCGTCACCCATCCTTGAAATAAACCGTTTGTTTACACTGTTCGGGGTAGGAATTACGGCTTTAAAATATCTTGCATACGGTATTATGCTTATATCGGGTATCAGTATTTTCGTAGCTTTGTACAATACGCTTAAAGAGCGTAAATATGAGTTTGCCCTTTTAAGAATTACAGGAGCTTCAAAAATGCAGCTGCTTTGGCTGGTGTTACTTGAAAGTATTTTCCTTTGCTCAATAGGGTTTATTCTTGGTATTATTTTTGGTAGAGTAGGGCTGTATTTCATCTCGGTATCTTCCCAGGAAGAATTTAAGATGGCGTTCAACCCGTTTGACTTCCTCTGGAAGGAAGAAGGAAGCCTTTTGCTGGCTACGCTGCTTGTAGGTATTGTAGCTGCGGTTATCCCGGCTTTAAAAGCTTATTCATTAAACATATCTAAAACATTGGCTGATGCTTAAAAAAATCGTCATAATGCTCTATATCGGAACGGCAGCTTTTCTTATGAGTTTTGCTCCGGGAGAATTGGTGAATTCTGAAAAATCGGAATTTCAGAATGCTACGGAAGTAACCTGGAAACTGTTGGGACAGATTGATTTTGTTAAAAAGAAAAACCCTCATTACGGAGAGGTAATGTACCCTATGATCAACGGTACCCTGAAAGCACTTCAGGGCAAAAAAATTAAGGCTACAGGATTTATTGTTCCTATTGACAGCAAGTCTTATGCATTGAGTAAAAATGTATTTGCACAGTGTTTCTTTTGCGGTAATGCCGGTCCGGAAACCATTATGGGCATTAAGTTCAAAGGCGCTACACCTCGTTTAAAAACAGATACCTACGTTACGATGGAGGGAACTTTCCGCTATAATGCGGATGATATTGATGACTGGATCTACCACATAGAGAATGCAGTTATAACACAGCAGAAATAATGATTTTTAAAGAAAAAATTACCGATCTTTTTTTTGATCTTGATCATACGATTTATGATTTTGATAAAAATTCGAAATTAACGTTTCATGAGGTTTTTAATGATCTTAAAATCAATGGGATTGATGATTTTATGGTAAAATTCAAACCTATAAACGATCATTACTGGGACCGTTATGCGAAAGAGGAGATTACACATGATTTTCTGAGGTATGGAAGATTGAAGGATACGTTTAATGAAATAGCTGTTGATGTTTCGGATGAACAGATTTATCATATTGCGGATTATTTCATTGAAAACCTGGCGAATTACAACCATGTTTTTGATGGAGCATATGAAATACTGGACTATCTTAAGATGCACTACCGTTTACACATCATTACGAACGGACCTGAAAAAGTACAGGATCTGAAATTGAAGAATACTAAGCTGGACCGTTATTTTGATACGGTAACCAATTCAGAGAAAGCAGGCGTTAAAAAACCGCATCCCGATATTTTTCATCATGCATTGCAGAAAGCGCAAGTACCCGCTTCTAAAAGCGTCATGATCGGAGATAATCTTAAGGCCGATGTAGAGGGGGCACTGAATGTAGGGATGAATGTGATATGGTTTAATGAATTTAAAAGAACATCACATCTGGATATCCCGGAGATATATAAATTACATGAACTGAAAAATATATTTTAACATGAAAAAGCTACTATTATTGGCAGCATTTGGATTCCTTACCCTTGGATCATATGCCCAGAGCCTTACTACGGTAAAAAATATCCAGATAAAAGGTATGTACGATTTTCAGGATGAATTTAATGAATACAGGATGAATTCCTTTTTAAAATTTAAGCTGGAAGAATACGGCTTTAACGTTTATTATGATAAGCAGGGAATTCCGCCCGAAGTCGAAGCCGATCCATGTAAAGAACTTAAATGTGTGGTAGAACGGGGTAAATCCATGTTTTCGACAAAACTTACAATCAAACTGCTTAATTGTAAAGGAGAAACCGTTTTTATGTCTTACGGGGAAAGTAAAATCAAGAAACGTGACAAATCGTATGTAGATGCTGTAAAGAATGCTTTCGAGTATTCTGCATTAAACAAATTAAATAAATAGAAAAAGCACTTCATTTGAAGTGCTTTTTTTAGTAATTGTATTTTCCATGCCATCTTTGATGCAGGAAGTCCTTTGTTTGTTTTTCACGTGCATTTTCGCCGGGCTCGTAGAAAGCAGTGTTCTGTAGGTCATCGGGCAGGTATTCCTGATGAACAAAATTTCCGGGATAGTCATGACTGTATTTGTAGTCTTCACCATACCCTAATTCTTTCATCAGCTTTGTCGGCGCATTGCGGAGGTGGATGGGAATAGACAGATCCCCGGTTTGTTTTACGGCACTTTGTGCTTTTCCTATGGCCATGTAGCTTGCGTTGCTTTTAGGGGAAGTGGCCAGGTATATGGCACATTGACTTAACAGGATGCGGCTTTCAGGATATCCGATAACCGATACCGCCTGAAAGATGTTGTTTGCCATAATAATGGCAGTGGGGTTGGCAAGCCCGATATCTTCCGAAGCAGAAATAACAAGGCGCCTGGCAATAAATTTAAGATCTTCGCCACCTTCAATCATCCGAGCAAGCCAGTATACGGCTCCGTTGGGATCGCTTCCCCGTATGGATTTGATAAAGGCCGAGATAATGTCGTAATGCTGTTCTCCCGTTTTGTCGTAAAGAACCGTATTTTTCTGAACAATCTGCATTACTTTATCATTGGTTATCTCTATGTCGTTTCCTTCAAGTGAATTCACGATGAGCTCAAAAGTATTCAGCAGTTTGCGCCCGTCGCCGCCCGATACCCTGAACAGGGCTTCCGTTTCCTTAATCGTGATGTTTTTTTTCGAAAGATCTTCATCTACCTTTAAGGCGCGGTCAAGCAGGCTTTGTAAATCAGCTTTTGTAAAAGCATTAAGTGTATAGACCTGACAACGCGACAGCAGGGCTGGAATGACTTCAAAACTCGGGTTTTCCGTAGTTGCGCCAATGAGTGTTACCCAACCTTTTTCTACAGCAGCGAGTAATGAATCCTGCTGAGACTTACTGAACCTGTGAATCTCATCAATGAACAATATAGGGTTTTTGGGTGTAAACAGACCGTTGTTACCCTTTGCTTTTTCAATGACTTCGCGGATATCCTTAACACCCGCATTAATAGCGCTCAATGCATAAAACGGACGTTCGCTTTCCTGCGCAATAATTTCTGCGAGCGTTGTTTTGCCCGTTCCAGGCGGACCCCAAAAAATCATGGAGGGAATTATTCCCCTCTTGATGTTTTGCGTTAAAATGCCCGTTGCCCCAACCAGATGTGTCTGACTGATGTAATCTTCCAGCTTTTTGGGACGTATTCGTTCTGCTAAAGGTGCTTTCATAATGTAAATTTATGAAATACGTGATGACGTTACAAATAATAATTACTGCCATAATTGCAGTCTTTTTTATTTGGATGTGTTTTTGATGAGGCTGTATCTATGGAGACAGATCAACTAAAATACAGGCCGGAAGTTTTGTGGGTGCCCTTTGCATCGCTCCTGGCCATTTGGACGGTATATTATCTGGATTGGAATTATTTTTTAGAATGGAAGAATTTTGGAATAATACCCAGAACATTCAAGGGATTGAGAGGTGTTTTTCTGTCACCCTTTCTGCATGGTTCCATACAGCATTTGTGGAACAATACGCTGGCTCTTCTTGTGTTGCTGCCCCTTACCTGTTATTATTATTACAAAAACTGGAAAATATTGATTGCGGGAGGTATACTGATGTCCGGAATCGGAACATGGCTTATTGCAGAGAACGGAGTCCATATTGGGGCAAGCGGGCTTATTTATGTACTTACATCATATATGTTTTTTACGGGAATCAGAAGTAAGCAATACCGGCTTATGGCCATTTCATTCCTTGTTGTAATCCTTTACGGGGGATCTGTATGGTATATGTTTCCGCATGTGGAAGACGGTATTTCATGGCAGGGGCATTTAGCGGGATTCCTTTCCGGAATTATCTTGTCCTTCTTGCTGGAAAAACCCCAGTTTGAACCTCAGTATAGGTATGACTGGCAGCGACCTGATTATGATGAAGCAAAAGATGACTTTATAAGGCAGTTCGATGCAAAGGGAAACTTTAGTCCTTTGCCTTTATTACGGAAGGATGAAGACGGCTATGTATATAATGATACTTTTCATCGTAAAAACGGTTCTCATACGGAGCGTTTTATGATAAGGAAGAGTGCTAAACAGGAGGCTGCTGATTATAATTTTTTAATACCCTCGATCCTGTAATTGCGTATAACGAAATTAAGGGCGGTTTCCAGTATGTCGCCCATATTCCTACAATATTTAAACGATTTTTCAAGGGTGAGCTTCTGTAAGGATTTCTTTAATTCGTCGACATGTCCCGCTGGAGCAATTTCATCCATTTTCATCACTGCAATAAGATCATCGAAACGTTCCTTGTTCGCGAGGACGCGCCGTACAATTACAGAACGCACTTCCTTACGGTATTGCTCTACTGATGAAGGAAGCAGCTTTTCGAGTACCATTTTTACCATCAGGTAGTTTTCCTTGAAATACTGCGGCATATAGATTCTAAGGTTTCCTTCATAACACTGCTGGTCAAAATCAATAGGGCGTATCCGGTAAACCACCTGGTCGAAGTCATGAGCCGGGATCACTACGTAATTATAGGAACGCATATCCCCGAGCAATCCTATCATACATCGTTCGTTAAACTTTACAAACTCTTTTGATATCTGTGATTTTTCCAGTTCGGTACAAAGAGGTAAATGTTTTTTTATAAAGACATCTCCCGGAATACCCAGTATATGTTCCTCTATAAGTGTGTCTTTATAAACCAGGTAATTCATGGTATAGGGCGAAAGCATTTCTTCCAGTTCCAGTCCGTAAATCCTGGATGCATCGGCTTTTTTAATGTAGAAATTGGTGTAGTTGTCGTTGAGGATGTTACGTACTTTTATCCGGAAGGGTTTGGAATTGCCGAACGTACAATAATCAATGGCATCAACGGTAAGGAAGGGAAGTGTTGCTTCATCTCCGTCGGAATGAAGCAACGTATATATTTTGTTGAGATTGGCTTCAATTTCTTTGTGTTCTGATTCAGAAAAATAAACCCGCAGCCACAGTGTATCTGCCCCGTCGGCATCTTCTAATGCTATGTACCCCGAGAAACGCAGCAGGTCGTCGTAGAAAACGCTTGTTTGTGTTGTTCGGCTGTATTTATCCAGATAATCCATTAATTCCGGAATAATCGGATAGATGGGTTTGCGGAATTCTATTGTAATATCTTTCATCCTTATCTTTTAATGTAGGTGGATATAGAGGTCAGAACCAGTCCCTGCCGGGATTTTTCTAAAGACGTTGCCTTACGGCTTCATAAAGAAAGGCTCCGCAGGCTACAGAAACGTTCAATGATGAAATCGTGCCAAACATAGGTAATTTTGCTTTTTCATCAACAATCTTTAAAACAGAAGGGTTCACCCCCTTATCTTCCGACCCCATGATAATGGCCGTACCTTTTTTAAAATCAATATCGTAAATATTGTTTTCTGTTTTTTCCGTTGCAGCAACTGTTGAAATACCTGACCCCTGTAAATAAAAAACAGCATCCTTGATATGGTCGACCTTACAGATGGGAATGTTGAATACGGCACCCGCAGAGGTTTTTACCGTATCACCGTTGACCGGCGCAGATCCCTGTTTCTGAATAATGATGCCATCGACTCCTGTACATTCGGCTGTCCGGATGATGGCTCCGAAATTACGGGCATCCGACAGCTGATCCAGGATAAGGAACAACGGGTTTTCCTTTTTTTCGAGTATGCCTTCCACAAGCTGCTCAATCGTTACGAATGCAATAGGCGCAATAGATGCAACAGCCCCCTGGTGGTTGTTGAATTTACTTAGCTTGTTAAGCTTCTCTACCGGAACATACGAAAAGTTGATGTTCTTTTTCTTAAGTGTTTTCAGAAGCTCCTGCATTAAATCGCCCTGTGCCTCTTTCTGGATAAATACCTTATCTATTTCCTTACCTGCCTGGATCGCCTCGATCACGGCCCGGATTCCAAATATCTGATGTTCATTTTGCATAAAGCAAAGATATTACTATATTTAATTAAAATTGAACCAATGAAAAAAATACTCCTAATATTTGCGCTGGGTGCGGTAAATGGATCTTTTGCACAACGCATTGTTTCACAAGAGCTTTATGAAGGTTCTATTTCGGAAGGTTTAAAGGTTTCGTTTTACTTAAAGATTGAAGAAGACGGATGCCCGCGAACTGTTGTTTCGGCAATTTACAAGTACAACAGCAATAAGGATGATAACTGGATTCTTCTCAAAACGACCTTTTCTGAAGAGAAGCAGCAGTATACGTTTGTTGAACATTACAATACCGGAGTGTTGCTTTTAAACAGGGATCGCAATCAGCTAAAAGGGGTATGGATTTCGGCTGATGGAAAGAAGCAGCTGCCGGTTCACCTTACAAAAGTAAAAACCGGGCAGGACAAGATTGAAAAACTAGAAGATACTTTGGAAAAAGCCCACTATTATGCTTATGATTGTTAGAAACAGCTCTGTAACAATAAATAGGATACAGATTATTCCAAACTTAGGGATGTTTAAGGGTTTGCCTTTATGATTTTCAATCATAATCAGGAAAAACAAGGATTTCTTCTTTTTTTCCGGTTCTGGTTGAAGTCCTGATTTCTTTGAGGCAGGTGCCCTTCGCATCTTTGTCTGTGCAGCTTATCAAAATTTCATCAATGACTTCCTCATTTCCTGACATGGTAACGATTCTGGACAATTCGTTGTTGCTGTAATAAAAATGCTGTGTGTGGAAACGGTCGAAATTATCCACTATTTTCTCAATGGTTCCGTCTTTATTGTAATGATAAATGCTTTCGTTTTGTTTGTTCCGCTTTTTCGTATAACAGCTGATACGTTCGCGTTGTTTAGGTTTCCAGCGTGTTTTACAGTAATAAGGTTCTTTATCCGGGAAGGTCTCCTGTGTAAACCATAGTTTTTTTTCCGATTTCTTCAGCAGTTTACCTGACGGGTCAAAAGTTTTGGATTGTTTTATACGGCCGCCTTTTGTAAATGTTATTTCTTTTGTATGAAGAAGCTTTTTCTGATTCGCCGTTACCGTGTATGTTTCCTCGGTAAGGGACTTTATCCCATTAGGCAGTAACCGGGCTTTGGTGTACTTTTTCGTGGCACACGACTGTAATGCGGATAATAAAAATAAAAAGCATAAAAATCTCATAAACCTTAAGAATTCGTAATACTACAAGATAAGGATTTTTTAGCCATATTTCCTTTGATAAATTACGCGGCTAAAATTTCAGCCTAAATAAAGATTATTTAAAACTGCGTCTTATAGCTTAAATGGAAAATGGAGTTCGATAGTTTAAAAGCGGTACCGGGCTGGACGCCGTTGGCATAAATGATATTGAACAGCCCGCCGCCTGTCTGGATTCCGAACCCAAGTCCGAACGAATACAGCAGGTCGGAAATAGTATCTCCTTTGTAATAGGCTACATCGCTTATGGTGTGCAGGTACATATTGGGAGCAAGCAGATAACGAACCTCGTTGTATAGTCCTGCCTGCGTTTTGGCGAGCAGCGAATTTTCTTTAAAACCGCGAATGGAATTAATCCCTCCGAACCGGTAATACTCGTTGTATAGTAACGGAATGGCGCTGTTGAGCCAGCTTCCTTCTGCCTGCTGGTTCAGGTACCACCTGTTGGAAAGCTGCCACAGGTAAGCAGCGGTTAAATTTGCAAATTGCTGAGCCCCCTTTCTGTTATTCATTTCTTCCGTTTTGGATCCGATTCCCAAAAGGGCCGTTACATAATATTTTTGCCGGAACAACGGGTGATCCTGATATTTATTCAGTAAATAGTTCAGAGTGATGAACTGGTTGCTGTAATCGGCCGCCTGATAAAAATTATCGGTACCTGCTACGGAGGCGGTAGACTGATATCCGATTCCAATCCTGTGGTTAAAGGTGAAATAGTACAGCACGGCTGCGTTGAACTTGGTATTCATCATGGTGCTGTCCTGTTTAAAAAGTTCAAGTGAAGCCTTTAAACCAATAGGTGTGTTGAAAATGTAGGGAATTTCGCCGGAGAGGTTGAACTGTGTCTGCTGGTTTCCGTCGTTTTTCCAGTACAGCTTTAACTGTTCTCCTTTATTAAGGATGTTCATTAACTGAAGATCTGCGTAGCCGTTGAACTGGACTTTTCCGTCATCGTCGTTCGTAAAACCAATGAGCCCGTCGAACTGGCTGATGTTCTGTCGTTCCACATAAAGGTACAGGGCTGTGTTTGACTCCGTAAAAAGGACTTCGGGCTGCTTTACGGTTTTAATAAACGGAAACTGTGTCATCTCTTTCTGTATGGCGTCGGTTATGGTTTCCGTAAAAGGCTTGTTCTCGTATTTTTTTATGAGCCGCTGTTTTATGGCTTTTGGAAAATTATTGTAAGGAGTGAAGACGAGCTGGTTTATGTAACGTTTTTCGTCTAAATGAAGGTCAAGATCCGCTGTCAGCAGATTGTTGTAAAATTGATGATTTGTTAACTTTACCGTGCTGATGGAGTAACCGCTTTGTGCTAATTTTTCAACGATATTATTGAGGTAGGCCTGTGTGCCGGAAATGGGTATCGTTTGTGAGGCTTGCGGTGTTTTCAGCATATCTGAAATAAGGCCGGCATGCTGGTTGAATCTGATTTTTACACTGTCGGTTTTCATACCCAGATCAAAGTTTACAATATACAGGCTGTCAGCTTTAAGGGCTGAGGTAATTTTGTAATGCAGGTATCCGTTCGTTTTTAAGAAATCCTGTAAAGAGTTCAGGGTTGTTTCTACTTCCTGTCCGTTGCTGAAAACGGTGTCCTTTACCTGTTGTTTCAACAGGGTGGAAGCCTGCGCATCCTGTGCTTTTAACTTTAGATATATGTTTTGTGCATACACGACCGCATGATTTGCAAAAAGCAATAAAAAGAAACAATATATATAGGTATAAACGTTTTTTGTGTGCGGCATTCTTTACGGAGTTGATAAGGTAAATGTATAAATATTTTGAAAATAAATGAAATGGGTTTGTTTTGATTGTAATAATTTATATATTTGCATCCCCGAAAATACACGGGAATTTTAATTGAATGTAGAAAATTTTTAATAAACATTATGCCAACAATTCAACAATTAGTAAGAAAAGGGAGAACCCAATTAACTAAGAAGAGTAAATCGGTTGCTTTGGATTCTTGTCC
>JBEBOB010000008.1:0-91718 GCA_040396655.1 Flavobacterium sp. | reverse complement strand
CTTAGGCGGTCTTGATGTTTACGCAGTGAAGACCTATGCCGATGGCAGCTTTGGAGGTATCCAGAACGTAGGAGCACCTGTAAACTCCAATGCAGATGACTTTGCGTACTACATCGACTATAAAACCAAGGAAGGCTTCTTTTCTTCGAACCGTACCGGAGGAAAAGGCAATGACGACATTTACAGCTTTACCGAGCAGCGTAGTTTGCAGCTGGAATGTGTACAGGAACTTGTCGTGAAGGTCGTGGATTCAAAGACACGCAACATCATTGCAGATGCTTCGCTTACCTTGTATGACAACCTTTATAAGGAACTGGGAACTTCGGACAAATATGCGGACAACGGTTACCGTTTTAATACGGATTACAGCTGTGGGGAAACGTACCGTGTGAAAGCGTTCAAAGACGGGTACATCACCAGGGAGGAGGCGGTGAAGCTGAATAATCTTACGGGTATTAGCGAAAGAACCATTGTGCTGGAACAAAAAAGGGTAGAGGTTAAAAAGAACGACGACCTGTTCAAGGTATTAAACCTCAAACCAATTTACTTTGATTACGATAAAGACAATATCCGGCCTGATGCAGCCATAGAGCTGGCGAAGGTTGTAGAGGTATTAAAAGACTATCCGAGAATGAAGATCGATGTGCGTTCTCATACCGACAGCCGCGGTTCGGGCAGCTACAACCTTAAACTGTCTGAGCGGCGGGCACGCTCCACAGGGCAGTGGATCATAGCGCAGGAAATCGATGCTTCGCGTGTAAGTTATAAAGGGTATGGAGAAACGGATCTGGTGAACGATTGCAGGAACGGGGTGAACTGTTCCGATGAACAACACGAAGAAAACAGAAGATCTGAATTTATTGTTACGGAACTTTAAAATCAGGGAGGGCAAATCCGGGGGAAAAGAAGATAAAAAGCAAGCCGGTTTAACAATAGGTGATTATTATGCTCACAGGTATGTGTGTATAATAATCACAAAATGTTAATTACAGGTCTTGCTGCCTGTTCCCTGATATTTTTAGGTATACATTTGTCTTAAGGAATTAGAAAAACAGAAAAAAGTTGATGTGTTTTATCACCGGATTAGGGCAAAAAAGGCTGATAAAAAAATCATAAAAGAAAGATTACCAATCTTTGAATATTTCAAGATATGAAAAAAAGATTACTACCAATTGGGCTTTTATTTTTAGGAGGAGTGTCTTATGCGCAGGTCGGTATCGGAACCTTAAAACCAAATGCATCCTCACAGTTAGAGGTTGTTGCAAACAATAAAGGTATTCTGATACCGAGAATCTCCTTAAAGAGTGCTACGGATACAACGACCATTACAAATGGGAATGTAGAATCGTTATTGGTGTTCAATACGAATACTTCCTCAACGTTGAAGCCGGGATATTATTACTGGTATGAAAACAAATGGACAAGGATTATCAACCAGTCCGATGTGGAATCGCTGGATACGAATACCAAAAATAAATCGCTTGCTGTTGCCGATGGAAATCTGGTGTTAACAGATACGGACGGAAATAAAGTGTCGGTTCCTTTATCAGACATATCGGTTGTAACGACTCTGGTAAATAATAACGACGGCACATATACGTACACCTCAGAAAACGGTACGAAAACAATCATAGACGTACCTTCAGATGTAGTGAACAACTTCCAGAAGATTGTAAATAATGCAAACGTAACGAACATCATTAAGAATATTGTTAAGTACACAGCAGGAAATGTATTTTACGACGGGACAAAATTTACCTATATCGATAACAACGGCGTGCAGCAGAACATTACAATAGCCGACATAATAAAGGCAAATCAGAAAACCGATACGTTTAAAGGAAATGATCCGCTTGTAATTACCGAAGCCTCCTTACTAAATACTGCGGGTGGTAAAGATTATACGGTCTCCGTTAAAACAGCAAGCGGCAAGAATCTCGGAGTTGTGAAGGAAGCAGCCGTAAATCCTACGGTAACGATCAACGACCAGGGAGAGCTGGCAGCAGATTTCAATTCCTTAAATGCGATAAAAGAAGTCGATACGAATTATACGGCACTTTCATCAGATGCTATTTTGCTGGGAAACGCTCGGTCGGGAAGCATTACGATTACGTTGCCGAGCCCTGCGGGGAATAAAGGAAAGAAAATTACCATTAAAAAATACGATTCGAATGAAGCGAATTACCTGTCTGTAAAAGGGGCTATTGACGGGGTTTCAGGAGGATTATATACCGCTCTTCCCTTTTCGGGATGGAATCTTGTTTCTGATGGAACAATATGGAAAATAATAGAAAAATTTTGAGGAAAACAGTTGATTAACAATTTAGAAAACTTTAGAAATGAAAAAATTATTACTTACAGCAACAATTGCTTTTGCAGTTTTGACGTCAACAGAATCTTTTGGGCAGCAAGGTTTTGGAACAAATACACCGGATAAATCGGCTGCTGTTGACATTGTATCTTCTCAACGAGGTTTGTTGATACCGCGTTTGAATTTAACAGGTACCAATGTAGCGGCTCCTGTTCAAAGTCCGGCACAGTCATTATTGGTTTATAATAATGCCACTGCAGGTTCGGGAGCAACGGGTGTAACTCCGGGGTTCTATTATTGGGATACGAACCGTTGGGTACGCATAGTTTCCACAACATCAGAAAAGAAAACCGTTGTAGCGACGGGTAAAAATGTGCAGGTCGATTCTGCTACATCGCCAGATGGTTTAACAACTACTTACACGGTAGGAGTGGCAGAAGGAACACAGGGGCAGGTACTTGTTACAGTTTTGAACCCGTCAACGAATGAACCGGAATCACAATGGGTGAATCCTAGCGAATTTATTAACGGTGTAAACGGGGTAACCGTTACACCTGTTACCAATGCTTCAACCGGTATTGTAACCAATGAGGTTTCCTTAGGGGGAGGCCTTACCAAGGCAACGACCATTACAACCGATGCTGCGTCAGGAAAAACACTTGCGGTTAAAGGTCTGGAAGTGTTGACACCGGCAACATTCGATCCGGCTGTGCAGAATGTTGTGGTAATGGGGGCGGACGGAATTTTAAAAGAAGTTGCGCCTAAAACACTTATGGAAGATGTCATTTCCGCAGGTGCATTAAATGCGAAAAAGATAAGCACATCGGGAATTATTACATTGAACGGGGCGGCTTCTGATGTAACAGATGCGGTTCTGAAAGATGTAGCCCTTGATATAGCAAACGGTTCCATCAAATCAGATAAATTATCATCGTCGGATCCTGCTACAGGAACAAATGCAGCAGACGGAGCCATTGCAACGGCTGACGGGAACGGAGGCGTAAAATATGAAGAACCTTCAGCCGCAATCGGAAAAACCCTTACGACAGACGGGATCATTAATGTTGGTGCAGATGCTGCAACAGCAACAGCCAGTACATTGAACGGGGCAGTTCTGACGCCAACCTATCTTAAAATTAAAGATAATGCTATTACAGCGGCTCAAATTGCTTCAGGAGCAGTCGGAACAGATGAATTGGCAAATAAAGCGGTGACTCCTGAAAAAATGTTGGCTGTAAACCCTGACGGTGTTACAACGCCTTTAACAGGAAAAGTACCGGTTTCCGATGCGAATGGTAACATTACGTATCAATCTATAGCAACTATTGCAGGGGAGGATCTTACCACCGACGGTAAAATCGTTATTGGATCGGCAGAGGCTTCAAGTCTTGCGGATGCCGTTCTGGTTCCTACTTTCTTAAAAATTAAAGCGGGATCAATTGGAAATACCGAATTGACACCAGGAGCGGTTACAGCTGATAAAATGACATCGAAAGATACGGCTGCCGGAACAAATGTGGCTGCCGGATTAATTCCAACAGCTGACGGAAACGGAGGCGTAACTTATAAGAACGTTGCTGAAACCGCAGGAAAAACGTTAACAGGTAGCGGAATAACGGTTACGGCAGGAACAACAGCGGGTACAGGAACCTCTTTGGCTCAGAGCGTATTAGCTGATGTTACACTTGGAATTGCCGATAATGCGATAACTTCAGATAAAATTCTGAATGGTACAATCAAGGCAGAAGACATCCAGGCTCCGGGATCTGCAACAAATACGGGAGGAACTGCGAATCAGGTAATGGTTACCAATGCAGCGGGAGAAGTAAGCTGGGTTAATCAGACGGATCTGCCAAGCAACACAAAATTCGCCGACGGAACAAATACCACGGTAACAGGAGACGGATCAACTACAGCGCCGTTTAAGGTTAATGTGGCCACAGCCTCGGGAACAACACTTGGAGTGGTAAAAGAAGCCGCAACCAATGCAGAAGTAGCTATTGCGGCAGACGGGACTTTATCCGTTAACGAAGGAAATATCCAGTTGGTAGGCGATGTTACAGGGCCTCTGAATAACACCAAAGTTGCTGCGATTCAGGGAGTGGCAGTTGCAACTACGGCTCCTCTGAACGATCAGGTTTTAACATACAACGGAACAGCATGGGCACCGGCAACGCCGACGAGCCTGGTAAAAGTAGACAACGGTATCAGCAAAGCTGCAGATGGCGATGTGATTTTAGGAGGAATATTGAATGAAACAACGACTACCATTACAACAGGTGGAGCTAACAATACATTGGGGATTGCAGGATTAATTGCACCTGATGCAGAGAGTGAAATTGTATATGCACAGTCAACAGGTGGGGTATTGCGTAAGGCGGCGAGATCGCTTTCCCAGTCAACAGGTGCAAACCTGGCAGTATCAGCTATCTCGGGGTATAACGATTTCGTTCAGGAAATTAATATTACAGCAACCATTGCTTCAGCAGATATCAACATTACGTTACCTGCGGCGACAGCTTCCAATAAGGGCCAGGTAGTAAATATCAAAATTGGAAATACAACAGAACCGAACAACTATCTCAACATTATTGCAAACGGAGGTTCTACGCTAACATACGGAGCTTTACCTTATCAGGGATGGATTGTAAAATCGAACGGGTCTGAATGGGCCATCGTAGGCAGAAACTAATCATTAAGGAAATTTACACATGAAAAAAGCGTCTAAACTATATTTAACGCTTGTTATGGTACTTACCTTAGGAGCTGATAGACTTTATGCGCAACAGGGGTTTGGTACGGATAAACCAAATAAAGCTTCTGTAGTAGACCTCACTTCTTCTACGAAAGGTTTGCTCGTGTCAAGGGTTGCTTTGACAAGCACGGATAATTTTGCTCCTATAAGCGGTATTGCCGCTGCGAGCCAGCACACTGCCAATTCATTGTTGGTGTATAATACGGCTACTTCAGGAACAGGTACTTCCGCGGTAAAACCCGGATATTACTACTGGCTGAAAGTGAATGCGGCAACAGCTGGCAAATGGATACGGTTAGCTACAGATGAGCAAAAAGGTAATTTAACGGTAACAGGCGGTATAGAATTTGTATCAGGATCAAACGGAACCGAGAAGTTATGGGCCGATGCAGGTATACAGATTGCAAACGGGGGAGTGTCTTCAGACAAACTGGCCAGCAATGCCGTAACAAATGCGAAACTGGCTGATAACGCGGTAAATTCCGCTAAAATTGAAAACGGGACGGTAACAGGAACCGATATTGCTTCCAAAACTGTAACAGCAGCAAATCTTGACGGAGGAACTGCTGTACAGGGAGCTGTTGCAACGGTCGGAGCTAACGGGGTGGTGACTTATGTTCCGCTGGCCCCGGCTTCCATCACCGGTAAAAAAGCGATTACATCAACGGCTCCGGTTAAGGTAAATGCAGGAACATCGGTAAGTGATGCGGTTCTGGCAGATGTAGCCATTACAATTGATAATGCAGACAATACAGGTAAATCAGGTGTTGTAAAACAGGCTGCATCCAACCCGTCAGTCAATGTGGCTGCCGATGGAAGCTTATCGGTTAACTTCAGTCAGATTGGAGGAGACGGACTTGTGCCTAACGGAAACGGGACTGCGCTGAATGTGAGTGCTAATAACGGAATCAGTGTAGACGCTGCTTCAGATAAAGTGCAGTTAGGCGGTAGCTTGATAAAAGCTACCACAATCACGGCAACAGCATCAAATACGCTGGCCGTTTCAGGATTACAAACCGGGATTGCCTCCGACAAAGTGGTTGTTGCCGATGCAACAACAGGAGTGTTGAAACAACTTAAAGCTGTAATGCCTAAGTTTTTTTACATGCCGTCTATCATTGTACCTACCCATAGTTCTCAGTTCACTGCGATTAACGCATCAGCAGGAGAGTCGTTTACCGACGGTACCAGAACAGGTGTTCTGAATTTATATGAACGTTATAAAGCACAGTTTGGCACAACCGGAACGGCTACCCAGCCAAGCAGTCCGAGTGCACCTGCATTACCTGTATTACCAGCGTCGGAGCTCCATTATTATGTTACATGGTACGATACCGTTGTTTTTCAGTCTGTATCGC
The DNA here is from genome assembly GCA_040396655.1 of Flavobacterium sp. Lineage (GTDB taxonomy): Bacteria > Bacteroidota > Bacteroidia > Flavobacteriales > Flavobacteriaceae > Flavobacterium. Next base: position 85,294 of record JBEBOB010000008.1, on the reverse strand, counting down.
TGGATGCAGCAGGAAAGATGACGTATGTTGTAAAATCGAATGCCGACGTAACGGTTGGTTCATTTATGAATATTGTTTTTGCCGTAAAGGAAAATTAAGATGAAAAGTTATTGTTGTAAAGCGAAGCATTCAATTGTCGTGAAATCTCTGCTTGCCGTTGTATTGTTTACATGCTGTATTCAGAATATACGGGCTCAGTTCACGTTTACCAACGATTTGAAAGGAAGTCAAACCACCGAAATGGTCGTAGGAGGCGGCGGTGGAACGCAGGGAACGGCCTATCTTACTTCGGGAGGTGTGGATCCTGCCGGGGCCGGATGGCTTCGTTTGAACAATTCAACTACAAACCAAAGGGGATATTTTTATGTAGATAAATCATTTCCTTCAACATTGGGAGTTCTGGTCGATTTCGAATATAAGATGTGGCGTAACAGTGATAATGCAACAAGCAGCTATTACGGGGGTGACGGGTTTTCCGTTTTCCTGTTCGATGCTACGGTACCGTTCAAAATCGGGGGATACGGAGGTTCGTTGGGATATGCAAGGCTTGTTGGAGGGCCAACCCCTATAGACGGACTTGCGGGAGGTTATATCGGAATCGGGTTTGATGCTTATGGGAATTATGGGAATAATAATGAGGGAAAACCCGGACGTATTCCGCTGGATGCCAACAATGATGCTAACGGGCTCGTACCCAATACTGTAATCCTGAGAGGGCCTACTACTACAAATACGGCTACGACTAACAGGTATCTTGCAGGATATAAGGTAGGAGACCGCAGCGGTACGTCGGCGGCCATCAGGCAGCGAAATGAAATTGATTATAATACGGCCCCGTTTAATGAAACACGTCCTACAGATGCACAGTTTTACCGCAGGGTCCAGGTAGAGATAGATCCAACGGGTACAGGGTTTTACGATATCATTATTCGATGGAAACGCAACATATCCGATACCGGATTTACAGAATTGGTAAGGTATACGACCGATGAAATTCCGCCTTCGTTGTTAAAGCTGGGATTCGCAGCATCGACAGGAGGAGCCTTTAACTATCACGAAATACGAAATGTTATGATTACCACCCCGGGAAATTTACGGGTGGTGAAAAAAGCAGACAAGGACATACTTAGGTCAATACCGAGCAGTAATCCTGCAAATCAGAATCAGATTACCTATAGCATAGAGGTGACCAACGATACAGATGCCGCCTTAACCAATATCAATTTCAATGATGAAGTAAAAGACGGACAGGGCAATTTGGTTACAGGTGGCACATCGGGAATGTTCCGTATTACAAGTATAACCCATTCCGGATTTACCTCGGCAACGCTGCCAACACCATCTGCAGCGAACCCGCTTGCGACAAACCAGATTACAGGTAGTCTTAACATGGCGGCCAAAACAACAGGTATTATTAAGGTAACCGGAACGCTTACGGCGGTTCCTCTAGGAAATGTACTTGTGAATACGGCATCGGCACTTCCGACAGACATACTGGATCAGGACCTTGACAACAATACAAGTGTCGTAACCACTCCTGTTATTGCGGAAGGAATCGATATGACCATTGCGCAAACAACAGATAAACCCTGTGTAGACAGCACCAATGGGAATACCTTGACGGCTACAGTGACCAATATGGGTAACGGAAATGTGGAATACGGAGGGACAACTATAGAAAATACAGGCAACAACAATACCAGAAACTATTACAGGAACCGTGTGGAAGTTACAGAGATTCTTCCTCCGAACACAACGTTGGTTTCTTCAAGCATCCCTTCGGGATGGACATTGGTACAAACAACCGCCAACAGCCCGTCTGCAGGTTATACAAGTTATGTATACAGAACAGCGGTGCAGAATACTTCGAGTACCATTGCCAACTCCTTAAGTCTGACACCGGGACAATCTATGGCTCCCTTTACATTTACGGTTAAAGGAAACAGCCAGTTTACGAACCAGACAAAGGTACGGTTTATACAGGAAAAAGGTACGGTGACGCGAACGAGTACTAATGGTCCATGGACAACCAATACGCCGACGGACATTACCGATCTTGAACCGCCACTGAATGTTAACAGCAATAATATAAGTGCCTTTACGGTAACCTCTATACCCGATATGCCCGTTATTGATGCTAACCAGCAATACTGTATTGGACAGGTAGCGGCTTTAAGTGCTTCAACTACAAACTCCGGTTATGTACTAAACTGGTATACGACGGTCAACGGGTTCAGGCTTGCAAATGCGCCTGTTCCTCCAACATCGGCTGCCGGAACTTATAAATATTACGTTTCGCAGTCCAACGGGGTATGTGAAGGCCCTCTGAAGGAAATTACCGTTACGGTAAAGAATTGTAAAGTGCTTACAAATCCCATGTTGCTGAACAGGTCTGTCAAAAGATAAATACCATAAAAAAAATGCTGATGTACCCGTCAGCGTTTTTTTATTTAAAACAGTTCTAAATTCATATTTCATTCTTGGCAACCGTATAATTTTATATTAGTATCTTTGTATTAAATTTCTTTTTAAGAGACACATGAACTTTGATATACATAAAATACGAGAAGATTTTCCCATACTTTCACAACAGGTAAACGGGAAGCCTTTGGTGTATTTCGATAATGGAGCTACAGCACAGAAACCTAAATCGGTCATTGATGCAGAAGTTCGGTACTATTCCGAAATCAACGCAAACATCCATCGCGGAGTACATCATTTAAGCCAGGTGGCAACCGATGCCTACGAAGAAGCACGCCTCAAAGTACAGAAGCACATCAATGCCCAAAATAGTTTTGAAGTATTGTTTACTTCGGGTACGACGTTCGGAATTAACCTGGTGGCCAATGGTTTTGGTCAGCTGCTGAAACCAGGCGATGAAATTATCGTATCACATCTGGAGCATCATTCTAACATCGTTCCATGGCAGTTTGCATGCGAACGTTCGGGCGCCGTTTTAAAAGTGATTCCTATGTTGCATGACGGTACTTTGGATATGGAAGCCTATGATGCATTACTAAATGAAAAAACAAGGGTCGTGGCCGTTAACCACATTTCAAATGCGTTGGGAACCATCAACCCCGTAAAAAGCATGATTGAAAAGGCCCATAAGGTTGGCGCGGCTGTTTTGATTGACGGAGCACAGGCAGTACCTCACCTTAAACCGGATGTACAGGATCTGGATTGTGATTTTTACGTTTTTTCAGGACATAAAATATGCGCGCCGACAGGTACAGGGGTGTTATACGGAAAGGAAAAATGGCTGAACCAGCTTCCTCCTTACCAGGGCGGAGGGGAAATGATTAAAGAAGTGACTTTTGAAAAAACGACCTATGCCTGCCTTCCGCATAAATTCGAAGCAGGTACCCCGAATATTGCCGGAGGTATCGTTCTTGGAGTTGCAATCGATTACCTGAATGCGGTTGGTTTTGATAATATTGCAGCCTATGAACGCGGACTGCTTGACTACGCTACGGAAAAGTTAAGTGGTCTGGAAGGAATCGAGTTTTATGGAACATCCGGGGAAAAAGCGTCAGTAGTTTCGTTTAATTTAAAAGGACTGCATCCGTATGATGTGGGGGCTATTATAGATAAATTGGGAATCGCTGTGCGGACAGGGCATCATTGTGCGCAACCCATCATGAACTTTTACGGTATTCCGGGAACAATCCGAGCCTCCTTCTCTTTCTACAATACTAGAGAGGAAATAGACCGGATGATCGAAGCTTTGAAAAAAGCACAACAAATGTTGAGTTAGTAAATAAGTAGGAATGATTAAAAATGAATACAATTAAACAAATACAGGAAGCAATTGTGGAGGAATTCTCAATGTTTGATGATTGGATGGAGCGCTATGAATACATCATCGAACTCGGGAAATCACTGCCAATGATTGCAGATCAGTACAAAAAAGAAGAGAACCTTATAAAAGGGTGTCAGTCACAGGTATGGCTGCATGCGGAAAAGCAGAACGGTAAAATTGTTTTTACGGCCGATAGTGATGCCATCCTGACAAAAGGAATTATTGCGATCCTTATACGAGCTTTTTCAAATCAGGATCCGGAAGAAATAATGAAGGCCGATACTTCATTTGTCGATGAAATCGGGCTAAAGGAACATTTATCGCCAACACGCGCCAACGGGTTGGTATCCATGATCAAACAAATAAAATTATATGCAATCGCCCTTCAAGCCAACTAAAGAAATGGAAGAACAAATTGATATGAATGAATTAGGAGAAAGTATTGTTAAGGTATTAAAAACAGTATTCGATCCTGAAATTCCCGTAGATATCTACGAATTGGGACTAATTTACGATGTTTTTGTAAACGAGAACAGGGAAGTAAAGATACTGATGACACTCACCTCCCCGAACTGCCCGGTTGCGGAAACGCTGCCTATGGAGGTTAAGGAAAAAGTATCTTCTATCAACATGGTCAAAGATGTGGAAATTGAATTGACATTCGATCCGCCATGGTCAAAGGACCTTATGAGTGAAGAAGCAAAACTGGAACTCGGAATGTTGTAAACAATGGAAGATGAAATTATCAATAAAGTAGCCCAGAGCAGTCTTATTGTATTCGATCTTGAGGATTACTATCCCAAAGAAGAAGGCGTTCTGCTGGATATTTCAAAGTGGCTGTACGAAGGTATTGTCCTAAAAGAGAAAGAATTCAGAACGGCTCTCAAAGAGGCCGACTGGAGTATTTATAAAGATAAGCTGGTTGCTGTGACCTGCTCTACAGATGCGATATTGCCGTCGTGGGCTTTTATGCTGGTGTCGTCCTATCTTCAGCCCGAAGCTAAAATGGTGGTGCAGGGCTCATTACACGATCTCGGGGTATTGTATTATCAGAAAATTATTAATAACTTAGATTTCGAGGTCTATCGGGATCAGCCTGTAATCATTAAGGGCTGTGCTAAAAAGGCAATTCCGGAAGAAGCATACGTTATGGCAAATCAGCGGATGATGGATTATGCGCGTTCTATTATGTTTGGAGAAGCCTGTTCTGCCGTTCCTATTTTCAAAAGAAAAAAATAGAAATAAAAATAGACTATGAAAAAGATTTTTTTACTGTGTTCGGTATTGCCGGCACACGCTTTCTACGCGCAGGAAACAACTCTCCAAAATGTTCAGAAAGACAGCACCTGGATTACGAAAGGAACCATAGCCATTTTAGGTAGCCAGTCAAGTTTTTCACAATGGCAGGCCGGAGGATCTAATAACCTTGCCCTTAACGGTTCCCTTAACTACGATATCAACTACAAGAAGGAAGACTGGGTGTGGGACAATAAGTTCATTGCTTCGTACGGAATCAATAAACTTAAAGGGGAAGAAAAAAGAAAAACCGACGATAGGCTGGAAATCAATTCGTTACTGGGTAAGCAGGCGAAGGCAAACTGGTACTATTCAGCATTTATGAACTTCAAAACCCAGTTTGATGCCGGGTTAAATCCCGATAATGAGGAAGAGAGAATTTCCCATTTCATGTCTCCGGCGTACCTGCAGGTTGGTTTGGGGATGCTCTGGAAAAAGAGCGATAACCTGAAAGTAAACTTTGCACCTGCTACAGCACGTTTAATTTACGTGCACAAGCATTTTACCGATGAAGGAGAATCATTCGGAGTTGAACAGGGAAAAAATACCCGTTTTGAATTCGGAGCGTCTATAAATGCGTATTATAAACTGCAGGTGATGGAGAACTTTACCATCGAAAATATCCTCAACTTATATTCGAATTATTTAGAAGATCCTTATAATGTGGATTTAGATTATCAATTAAATGCAGTTTTGAAAGTAAATAAGTATATTTCCACTAATTTGACATTTCAGGCGCTTTATGACGATAACGCATATAAAGGATTTCAAACACGTCATACTTTAGGATTAGGGTTAAATTATTCATTTTAATTTTGTTTTTGTAAAAATTTGTCTACATTTAACGAATTATTATATTAACTCAATCATTATGTTTAGAAAAATACTCTTTCTACTGCTCTTGACAAGCCTTGGTGCGAATGCCCAGCAGGGACTTGATGCCACATGTTTTAATGTGAGCATTCCACGTGCCGGACTGATGGACTACTACGAGGAAGGTAAGGATCAGTACGTGGTTTGTAAGGATCAAAAAGTTACAATACCTGCTAACTATGAGGTTAAATACCTCAATAGAACAGACCAGTATACTGTTGAGCCGATTACCTATAATCCTTATCCGTTCACAGGAAAGGAAATCAGGGTACCGATAGATGGACGTGCAGAATCAGATGTTGATATTCCTTTTAAATTTTGCTTTTTTGATGTGACATATACAAAAGTATCCGTTTGGTCGAATGGATTGATTAACCTAACTGACGGTGTAAGTCATAAAGGAATTCCTTCAGATACGCCTCCTGCTGGATGTACTCAATGTACCTTTAATGAGCCTCATGTGCCATTGCCAAAGACTGGACCCGGATGGACAAATTCTATTTCCGGAATCTACAAGCATTCGCATTGGGGAAATACAACATGGACTTGGCCGGCAAATGGAGGAGATCCTACACCGCCAGCAAATGAAAAAGGAAGTATAAACTGGGCAGTGTATGGAGAAGCTCCGTGCCGGGTATTTGTTATTAACTTTAAAAACATGCCCTCGTTTGCTTTAACAGCAGATACTCAGGATTGTACATTTCTTCCGCCTAGTGTGCAAACAAGCCAGATCGTTTTATATGAAACAACAAATGTTATTGAAGTTCATGTTGAAAGACACGATGGTTGTCCGTTGGACCAAAGAGGAATAGCATTGATCGGGATCAACGGCCCTACCGGGACAGTTGCTTACACACCACCTGGAAGAAATTCTGTGAGATTTGATACGGCTGCTGAAGCATGGCGTTTCGGACCTTCCGGAGACCCAATGTGGAGAGCGGAATGGTTTGTAGACGGGAAACTGGTTAGCAACAATGCAGGTCCGGTGGATGTTGTGATTGATAAAAAGAGAACAGTACGTGTTGATTTAATTGTTGAAACATGTGATGAAGAATATACAGATTTCTATGAAGTGGCATTCCGTCCGGCAATTGAGCTTGATGATGTGGATTTAGAACGTGTAGTGGTTTGTGATAAAAATCAGAACACCTATGATTTGAACCTTCTTGCGGAAATGATCAAGGAAGGACAATCGGGTGGAGATCTAAGTAAGCTGAGGTTTCTTTATTATACATCAGAAGACGATGCCATTGATAAAAAGAACCAGATAACCAATCCAAGACAATTCCCTATTGAAATAGGTAAAAACGAAGTTTATATACGCGTTGAATCTGAAATTGCACAATGTTATGAAATTGTACCGGCAACAATTATAAAGGCACCGGTAGAGGTTAAAGTTCCTAAACCTGTAAACCTGTGTAACGAATATACACTGCCTCCGTTAACAGATGATGAGTTTTATTATAAGGTGGAACGTTTGGATGAAGATGCAAGTTTTGTTGTAGAAACACTGCCTCCACCATCCGTAGGACTGGTAATCAATGTAGCCGGATTTTACCGTGTTTTCATCAAAAAAGTAAATGAATACGGATGTGAAGATGTAAAATCGTTTATTTTATATGTTGAGAACTGTAGCTATCCAAAAGGAATTTCTCCAAACGGAGACGGTAATAACGATAATCTTGATCTTACCTATAACAACGTTATGGAATTAAAAGTGTATAACAGATATGGTAAGCTGGTATACGAACATGATAAAAAAGTGAGGTATAAGAGACAATGGGCCGGACAGGATTCATCTGGTAAGCAGTTGCCATCCGGTACCTATTTCCTTTATGTTAGGACAAAAAATGGTGAATACCAAGACTGGATACAATTAATGTATGAAGTTAAATAATTTTAGAGTTGATACTGCGGAAAATCATTTCCGCAGTATTTAATCCTTAATAACGACTAAATATGGATAGAATGAAAAATATATTGGGTGCTGTTCTTTGTTTCTTTTCAATAAATATGATGTATAGCCAAAGTACTTCTATTGAAACAGATCCATCTTATTTACAGCTTGAAAAAGAATTTGTGAAGGCTACCTCAAATAATAATGTTTCAGGAGAACTGGATCGCAGGGTTGTGGCGTTCAACAGTAAGTTTGAAAATAGTAAAGCCTTGTATAAATTTAGTAAGGATAAAGACAAAGAACGCTGGCTTGCTAAAAACATTGCAAAAACTAAATTCTCTTCGGTAGAGGAAGCGGTGGAAGAACTCAGAACGATTACTAAACTGGAAAATGATCTAAGAGCTACCACTAGTGACGAATTCTATAAATTAAAAGAAGAATTGATAAAGAAATACGGTGCTGACCTGATTTGGAAAACCTTAAAATCACGTTTGGCAAAAGAATAAAAAAAAGCGGGTATATATACCCGCTTTTTTTTATTCTTCAACAGCATCGTTGTCTTCATATTCAGGATAGAGAAAGTTGTTATAAGGAAACCGCGTCAGGTGAATACTTCTTACGGCATCATATACCTTATGCTTGAATTCCTCAAAATTTTCCTTTTCTGTAGCTGAAATAAAAATCGCATTATTTTCACCTACTTTGCCCATCCATGTTTTTTTCCATTCGTCGATAGAATAGTGTTTGGAGGTACGTTCCGTCATAAGATCTTCTTCGTCAAAATGCTCAGGCTTATAGGCATCGATCTTGTTAAAAATCATCAAGGTAGGTTTGTCGTCACTTTTTATATCTTTCAGGATTTGATTTACCGATTCTATGTGGTCCTCAAACTCTGGATGCGATATGTCTACCACATGGAGCAGCAAATCGGCTTCCCGTACTTCATCCAGAGTCGATTTAAAGGACTCGACCAGTTGTGTAGGGAGTTTCCGTATAAAACCAACGGTATCCGAAAGCAGGAACGGCAGGTTTTTGATTACTACTTTCCGAACAGTCGTGTCAAGTGTGGCAAACAGCTTGTTTTCCACAAACACTTCACTTTTGCCAATGGCATTCATAAGAGTTGATTTTCCTACGTTCGTATAACCTACAAGGGCAACACGCACCATAGCTCCCCTGTTGCCGCGCTGCACCGCCATTTGACGGTCAATGGTTCTTAACTTTTCCTTTAAAAGAGCGATACGGTCCCGTACAATTCGGCGGTCTGTTTCAATTTCGGTCTCTCCGGGACCACGCATTCCAATACCGCCTCGCTGGCGTTCAAGGTGGGTCCACATGCCGGTCAGCCTTGGCAGAAGATATTGAAACTGGGCTAGTTCAACCTGTGTTCTGGCATAAGAGGTCTGTGCGCGTTGTGCAAAAATATCCAGAATAAGATTGGTTCTGTCTAGGACCTTGCAGTCTAAAAGCCTTGACAGGTTGCGTTGCTGAGCCGGTGACAATTCATCATCGAAAATAACAGTATCAATTTTATGCTCCTTTATATATAAATCAATCTCTTCAAGCTTACCGGTTCCTACAAAAGTTTTGGGATTTGGCTTTTCCATTTTCTGGGTAAACCTTTTCAAAACCTCTCCCCCGGCTGTTTGGGTAAGGAACTCAAGTTCGTCCAAATACTCCTGAAGTTTGTCGTCTGTTTGATGCTGCGTTATGATCCCGACCAAAACAGCTCTTTCATAATTAATAGTTTCCTTTTCTAACATGGAATTCTCTAATAGGTATTAAATCGTGTCAAATTTACTAAATATAACTTTAAAAGGTGTTTTTTGCAATTTTAACACATGTTTTTTTTAAAATTTATCAGGGCAAAGCTTGATTATATTAAATTAATATTACTATTTTAGTATTTTATTAACAGCGCCATCCCGGCTTTCATGAAAATATCAAAAGATAAGGAGGCGAAAGAAGTGATTTTGGTGATTAATCGAATATATTTGTAATATAAATTCAACTTTATGAAATTAAACAAAAGTGTCGTTGCAACAATTTGCCTTATTCTGGGAAGTTTTAAGGGGTTCTCGCAACAAGATCCGCATTATACGCAGTATATGTATAATCAGAGTTTAATTAATCCGGCTTATGCGGGAATCAACGATTATATGTCTATGGGTGTTTTATACAGAACGCAATGGACGGGAATGGAAGGAGCTCCAAAAACGGGAACGGCCTTCCTTCATACACCTGTAGCAAAAAATCTGGGAGTTGGTTTAACTTTTGTTAATGATAATATTGGTCCTGTAACCGAAAATAATGTTTCAGCAGATATTTCGTACACTGTCCGTCTTGGAAAAGGGCACAGTCTTGCTTTAGGTGTTAAAGGAGGTGTTACCATGCAGAAGATAGGTTTGTTCAGTGATATTAACCACACGTTGCCAGATCGGAATGATATTGCCTTTTCCGAAGATTCAAGTGCCTCTCTTTTTAATGTAGGAGCCGGTTTGTTCTATTTCACCAATAAGTACTATGTTGGATTCAGTGTTCCTAATTTTATGAAGAATACTTATTTGGAGAAAGATAACAGAAAGTTTGGTACCGATGTAACGCATATGTTCTTAACCGGAGGTTATGTTTTCGAAATCAATCACGATTGGAAATTCAAACCATCCACTATGTTGAAAATGGCCGTGGAGTCTCCGATTTCTGCCGATATATCTTTAAACGCATTATATAACGAAAAATTTGAGGTAGGTCTTACGTACCGCATACAGGATTCGTTCGGAGCAATGGTAAACTACCGCGTTACTCCAAAACTAAGAATCGGTTATGCTTATGATCATTTGACGTCGAGTCTTAATTACAGAGCAAATGGTTCACATGAGGTGATGATCCTGTTTGATGTTTTCTACAAGAAAAAAGTATCAAGTTCTCCTCGTTATTTCTAATATGCTAACTAAGAATTATGAAAAAATTTTACTTATCACTCTTATTGTTAAGTTCCCTATATACTGCACAGGCACAAAATACAGCTTATATTAGTACGCCGCAGGAACGTTTGAAATATGCTGATCAATTGTTTAAAAGATATGAATATGTCGAAGCAATTGAGCAGTATAAGAAATTGGTACGGGGAGAGAAGTCCGATAACTACGTAATCTTGCAATTGGCCGAGAGTTATTACAACGTATTCAATACGGTGGAATCTGCCAAATGGTACGCAAAAGCTATCGAAGGAAACCCAAACCAGGATGCCGAAGTTTTTTATAAGTATGCCCAAATGCTTAAAGCCAGCGGGAGATATGAGGCTTCTAATAAGATTATGAAGAAATTTGCGGATCTGAAACCGGAAGATTCACGTACGATTGAATTCCTTAAAGATCCGGATTATATTCCGCAATTAAGAAGTCAGGAAGCACTCTTTACCTTTGAAGACAGTAGAATGAACCATTCGCAGTTTTCTGATTTTGCAGGTATCTTAACTGCAGATAATACGCTTTATTTTGCTTCTGCACGGGATGAATCCAAAAAGAAATACGGATGGAACGATCAGCCGTTCTTAAACGTGTATGCAGCCACGTATGTTGCGGATGAAGAGAAATTCAAAGACATTAAACCTGTTGATGAACTGAATACCAAGCATCACGACGGTCCGGTTACCATAACAGCAGACGGACAGACAATGTTTTTCGCTACAGAGAGTTTCCGCGGTGGAAAGTTTGAAAGAGATAAGAAAAACAGGTTGAAAAAAGGAAAAGTAAGCGTTTATCGCGCCAAGCTGGATGGTAAAAAGTGGAAGGATATAGAGCCGGTACCGTTTAATTCAACGGAATATATGGTAAGTAACCCCGCTGTTACTCCCGATGGAAAAACGTTGTATTTTGCCTCTGATATGCCAGGCTCTGTAGGAGATATGGATATATGGCGCGTTGCCTTAAATGAAGACGGAACTTATGGAACTCCTGAAAATTTAGGAACCATTGTCAATACCGAAGGACGTGAGTCTTTCCCTTTTATTTCAGAAGACGGCAAGCTTATCTTTGCATCGGATTCGCATAAAGGTTTTGGTGGACTTGACCTGTACATGTTCGACCTTACAGATGCCAATGCGAAAGTCCGCAATATCGGTGATCCTATCAATACGGCTAAAGACGATTTCCACCTTTCCTATTATCCAGATAAAGGAATTGGATTCCTGTCAACGAACCGTGTAGGCCGTGATGATATTTATAAAGTTCGCCCGGTATGTGTTACCGAAATGGTTATTACGGTAAGAGATCAGAAAACAGGCGCCATACTCAAGGATGCGCAGGTTGCAATCCTGGATTATGATAAAAACATCATCGAAACCAGGTTTACGGATTCATATGGGATTGTACGTTACGACACCGACTGTAATAAGGTTTTTGCTTTACAGGTTTCAGCAGAAGGATATGAAAGCAGAGATGTGGAGCTTCAGAAATGGGGAGACGGAAAATATCCGATCGACGTAGAACTTCGTCCTATAGAAATGATCGTTATTCAGGATAAGATTGTATTGGGAGACATCTTCTTCGAATTCGATAAGTCGAATATTACGCAGCAGGGTGCATTTGAGTTGAACAAACTGGTTCAGATCCTTCAACGTAATCCAACGATGAAAATTAAGATAGAATCGCATACTGACAATAAAGGAAGCGATGCCTACAACTTAAAATTATCTGATCAGCGTGCGAAATCTACCATGCAGTACATCATTTCCAAAGGTATAAGCGGTTCACGCCTCGAGGCCCGCGGGTACGGAGAAAGCCAGCCGAAAGTTGATTGTGGAGAAGGCTGTACGGCAGAACAGGACGCGATCAACCGCCGCTCAGAATTCATTATTACACAGAAATAGATTTATAATAGATTTTGTTTTTAAAGACCTCATTTTGAGGTCTTTTTTATGTAAAATATTGTTTTGGCACAGTACTTGATCATTACTGGGTATAAAACTAAATCCATTTAAGATGAAAATATTTAAAATAGCTTTAATAGCTGCAGCAATGCTCACTGCAGGCGTTAGCAACGCACAATATAACAGCTCTACGGCAACTGTTAAAGCCCAGAATTACGATATCTCGGACAATCTTGATTTACAGGCGGTAGCGTCTATTTTTGGAGATTCTAAAGATTTGGAGGATTTTGAGCGACGTTTAAATGATCCGTCTTCACAAATTTCAAACTTGGATTTAAATAATGATAATTATGTTGATTATTTAAGAGTGGTTGAAGTAGGAGAAGGAGATATTCGGGTAATTGTTATCCAGGCCGTATTGGGACAGGATCAGTTTCAGGATGTGGCAACGATTGAAATGGAACGCCAGCGCAACAAAACAGTGCAGGTTCAGATTGTAGGGAACTCTTACATATACGGTCCAAACTATATTTATGAACCTTTTTACTATACAACGCCGGTTTTCTTTGACATGTTCTGGTTAAGTACTTACCGTCCGTATTATTCTCCATGGTACTGGGGGTATTACCCAACGTATTACAGCTATTGGCGTCCAATGCCGGTATTCAGATACCACAGACATATTTACGGACACATTGATCACCGAAACCGTTACTCTTACACAGATAACCGCAGGTTGGTGCGTGCAGACAGAGTATATAGTGGTGTGAGAGGAAATACGTTGGAACGCCAGAATCCGGGCCGGTCTTTTTCAAGCCGTAATGAAAATGTTACAAACAGAAGAGCATTGGAATCAACAAGAGAAGTATCAAGATCCAACAGCTTACAAGCAGGAACAAGAACCAATGGTTCCCTGCGTACGGAAGGAAGTGTAAGAAGTTCGAATGTAAACAGCCAAAATTCCATAGACCGTTCAGGGGGACGCCAGAGAGTATCGAGCGAGGAATTTTCAAGAGTACGATCTACCAGTGGTTCTTCCCGCTCGGACAGAGCAACCGTTACGCCAAACCGTTCTTTTAACAGTGATGTAAGCCGAAGTGGTTCAGTTTCTACTCCGCGCAGGGAAGCTGCTCCATCAAGCTCAAGAATAGAACGTTCGTCACGCATATCGTCTCAGCCAAGCAGAAGCTTTAGCCAGCCAAGCCGTAGTTCTTCTCCCTCAATGAGTCGAAGTTCGGCACCAAGTATGAGTCGTTCTTCAGCTCCATCAATGAGCAGAAGCAGCGGGTCAGTAGGCGCTGGCGGAAGAAGTTCTTCCGGAGGAATGACCAGAGGAGGACGTTAAAATATAAAAGAGTGCTTTAAGCACTCTTTTTTTATTTAAAAATTTCATTAAGCATTTTCGATAAGCGAAGTCCTCCTTTCAGGAGTTGTTGTTCAACATGCTCTTTATGCAGGTAGGGATAGCCGTATTTAAGGTGGTCATTGCTTTTAACCCCGTCGTAAATAACATTGGAAATACTATAAGAATCATATAGCCAGGCTTCGAGCGTGCCATTCTGAACATCTTTGACCTGCTTTTTAGAAAGGATGTTCAGTACGTCGGCATATTCTGTATAACTGTATTTTTCATAATCTACAAGCTTTGAATCCCATACGGAATGGATGTTTGTTCGTTCTCCGAACCATTCAACCGTTATTTTGTTTCCTCCAAGATCATCGGCTCTTCCAATATGTAAAGGTTGATGGGCATCGCCCAACAGGTGGATAAGAAAATAAAGATATTGCTGTTTTTTTTCAGCAGGAAGATCGCCTTTTTTCAAATCATCAGCTAAAATAGAGATGCGTTTGTATAAATTTTCATTTGAAGAGTTTTTTAGTTCGGTCACAAAAACTTCGTAGGGAAGATTTCCCGGAATATTTATATAATGCCATGAATCAGCATATTTAAAGCTTTTGTCCGATTTAATGAAATCCGGCCAGTTGGCCCAGTAAGCCATTTTTTGGTTGCCAATGATTTTTTTTATTTCCTTTTTTGCTTTGCGTGACAGGTTGCGTTCCGCGATTTCAGCAATGATTCGGTGCCCTGTGATACCCCAGGCAAAACTCATAGAGGAACTATTAAGGGCTGTTAAAAGAAGAACCAGTTTAAAAAATGATTTCATATATTTTTCTTGTAAAGATAGCGTTGGAAAATAAAGTACAGGTTAAGTTAAGGTATAAAAAAAACGACCTTAAAGATCGTTTTAGCTATTAAATAAAGCTTTAAGCTCTGTTGCCTCGCTGGGTTTCATTTTTCCGGCAAGAACCAGGCTCAGCTGTTTTCTGCGCAATGCAGCTTCGAACCTTGTCTTTTCTTCTGCGGTTTCAGGGATGATTCCGGGAATTTCTACCGGTGCGCCCATCTCATCAACAGCGACAAATGTATAGATGGCTTCGTTTGCTTTTTGCCTGTTTCCGGATTCGCGGTCTTCAATCCATACGTCCAGGAAAATCTCCATTGAGGTTTTAAAGGTTCTGGAAACCTTTGCTTCAATGGTCACAACGCTTCCCAAAGGAATACTTTTATTGAAAGCAACATTATTAACAGATGCCGTAACGCATACCCTGCGCGAGTGCCGGCGGGCCGTAATACTTGCTGCACGATCCATACGTGCCAAAAGTTCACCTCCGAAAAGGTTGTTTAACGGATTTGTTTCCCCCGGTAACACAATATCTGTAAGGATGGTGATGGAATCCTTAGGAGTTTTAGGTTGCATGATTGAATTTTTATACAAAAATAGGAGATTTTGTTTAATATATGAGATAAAAAAAGACCCTTAAGGGTCTTTTTTTTAATTTTCTATAAATATCCAGGCATCTTTGTTTACTTTCTCATGGATAGTGCGCAAATCT
Source organism: Flavobacterium sp. (assembly GCA_040396655.1). Taxonomy (GTDB): domain Bacteria; phylum Bacteroidota; class Bacteroidia; order Flavobacteriales; family Flavobacteriaceae; genus Flavobacterium. Next base: position 69,661 of record JBEBOB010000008.1, on the reverse strand, counting down.
TTCTGGGCTTCTTCCTGAGTTGCGTAGCTGTTGTAAACAACCTGCCGCATATTGTGTTTTGATTTCGACAGATACTTAGCGTTTACATAGCCTTTTGCTTTTAATTCATCCGTGAGGATCTGGGCCTTGGCTTCTGTTTTAAAAGCTCCTGCCACGATATGGAAGGGTTTTTCTGTTTTTAGGACTGTTTGAGTAACTTCCGCGACCTTTTCTTTTACGATTTCAGGAGCTTCAATTACAAAGGTGGCCTGTTGCAGTTTCTGTTCGATCTGATTCTGAACATCCTTCTCAACTGCCATTTTCTGTTCCTGATATATTTCATACTCCCGGTAGGTAGCTACCGAACTGTATAGACCAATGGCACCTGCAAAAACAGCTGCATAACGCATCCATTGAAGGCGGGGTTTCTGTTTAACAGGAGAAGGAAGCGCAATGGTTTTGCCCTGTTGGGGCAATGTCTCTCTTGTTAAAGGAACCGACATTACAGATGTAAGTCCGAATGAGGAAGTCAGGTAATTTGTGGAACCTACAGGTTCAAACTGTATTTTCTGCTCTTCATTAAGCGACAGTTCCCCGATATTTTTAAGATACACGACTTCATTGGCAGCCAGCGCCGTTTTCCATAAAGCAACCTGTTCTTGTATTTGGCGAAGAGCTTCATTAAAAGTAAGATGTTCTTCAAGTGAAATATGATTTGCCAGCAAACCATCATTCTGTTGCAACAGGCTGTTGAACAGTATGCTTTTTTTCGGAGGGGAAAAAGTATTGCTGGTTTCATTGTAACGTGCCGAAACCGTTTCGGTGATAAAGGCTCCAAAACCAGGCACCATTACGCACTGGTAACGGTATAGTAATGCTGAAATGTGTTTCTCGATCATCATAAGGCAAAAATAATGAATCAATACTTGTTAGGGAAATTTATCCACAAATGTTATTAACAATTTTTAAGATAATGACTTTTTGTCTTTGCGGATAAAAAATAGCTTTTTCCAAATTTAAAAAATATTTATATTTATAAAAGGGTGATAATCAAAAAAATACATGGATACCGAAACTTTAACATCTTATCTCAATCTACTTGTATGTGAAGGTATAGGGGTTTTAAACGCCCGCAGACTGCTTGATGCGTATGGTGATGTCAATATAATTTTCAGGCAGGGAACCCCGGTCGTCCAGGAGTTGGAACCTCTTGTGAAGATGGTACGTAATTCTGTAAAAAAAGAGCGTAATAAACAAATAGTGCAAAATGAAATCCGGTTTATCCGGAATTGCGGAATCTGTTGTACGGGTATTCTCGAAAAAGATTATCCCCGATTGCTGAAAGAATGTCCTGATGCCCCTGTTATGTTGTTTTATAAAGGAGACCTTTCCTTGTTAAACCACCCTTCACTGGCTGTTGTCGGAACCCGTAAAATGACGGCTTACGGCAAGGAAATGGTGGGTGAACTTATGAGGAATATCCAACCCTTTGATCCCGTGGTAGTAAGCGGAATGGCTTACGGGGTTGATATTGCAGCATATCAGGAAGCGCGTAAGCTGGGTATACATGTTGCCGGAGTAATGGGAACCGGCTTTCAGGTGTTGTATCCGGAAGCACATAAGAGGTATTATGAAGATTTATTTGCTAATGGTCTAATCCTGACTGAATATGCAGGTTTTAACATCCTCTCACCGGAACTTTTTATCCGTCGCAACCGTATTGTCGCAGGCCTGGGACAGGCGACCGTTGTAGTGGAAAGTGCGGAAAAGGGTGGGTCGCTGTCAACAGCCTTTTTTGCCAGGGATTACGGGCGCGAAGTTTATGCCCTACCGGGAAAGGTAACGGATTTGATGAGCAAGGGATGTCTGAAGCTGATCCAGGAAAACAAGGCTCAGGTGTTGTTTGATTTCGCATTGTTTGTACAAGACTTAAACTGGAATTTGAAAGCACCTTATGCTGAAAAGAACGAGCTTTTTTCTCTTTCAGAATTAAACGGGGTTACAGAACCTCAGAAACGGATCATAGAATCTCTGCAACATTCCGCATTGCATATAGATGAACTTGCCGTAAAAAGCGGACTCGATATGTCGGTCTTAAATGCCGAACTCATGATCCTGGAACTGGAGGGCATCGTCGTAGGTTTGCAGGGAAAAATGTTCAGGATAAACAAAAAGCCACTCAACTGAGTGGCTTTTTGTTATTCGTATCCTAATTTTTCACGGACTCTTTTTAATGTTCTGTTCGCTGTGACTGCAGCTTTACAAGCACCTTCGTTCAGGAAGCGGTCTACTTCGTCCAGATGACTCATATAGTAGTTGTATTTTTCACGGATGTCTTTAAACTTTTCGCAAATCAGTTCAAACAAAGCCTGTTTGGCATGTCCGTATCCGTAATTTCCTCCTTCGTAGTTTGCGCGCATCTGAGCTGTCTGGTCCGGTGTTGCCAGTAATCTGTAAATAGCGAATACATTACAGGTATCCGGATTTTTCGGATCTTCAAGGGGCGTGGCATCCGTTACGATCGCCATGACCTGCTTGCGCAGTTTCTTGTCATCCTCAAAAATATTGATGAAGTTGTTGCGTGATTTACTCATTTTTTCACCATCGGTTCCGGGAATGGTCATAATTTCATCGGATACAGAAGCATTGGGTAATACAAAAGTTTCACCCATCTGGTGGTTGAAACGAGAGGCAACATCCCTTGTTATTTCCAGGTGCTGCAACTGGTCCTTACCTACCGGTACAAATTCAGCATCGTATAGTAAAATATCGGCCGCCATAAGCATAGGGTAAGTAAATAAACCGGTATTTACATTTTCCAGATAACTGGCTTTGTCCTTAAATGAATGAGCAAGCGTTAAACGCTGAAACGGAAAAAAGCAACTTAAGTACCAGGTAAGTTCGCAGGTCTGTGGTACACTTGATTGTTTGTAGAACGTTACACGGTTGGTATCTAATCCACAAGCAAGCCAAGTTGCAGCCACACTGTACGTATTTTCTTTTAACGTTTGAGCATCTTTAATCTGTGTAGCCGAATGAAGATCGGCGATGAATAAAAATGTTTCGTTCCCGGGATCATTCGCCATTTCTATTGCAGGCAGAATCGCTCCCAGAAGATTTCCTAAGTGTGGTGTTCCGGTACTTTGAACGCCAGTTAATACTTTTGCCATTTTTTAAAATTAAATTTTTACAAATTTAAAAGTTTATTACGTTGTTCGTTAAAATTATTTATTTATTAATTTGCAGTGTCTAACAAAAAACACATGAGCTTTTTTAAAAATGTATTTTGGTTTTTCTGGAAATTGTGGTTCTATACCCTGATTTTAGTTGTAATCTTAATATTGTCGCCATTTCTGATTATTTCTTTATCTACCGACAGGTTTTATCGTTTTTTCTTTCTCCTGGCCAGAATATGGGCATATGTGGTTTTTTACGGTACCGGGTTCCGGATGGATGTGCAGCTCAGACAGAAGTTTCGTCGCGGCAAAAGCTATATGCTCACGGCAAACCATACTTCAATGATGGACATTATGCTTATGCTTATTTTGGTTAAGAACCCGTTTGTGTTTGTAGGTAAAAAAGAACTGGCCCGACTTCCGATTTTTGGGTATTTTTATAAAAAGGCCTGTATCCTTGTAGACCGTTCCAGTGCGGTAAGTCGCCAGAAGACGATGATAGCCGCTGCTGAAAAGCTTGCGAAGGGACTGAGTGTCTGTATTTTTCCGGAAGGAGGAGTGCCCGATGACGAAAGTGTGGTATTGGACACATTTAAAGACGGTGCATTTCGGTTGGCTATAGATTTCGAAATCCCCGTAGTGCCTATGGCGTTTATAGGGTTGAAAAAGATGTTCCCGTTTCGTTTCTTTGCAGGTTATCCGGGAAAGGTATGCATTTACCAGCATCCTTTTGTTGAAACAAAGGGGCTGACACAGCGCGATAAACCGCAATTAAAAGAAGAAGTACGGACGATAATCTTGACGTATATTGAAAAGCATGAAAAAGATCCTTATCCGTAGTTTCAGCGTTATTTTGTTAGGAGGTTTGCTTGTTTTCCTCGTATTGAAATATGTACGGCCAAATCCTTTAAATGATCCAGAAGCTGGTGTACGGTTTGATGAAAACGCAGGCGAGGCGAAATCTTTTCTTATATCGCATCCGGAATACAATCAGGATTTTGTCTTCCTCGTGGATATGGCGGTTAAAAGTCGCTACCACCGCTTCTTTATTTACAATGTGAAATCAGATATTATTGAAGAAAAGGGGCTTGTAGCACATGGTATCGGATCGGAAACCGGAACGTACGGTGAGCTGGAATTCGGAAATACCGAAGGCAGTAATAAAACATCTCTGGGAAATTACAGAATCGGGAACAGTTATACCGGAAGATTCGGTAAATCGTATAAACTTCATGGTCTTGATACTACCAACAGTAATGCTTTTTCCCGGTACATCGTGCTTCATACCTTTGCTTTCATGCCGAATGAAGAACAACTTGTCCCGGTTATGAGAAGCGAGGGATGTCCAATGGTAAGTACAGATTTTTTTAAAATACTCGAAAAAAGGATCGATGCGAGTCCGAAACCGGTTTTAATGCGTATCTATTATAAATAGCTTTATTTTTCAGCTTCCATATGTGGTTCTGAAATTGGCATGTTGTGTAATGGTGAAGAAATCGCAGTATACCTGGTGAACGGGTTCGTTACACTGAGACCCCCTGATGCCCAGCTGTAGATAAAGTTCCAGTATTTTGACAGACAGCTCCTTTACGGCGTTTTCTCCGAAAGCATGTACTTCATTAGTGTAAGCTTCGGTTATATCTTCATTTTTGACGAGATGGTGTTCTGTTTTCTCTGCAAAAGAATAGATGTGTTTTTCTGTGATTTCAAGATATTTAAGAAAAGCAGATATATCCAGCTGCGTTCTGATTTTTACGGCCTCCTCTGCAAAATGCATGGCAATTCCCACATAGTTTACAAGCAGTGTAAGGTCGGCAAAGATGCGGAACGGGATACGGTCCAGCAGGTGATCTGTAAAGAAAGTGTTGTAAACAAAACTGTGGGCAGCTTCGATAACCACATTATTTACCTCAAATGAATACGTACCTGTAGCGCGCATTCCCATTGATTTCCAGTCGGGGATGATGGTTGCCATTTCCTTTGGTACGATAAAGGAGCGGATTTGCTCATTGCCGTTTTCGTCGGTTACCGGTTTACCGTTTTGTGTCAGTGCTGCATTGAGTGTAAAATGACTCAAATGAGGAGTGCCCGTAGCGAATTTCCATATACCGTTAACGAGATAGCTGTTTTTCTGTATTTCGGCCGTACCGCCGATCATCCCGCTGCCCCCAAAGCAGGTTTCGGGATTCCTGAAGAAATCTTTAGCCACTTTGGGCCGCAGGTTCCGGCTAAAATAGTTGGCGCCTGCACAAAGAGTTACCATCCAGCCGAGGCTGCCATCGGTCAAGGCCAGGTTTCTAAGGATCTTCAGTCCCTCTCCAAAAGCAAGTCCCAGACCGCCATACTGTTTTGGTACCCATAAATGCAGCCATCTTTGATTGTGAATATGCTGTATGACAGAAGGTGGGAATTCGCTGATTCCGTGCAACTGTTTCCTGAGGTTAACATAATCATGCATACTGTTCCTGTTTAATGATGTTGCGCCAGTTGATATAGGCCGATACAGCCACGATAAAAAGAAAGGCTGTTAGTACAGCATACAGGTAAAGCTCTTTGTGGATCATAAGCGGTATGGAAATGATGTTGCTGATGTTAAGGAGGATCCAGTTTTCAATTTTGCGCTTTGCCATCAACCACATACCCGACCACGCAAATGCGCTTACAAAGGAGTCCCATACAGGGACATCGGAGTTTGTGAAATGGGTAAGGAAAAAGTAAAAAAGGATAAAGGAGCCCATGACAATGCCGGTGGCCTTGATCTTTTCCGAGTTGTCGGTGTAGGATATTGGAGTTTCTGCATGTTGTTTCCCAAACTTCCAGTAAATCCATCCGTAAATACTCATCCCAAGGTAATACAGGTTCAAGGTAAATTCAGCATAAAGTTTGGCATTAAACATTATGTACATCGACAATAAGATACCTGTAATGCCGAAAAGATAATTATGGACATTATTCTTTCGGGCAAGAAGGACCTGAACGATGGAGAAAAGGACTCCAAGCCATTCTATCCAGGTGATTTGCTTTAAAATTTCCTGCATCATATAATGGGTTATTAAATGATGAGATGATAAATTCAGATTCCATGCCGGCATTATCCGGATCAGGTGCAGAAACAAGTTCTCGGGTATCATCTCAGCCGGTCAGAACCAGCACCCCGTTGAAGTTTCAAAATTGGAACTTTTTTATGGATTTATAAAGCAAATGCAGGAGAAACTGTTTTAAAACTTTTAAGAAACCAAAAAACCCCTTCATATTATGAAGGGGTTTTTTGGTTAGGAAGTCTGTTTTTCCTTGATATGTTCTTTAATGCGTTCTTCGAGTTCCTCCTGAAGTTCCGGATTGTCTTTAATAAGAGCTTTCACGGCATCACGTCCCTGCCCTAGTTTGGTGTCGCCATAGCTGAACCACGATCCCGATTTCTTTACAATTTCAAAATCAACGGCAAGGTCAAGGATTTCACCTGTTTTAGAAATTCCCTCCCCGTACATAATGTCGAACTCGGCAGTACGGAATGGGGGAGCAACCTTGTTTTTGATGATCTTAACCTTGGTGCGGTTACCCAAAACATTTTCTCCGTCTTTAATCTGTGTGGATTTACGGATGTCGATACGCACGGAAGCATAGAATTTCAGAGCGTTACCTCCGGTTGTTGTTTCCGGGTTTCCAAACATCACCCCTATTTTTTCACGCAGCTGGTTGATGAAGAAAACAGTACAGTTCGTTTTTGAGATGGTGGCCGTTAATTTTCTTAAAGCCTGCGACATCAAACGGGCATGAAGACCCATTTTGGAATCACCCATTTCTCCTTCTATTTCGCTTTTAGGCGTAAGGGCAGCTACAGAGTCGATAACAACAAGGTCAATTGCCCCGGAACGGATCAGGTTCTCGGCGATTTCCAATGCCTGTTCCCCGTTGTCGGGTTGTGAAATGATAAGGTTGTCGATGTCTACACCAAGTTTGGCTGCATAGAAACGGTCGAAAGCATGTTCCGCATCAATAAAAGCAGCTATACCACCTGCCTTTTGTGCTTCCGCTATGGCATGCAGTGTAAGGGTCGTTTTACCCGAAGATTCCGGTCCGTAGATTTCAATGATCCTTCCGCGTGGGTATCCCATTACCCCCAATGCCAGGTCTAATCCCAACGATCCTGAAGGAATAGCATCTACTTCCTCCACGGCACTGTCCCCGAGTTTCATAACGGTTCCCTTGCCGTAGGTTTTATCCAATTTATCTAAAGTTAACTGTAATGCCTTTAATTTAGCCTCTCTATCTGCGCTCATAATATTTAATCTTAATCTTAGGTAAAAATACCTTTTTTTGTCGAATTATGTATCGGTTTGTAAAAAATTAAAAAGTTCTTTTTGTTTAAAAACAGGGTTTTTAGTATCTTAACAAGGAAACAAAAACGTTATGTTATGAAAAAGAAAATTTTAGTAATGAGTTTCCTGTCACTTGTTCTTCTTTACGGATGCAAAGATAAAGAAGAAGAACGACATGATTCGTCGTCAAAAGAAAGTGTCAGGAGAAAGTATAAAAAATCCCGGGATTTTACCTATACAAACTGGGTATTGAAAAGCAGTGATTCTGTACGGAAAGTCTTTAAAGAGAAATTTACGTCACAGCAACTGTCTACTATTGTAGCATTAAACAGGGTAGATAAAAGTACCTTTGTAAATGTGGATACCTTGTTGATTCCCGATCAGTTTGATGACGACTTTCTTGCCTATTCGCCCTTTCCCTACACTTTAACTTCAGCTAAGGATATTAAGAAACTCGCGGTTTTTTCCTATCCTATCCAGGCATATGGTTTATATGAAAACGGGGAGCTGGTAAAATGGGGGCCTTCAAGTATGGGGTCAAAGCAGCACCCTACTCCCGAGGGGCTGTATTTTACAAACTGGAAGGGAGAAGAGGTCGTAAGTACTTTTGATGATGAGTGGGTGCTGCGATGGAATTTCAACCTGCAGAACGAGGAAGGCATCGGCTGGCATCAGTACACACTACCCGGATATCCAGCATCTCACTCCTGCCTGAGGCTGCTTGAAGCAGATGCGAAATGGATGTATGACTGGGCCGATGAATGGATCCTCGCCGATAAGGAAACGGTAAAAGCAAAAGGAACGCCTGTGATTGTATACGGTGCGTATGACTTTGAAGGGCGCCGTCCCTGGTTGCGCCTCGCTGCAGACGGGCATGCGAACGATATTGCAGCTGAAACCTTAAACGGGGTAGTAGGGAAATACCATCAGGAAATGATAAAAGAGCAGAAAAACCGGGACTTGGTAACGGCTTCTGAAAAGGAGTAAGCAGGGCTCATTATCGCTGATTATGGCTATTTTTAGCATCGTTTTTTTTTAGTAATTTCGTAAAAAAATGAGATGAAAAAATTGTTGATTGTTTTTTTCGGCCTTGTTACTCTTGCAGGCTGTAAAAAGGAAAATGATAAAATAGAACCACAGACCGATGCTTCTGACATACAGCATGCTATAGAGTCTCCGAAAGATTCCCTGTCACTTGACGCGGATTCATTAGCCATGGTTAAAAGGGATTCGCTCGAAGCAGTGAAGAAGGCGGAACTTGCAAAGCATAAGAAAGCAGGTAAGTTTGCCGTATATAAAGGGGAGGCTTACAGCTACTGGCCCATTAAGGTCAGCGATTCGCTGCGCAAACTGTTCTATAAAACGTTTACAAAAGAACAGCAGTATACGATTGCTGCTTTGAACCGCATCGATACCGATCATATTAACGGGCGTGATACGCTGGTTGTTCCAAATGAATTTAAGGGCGCATTTATTGATTATACGCCTTTTCCCAGAAAACTTGACAATCTGACAGAAGTCCCGAAGATCGTTATTTTTTCCTATCCAATTCAGGCATACGCCGTGTATGAAAAAGGAAGCCTTGTAAAATGGGGTCCTACGAATATGGGAAAAAAATCGGCTCAGACTCCTCGCGGATTGTTCTTTACAAACTGGAAAGGCCGTAAAGTGAGAAGTACAGTTGATGATGAATGGATCCTGAACTGGAATTTCAATATCAGTAACTCGGGCGGTGTAGGCTGGCATCAGTATGCTTTGCCTGGATATCCTGCATCGCACTCCTGTCTGCGACTGCTTGATGCCGATGCACAATGGCTTTATAACTGGGCAGACCAATGGGTGCTGGCCGATAAAAAAACGTTAAAGGTAAAGGGGACTCCCGTGATCGTGTTTGGCGATTATACTTTTGGCGTAAAAGGCGTATGGCATAAACTTGTGGAAGATCCGGAAATTACGAACATTTCGAAAAGCAGGCTCGAGGAAATTGTAGAGCCTTATCTTGCCGAAATTTTCAATCAGCAGACCATTCGGGAGGAATATGTAAAATCCAAATCACCCGATGCTGCCAAAGAAGACAGCCTGAAGGTGGTAAAGGATACGATTAATTAGACTTATTTTAAATTGAGTTCGTGCTTTCTGATGTTTCTGATGTTTTTGTATTTTTAAGTAAAAAACAAAGGGTATGAAGAAAAATTTAATCTATATTCTGAGTTTCCTGCTGGTAGGGATGATCCTGATGTCGTTTAATCAAAAAGCGAAGGAAACATATTACGGGGATGTGTCAAAAGACGGTTTTAAGAACCTTAAGATCCTTCCAAAGGATATTTCGAAAGACAGCCTTATGACCCTCATGAAGGGATACAACCAGGCTCTTGGCGTAAAATGTAATCACTGTCATACGTTGGATAAATCCTCGGATGACAAGCATGAAAAAGACATTGCAAGGCATATGATTAAGTTCACAAACGAACTTAATGCAAAGGAGTTTGCGCCTATAGGGGAGCAATATAAAAATGCTGTCCAATGCGCCACCTGCCACCGTGGATCGACCAAACCTATTGAAGATACCAATATGTTTATGCAGGGAAAGGACAATAAGAAATCCTAGAAAGTGATAATTATCATTTTAGTTAAAAATTTAAATAGTAACTTTGTAACCGAATTCTTCCAATTAGAGTTCGGTTTTTTTATTTACTTTACTTAAAATGTTTATAGCATGCAACTGTATAACACGTTAAGCGCCGAGCAGCGCGCGCAATTAATTGAGGAGGCGGGACAAAAACGCATTACACTTTCGTTCTATCAATATGCCCGTATTGAAGATCCTCAGAAATTCAGAGATGATTTATTCTTGGTCTGGTCGGGTCTGGACGCTTTAGGGAGAACTTATGTGGCTCATGAAGGAATCAATGCGCAGATGTCGGTTCCGGCGGAAAATTTTGAAGCGTTCCGCAATACGCTGGAGGCTTATGATTTTATGAAGGGAATCCGTTTGAATGTAGCTGCGGAACAGGACGATTTGTCGTTTCTTAAACTTACGGTAAAGGTCCGCAGGAAGATCGTGGCCGACGGCCTGGATGATGCAACATTTGACGTAACGAATAAAGGAGTCCATCTCAAAGCAAAGGAATTCAACGAGATGCTTGAAGATCCGGATGTGATTGTCGTTGATTTCAGAAATCATTACGAAAGTGAAGTGGGGCATTTTGTTGGTGCCGTTACGCCCGATGTGGACACTTTCAGAGAATCACTGCCTATTATAAACGAAAAGTTACAGGAACATAAAAAAGATAAAAAACTCCTGATGTATTGTACCGGGGGGATCCGCTGCGAAAAGGCAAGCGCTTACTTCAAACATCAGGGATTTGAGAACGTTTTTCAGCTTGAAGGGGGGATTATTGAATATACCCGCCAGGTAAAGGCAGAAGGACTGGAAAGCAAGTTTATTGGTAAAAACTTTGTATTCGACCACCGTCTTGGCGAGCGCATTACCGATGACATCATTGCCAACTGCCACCAGTGTGGAAAACCGTGCGATACACATGTAAACTGTGCAAACGAAGCATGCCACCTCTTGTTTATACAGTGCGATGAATGTCACGAAGCCATGCACGGCTGTTGCTCTGACAATTGTTTAACCGTTGTTCAGCTTCCTGAGGAAGAGCAGAAGCGTTTGCGCAAAGGTCAGAAAATGGGCAACCTTATTTTTAAGAAAGGGAAATCGGATGCATTGAAATTCAAGAAAGAGCGAAATGTATTCGAGGAAGCCGTGCCGGTAAAAGTGGCTACGGTTACCCAGATCCGCAAAAAGAAACACGAGCGGAAGGTATTGGTTGGACATGGGGAACATTACTTTACCAAAGCATCGGTGGCGCAGTTCACTATTACCGGACATCAGGTAAAAGAGGGAGACGAAATACTCATATCAGGACCGTCTACCGGTGAAGAACGTCTGGTGCTTTCTCAGTTTAAGGTTAACGGAAAGGAAGCTTCTGAAGCAGGGGCAGGAGATAAAATTACCTTTAAGGTTCCGTTCCGCATACGGTTATCGGACAAGCTATACCTTGTTAAGAAAGAAAATTAATATTCTTTATACGAAATATTTTCAGGCAAGTGGGCAAATCGCTAACTTGCCTTTTTTAATTTTATAGAATGAGAAAAATATACTATCTTAAAACCTGTGATACATGCAGGAAAATCATGAACCAGATACATCATGTCGAGGAGTTTGATCTGCAGGATATTAAGGAACAGGATATTACTGTAAAACAGCTCGAGGAAATGTATGCTCTTTCGGGCAGTTATGAAAAGCTGTTCAGCAAACGTGCCAAGCTTTACAAAGAGATGGGATTGAAAGATGAACAACTCGGCGAAAAGGATTTTAAAAAGTATATCCTGGAACATTATACGTTTCTGGCGCGGCCCGTGGTGATTTTTGACGGATCGATTTTTATCGGGAATTCTCCTAAAAATATTGAACAGCTGCTTAAAACAGTAAATGGATAGCCATCTGTCTGCAGTTTTGGTGCAGTATCGGTTCTTTAAAATCTGGAAGACAGGCGCAGTTTGCGTGTCCTGATTTATGATTTTTATATTATAAACTACAATTTTTAGTAAATTTGCATCCTTATTAGATAAAAATATGATTTATTCAATGACAGGTTTTGGCAGGGGCATGGTGCAGCTGCCATCGAAAAAAATTACCGTAGAAATTAAATCCCTCAATTCTAAAAACCTTGATTTAAGTGTAAGGCTGCCGCAATCCTATAAGGAAAAGGAACTTGAAATACGAAATGCGATTGCGCAGGTACTGGAACGGGGTAAGATTGAATGCTCTGTTTTTATCGAAGTTAACGGAGAAGAAACTGCGACCGTAATTAACGGCCCTATTGTTCTGTCCTATATCAATCAGATGAAGAAAATAATTCCGCATGCCGATGAAACAGAACTCATGAAGATGGCTGTTCGCATGCCCGATGCATTGAAGACGGAGCGGGTGGAGCTCGATGAAGAAGAATGGAGTCACATCCAGAATGTTTTAAAGGAGGCATTGTCCAATATTCAGGATTTCCGCCTGCAGGAAGGTGTAAAGCTGGGCGTCGATTTCAGTCAGAGAATTGAAAACATTCGTTCGAACATGAGCATGATTGCAGAACTTGAAGAAGAACGCATCGTAAATGTTAAAGAACGTTTAAGGCAAAACCTCAAAGAGCTTGAAGTAAATATCGATGAAAGCCGTTATGCACAGGAGGTTATTTACTATATTGAAAAACTCGACATCAACGAAGAAAAAGTACGTTTAACCAATCACCTCGATTATTTTATCGAAACTATGGGTACAGAAGAAAATTGCGGACGCAAACTGGGCTTTATAGGCCAGGAAATGGGACGCGAAATCAATACCATGGGTTCAAAATCCAACCATTCAGGTATGCAGAAGATTGTCGTGCAGATGAAGGATGAACTTGAAAAGATAAAGGAGCAGGTTTTAAACGTATTATAGAAGGCTAATTTAATGAAACAAGGAAAATTAATCGTTTTTTCAGCTCCATCAGGATCTGGTAAAACTACGATCGTAAAACATCTTCTTACCCACCCGGAACTCCATCTTGATTTCTCAATATCGGCTACGTCCCGTTATATGAGAGATGGAGAAGTAAACGGAAAAGACTATTACTTTATTTCTCCTGCGGATTTTCAGCAGAAAATTAATGAAAATGCTTTCGTGGAATTCGAAGAAGTGTATAAGGATAATTATTACGGGACGCTCAAAACAGAACTGGAGCGTATATGGAGTGAAGGAAAACACGTTATTTTTGATATTGATGTTGTTGGAGGTCTTAACATAAAAAATCAGTACCCGGATAAGACACTTGCCGTTTTCGTGAGCCCGCCTTCTGTGGAAGAATTGGAACGCCGTCTCCGGTTTCGACAGACAGAGAGTGACGAAAAGATTGCCATGCGTATTGAGAAAGCAGAACGTGAGATATCGCGTGCGCCGGAATTCGATGTCATTCTCGAAAACCATGATCTTGAAACCGCTAAAAAAGCAGCCTACGATTTAGTTTCCAATTTTGTAAACCAGTAAAAGATGAAAGTAGGATTGTATTTCGGAACGTTTAATCCTGTACATGTAGGGCACCTTATTATTGCGAACCACCTCGTGGAAAACAGCGGGCTTGACCAGGTATGGATGGTTATCACTCCACACAATCCGCTCAAAAAGAAAAAGGGGCTATTGCCCGATTACCACAGGTTGCAGATGGTGCATCTGGCCACACAGGGATACGATAAAATCATTCCGAGCGATATAGAGTTCAAACTTCCGCAACCCAATTATACGGTTCATACCCTGGCTCATCTGAAAGAGAAGTTCCCAAAATATGAATTCGCTTTGATTATGGGGGAAGACAACCTGAAATCTTTGCCGAAATGGAAGAATTATGAAACCATACTCGAGGATTACGAACTCTTTGTATATCCCAGGATATCCCGGGACGATCTACCGGAAGAGCTGCTTCATCATCCCTCTATACACCGTGTAGCCGCACCCGTTATCGAGTTGTCGTCGACCTTTATAAGAGAAAGTGTTAAGGAAGGAAAAAACATCAGGCCCATGCTCGATACCAAGGTATGGGAATACATTGATCATAATTTGTTTTACAAAAAGTGAAACCGACAAAAAAAAGAATTAACTTTAAATAGCTGATTGTTTTTGATTTAAAAAAAGCGACATCATAACAGAAGTCGCTTTTTAAGTTTATTAAAAAATCAAATTAAAAATCATAAGTATAACGAAAGTACACCCTTTATTATTGTTTGGTTTTCATTTTTGCCAAGCTTAACAAAATAATAAATTGGAAAACGTTTAAAAAAGCTATTTTTGCAAATCAAAACAAGCAAAATAATGGATGATCCAAAATTTGCGGTTATTGGGGGAGGTAGTTGGGCAACGGCTATCGCCAAAATGCTGTGCCATAATTTAGACGAAATTGTATGGTATATGCGCAACGATGCCGCGATTGAAGAATTGAAAGTAAACAAACATAATCCGAATTATCTGAGTTCGGTTGAATTTGATACAGATCAATTACAGTTGACGAGCGATATCAATGAGGCCATTAATTATGCCGATTATGTGATTTTTGCTATCCCGTCGGCTTTTTTGGGTGCGGAACTTCAGAAGCTAACAGCTTCCCTCGAAGGGAAGGTTATTGTTTCGGCTATAAAGGGGATTATTCCGGAAACCGGGCTTATTGTGGGGCAGCATTTTATGGAAACGTACAATGTGCCCATCGAAAATATTGCAGTACTTGCGGGTCCGTGCCATGCTGAAGAAGTAGCGTTGGAACGCTTGTCATACCTTACGATTGCCGGTGGCGATCCGGACAAGGCTGAAATAATTGCAAACAGCCTCAGCAGCCATTACATCAAAGCCAAAACATCGGACGACGTTATGGGGACGGAATATGCCGCCATGCTTAAAAACATCTATGCCATTGCTGCAGGGATGGCGCATGGTCTGGGGTACGGGGATAATTTTCAGGCACTGCTCATGAGCAATGCCATCCGTGAAATGAAGAAGTTTATCAAAAAAGTACATAAGTTAAAGCGTAATATTAACGATTCGGCCTATCTGGGTGATTTACTGGTTACGGGATATTCGTTGTTTTCACGCAACCGTATGTTCGGAAACATGATTGGAAAGGGTTATACCGTTATTTCAACCAAAATGGAAATGAACATGGTTGCCGAAGGATATTATGCTGCTAAAAGTGCCTACCTCATGAATCAGGATCTAAAGGCTAAGACTCCTATCATCGATGCCGTTTACGATGTGCTGTATAACGGAAAAGAGGCAAAAAAGGTATTCAAGAAGTTAACAGATAAATTAGATTAACATTTGCTATGAAAAATAATTTACCAGAAGATCACCTCATAAACCATCCCTGGCTCATTGGCGGCTTTGCTGTTGCGGTTATCATTATGCTTTTGTTGGATTTAGGCGTATTCAATAAGAAAAGCCATACCATTTCCAATAAAGAAGCTCTTTCGTGGACCATTGTCTGGATTGCGCTTTCCATGGTTTTCAGCGGAGTTGTTTACTGGGTCTTGGATAAACCGCACGGAATTACAGATAATTTTTCGAAATATCAGGCAGCTTACTGGATTGAAAAAGCACTGTCGGTGGATAACCTTTTCGTTTTTATTCTGGTATTCCGCTTCTTTAAAATTCCGAAAGAATACCAGCATAAGGTACTCTTCTGGGGGATTCTCGGAGCGTTGTTCTTCAGGGCCATTTTTATCTTTGCAGGTGTAGAACTCATCAAGCTTACCTATGTAACGGTTCCGTTTCTGGGGACGGATGCAGCTGGCGATCCGCGTAAGCTCAACGTTATATTGTTCGTCTTCGGAATCTTCCTCATCATTGCGGGTATAAAATCGTGGTCGTCAGACGATCATGACGGAGAAGAAGGGGATCTTTCCAAGAATATCGGCGTACGCATTGTGCATAAGTTCTTTAAGGTTACAAAAGATTTCGACAAAGATAAGTTCTTTACGGTACAGAACGGGGTAAAAATGGTAACGCCGTTGTTTGTAGCGTTGGCGGTGATTGAAATTACCGACCTGGTTTTTGCGGTCGACAGTATCCCTGCCATTTTTGCCATAGCACCCGATGATCCTTTTATTCTTTATACATCGAACATTTTCGCTATTTTGGGATTGAGATCCATGTATTTCCTTTTGGCAAATTCTATGGATATGTTTTCCAAACTGCATTACGGGCTTGCCATTATACTGGCCTTTATCGGAGTTAAAATGATCATCATGCCATTCTATCACTTTGACTCTTCCGTTTCCCTTACCATAATTGGGTCGGTACTGGCGCTTTCGGTAATATGGTCGCTGGTTTCCAATAAGAAGCAGAAACAGATATAAATAAAAAGTCAGGTTGAAAACCTGACTTTTTATTTTAACAGCACACCTCTTAAGTTAGTTAAAGGTATATCGCTTAATGCATTTTTATTAATAGCGTTTGTTTTGAATACGAATGTTTTGTCGTACATCTTATTAAGAAGAAAATAGCTTACGGCAAATTCATTGTTGAGTTGCAGCACGTTATTTTCCAATAGTTCTACTTTAATAAGCCCTCTTGCGGGAACTTCCTTGAAAGCATGCCGGAACGTTCCGGTTTTGCGCTGTTCCCCGTTTATGATTCCGTAAGCTCTGGAAACCACCAGGGCCATTTCAAGCGGCTCGTCGTTTTCATTAATAAGGTACGTGTACCAGCTGTTTTCCTGAAAATCCTCGTTCCATTCGGGAATGGCAGCCAGATAAACCCGCTCTGATTTCGGAAACTCAATGTCTGTTTTCATTCAAAATAAATTAAAAAGCAAAGATAAAGTAAATCCTAACATTTCTCAATAAAGAATTATTTTCATTTTTTTAATTAATTATTTGTTAATTGAATTGTTTTTTTTGTATATTCGGTGTGATAAATTTAAAAAATAATTTAAAGATATTGGTTTTTGGTTAGATTGAATTGATTAGCAAAAGATTGCTATGAAGAAGAAATGTCCCTTATTTTTAAGGGGCATTTTTTTAAATTACCTTTTCATGTAAATAATAAGTTCTGTTTTCTTATTTTTACACACTAAATCAGAGCAATTTAAGTTTTTTTATACCGGATTATACGAAATTCTGTATTTTTAAGTTATTGTTAAAAAGGCATTCTATTGAAAACCGTTTTTATAAAATATGTTCCCGTTTTGTTTGTACTGTTGGTAGTACTTGCCTGTTCTACCGAAAAAACGGGTTTTATGAATAAGAAGTACCACGCAACAACCACAAAATACAACGTGCTTTATAATGGTACGGTTGCCTACGACCGTGGAGTTCAGCAGCTAAAGAAGAAGTATGTAGACGATTTTTCGAACGTGATTACGGTGGAACCTGTACAGCAGGATGAAAAAGCGCTTATTGTTACGGGGTCTGCAGAGAAGAATCCTCATTTCCAGAGAGCGGAGGAAAAGGCCGTAAAAGCAGCACAGCTTCATTCAATGAAGGTAGCAGGTAAGGAATACAATCCGCAGATGGATGAGGTATACATGCTGCTTGGAAAAGCGCGTTTCCACGATTTGCGCTTTGTGCCGGCTGTAGAAGCATTCAACTACATTATCTTAAAATATCCGGACAGTGACCTTTTTTATGATGCACTGGTTTGGAAAGAAAAAACGAATCTGAAACTGGAGTATTACGGACTGGCAATTCAGAATATCAAAAAAATCCTTCGTGATAACGAAACTACCCTGAAAAAGCAAACCAGAGCCGATGCCTTGGCTACACTTGCTCAGGGGTATATAAACCTGGAACATCTGGATTCTGCCAGAATACCTTTGAAAGAGGCTATAGATCTGACTTCGGATGTGGACGAGAAGGCACGCTATACCTATATATTGGGGCAGCTTAACAGCAGAACGGGGCTTAAATCCGAAGCGGTTCAGAATTTTCAGGATGTGGTTGATTACAACCGCCGTATTTCAAGAGCGCTTGTTATCAATGCCCATGCAGAGAAATTTGCCAACCAGGACATCAACTCCATAGATACGACGGCATTTGTACGCGAGTATTTTGCACTACTCAAAGACAGGGAAAACAGGGCTTATTCCGACATCATCTTCCACCAGTTAGGGGTGATGCATGAAGCATACGGTTTAAAAGACAAAGCCATCAGCGATTATAACAGGTCGTTAAAACTCAATAAGACCAATGAGTATATCAAAGTAGCCAACTACAACAAGCTCGCCAATATTTACTATCAGAAGAAGCAGTTTGAAACAGCGGGTCTTTACTACGATTCCACTATGGTTTATATGAATCCGATGTCTCGGGAATATGTGCAGGTTAAACGCAAGAGGAACAACCTGGTAGATATTGTCCGTTACGAACAGATTGCCAAAACCAATGACAGTATACTGAGTCTTGTTTCAATGGATGATGCACAACGCAGGGCCCGTATAGATGGTCTCATAGACAAGTTAAAAGCCGAGGACGATAAGGCACAAAAGGCAGCTTCCCAGCCAAATTCTGCCAACGGTCCCGGTGCCGCTCCAAGTATCGGTACTGCCTCAAGTTTTTATTTTTACAATACGAATACAGTATTACAGGGAAAGAACGATTTTAGTAAAAAATGGGGGAACCGCGCGCTTACGGATAACTGGCGCTGGTCATCTGCCGCATCCGGAAGCGGAGCTGCGCTGGTTTCAAACGATCAGCAGCAGGCAAATGATCCTGCGGCTAATCAGAATGCGCAACCCGACCCCAACGATCCGGCAGTTGCCCGATACAATCCCGATTTTTACCTGAAACAGATCCCAACGGAAGAAGCAGAATTGAAACAGCTTAAAATAGATCGGGACAATGCATACTATCAATTAGGGCTGCTGTATAGCGATCGACTCGAAGAATACGAAGTTGCGGCAGGCAAGCTCGAACATCTATTGTCAATAAACCCGGAAACGGGACTCATAGAACCTGCAAAATACCATCTGTATAAGATTTATCTGAAAATCAATCCTGCCAAAGCACAGGCTATGCTCGACGATCTTAAAACAAACCATCCGAATTCGAGGTATACGCAGGTAGCAATGAATCCTAACTCTGTAGTATCGGCAGAAGGCACACCGGTTGATGATTACAACCAGATCTACCGCCTGTATGCCAACGGGGCCTATTATGAAACATTGCAGGAGCTGGATGCCAAAATACCTACGGTAATCGGAGATGCCATTATCAGCAAGTTTGAACTTCTGAAGGCCATGACGGTAGGAAAATTAAGAGGACTTGAACAGTACAGAAGCGCATTGGAATACGTAGCGCTTACTTATCCTACATCTAAAGAAGGAAAAGAGGCAGAGCGCATCATAGCAAAAGATCTGCCTAAGTTACAGGGACTGACGTTTAAACGCGACCTCTCTAAAAACATAAAGATGATCTATACAATGCCGTATCCGCTGTCGGATGAAGGAAAGGCATTGAAAACAAAACTGGAACAATATGCCAACGACCGCCGCCATACCGGCTTGTCATTCAGCGCAGATATGTACAACGACAATACTATTTTCTTCGTGATACACGGGGTGAAATCCGGTAACATCGCCAAGTCTGCCCAGATGTATCTCGAACTCGAGTCGGAATACGGAATCAAACAAACTCCTGTCCTCATCAGTACAGATGACTACGGGGTGGTGCTGATTAAGAAGAACTGGGAGGAATACGTGAATAAAGCGCAGTAATATGAAACCTGAAAAGAGGGAGAAAGCAAATAAATGGTTGGTTTTTACCACGATACCTTTTCAGATGGCGGCCATCATTTACCTTTTTTATAAAATTGGAGAATGGCTCGATAAAAAGTATTTAATTGTTAACGAATGGGGGACAAAAATTGTAACTTTGCTCGGAATTTTTATAGCAATGTATCAAGTTATAAGTCAGGTTAATAAATTAAATAAAAATGGGTAAGGCAGTTTCTTTTATAATACAGCTTGTTCTTTTGGCTCTTGTGGCTTTCGGACTTCATTTCCTTATACACTCCATAACGAAAGACCTGCCCTTATGGGATGGTGCCTATATGCATTTATGGCAGATTTATGCCGTACAGTTGCTGTTGTCGGTACTGCTGGTTTTCGTAATGGTAGGAATAGGGCAGAACATGCCACAATATCTGGGATATGTCTTTCTTGGTGCCCTGACCCTTAAGATTGTAGTCAATTATATTTTAATCAGTCCTGCATTGAAAGACGAGGCTTCAAACGATTTTTTTAAGCACAATTTCCTCATCGTATTTTTCCTGTTTATGTTTTTTGATGTATATGTAACCTATCGTGTTTTAAATCAGTTACATTCATCAGAAAAGAATTAATAAAAAAAGTTGTCTTACTTATATTGCAAAATAGATATTTATTGTATTTTTGCACAAAATTTTTGAAACATAAAAAATTTAATCACAGTATGGTGACTATTAAAAAATCACTTCATTTGCTAACAGCGGTTTTATTTGCCTTGATGCCTTTGGCTTCCAGTGCGGATACACCGGTGGTTCCTACACAGGATACGTTGCAAGTTGCTGCTGCTGAAGGTGCCCATGAAGCGCACGCTGAAGGACACGCAGAAGAAACAGACGCACAGTTTGTAAACAATTTTATCAAGCACCACTTAATGGACGATCATTATTATTCGTTTTTTGCGAATAAGGAGGAACACAGACATTACGGGTTTGGGTTGCCGGTTATCCTGATCGATAACGGCTTAAAGGTATTCATGTCTACTGAAGATTTCGTTTACAATGAGAAAGTTGTTGAAAACGGGGGGCAGTATTACAAATACCATCATGGTAAAATTTACAAAACAGACGCTGAAGGCGATTTGAAATTAGATGAACACCACCATCCTACTGTTGAGAAACCGATGGATTTCTCTATTACGAAAAACGTAGTGGGACTTTTATTGGCAACCGTATTGTTATTCTTAGGGTTTACAGCATTGGCAAGAACGTACAAATCATCTCCAAATAACCTTCCAAAAGGTTTTGCACGCGTATTGGAACCTTTGGTTATCTATGTGCGTGATGAAATGGCACGTCCTAATATCGGAGATAAAAAATACAAACAGTTCATGCCTTATCTGTTATCTGTATTCTTTTTGATCTTCTTGTTGAACCTTTTAGGATTGACTCCACTGGGATTAAACGTTACAGGTAATATTTCCGTTACGGTTTGTCTTGCAATGTTTACGTTCCTTTACACGAACATAAAAGCAAACGGCGATTACTGGAAACACATATTCTGGATGCCGGGGGTTCCGGTACCTATGAAGATAGTTCTGGCCCCGATTGAGGTATTGGGGATGTTTACAAAACCGTTTTCATTATTGATCCGTTTATTTGCGAACATTACAGCAGGTCACTCGGTAGTGATGGGACTGATTGCAGTATCATTCTTAATGAAAGAAACGCTATCTACTCCGGGAGCAATTGGTGTATCATTCCTTCTGACAACCTTTTTAACGGTGTTAGAGATTTTGGTAGCTTTCCTGCAGGCCTTTATTTTTACGATGTTGTCATCCTTGTTTATTGGAGCTGCAGTACAGGAGCATGATCATCATTAAGAAATTGACGATTATTATAAAGAGAAATAAAATTTTGTTTAATTATATATAAATTCATTTATTATGACAATTCCAGGTTTAGTTGGTGCAGGTTTAATCGTTATCGGAGCTGGTATCGGTTTAGGTAAAATTGGTGGTTCTGCAATGGACGCTATTGCTCGTCAGCCAGAAGCAGCAGGAAAGATCCAAACTGCAATGATTATCATTGGTGCATTATTAGAAGGTTTAGCATTCGGTGCTTTAATCTTAGGTAAAAACTAATATTGCAAAAATTAAAACAATATCTGTGGCGGTTGGCTGCAGATATTGTTTAATTAAACAAGAAACACATAAATAATATATTTACATTTTAAAATATAATGGAACAGTTAATTAACGATTTTAGTTTTGGTTTATTTTTCATCCAGATCATCATCCTTTTAGTCATTATCTTCTTATTAGGAAAATTTGCATGGAAACCGATCATCAATGCTTTGGAAGCCCGCGAAGAGGGGATTGCAGATGCATTAGCTGCAGCAGAGCATGCAAAAAGAGACCTGGCCAATTTAAAGGCTGATAACGAGAAGTTGTTGGCTGAAGCACGTTTAGAGCGCGATGCCATGTTGAAAGATGCACGTGAGATGAAGGATAAAATGATTGCTGATGCTAAAGAAGAAGCACAGTTGGCAGGTGCGCAGATGATTGCACAGGCACAGGCTACTATTCAAAGCGAGCGCAATGCAGCACTAGCTGATATCAAAAACCAGGTATCAACATTGTCTATTGATATTGCAGAGAAATTATTAAAAGGTCAGTTAGCCGATAAGCAGGCGCAGGAACAACTGGTTGGGTCATTATTAAACGACATTAAATTAAACTAATACTACGTTATGACGGGAACAAGAGCAGCCTTAAGATATGCTAAAGCAATTCTTGACGTGTCTAACGCAAATGGAAATGCAGATGCGGTTAGCGCAGATATGAAGAACATATCCGATGCTATTGCGCAAAGCAGTGAGTTAAAGTTGTTTTTAGAAAATCCTATAGTAAAAGGAGAGTCTAAATTAGCTGCCTTAAACGAAATTTTTGCTTCGGCCGGCGCAGATACTAAAAACTTATTTTCGGTTTTGTTACAAAACAAGCGTTTAGATATTTTAGAAGCAATAGCAGCACAATATGCAAAATTGTATGACGAGTTAAAAGGAATTGAAGTTGCACACGTAATAACAGCAGCTCCTTTAACTCCGGAATTGGAAGCGCAGGTATTGGCAAAAATTAAAGAGGTTTCCAATAAAGAGATTACCCTTGTAAACGAAGTAAACAAGGACATCATCGGAGGATTCATCATTCGTTTGGGCGATATGCAGTTCAATGCATCCATTGCAAATAAACTAAGTCAGTTAAAAAGAGAATTTAATAATTAAAATCACACACGTTTAACGTGATAAAATAGGTCAAGCATGGCAGAAATTAATCCTGCTGAAATTTCAGCAATTTTAAAGAAACAGTTATCTGGTTTTGGAACGGAAGCTTCAGTTGAAGAAGTGGGAACAGTTTTGGAAATTGGAGATGGTATTGCTCGTGTTCACGGGTTGGCTAACGCACAATATGGTGAGTTGGTTCAGTTTGAGAACGGATTAGAGGCAATGGTACAGAACTTGGAAGAAGATAACGTAGGTATCGTTTTATTTGGTCCGTCTACAGGAGTGAGCGAAGGTTCTATCGTAAAAAGAACAGGACGTATTGCTTCCATCAAAGTAGGAGAAGGAATGTTAGGACGTGTGGTTGATACTTTAGGTAACCCAATTGACGGTAAAGGTCCGATTGCAGGTGATCTATACGAAATGCCGATTGAGCGTAAAGCTCCGGGAGTAGTATTCCGTCAACCTGTTACAGAACCGATGCAGACAGGTATCAAAGCTATTGATGCAATGATTCCGGTAGGTCGCGGACAACGTGAGTTGGTTATTGGTGACCGTCAAACAGGTAAAACAACTGTTTGTATCGATACCATCTTAAATCAGAAAGAATTTTACGATGCTGGTAAACCGGTATTCTGTATATATGTTGCAGTTGGGCAGAAAGCTTCTACTGTAGCAAACATCGCAAAAACATTAGAAGAAAAAGGAGCAATGGCTTATTCGGTAATCGTTGCCGCTAATGCTTCTGATCCGGCTCCTATGCAGGTTTATGCTCCTATGGCGGGTGCTGCGATCGGAGAGTATTTCCGTGATTCAGGACGTCCTGCTTTAATTGTTTATGATGATTTGTCAAAACAGGCAGTAGCTTACCGTGAGATGTCTTTGATCTTGCGTCGCCCACCAGGTCGTGAAGCTTATCCTGGAGACGTTTTCTACCTTCACTCTCGTTTATTAGAGCGTGCTGCAAGAATCATCGGAGATGACGAAATCGCTAAAAACATGAACGATTTACCTGAATCTTTGAAGCCAATCGTTAAAGGAGGAGGTTCGTTAACAGCTTTGCCGATCATCGAAACTCAGGCTGGAGACGTTTCTGCGTATATCCCGACAAACGTAATTTCGATTACAGACGGACAGATCTTCTTGGAATCTGACTTGTTCAACTCGGGTGTACGTCCTGCAATCAACGTTGGTATTTCCGTATCACGTGTAGGAGGTAACGCACAAATCAAATCAATGAAAAAAGTATCTGGTACATTAAAGCTTGACCAGGCACAGTTCCGTGAATTGGAAGCTTTTGCCAAGTTCGGATCTGATTTGGATGCTGCTACGATGAACGTAATCGAAAAAGGAAAACGTAACGTTGAAATCTTAAAACAGACAGTTAACGATCCTTATACGGTAGAAGACCAGGTAGCTATTATCTATGCAGGTTCTAAAAACCTGTTGCGTAACGTTCCAGTTGAAAAAGTAAAAGAATTCGAGAAAGAATATTTACAAGTGTTAAACTTATCGCACCGCGATACGTTAAATGCTTTGAAAGCAGGTAACTTATCTGATGCTGCTACAGCTACATTGGAAAAAGTTGCGAAAGAAGTAGCATCAAAATACTAATATAATAACTGCCGGTTGCGGCCGGCTTTTATTGCTATAAAATTTAAGAATACCAATGGCAAATCTTAAAGAAATACGTAACAGGATTAACTCGGTTTCTTCAACGATGCAGATTACATCGGCGATGAAAATGGTTTCTGCAGCCAAGTTGAAAAAGGCTCAGGATGCTATTACGGCTATGCGTCCGTACGCTGAAAAACTTACAGAGTTAATTCAGAACATCAGTTCTACTTTGGAAGGAGATGCTTCCGGGGTATACGCTGAGCAACGTGATGTGCAAAAAGTTTTATTGGTAGTGATCACGTCTAACCGTGGATTATGTGGTGCTTTTAACGCTAACGTTATAAAAGCGACACGTAACCTTATAGACGGTGTTTATGCCGGAAAACAGGTAGATGTTCTTACAATCGGTAAAAAAGGAAACGATATCGTTGGTAAAACAGAAAAAGTATTTGCAAACCGAAGTGATTTGTTCGAAGCGCTTACGTTTGTTAATGTGGAAGCTGTAGCCCAGCAGATTATGGATGCCTTTGTTGAAGGAAGCTATGATAAAGTGGAGTTGATATACAATCAGTTTAAAAATGCTGCAACGCAGGTTGTTTTAACAGAGCAGTTCCTTCCTTTAAAGCCAATTGAGAAAACATCCAATGTGTCTGTAGATTATATTTATGAGCCCTCAAAAGAGGAAATCATCATGAATTTGATCCCTACTTCACTAAAGACCCAGTTGTTTAAAGCTGTTCTGGATTCCAATGCTGCCGAGCACGGAGCCCGTATGACTGCGATGCACAAAGCAACGGACAACGCGAAAGACTTACGTGATCAGCTTAAACTGACTTATAACAAAGCACGTCAGGCAGCCATTACAAATGAGATTTTAGAGATCGTTGGTGGTGCTGAAGCATTAAACAGTTAATACGTTTTACAATCATATAAAAAAAGCCTTTATCTTCTGATAAAGGCTTTTTTTATGCTTTTTAATGGTTGGGGAGTTTTATTTTTCAATCAAAGCATTCAGGGCATTCAATACTTTTTGCTGTTCGTTCACAATGGCCATAAGGTGCGCTCCTTTATATTCGAGCAACAGTTTGGGTTCCGTAGCATTGTTAAATACTGTCATACCCTGGTCGTATGGAATTTCCTTATCTTCCCTGCTGTGAATGAACAGTTTTTTAATGTTGGAGAGCGATTTCACATCTTCCTTTGCAGCGTAGGGTGATATGTAGGTCTTTTCAATGATCTCCCTGTATTGGGGAGCATAATAGGCTGCAATATCGGTAAAAGAAGACAGCGCGCCATCCAGAACAAGCGCCTTTATTTTTACTTCGTTATGCTTGGCAAGATGTGTTGCGATTTGTGTTCCCATCGATGCCCCGTAAAGAATAACCGGCGTATTCTTTACAGCATCATGTTGAAGAGCAGCATCAAAAAATACCTGTCCGTCTTCCGCAATGTTCAGATGCGTTGGTTTTCCGGTAGATTTTCCGTACCCTCGGAAATCCACTGCCACAACCTGGAACTGATCCTGAACCAGTGGGGAGATCATAAACTGATAGGTTGAAATATTTCCTCCTGTACCATGGAAAAAGAAAATGGTAGCCTTGGGCTTTCCCGTCGGTTTTAGCAGAAGGGCGGTAATGGTGTCGCCAGCTACAGGCAGTGTGATTTCTTCCGTATTCGTAAATTCAAGAGGTTTTAATGTTTTGGAAGGTCTGTAAAACTGTTCATCGGATTGTGCATGAGCATTGAAAAAGTATAAAAAGAACAGCAGTAAGGATAATATTGTTTTCATGATCTGGTATTTTTTAATAAAAGTATCCGGTTGCAGGCCTGATTCAAAAAAAAGAATGCCGGGCTGTTGATTTTTAAGGATGAACCGTCAAAATACCCCGATAGGAATCTTTTTCGTAAAACAAAACCGCCTCTTTTTAAAATGGAGGCGGTTTTGTTTTACGCCGAATGAAGGATAATCAGGAAATCTTCATCTGAAATGCATCCCTGGGACTTCCATCGCTTACATAAATGATTCCGCAATAGGAAAAACCGTATTTCTTAAAAAAGTTCTGCATAGGAACATTGTTATGGTTGGTATCCACCTTGATGTTGTCGGTTAAAGAAAAACAATAATCAAAACAGGCTTTGGCAACCCCTTTTACTTTTCCTGTTGAAGCAAGGCGGTGAATGACGCCGTAAGGCGCGTTGTTAAGCCATTTTCCATCTTCAATGATGTTGTAGGTGGGTTCCGGATTGTCTCCTTTTAAAAAGCAGAAATAACCGGCTATTTCACCAGAGTTCATACAAATGAAGCCATGTCCCGAACGGATGTCCTCAAGTATGATTTCAGGAGCAGGGTAACCGTTGATCCATTGCGTATGGTTGCCATTGGCACGCATAATGTCCCTGGCTTGATCTATGATTTGCATAATAGCCGAAAGATGTTCTGGTTTTGCAGGTAATACTTCCATTTTTTTATTTGCTGAAAAGTTCTTTTATTCTTTTTTTATCACCCACAAGCCAAAGGATATCACCCTTTTGAAGTACAAGTGTGGGCTGTGGGTTCAGAATGCGTTCGCCATTGCGCTCAATACCCGCTATGATGCTGTTGCTCTTTTCTCTGATCTTGCTTTCCCTGATAGAAAGGCCACATAACTGGTCATTTGTGAGTTCAAATCCCTGTAATACGATCTCGGTATGGTAATCAACCGACCCTACAAGAGATTTATCAAGGAACAGCTCAAAATCCTTTACCTGTTCATCTGTTCCGATTACGTAAAGAATGTCTTTCGGAAAAATCTTTTCGTCCTTATCCGGAATGTTGATGAGGAGATCGCCGCGTTTGATGATGGCGATGTTGACTCCGAGTTCTTCCCTTATTTTAAGCTCGTTCAGCGTTTTTCCGGCGATGAGGGATTCCTGTGGAACCTCGAATGTGGTCATGTGTCCGTCCCAAGGAGTGAGGTCGCTTTTATTGCGTATGGCTTCAGATATTTCGCGGTCGTTGAAGTTTTCAATGAACTGGTTCTGTATTTTGCTGTACCATGCCTGGATTTTTTTAGGGAACAGAATTCCGAATGTGATAAGCACCCCCAGTACGATGACGCCGGTTAGCGGATTTATAAGCTCGTTGATCATGATGAATACGATGACAAAGCTTAAAAGAATCCGGAACAGGGCAATAAGGATAAGCGGCGTAATGTTTTTGTTGTCACTTTTTAATTTGGTAAGGGACTGCACCGAAACGCGCTGCAATGCCAGGGCATATAAAAACGGAACAATGGCGATTACAGTAAGGAAGATGTAAGCATAATAGGTAATAGGGCCTTTAGATAAAGGGATAAGGTAATAAATACTTAAAAAAACGATGCCGGCTATAATGACCGAATGAATCACAATGTGGGATATAACGTTGGTAATGTATTTTTTCCAGTGGTTGGTCTTCTGGATGGTCTGTGTTTCAGAAGAATAATTATCCAGGCGGTCTTCCCATTTTTTAGGGATGATGATCTTGATGCGGTTGTATACGTTGAGGGAATTCTTGATAAAGAATGGCGTTGTGAAGGTGGTGATGGCGGAAACCGCTACCACGATAGGATAAAGGAAACCGCTCGTTACATTAAGGGTCATACCCAGCGTGGCGATGATAAAGGAAAACTCGCCAATCTGGGCAAGGCTCATTCCGGCCTGTACCGACTGTTTTAAAGGCTGGCCCGAGATAAGGGCACCCATCATGGTGGCGATGGTTTTTCCAAAGATGGTTACAAAGGTTATGATGATGACAGGTACGGCATATTCCTGCAGGGTGTCAAGGTTTATCAGCATTCCTACGGAAACAAAAAAGACGGCCCCGAACAGGTCTTTAACCGGCTTTATAAGGTGCTCGATCTGTTCTGCTTTTGTTGTTTCTGCAATGATCGATCCCATAATAAAGGCTCCCAAAGCAGGTGAAAATCCCGCCGCGGTAGCCAGTATCACCATCATAAGGCACAGGGCCAGAGATACGATCAGCGTTGTTTCTTCCGTTAAGAGGTTTTTTGTCTTTTTTAAAAGTGTGGGAATAAAAAAGATCCCAGCCAGAAACCACAAAATAAGGAAGAAGCCCAATTTTAAAATGGATTCCATAAGTTCCATGCCGGAAAACTGTTGCGAGACTGCTATGGTTGAAAGCAAAACCATCAAAAGGATGGCTACAATATCTTCAACAATGAGGGTTCCGAATACCACTCCTGCGAACTTCTGCGTTTTCACCCCCAATTCATCAAAAGCCCGCAATATAATGGTGGTCGACGACATGGAAAGGATGGCTCCGAGGAAGATGCTGTCCATAAATTCCCAGCCGAGCAGCTTTCCTGTAGTAAACCCGATGACAATCATGGACACAATCTGTACGCCGGCAGTAACGCTGGCAGATCCGCCCACTTTCACGAGCTTCTTGAAGCTGAATTCAAGCCCGAGGCTGAACAAGAGAAAGATAACTCCGATCTCGGCCCAGACCTCGACGTTTTCCGACTCTTGAACAGTAGGGAAAAGCGGAAAATGAGGACCGGCAAGAAAACCGGCAATGAGGTAACCAAGAACCAGAGGCTGCTTTATTTTTTTGAAAATGAGGACGGCAACTCCGGCAGTCATGAGAATGAGTCCCAAATCGGAAATCAAAGGGTATAAGTGGTGAGAAGTCTCAACGGCTCCTTGCATAGGGTATCTATTAGAGATTGTCTTTAAAGATACGCATTTTTGACGAAAAGTTAAAGCAAAAAGCGCCTTCCCGAACGGGAAAGGCGCTTAATATTTGGATAGATCTTACTTATTGGAACGTTATATTGTCGATCTGTATGGTGGTCGTAACCTCTTTTGTTCCGGAATACTCAAAAACAATATATCCGTCACCGTTTGCAGTTGCAGGGAACTGGTAATTTCCGCTCGGGACAAAGTTGTTGGCATATCCGCTGGTTGTTCCTGAAGAATAGGTGAATTTATCGGTAATATTCGTAAAGTTTGCCGGGTTTACCAATGAACCGTAGGTGTACTTGTCGGCTGTGGTATAATAAACGTTTAGTACATTGCCGTTATAATATCCGTCTTTGGTTTCAAAGGATAAAGAATTACTGCCGCTGAACCTTACAGGAACAATGAAGTAGCTTTTGGTAACTGCGGCACTGTTTCCGAATGCGGTGAGCTGGATGTATTTGTTGTTTTGGAACGATTTTACCACCCAATATCTTCCGCCGGAAGCATAATCATTTACGTAAGCAGGGAAAGTTGTTGAATTGTCGCCTACGGCGAAGCTTTCAAAAGTTTCGTTAATGCTTGCTGCAAATATCATGGCTGTTCCGCCAATTGCGGTAGATTCCCTGATGCGGTCGCCTGTTAACTGTATATCGGCAAATGTACGGGCCATAAACTGGAAGTCACTGTTGAATTTGGTCAGCACACCGCGTATTTTTCCGTTGTTGGGAGGAACAATCATGTCTGCAAATCGTGCAAATTCACTTGTGCGGAAAATCATGTTTCCCGTAGCATCCACAATTTTATGGTTGGTTGCGCCCCCAAGGACATTGTTTGCATCATAAAAGGTTTTTCCTACAGCGTCGTCATCAAATTGTACGTTTACAACATCAACAAGCGTGTTGATGTAATTGTTGTTTTTAAGCTGAGCCAATGTACGTTGGTGCACGAGGTCGTTTTCATCTACTATAACCGCCGAAGGCAGTACCTTTTTATAAAAACTTGGCCCAAACATCCTTCCTACGCTCGTTCCCTGGTAAAGATCTCCCAGAACCAACGATCCGTGCGCAATAGTGAAATAAAGGTCTTTCAGATAAATATAAGCTTTACGACCGGGTTTCAGATCGTTGTGTATGTTGTTCAGGTCAACAGAAACCGAGAAACCAATCGTTCCCTCCAGGTTTTGGAATGAAACAGATTTGTAAAAGGTTCCTCCTTCGTCGCTCGATGAAACATAAGCTTCCAATATATCGTCTCCTTCGTATTTTTGTACGGTAGTATTCGCTTTCGTATATAGCTCTTCAATCGTAATTGTAGGTGTGGCTGTATGGTAGGTGATGGCCGGAGCGCTCACGTCGTCGCTGTTGGCACATCCCGTCACGAAAAGCGCAGCTGTTATGGCTAGAGCCGCAAATGTATATCTGATTAATTTCATGATTCGCACTGATTAAAATACTTTGATGTTATCTACTTCATAAGTTCCGTCGGCATTGGTATCGGTTCCGCTTCCGGTTCCTCTGAACGCAATTTTGATGTTGCCTTTGAAAGCGTTTAGGCTGACGATTCCTGAGTTGATCCATTTGAAATTCGTACCGCCCAATACAGGTTTGTTATAATCCATCTTAACCGTATCGGCAGACGAGCCGTTTATGTTGTGGATGATATAAAGTTCGAGATCGTTATTCGTGAAATCATTTACATATCCCTGAGTGGAAATAAAGGTCAGCCTTTTTAATTTGGCCTCGTCAATATTTACCTCTTTGGAAATCACCCATGATTCATTTACCGCTTCTTTCGGCACTCCGGCAGCGGCATAGCCCGTAAAATAAAGATAACTGTTGTTGTTACGGGTTTCATACTTCCATGGTTTTGTTCCCTTAACAACGACATGAGTCCAGGTGTCCAGTTCCAGGTTGCCTTTTGTAAACCATTCAAAATCGTCAGAGTAAATGGAAGGTCTGTATTCAGGCAATACCTGATCATCTTCCGGTGAACAGGCCGTAAAAATGCTTAAGATGGCAACAACGGCTATAGATAGGTAATATGCTGTTTTTTTCATATCACTTCAGATTAAAAATTGATGTATAGGTTCAGGAAGTAAGTCCTTCCGTATCCGTAAAAATATTTTGGACCAAAAGAGCGGGTACCGCTGGCATGATCCATAAGCAGCTCACGGTAGTTCGCATTTCGGGCCTGTTCAAAACCTCCGGTTTTGTATTCCAGGTTCAGAACATTGTTGACCGAAGCGAAGAAACCGAACGTTTTTCCGTTTATCCTCCATGATTTACCACCCTGGATGTTCAGTAAGAAGATGTCGTCCAGTTTTTCCTGTTTCAGCAGGCTGCGGGCTACATCCTGATCGATGTCGGGAAATGAAGCACCTCCCTGTCCCGGTTCTGCAAAGAAGTTGTTTGTTCTGAGCAACGGAGATACATCAAGATAAAGATCTGTAAGGAAATTGGCGTTGGCTCCGATCCACCAGTAATCCGGATCACGGTACTCGATACCTAAGGAATAAGCCTGCTGAGGGCTTCCTGCTACACGGTAATTCTTGATATAGCTTGTTCCGTAATTAACCATAGGATTTAAACCGTTTTCCCTGCGGCTGTCTATATTAAGGTACACATCGGCATTGTCTGAGTAGATCGCCTGCCCGAAATTGGCAGCAGCCGTTAGTTTGATTGTTTTGGTCGCCTGGTATTCGGCTCCAAACTCAATACCCATACTCTGCTTGCTGATGTTGCGCGTTACTTCCGATACGAAATCACTGCTTACGTCAGAATCAAGGTCAATACCGTCGGCGTAGAAGAATGCGACTTCCGATGCATCTTTGATCTCGTTAAAATACCCCCCGATACGCCCTTTTAACTTAGGAGTTCGGATGATGTAATTCAAATCGGTGCCAAAAACTTTTTCATCTGTAAGCCCGTCAACCGTAGCGTCGCTGATCCGGGTATTAGAGTAGCTGTTGCGGATAGATGGTGCTTTGGTATAGTAGCTGGCATTGAAGTTAAAGATGTGTTGCCCGGTTAATTTATAGGTAGCACCTCCTTTAAAACCGTAGTTTTCAAACGATAATTTCTGTCCTCTTCCAAAAGAAGAATCTGCATAAAGGGCATTTCTGTACAATCCTTCACGTTGATAATCCGTGTAGGAAACATTTTGTCCTAAATAAAAATCCAGTCTTCCGAAATTGAATTTAAACTGGGTAAACAGGTCTACGACGTTGGCACGCATGATGTAGTTGTATCCATAACGATCGCCTTCGTAAATTTTTCGGTCCGGATTGTTCAAATCAGCATCTGCATATTGTTCCTTTAGAAACAAATCCTTGTCGAGGAGGTAGTTTCCACCGAGAAGATCCAGCATTTCCTGATAATTCTGAGAATAAAGGTTGCGGTACGTCAATCCTGCATTAAATCCAACAACGTTTGAAATCTGTGTATTGAAAAGGGTGTTGGCTGTAAACTGATTGTCCTGCATTACATCTGCATACAAAGCATTTACCGAAATCCCGCCTGCATTCTGAAAATAAAGCTGGTTCCAGTTTATCTGAGGGTTTTCAAGAAAAGCCAGCCTTCTCTTTTCAGCACCTTCCAGGTCTGGAGCCCATACAGGATAGGCACCGCTAAGATCATGGTAGTTTAAAGAATAGCTGGGTAGATTTTGGTAATAGGTAGGGTCCGGATTTCTGGCTCCGTTATAATCTAATCGGGTGTTTGAAATTTTCCCGAACTGATAGGCAACATTGGTATTCAGGCTCGATTTTTCGCTGATGTTCCAGTAATGGCTCAGGATAAAAACAGGCTCTTCCACATCCTTGTCGCGCGAATTCCTTTTCTTTCCGTTTTGCCATCCCCAGTACGAATTGTACTTATAGCCCATTAAGTCAATTACCTCCTGTGTATTTGGAGAGTTTTTCCCCCGGCTGTTCTGTGCATAAATAGCAGAAAGGTTCAGGCTGTGGTTGCTGTTGATCTTTTTCTCAATGGCAAGGAAAAAAGATTTGGCATCGTAATCCGTTCCTTCAAAGAAACCTTCTTTTGCCATACGGTATGATCCGGAAGCGGCATATGCCCAGCCATTTTTGGTCATACCCGATCCATAGGTAGCCATAACGCGCCCGTTGTAATTGGTGTTGGTTCCCGATACCGATAGGCGGGTGCCGGTACGCATGAATGAAGCGCGGGTGTTGATGGCCTGCGTTCCAAGGATTCCTCCAAAAGAATAATCGTTGGGCATAGATCCGTTAATGAACTCCTGATTCCGTGTCGCATCGTTTAAACCGCCCCAGTTGGCATATTGCGGACGTCCGTCGTAGATCTTGTTCATTGAAATACCGTTGATGAAGGTATTCCCGTATTCATTGTCCAGATTCCGTATTCTAAAACGTGCCTGTCCCCAGTTAAAAGCTGCAGCCTGTTGGAAAGCATCCCGCGAAGCCTGTAATAAGCCCGAAGTTGTTTCAGATCCGGAATTGTCATCACCAAGATCTGTTTCGGTAAGCGTAATCAGACTCAGCTGCTGTTCCGCTGTGACATCTTCTTCGAGGTAGATGGTCCCTAAATCAACGTCCTCTTCGGCCGAAATATCCAATACAAACCGCTTTTGTATATAGCCCGTGAAATTGACCAGCAATACCTGGCTTCCCGGTGTCGGATTTGGTATCACAAACTCTCCCTGCTCGTTTGTAGTAGTCGATAAATTTGTGTTGGTTAGATTGGCCGTTACATTCCATAATGGTTTTTGCGTTTTTGCATCAACAACTATACCTCGTAACGTAGTGCTTTGTGCCCAGGATGTAAGGGTTAAAAGCACGAAAAAGATACTAAGTAGTAATTTTTTCATAAAAAACTAATAATGAGTTATTTAAACGTGATGAGTTTTAAAGTAAACTTAACACATTGCAAAGGTAGGTATTTTATAAATATTAACTAATTTTGTGAATAGATTTGTTAAGAACTTTACGATAACTTAATGTTTAACATGAAACTAAAATTACTACTTTTATTAGCTTTGGCCGGAAGCAGCTTTGTTGTGAATGCTCAGCAAAAATCCTATATCGTACATACCGTTGGGTTTTACAATCTTGAAAACCTGTTCGATACCATACGCGATGAAAAGATTTATGACGAAGAATGGACTCCGAAAGGTGAAAGAAGCTGGGACGGTAAAAAATACCAGCAAAAACTTGAAAACCTCAGTCGGGCCATTTCGGAAATAGGTACGGATGAAAATCCGAATATGCCGACTGTCCTGGGAGTAAGCGAAATTGAAAACCGTAAAGTACTGGAAGACCTTGTGAACATGCCCAAATTAAAAAAGGCAGGTTATGGAATAGTGCATTTTGATTCACCCGACCGTCGGGGAATAGACGTGGCGCTGTTGTACCAGACAAAATACTTTAAGCCTACGAGCTCTAAAAATATACCTCTTTATATATATGATGCAAGTGATGCAAAGTACAAAAATGCCAACAACGGAAAAGGGAAACGTATTTATACCCGCGATCAGTTGCTTGTTTCCGGTTTAATGGACGGTGAAGAAATGCATTTTATTGTGAATCACTGGCCTTCACGTTCGGGAGGAGAAAAAAAGAGCAGCCCGAACCGTGAGGCTGCAGCGGCGCTTAACCGCAAGATCATCGATTCCCTTTACCGAATCAATCCCGAAGCAAAGGTTTTCACGATGGGCGACCTCAATGACGGTCCCTATAATAAATCGGTAAAAGAAGTTCTGAATGCAAAAGGCAAAAAAGAAGAAGTAAAGAAAGGCGATGTATTTAATCCCATGTATCAGCTTTATAAAGATGGACATGGAACGATTGCTTACAGGGATGCCTGGGATATATTCGACCAGATCATTTTTACGGAGCCTTTGCTGAAGAAGGATTATTCTTCTTATCGCTACTGGAAGGCGGGGATCTTTAACAAACCGTTTCTTGTTCAGAAATCAGGGCAGTATAAAGGATATCCGTTGCGAAACCAACTAAGCGGCGAACCCGGATTTAGTGATCACTTCCCCGTATATATATACCTTATCAAGGAAAAGCAATAAAAAAAGCCGTTTAAACGGCTTTTTTTATTGCTTCTTTTTAAAGCTGCAGAAAGTAAAATTCTGAACCGTTTCAAAAGGAGTTATATGATCTTTCGTAAAGCATGTAATTTTTTCAAAACCGGGTTCAAAAGCAGAGGTAAGAGACACTTCGTCGTATTGCTTGATTTCAAGACCGCTGCATTTTAGAGGGCCCTTTTTGGAAAAAGTCCCGATGGCCAGATAGCCTTTTACAGCTTTGCTGGCAGTTCCTACGTATTTTTTAACATCTTCTTCATCTGTTAAAAAATGAAAAACCGCGCGGTCATGCCATACATCATAAGTTTCGGTCGGGACGAACCTGGTAATGTCGCTGACGATCCAGGTCACCTTTTCCGCCTTTTCACCAAGCCGTTTCCGTGCGCGTTCTATAGCCTTAGCAGATATATCAAGTACCGATACATTTTGGTAACCTTCCTCAAGGAGAAAATCGACAAAGAGGCTGTCTCCTCCGCCGATGTCAATGATTGCGGCGTCTTTCGGAACATTAAAAGCTGCAATGAAATGAAGCGAAGTTTCCGGTTTGCTTTCAGTCCAGCTAACTTCCTGAGGTGTTTTTGTACTGTAAATCTGATTCCAGTGATTTTTTTTATGGTCTGCCATAGGTGAAGCGGTTTTTATGCAAGTTACATTTTTTTAAACAGTTAGTAGAAATAAGGCCGGGAATAAACATAAGTTCATCTATAAACCGGATGTAAACGCACAGGGTCACAATAAAAAATAAATCATTGATTGTCCAATTTTTACTTATATTAGTTTCTTGTTTTATACTATAAAACGTTAAGAATTATTATGCTCGGCGAAAATATAGTATCTTTACGCGAATTATTTATTAACTAAAACAAACAACGAAAGTTGTTCAATATATATGGCATGTACAAATTGTTCTACTAAAGCGGGCGATTCAGGCATTCCAAAAGGTTGTGGCAGCAAAGGTTCATGTGGAACCGACAGCTGCAATAAATTAAGTGTGTTCGACTGGTTGTCGAATATGCATTATCCGTCTGGATTTGAACCTTTTGATGTAGTCGAAGTCCGTTTTAAAAACGGTAGGAAAGACTTTTATAAGAATGCAGATAAGCTGCCCCTCCACATGGGTGATGTGGTAGCTACAGAAGCCAGTCCCGGGCACGATATAGGTGTTGTTACCTTAACGGGAGAACTGGTAAAAGTACAGATGAAGAAGAAAAAGGTGAATCCTTACGGAGAAACCTTAAAGATATACCGTAAGGCGACTCAGAAAGATATCGATATCTGGAGCGATGCGCGTAAACGCGAAGAACCTATGAAGGTGCGTGCACGGGAAATAGCCATCGAATTAAAATTGGAAATGAAGATTTCTGATATTGAGTTCCAGGGAGATGCTTCTAAGGCGACGTTCTATTATACAGCGAACGACCGCGTCGATTTCCGCCAGCTTATCAAGGAATTTGCCCGAGAGTTCAGCATACGGATCGAAATGAAGCAGGTAGGGTTCCGTCAGGAAGCTGCACGCCTTGGAGGAATTGGATCCTGCGGACGTGAATTGTGCTGTTCTACATGGCTTACCGATTTCAGAAGTGTCAATACGGCGGCGGCGCGTTATCAGCAGCTGTCACTGAATCCGCAGAAGTTGGCGGGACAGTGCGGTAAACTGAAGTGTTGTCTTAATTACGAGCTGGATACCTATCTCGATGCCTTAAAGGGCATGCCTGACACCGAAACCCGTATTGCGACTAAAAACGGTGATGCATACTGTCAGAAACTTGATATTTTTAAAGGTGTTATGTGGTTCGCATTTCCTTCGAACGGAGCCAACTGGTATAAGATTGACGTTGCGCAGGTAAAAGAAATGCTGGCCCTGAACAAGCAGGGACAGTTAATAGAAAATATCGAAGACTATGTATACGAAGACGAGTCTGAATCAACCATACAAAGCGTGGTTGCCGAAGACAGCCTTTCACGTTTCGATCAGCCTAAGAAAAGAAAGCGCCCGCAACGCAACAAGAAAAAGCAGGAAAGTGAAACAAGAGGCCCCGAAGGCCGTACTGCTGAGAAAGAGACGCGGAAAGGCCCACGTCCTGAAAACGGAACTGCTGCTGCTGGAAACAGGCAGGGAAACAGACCGCAGCGCAACCAGCAGGGGAAAAGCCAGAACCCCCAGGCGAAAACCGAAACAAATGGGCAGGGACCGGCTAAAAAAACAAACAATACCGGAAGAAAGCAGCCTTCTGCAAACCAGCAGGATAAAGCGCAACCCCAGGTGAAAGCGGCACAGCAGCAGAAAGAAGGTGAAGCGGCTCCGAATACCAATCCTAATCAGGCCAGAAAAAAGAATTTCAGAAAGCCGAACAATGGACAGAAAGCAAATAAAAAACCAGATGATAAACAGTAAGGGTAATCTCTTTAAGTTTGTTGCATTATCAACGATAACGGCTTTTACCGCGTGCAGCAAAACCGACTTTTTTAACGAGTATCAGTCGCTTCCCGACGGATGGAAAAAGGAAGATGTGAAAACGTTTGATTTTGAATCGCTCGATACGATAAGCAGTCACAATGCCTATCTGAATATCCGAACAACAAACGAGTACCCGTACAGTAATCTGTATGTAATCGTTAAGCTTATCCCGCCAGACGGCACTGCAACGGTTGATACCCTGCAGTATCAGATGGCAAACGCAGACGGAACCATGCTGGGAAGCGGGTTCAGCGATGTGAAGGAGCATAAGCTCATCTGGCGTGAACACATCGCGTTTAAGAAACAGGGAGTGTATAAGGTTGAGGTCGAACATGCCATGCGCAGGGTAAATGAAGTAAAGGGTGATGCGGTATTAACCGGTATTACGGAAATTGGTTTACAAGTACAATAATTCATAAGGTATTATGGAAAAAATAGAAGATCCAAAAAAGAAACAGGTATCTACCAATAAGAAATATTTGCGTTTATTTTGGAAATTATTTGGCGGAGGTATCATATTCGTGGTTCTTATCTTTGCTTTTGCAAACTGGGGAATTTTCGGAACCATGCCTAGTTTTGACGAACTGGAGAATCCGTCGTCAAGTGTTGCTACGGAAATTATTTCGGCAGACGGGAAAACGCTTGGAAAGTTTTATCTGGAAAACCGGGTTCCCATAAAATATGAAGAACTTCCGGAACACCTTGTCAATGCGCTCATTGCCACAGAAGATGAACGCTTTTACTCGCATTCAGGAATTGATGCGCGCGGTACCATGCGTGCCGTGTTCAGTGCCGGGGCAAGCGGAGGGGCAAGTACCATTTCACAGCAGCTGGCTAAAAACCTGTTTCACGGAAGTTCAGGATCCAGCAATAAATTATTCCGTGTGATTCAGAAAATAAAAGAATGGATCATTGCTGTTAAGCTGGAACGCCAGTATACGAAAAACGAAATCATTGCGTATTATCTTAATACGGTCGATTTTGTAAGTAACGCATACGGGATCCGTTCTGCGGCCAATATCTATTTCAACAAAGAACCTAAAAACCTTACCGTTGAGGAAGCTGCCGTTCTTGTGGGAATGCTGCAGGGGCCTTCAAGATATAACCCGCGTTTTAATCCGGAACGTTCACAGGTACGCCGCAATATTGTTCTGGCTCAAATGGAGAAGAATGGTTACCTTACGGCTGCCGAAAAGGAGAAATACCAGGCAAAACCTTTAAAAATAAACTTTACGCCGGAAACACATACAAAGGGCTACGCTACCTATTTCAGGGAATACCTGCGTGATTATATGCGCAAATGGGTGAAGGAAAACCCTAAAAAAGACGGTTCTACCTATGATATCTACAGAGATGGCCTTCGCATTTATACCACGATCGATTCCCGCATGCAGGAATATGCCGAAGAGGCAGTGGAAATGCATTTGTCGAACCTGCAGAAAGAATTCTTTATTCAGCAGAAAGGCAATAAGAATGCGCCTTTTATTCAGCTGAACCAAACCGAAACCCAGAAGATCATCGACCGGGCGATGCGTAATTCAGAACGTTGGAGACAGATGAGTTCGCAAGGGAAATCGGAAGAAGAAATCATAAAATCTTTCGATGTTAAGACCAAAATGGCCGTTTTTACCTGGAAAGGTGAAAAGGATACGCTCATGACCCCGCGGGATTCCATTGTTTATTACAAGCATTTCTTGCAGACAGGTATGATGTCTATGGAGCCTATTACCGGTAACGTAAAAGCATGGGTTGGAGGAATTGATTACAAGCATTTTCAGTACGACCATGTGGGACAGGGAGCACGCCAGGTAGGTTCTACATTCAAACCTTTTGTATATGCTACTGCTATAGATCAGCTGGGAATGAGTCCGTGTGATTACGTTTACGACGGCCCGTTTACAATGCCGCGCGGACGCTATGGAATCCAGAAAGACTGGTCTCCCAAGAACTCCGCAGGAAAGTATTACGGTTCTGTAACGATGAAGTATGCACTGGCACAGTCATTGAATACGGTAACGGCCCGTTTAATGGATCGTGTAGGGCCTAAGGCCGTGATTGATCTTTGCAGGGACCTCGGAATAAAATCTGATATCCCGCAATCTCCTGCCATTGCATTGGGAGCCGTTGAAATTACCGTAAGCGACATGGTGGCGGCATACAGTACTTTTGCCAATCAGGGAGTTTATGTAAAACCGCGCTTTATTAATAAAATTACAGATAAAAACGGTGTCGTGTTGTTCGAATCCAAAGCGGAAACGCGGGATGTGATGAATAAGGACATCGCCTACGCTATTATAAAGCTTTTGGAAGGTGTAACGGAAGGAGGTTCCGGAGGACGTTTACGTTATACGGGATCCGGAGGAGCCGGTTATCACAGAATGACAGGGTATCCGTATGCATTTAAGAACCCGATTGCAGGTAAAACGGGTACTACGCAGAACAATTCCGACGGATGGTTTATCGGTATGGTGCCGAACCTGGTAACGGGTATCTGGGTAGGTAATGAAGACAGGGCGGCGCATTTCAGATCAACGGTATACGGTCAGGGGGCTACGATGGCCCTGCCTATTTGGGGGATCTTTATGAAGAAGTGTTACGGCGATAAATCGCTTTATGTTTCAGACGAGGATTTTGAACGTCCGGCGAACATCAGTGTTTTGGTCGATTGCTGGAAACGCGCTGCGAATGATTCCGTATTGGGCGGAATGGGTGGCGACGGTTCAGGTAAAAAGGACAGTCTGGCACCGCCTAAACAAAGCATTATAAATGAATTTGACTTTTAATATTTGAAACGACTTCTTAAATGAAGTCGTTTTTTTTTATATTTTTATACCATTAACAATCTAGGAGAATTATGATTAACAAAAAGGTTGCCAACGCGCAGGAAGCGTTACACGATGTGCAAGATAACCAGACTATTATGGTGGGTGGTTTTGGATTAAGTGGAATACCGGAAAATTCCATCGCAGAATTAGTGCGGAAAAATGTTAAGGGATTAACATGTATTTCGAATAATGCCGGTGTGGATGATTTTGGTCTGGGATTATTATTGCAAAAGAGACAGGTGAAGAAGATGATTGCCTCTTATGTAGGGGAAAATGCAGAGTTTGAACGTCAGATGCTCAGTGGCGAGTTGGATGTAGAACTCACGCCTCAGGGAACTCTGGCCGAAAAATGCCGCGCTGCTCAGGCTGGTATACCGGCATTCTATACACCTGCCGGATATGGGACTGAAGTTGCAGAAGGAAAGGAAACACGGGAATTCAACGGGAAGATGTACGTGATGGAAGAAGCATATAAAGCCGATTTTGCCATTGTAAAAGCATGGAAAGGGGATGAAGCGGGAAACCTTGTTTTCAGAGGAACTACGCGCAGCTTTAATGCAGTGATGGCAGGAGCCGGGAAAATTACCATTGCAGAAGTAGAAGAATTGGTTCCGCTGGGGACTTTAGATCCAAATCAGATCCATATTCCCGGAATTTACGTAAAGCGTATTTTCCAGGGTGAAAAGTATGAAAAAAGAATTGAGCAACGAACTGTACGTAAAAGAGATTAATTATGGCATTAGATAAAATCGGAATTGCAAAACGCATCGCAAAAGAATTACAGGATGGATATTATGTAAACCTTGGAATCGGGATCCCTACCCTTGTTGCCAACTATGTACCTGAAGGTATGAATGTAGAGTTCCAGTCCGAAAACGGTGTCCTTGGAATGGGGCCGTTTCCATATGAGGGTGAAGAGGATGCGGATATCATCAATGCCGGAAAGCAAACAATCACAACCCTTCCCGGGGCTGCTTTTTTTGATTCGGCTATGAGTTTCGGGATGATCCGTTCACAACATGTAGACCTTACGATCCTGGGGGCAATGGAAGTTGCCGAAAACGGCGATATTGCAAACTGGAAGATACCGGGAAAAATGGTTAAGGGAATGGGTGGTGCCATGGATCTTGTAGCATCTGCAGAAAATATCATCGTGGCCATGATGCACGTAAATAAGGCCGGGGAATCCAAGATATTGAAACAGTGTACGCTTCCACTTACGGGAGTAGGCTGTGTAAAAAAGGTGGTAACCGAGCTGGCCTTGATGGAGGTAACTCCGAAAGGGTTTAAATTATTGGAACGTGCTCCGGGTGTTTCGGTAGAAGATATCGTAAAAGCTACGGAGGCAACGCTGATTATTGAAGGAGATGTTCCGGAAATGAATCTTTAAAAATAAGCTTATGGAAAAGGAAAATCAGGAAAAGATACCGGTAACGGAACAGCTGGAACCGGAAAATAAAAATAAGGTGCCTTTTGTAATACGGCTGGCCTGCGTATTGGTAAGTCTTATCGCCATTGTTTATATATGCGTTATAGGAAAATCGGTATTGGTACCGCTTGTAATGGGGTTCCTCGTGGCCATGCTCCTACTGCCGCTATCTAACTTTCAGGAAAAGAAACTTAAATTTCCGCGGATAGTGTCATCCCTGATTTCTCCTATTTTATTTACGCTTGCCGTACTTGGTGTTTTTTACTTTATCGGTACGCAGATGGTACAGTTTCAGGAAGACCTGCCGGAATTCAAAGCACAGATGGAACATTTGTTTCATGAAGCGCAGGTCTTTGTATATAACAGGTTTGGGGTTTCTGAAGAAGAGCAGCTGCAGTACATATCTAAAAATGCCGAAGAGGTATTGAAGAAAGGTTCCGGCGTGCTGGGAACGGCTGTCACCTCGGTGACCTCCATGTTGGCGGCTTCAACCTTCGTGTTTCTGGGAATCTTCTTTTTTCTCCTTTACCGTAGCCACCTGGTAAAATTTATTATCTGGTGTTTTCCTCCTAAGGATAATGCAAAGGTAAAAGAAGTCGTCTCGGAAATCCAGAGTATCATCAAACAGTATATTTTCGGACTTCTGATCCAGGTTGTTGCAGTCTCCGTACTCATGTTTATTGCTTATTCCATTATAGGGATCAAATATGCCATCCTGTTTGCGGTACTTTGCGGTGTACTGAATCTCATCCCGTATATAGGTATTTTTACCGCTACCGTCCTGGCTGCAGTGGTAACATTAG
Organism: Flavobacterium sp.; assembly: GCA_040396655.1. Taxonomy (GTDB): domain Bacteria; phylum Bacteroidota; class Bacteroidia; order Flavobacteriales; family Flavobacteriaceae; genus Flavobacterium. The sequence continues at coordinate 26,698 of JBEBOB010000008.1, read as the reverse complement.
CTACCGGAGAACCTATTCAGGCTTTATGGGTCATCGTCGCCGTAATAGTCGTCAATTCCATCGATGGAAACATCATTACACCTAAAATTATCGGATCCAAAGTCTCCTTGAATTCTTTCGTGGTCCTGTTCGGAATTGTGATTGCAGAATCTATATGGGGCGTAGCAGGTATGTTCCTGGCCATCCCTATTCTGGCTATTTTGAAGATTATTTTTGATAATGTAAACGGGTTGCGCCCGTACGGTTTCGTGCTGGGTGAAGAAAATGCACCGACCCCATTGTTCGAAAAGTATTACGATAGATACCTTTACCGCAAAAAACCTAAGGATGAAGAATTGCCGGAGGCTCTTCAAACCGAAGAACAAAACCGGAATGAAGGCGATAAAGATGCTGAAAATAAATAAAACCGACATAATTGTCGGTTTTTTATTTGGATAAACCCTTTCGTCTTTTGTCAAAATAGGACGTGATATTTTTTTTGATTTCTTACTTTTGTAAAAAATAAAGTCAATGGAATTTGCAAAAGTTATATTAAAACAGGGAAAGGAAAAATCGGTTTTACGCAGGCATCCCTGGGTTTTCAGTGGAGCTGTATACGGAGTAAGCGAGGAACTGGAAGACGGGCAGATGGTGGAGGTAACCGATTACAACAATAAATACGTGGCTACAGGCTTCTTTAGTGATAAAGGAAGTATAGTAGTTCGCATCCTGACTTTTACTGATGAAATATTCGGTGCTGATTTCTGGCAACGACGCTTAAAGGCAGCCTGGGAACTGCGTATGAAGTTGTTTTCCCTGGATGATACCACGGCATTCCGCCTTATTCACGGCGAAGGTGACGGGATTCCGGGCCTCATTATTGATTATTACGACAAACATTTTGTTTTGCAGGCCCATTCTTCAGGAATCTATTTTAATATGCGTGAAATTGCCGATGCAATCCGTACGGTATTTCCCGATCATTCTGAGTCGATTTATTGTAAAAGCAGCCAGACCCTTCCTAAAACAGGTACCGATTTTCACTTGTACGGAACCGCAAGGGAAACGGTAGCCAAGGAAAACAACATTCAGTTTCATGTAAATTGGGTGGAAGGCCAGAAAACGGGCTTCTTTTTGGACCAGCGTGTCAACCGTGATCTTTTAAAATATTATTCAGCAGGTAAAAAGGTGCTGAATACTTTTTGTTATACAGGTGGTTTTTCAATTTACGCAATGAGCGGAGGAGCAGAAGCCGTTACTTCCGTCGATATTTCGGAAAAGGCCGTAAAGCTGGCATCTGAAAATATGGAGCTGAATTTCCCTGGAAGCAGGCATGATGCTGTGGCCTCGGATGTGTTCGATTTTTTAAAGGAGAATAAAGACAAATACGATATTATTGTATTGGACCCGCCTGCTTTTGCTAAAAATATCAAAAGTAAGCATACGGCGACACAGGCTTATAAACGCCTGAATATTGCGGGACTCAAAACCGTGGTGAAGGGAGGTCTGATTTTTACATTCTCGTGCTCACAGGTAATAGACGACGTACTTTTTTACAATACCGTTGCCGCTGCTGCCATAGAATCGGGAAGAAAGGTCAGAGTGCTCCATAAGCTGTCGCAGGGACCCGATCATCCTGTAAATATGTTTCATCCCGAAGGTTCTTATTTAAAGGGACTGGTTTTATACATTGAAGCGTAATGGCCTCTTTTTATCAGCAGGTATTTGAAAAGGCAGAAACAGTCTTGCAGGGAGCGTATGAAGAATGTGTTTTCAGAAATTGTGATTTTTCAGGCGGGAACCTGAATGGGTTCACCTTTGAAAACTGCGAGTTTCACAATTGTAACCTGTCAAATGCCGAGGTACGCGGCAGCTCTTTTCAGCAGGTAGCGTTTACCGACAGCAAGCTCCTTGGGATACAGTTTCACCTCGCAGATCCTTTTTCGTTTGAGGTCTTCTTTTCAGGATCTCAGCTTGATTTTTCATCCTTTTACCGGTGCAGCCTTAAAAATTCAAGATTTGAAAAATGCAGCCTTAACGGGATTGATTTCACGGAAGCCAATCTGCAGGGTGTTGTTTTAGAAGCATGCGACCTTAAAAATGCGGTATTCCAGAATTCAAACCTTGAAAAAGCAGATTTCAGAACGGCCTTTAACTTTACCATACACCCGGAACAGAACAGAATGAAAAAAGCGAAGTTTTCCCTAAATGAGGTCGGGGGACTTTTAAGTGTATATGGAATCGAGATCAGTTAATCGGAATCCCTATAACAAAAGCCGGCTATTCAGCCGGCTTTTGTTTATCGTGATGTTCATGCATTGCCTTATAATATGCAGCTCTGCTTAAAGGTTCGTATTCCTCGGTTTCTCCGAGCAGAACCAGGTTGTCGTCTGCGGCCTTTCTGAAGCTGTAATTTGCCAGGTTGCCGGTGCGCGTACATACCGCATGTACCTTTGTAACATATTCGGCAGTCGCCATAAGGGCGGGCATAGGACCGAACGGGTTGCCTTTAAAATCCATGTCAAGCCCGGCCACTATTACCCTTACGCCAGAATTGGCCAGATCATTACACACCGTTACAATCTCATCATCAAAAAATTGTGCTTCGTCAATGCCGACAACGTCGCATCCGTCTGCAAGGATGCGGATGTTCGCAGCTGCAGGAACGGGAGTAGACCTGATTTCATTCCCCTGATGAGAAACTACATTTTCGTCGTCATAACGGCTGTCAACGGTGGGCTTGAAAATTTCAACACGTTGTTTGGCGAACTGGGCACGCCGCAGCCTGCGGATGAGTTCTTCCGTCTTACCGGAAAACATAGAACCGCAAATTACTTCGATCCATCCAAATTGTTCTTTATGGTTTACCGGATTTTCAAGAAACATTTTAGCAATTAATAAGTTGTTTAAAACAGTTTTTTCTGTTACTTTGTATTGGACAAATTTATCAAAAATAGTTGGTAAAATTTAAAGGCTAGAAAAGTTATGAAGAAAATCATTGAATCGGATTTGATCAGCATTGCGCACAGAATTCTGAAGTTAAAGGATAAATCTGATATTCAGACTTTGCTGAAGGAAACAGAACTTTTGCATAATAAACTCATACTGTTGCAGTTTTATGAAGATAATAAATTCCGCCTTGATCCTTCCATTACTGAAGAAAAGCTGTTTGAGCAGTTAAAGGAGCAGGAACCTAAGGAAACAGAGCCTGTAAAAGCGGAACTGAATAATTATATGTCTGCCGATATCGTGAACGATTTGCTTGAAGACAGCAAAAACGATGATGTGGTGACTTTTGAAGAAGAAATCGTTACGCCTATTGAACTCAATGTTTCAACCAGTGAGGAAATAGAGGAAAGCGTACCGGAAGATTCCGTAACTCCAGTGAAAGAAACAGAAACCAAGGAAACAGAAACCAAGGAAACAGAAACGAAAGATGAAGCCCGTGAGGTAGTCTTTACGCCTTCGATTGAAGAAACACAGAAGACCGTGGAAGAAATTGACAGGCAGATAGAGGAAATCGAGGAGAATGATCCCGTTGAAGATGCAAAAGAGGCATTAGAACGCGTAACCCTGGAGATTGATCCTGTTTTTTCTATAGCTCACGATAAGCTTTTCGATGAAACTACAGTTCCAAAAAATAATGACGATCAGAAGGTCGGTGCGGCTCCGCAACATTTTGTAACAAACCAGCACGAAGCGCAGCCGGCAGGAACCTATCGACAGGCCCCTCTTAATAAAACCATTAATGATGCTTTCGCCCATAAGATTTCCATCGGCTTAAATGACCGTATCGCGTTTGAGAAAAACCTGTTTAACGGTAACGGAGATGATCTTAACAGGGTTATTGCACAATTGAATACCATCGAAACCTTTCAGGAAGCGCAGGATTTTATTGAAGATCTCGTAAAACCTGAATTCAACAACTGGCAGGGAAGAGAAGATTATGAAAAAAGATTCATGGCTTTGGTAGAAAAGAGATTTTTATAAATGAGTAAATTATATATAGTGCCTACTCCAATAGGCAACCTTGAAGATATGACGTTCAGGGCTATCAAGGTGTTGAAGGAAGTTGATTTAATCCTGGCAGAAGATACCCGGACCAGCAGCAAGCTGCTGAAGCATTTTGAAATTGGAACCCAGATGCACAGCCATCATATGCATAATGAGCATCAGACAGTTGAAAATGCGGTACAGAGGTTAAAGAACGGGCAGTCTATTGCATTGATCTCTGATGCCGGTACACCTGCAATTTCCGACCCGGGTTTTTTACTTACAAGAGCATGTGTAGAGCAGGGTATTGAGGTGGAATGCCTGCCGGGAGCAACGGCATTTGTTCCTGCCCTGGTAAACAGTGGCCTGCCCAACGATAAATTCGTTTTTGAAGGCTTTTTACCGGATAAAAAAGGAAGACAAACCCGATTTATGGCCCTGGCTGAAGAAACCAGGACCATGATCTTGTATGTTTCACCTCATAAACTCATTAAAACTTTAAGCGAGTTTGAAACGTATTTCGGAAAAGAACGGCAGGTTTCTGTTTCAAGGGAATTGTCAAAACTGCATGAAGAAACAGTTCGCGGAACCGTTGAAGATGTATTGAAACATTTTGAGGCAAAACCACCAAAAGGAGAGATAGTGGTGGTGGTGGCCGGTAAACAAAAAGAAAAAAAGAACAAATATGAGTAGTCACTTAATTACCACCTCGTGGAAGGGAAATATGAAGTTTGAGTCAACTAATCCGGGAGGATCGCTGATGATCGATGCTGCAGAAGAGGTAGGAGGAACAAACAGCGGTCTGCGTCCAAAAGCTTTGATGCTTTCGGCCCTGGCAGGATGTACTGGTCTTGATGTTGCTTCGCTGATTAAAAAAATGCGCCTGGAAGTTGCCGATTTTAATATAACGGCAGAAGGTTTTCTTACCGATACGGAACCTCAGGTTTATGATAAGGTTACCGTGGTTTATCATTTTTACGGTTCAAGCCTCAATGAGGAAAAACTCAGACGGGCTGTTGAATTATCAGTGGATAAGTATTGCGGGGTAATGCAAATGTTTCGTAGCTTTGCAGCCGTTACCACTGAAATTGTTTTTCATCATCAATAAAATATCGAAAATATTTACGTAAATTAAATGCATCCCTAGCAGGGATGCATTTAATATTTTTAACCATTATGCGCTGGTCATTAAAACAAAAACCGGAACCTGAAGTAGTTGCCTGTTTACAGGCTTCGTTACAGGTGAGCCCACTTATTGCAACCTTGCTTGCGCAAAGGGGCGTGTGTACTTATGAAGAAGCCAAACGTTTTTTCCGTCCTTCTCTGGCCGATTTGCACGATCCATATCTCATGAAGGATATGGACAAGGCAGTAAAACGTATAGAAAAAGCAATGGCTCAAGGTGAGCGTATCCTGGTTTTTGGTGATTACGATGTAGATGGAACTACTGCCGTGTCGCTGATGTCGTCTTATCTGAAAACCATTTATCCCGATGTAGACACCTATATACCCGACAGATATCTTGAAGGCTACGGAATCTCCAATAAAGGAATTGATTATGCAGAGGACAACGGGATAACGCTTATTATTGCCCTTGATTGCGGTATTAAGTCGGTTGATAAGGTACTGTATGCAAAGGAAAAAGGAATTGATTTCGTTATATGTGATCACCACCTTCCGGGGAATGAAATTCCGGATGCTGCTGCCGTTCTCGATGCAAAGCAGAAAGACTGCGGATATCCGTTTAAGGAACTTTGCGGATGTGGTGTCGGTTTTAAACTCATACAGGCCCTGGGAGCAAACAGGGGGCAAACTACAGAGGCGCTTTTACCTTACCTGGATCTTGTTGCAACTGCTATTGCGGCGGACATTGTACCTATTGTTGGTGAAAACAGAATACTGGCTTATTACGGACTACAGGTGCTTAATTCTCATCCAAGACCCGGAATACGTGCCATGATGAAAGAATTTGCAATCAACGATTTTACCATAACCGACGTTGTTTTTAAAATTGCTCCGCGTATCAATGCTGCAGGAAGGATAAAGCACGGAAACTATGCAGTGCGGTTGCTCACCGAGTTTAATCTTGATGAAGCCCTTGATTTTGCAAAGGAAATCAGTGAATTCAATCAGCACAGAAAATCCCTGGATCAGCAGATTACGGAAGAAGCCCTTGATCAGATCGTCAGCAACAAGGAAGAGGCCCGCTTCAGTTCGGTTGTTTATAAACACGACTGGCATAAGGGCGTTATCGGTATCGTTGCCTCGCGTCTTATAGAAAATTACTACCGTCCTACGCTGGTATTCACTAAAAGCGGTGACAAGCTTGCGGCATCGGCACGGTCGGTAAAAGGGTTTGACGTTTACGCCGCTTTAGAGCAATGCCAGGACCATATTATACAGTTCGGAGGACATATGTATGCAGCGGGGCTTACCATCAAGGAAGAAGCGTATGAACCGTTTAAAGATAAATTTGAGCATGTGGTAAAGAACTCCATCCTTCCGGAACAGCAGACAGAAGAAATCGAGATAGATGCCGTAGTGGATTTCGATGAACTTGACGAAAAAACCATACGTATACTGAAACAGTTTGAACCGCATGGCCCCGAAAATATGACGCCGGTTTTCCTTACCACCAATGTCTTTGATACGGGTATGGCCCAGACGATGGGGAAGAACCACGAACACCTGCGTATGTTTGTAAAGCAGAACCAGTCGAAAGGATTTCCCGCGGTAGCATTTAAAAAAGGACATCTTTTACATCAAACCCGCAACCTCAGGCTTATGGATCTTGTATATTCCGTAGCGGAAAACCAGTGGAAAGATAAGGTGACCCTGCAGATTCAGGTAAAAGACCTGAAAATAAACTGATTTTTTATATCATATATAGGCAAATTAGCTATTTTTGTGGTGCAAATTTTTAATCATTAAATACAAATTTTATCTATGAGAGTAGCTGTAGTTGGCGCAACCGGTATGGTTGGCGAGGTAATGCTGAATGTTTTGGCAGAACGTAATTTTCCTGTAACAGAATTAATCCCTGTAGCATCGGAAAAATCCGTCGGAAAAGAAATAGCTTATAAGGATAAGAAGTATAAGGTGGTAAATTTGCAGACAGCCGTAGAAATGAAACCCGATGTAGCACTTTTTTCAGCGGGTGGGGAAACGTCTTTGGAATGGGCTCCGAAATTTGCAGAAGTGGGCACTACAGTAGTAGATAACTCGTCTGCTTGGAGAATGGATCCTACGAAAAAGCTTGTGGTACCTGAAATTAACGCCGGTGTTCTAACGGCAGAAGATAAAATCATTGCCAACCCCAACTGCTCGACCATTCAGCTGGTAATGGCGCTTGCACCTCTTCACAAAGAATATAAAATCAAACGTGTGGTAGTTTCGACGTACCAGTCTATTACCGGAACAGGAGTAAAAGCCGTACGACAGCTTGAAAACGAATACAACGGAGAGAAAGGCGAAATGGCATATCATTACCAGATTCACAGAAATGCCATTCCTCATTGTGATTCTTTTCTGGATAACGGCTATACCAAGGAAGAAATGAAGCTTACCAATGAGACGAAAAAGATCATGGGTGATGATGCTATAAAGGTTACGGCAACAGCCGTGCGTATCCCCGTAGTAGGAGGGCACAGTGAAGCTGTAAATATAGAATTTGAAAATGATTTTGATTTGTCGAAAGTGCGTGCGTTATTGCAGGAAACCCCGGGAATCGTAGTGCAGGACAATCCGGATACGAACACTTATCCAATGCCGTTATACGCACAGAATAAGAATGAGGTATTCGTTGGAAGAATACGTCGGGATGAGTCCCAGCCCAATACGCTGAACCTCTGGATTGTTGCAGATAACCTTAGAAAGGGAGCTGCGACCAATACTATACAGATTGCAGAATACCTTATGGAACATAACCTTATCGGTTAATGTCCTTACATAGTAAATCAGAAAAAAGCTTCCTAAATAGGAAGCTTTTTTATTTGATAGCGGATGTTAATCACCTGTAAATATTATACCGGTGAGTCAAAAGATTTTATATATTTGTAAAATGAGTATGAATAAACGCCTGATATCGTTGTTTTTCAGCATCTGCGTTCTGGTAACGCTGATGTTTCAGTCTGCGCATACATACTCACACCTTATTTCGGACTATCTTGATGCAGGTGCGCATCATGATAAAGGCCAGAAAGCTCTGGCACATCATGCGGACGATTGCCAGATATGTCACTTTACCCTTAGTCCGTTTACAGCTGTTTCTCCTGAAACAATTGTGTTTTACACTACCACATTCTATCCTAAATTAAACGTAGCTTATCATTTTGATGTGGTAAGTGCATCGTTTGATGCGGTTTTTCTAAGGGGGCCGCCCGTTTTTATTAAATAGTTCGTTTAATTATTTAATAACATAATAGTGCTCACAAAATGCGTTTATTTTCAACGGTTGTTTTGTGTATGTTCTCCTGTGTCCTGTGGTCCCAGCATCAGTTAAAAGGTGTGGTGAAGAATGGGAAGGGCGAGCATATTGCAAACAGCCACATTGAGGTAGGCAGCAGTTGCGCGGATACGGACTCTTCAGGTACTTTTACATTCAACAATCTTCCGGAAGGAACCTACAGTTTAAAGGTTGCTGCAGACGGATATGGTGTTTATCAGGAAACCATCCTGTTAAACCAGTCCAGAGTACTTACGATTGTGCTGAATGAAGAAGAAACTCTTGAAACGGTTGTGATCCATACTGCGAATCAGAAAGCCTACAATCAACAAAAAATTACCCAGAAATACCTTCAGGAAAATTACAGTGGAAGCCTGGCCAAAACCCTTGCAAATGTTGTAGGGCTCGATGCGGTGACCATAGGTGCGCAAACAGCAAAACCTATGATGCGGGGGCTTGGCTTTACGCGGATGGCCGTAACCGAAAACGGGATTAAGCAGGAAGGGCAGCAATGGGGGGCCGACCATGGTTTGGAACTTGACGTCCTCACTACAGAGAGCGTAGAAGTTATTAAAGGAGTCGGGACCATAACACACGGATCAGATGCTATTGCGGGGGTAATAGAGGTGAATAATGAAACAGTGCCTGCCGATGGTTTCAAGGTGGCCTACCTTTCATCCTTACATACCGTAAACAATTCCTGGGCCAATGCTTTGAACGTTTCTTATAAAAAGGATCACCATTTCTATAAACTCAAAACGTCTTATACCCGTTTTGGTGATTTTAAGGTACCCGTTGATGAAATTACCTATTTAGGTACCCGGATTCCGCTAACCAATGGAAACATGACCAATACAGCAGGACGTGAAATGTCGGTATATGGGCAATGGGGATATGTGGATGACCGGTTTCAAAGCATACTCAGCGTGAGCCAGTTTCAGAACAAATCGGGCTTTTTTGCAGGGGCGCACGGGATCCCGTCTGTCGACGATGCAAAACCAGACGGAAGCGAGCGCAATATCGGTATGCCTTACCAACAGGTTAACCATACCAAGGTAACATACCATGCCAAATGGATGAATGCACATGATACATGGGATTTTAAGCTGGGGTTTCAGCGTAACCACCGGCAGGAATTCAGCTTGTTTCATTCGCATTACGCCAATCAGCAGGCTCCTTTAATCAATCCGGATCTGGAACTGGACTTTAAACTCAATACCCTGAATTCAGAACTCAGCTATAAGAAAGACTGGAAGCTCGATCACACGACCGTTTTTGGTATACAGCAACAATATCAGCTGAACGATATTGCAGGATACAGCTACCTTATGCCGGAATACAACCGCTGGAATACGGGATTCTTTGCTAAACATACATGGAATCCTTCACCAGGACTGAATTTCGAGTTGGGCGGCAGGTATGATAGGGCTCATTTGAATGTCGATGGATATTTTGATGAAGTTTTGTATGATTATCTTATAAGCAAAGGAAATACACAGGACGATGCCTTGAAAAATGCACAGCGCAGTATTCCTTTGTCCAGAGATTTTTCGAGAGGAAATGTGGCGCTGGGAGTATCGTACCAAGTTTCCGAAGATTGGGAAAGTACTTTTACACTCGCTTCAAATTTCAGATTTCCGACTGCCATGGAGTTAAGCTCGAATGGTATACATCACGGCGCGTTCCGTCATGAACAGGGAAATCCGGATCTGAATGTCGAGAAAGGCTGGGCGCTTGATCTCAGTCAGCATTACCACAAGGGAAATTTTAAAATAAATGCAGGAGCATATTTATATTATTTCACCAATTACATCTTTTTAAAACCCACGGGTGCTTTTTCCATCCTGCCTCACGGCGGTCAGATTTATCGTTATGACCAGTCGAAGGCACTGCTTACAGGGTTGGAGGTCGATACCCACTATCAATGGGGGAAACTGGATGTGCAGTTGTTGGGGGCTTACCTTTACAACAGGCAGATTAGTGAAGAGGGGGTCGATTATCCTCTGCCGTTTTCAACCCCGGTCAACGGTCAGCTGAACCTGCGGTATCATTTTAATGATAACGGCATGCTGAAACAGCATCAGCTGATGGTAGGGACAAAAGGAGCTTTGCAGCAGAACCGTATAGCACAAAATGAAGAAGTGACACCCGGATACGCCATTGTGAACCTGCAATGGAGCACTGCTTTGGAATTTAATGGATTCCGTCCCCAGATCCGTGTTGAAGTAAACAATGTTTTCAATAAGGTTTACTATCACCACAACAGTTTTTACCGCGCCTTGGATATTCCGGAGTTTGGTAGGGCAGTACAAATTTTTATAACAATACCCATTAATTAAAAAAGAATCATCATGAAAAAAATAGCACAGTTAAGTTTTGCCTTTTTAAGTTTATTTGCCGTAGCTTCCTGCTCGGACGACGACGCGGTAGATACCGTGAAGCCAACCATCGAAATTGTTTCGCCAACCGATCATCAGGAAGTGGAACCGGGAAGCAGTTTTGCTTTTAAGGCCAACCTTGCCGATAATGCCGGACTGGCAAGCTACAAGGTGGAAGTGCATTCTGCCGAGGACGGGCACGAGCATAAGCCGGGGCTTGCAAAATCAGGTTTTTTCGAGTATTCGGTTGTAAAAGATGTTCCGAATAAGGCAAAGAACCATACGGTTGAGGAAGTGATACCGGTGGGAACCGATGTTACAGAAGGGCATTACCATGTTGGAATAACCGTTTTGGATGTTAACGGTAATCAGAACCAGCAGTTTTTGGAGATCTTCATTGGTCACGAGCACGAGCATTAATGGTATAAAAAAGGCGGGACATTGTCCCGCCTTTTTTTATATTGTAAAAATATCAGATCTTAAAGGTAATGATAGATCGGGGGGAGTGATTCATAAGATCTTCGCTGATGCTGCCGTTAAGAAAACGGGCAAAGCCTTTTCTTCCGTGTGTTCCCATGGCTATTAAATCGGCATTCACGCGTTCTGCAAAGTTCAGAATCCCTTTTTCGATATCCAGATCGTTGTAGATAGAGAATTCATAGTCTTCCAGTTCAAACTGGCTTAGGAAACCGCGCACAATTTCTTCGGCTACGTGAGTAGGTTTGAAATTGTTAGGTGTGTTAACCATAAGAAAATGCGGTTTACCACCGTTTGACTTAAGGAACTGTATAATCTGTTCAAAGCTTTCCTTAATATCTTCCGTAAAATCATTTGCAACAACGACCTTGTCAAACTTAACATCCGACTGGTCTCCTTTGATTGCGAGGACAGGAACTTCTGAAGTACGGATTACTTTCTCTGTATTGGAGCCGATGAACAATTCTTTAAAGCCGCTTGCTCCGTGCGATCCCATAACAATGAGGTCGATGTTGTTGTCTTTGGCAACGATGGTCACTTCGTTAAAAGTACGTCCCAGTTTCAGAATCTGCGAAACGGTAAGTCCGCTTAATTCAGGTGATAATGCGATCTGTGTAAGACGTGTTTCGGCATGCTGTTTAAAAAACATTATTTCAGGCAGGTCGTAACCCGGCTGAATCATATCCATTGTTTCCTGTGGTAAGTCTATAATATGTAATAAAACAATTTCAGCATTTGATTTTCTTGCAATTCCTGCCGCTGCTTTTAACGCATTAAATGCCTGGTCAGAAAAATCAGTAGGTACTAAAATTTTTTTCATTTTGTAAAGTTTATAAGGTTATTATGCTGTTATCTCCATGTTATAAATATAGTTATAAAATCGATAAATAGCTAAAAAAAATAATTACTTAAATAAATTTTGTATATTTGCACCGTTATTTAATGTTAAACTAAATAATGAGGGGACATTACGTCCCCTCTTTTCATAAAAAAATATGGATTTTAAAAGCAAAGTTAAAGATTTACTTGAACAAGGCCTGGCGCAACATCCCGACCTTTTTCTTATAGATTTTTCCATTTCAGCGGACTCTAAGATTTCCGTGGTTATCGATGGTGATAACGGAGTGAATCTGCAGGACTGTATTGATGTAAGCCGTAGTATTGAGCACAATCTCGACCGCGAGGAGCATGATTTTTCCCTGGAAGTGGCTTCGGCAGGTGCAACGGCGCCTTTAAAATTTCCGCGTCAGTACCGTAAAAATATCGGACGCACCCTGGAAGTTACCACAGAACAGGAGACAATAGAAGGCAAGTTGATCGATGCCGACGAAACTTCTATAAAAATGGAATGGAAGGCGCGAGAGCCTAAAAAGATTGGGAAAGGTAAAGAAACCGTTTTGAAAAACGCTGAAATTCCGTATATTAGCATCAAAAAAGCAGTCGTAGTTATATCATTTTAAAAAAATACACATAATTTCATGGATAATATTGCATTAATTGATTCATTTTCAGAATTTAAAGATTTTAAACATATAGACAGAGTGACTCTTATGGCCATTCTGGAAGATGTTTTTAGAAATGCATTGAAGAAAAGATTTGGTTCAGACGACAATTTCGACATCATCATCAATCCTGATAAAGGGGATATGGAGATATGGAGAAACAGAATTGTAGTAGCAGACGGAGAAGTGGAAGATGAGAATTCGGAAATTTCCCTGAAAGATGCGCAAAAGATAGAGCCTGATTTTGAAGTAGGAGAGGAAGTGTCGGAAGAAGTGAAATTATTCCAGTTGGGACGCCGTGCCATCCTTGCTTTACGTCAGAACCTGATCACAAAAATCCAGGAACACGACAGTACCAACCTTTACAAGCAGTTTAAGGATATGGTAAACGAAGTGTACGCTGCTGAAGTAAGCCATGTTCGTCCTAAAGCCGTGATATTAATCGACGAGAACAACAAAGAAATTATCCTGCCTAAGGAAAAACAGATACCTTCCGATTATTTTAAAAAGGGAGAAACAGTAAAGGGTATTATTGAAAGTGTTGAACTTAAGGGAAATAAACCCCAGATTATTATGAGCAGAACGTCGGAGTTGTTTCTGGAGAAACTGTTCGAACAGGAAATTCCGGAAATTGCCGATGGAATCATAACTATTCATAAAGTGGTACGCATACCGGGCGAAAAAGCGAAGGTAGCCGTAGACAGCTATAACGAAAATATTGATGCCGTAGGTGCGTGCGTAGGGGTGAAAGGATCACGTATTCATGGAATTGTCCGCGAACTTGGAAATGAGAATATCGATGTGATCAGCTTTACGAATAATCCGGAGCTGTATATTCAGCGTGCTTTAAGCCCGGCAAAAATAAACAATATTACGATCAATGAAGAAACAAAGCGCGCCAATGTATTATTGGAGATAAGCGAAGTTTCCAAAGCAATCGGTAAAGGAGGTCAGAACATTAAGTTGGCGAGCCAGTTAACCGGTTACGAAATAGATGTAATAAGAGAAGGAACCCAGGTTTTAGAAGAGGACGATGTAGAATTACGCGAGTTTTCGGATGAAATTGATGCATGGGTAATTGATGAATTTATTAAAATTGGTTTAGATACCGCAAAGAGTGTGTTGAAGCATACCGTTGATGAGTTGGTAAGAAGAACCGATTTGGAAGAAGAAACCGTTGAAGACGTTTTAAGTATTTTAAGAGCGGAATTCGAGGACTAGAAGGCTAACTATAAAACAACCATAACAACACAACGACACACAAATTATACTAAAAGATCATATGTCTGATAAAAGAGTAATTAGAATAAACAAAGTTTTAAGAGAATTGAATATTTCTCTCGATAGAGCCGTGGAATTTTTGAAAACGAAGAGCTTTGAAATCGAAGCTTCACCGAACGCAAAAATTTCCGATGAGGAGTACGATGCCTTAAACAAGCAGTTCTCGGCTGATAAAGGGAAGAAAGAAGCTTCGAAAGAGGTGAGCGAGGAAAAGAAAAAGGAAAAAGAAGAGTTACGTTTAGAGCGCGAACAGGAAGAGAAACGTAAAAAAGACGAAGAAGATAAGCGCAGAAAAGAAGAAGAAAAACGTAAGAAGGAAGAGGAAGAAAAACGCGAACAGGAAGTCATCAGAGCGAAAGCGGCTAAAGTGACGTCTATTAAAACGGTAGGCAAGATTGATTTGGACAATTCGTCTAAAAAACCGGCTGTTGATTCTAATAATGCTCCAGAAAATCAGAAAGAATCTGTAAGTGTGTCTAAAGAGGTTGCCGGAGAAACAGCGGAAAAAGCAATTTCTACTAAAGAAGAGGCTGTTGCCCAACCTAAAAATATGAAGGAAGAAGAAAAACGCGCTACTAAGGAACCGCAGGCTGTAAAAGAGGATAAGCCCGAAGCTGAACAGCAACAGGCTACAGCAAAGGAACCTTCTAAGCAGGAACCTGTTTCTGCCGATGAAAACGCAGAACCTGAAATTATAAAAACACAATATCAGAAACTGTCGGGAACAACCTTTACAGGACAGAAAATTGATTTGTCTCAATTTGATAAGCCTAAAAAGAAGAAGGAAGATCCGAAAAAAGACGGAAAACCTGGAAGTGGTAATAATAATGCGGCAAATAATAAGAATAAGCGCAAGCGCATCGAAAAACCGGGAGGAACAACCCCTAACCAGCAAGGAACCGGAAACAGACCGAACCAGCCTGGACAGGCCGGAGGACAGAACCGTCCGGGGCAAGGCGGTAATCAGAACCGTCCGGGACAAGGTGCGAACAGAGGAGGAAACAACAACCCTCATAACCGCAATGCCGGAAACAAGAATTTTGGTAATAAGAAACAGCCTGCTGTAAAAGTTGAGCCGACTGATGAGGAAGTAAAAAACCAGATCAAGGAAACGTTGGAACGTTTACAGGGGAAACAAAATAAATCGAAATCTGCAAAATACCGTAAGGATAAACGGGAACTTCACCGTAAAAAAGAAGAAGAAGCTCGTGCAGATGATGAATTGAAAATATTGAAAGTTACGGAATTCGTAACAGTTGGTGAAATCGCCACGATGATGGATGTACCAATTACAAAAGTAATCGGAACCTGTATGTCGTTGGGAATCATGGTAACCATGAACCAGCGTCTTGATGCGGAAACACTGACGATTGTGGCTGATGAGTTTGGTTATGAAGTACAGTTCACTACTGCCGATATTGAAGAATCTATAGTAGAAGAAGTTGATAATCCGGAAGATTTACAGAGTCGCGCACCGATTGTAACGGTTATGGGACACGTAGATCACGGTAAGACATCCTTGCTTGATTATATTCGTAAGGCGAATGTAATTGCAGGGGAATCGGGAGGAATCACGCAGCACATCGGTGCTTACGGGGTAACGCTGGAAAATGGTCAGAAAATCACCTTCCTTGATACTCCTGGGCACGAAGCGTTTACCGCGATGCGTGCACGTGGAGCCCAGGTAACCGATATCGCAATTATTGTAGTGGCTGCCGATGACGACATCATGCCACAGACAAAAGAGGCTATTTCGCATGCACAGGCAGCGGGTGTTCCAATCATCTTCGCTATTAACAAGGTAGATAAGCCAACAGCGAACCCTGAAAAGATTAAGGAAAAGCTTGCTGCTATGAACTTCCTTGTGGAAGAATGGGGAGGAAGCTACCAATCACAGGATATTTCGGCAAAATTCGGACAAGGTGTTCCGGAATTGCTTGAAAAAGTATTGCTCGAAGCGGAAATGCTCGAATTAAAAGCAAATCCTAACAAAGCTGCAACCGGAACCGTAGTCGAAGCATTCCTTGATAAAGGTCGCGGATACGTTTCAACTATTTTGGTTCAGAGCGGTACGCTGCGTATAGGAGATTATGTATTGGCAGGGAAAAATCACGGTAAAGTGCGTGCAATGCACGATGAGCGCGGTAAAGCGGTTAAAGAGGCTGGTCCTTCACGTCCGATATCAATCCTTGGGCTTGATGGTGCACCTACAGCAGGTGACAAATTCAATGTCTTTGAAGATGAGCGTGAAGCAAAAGCAATTGCAGCCAAACGTACACAGTTGATTCGTGAGCAGTCTGTTCGTGCACAACGCCATATTACACTTGCAGAGATTGGACGTCGTATTGCTTTAGGAGAGTTTAAAGAGTTGAACATCATCCTGAAAGGGGATGTGGACGGATCTGTTGAAGCATTGTCCGATTCATTCTCGAAACTTTCTACAGACGAGATCCAGATCAATATCATCCACAAAGGAGTAGGAGCCATAACCGAATCCGATGTGCTTCTGGCTTCGGCTTCAGATGCCATCATTATCGGGTTTAACGTTCGTCCAATGGGGAATGCCAAAACGATCGCTGATAAAGAAGAAATCGATATTAAAACGTATTCGATCATTTACGATGCCATCGACGATATCAAGGATGCCATGGAAGGAATGTTGTCACCTGAATTGAAGGAGGAGGTTACGGGAACTGCCGAAATCCGTCAGACATTCAAAATTTCGAAGGTCGGAACTATTGCAGGGTGTATGGTTACGGATGGTAAGATCTTCCGAAATTCAAAAATCCGCCTTATCCGTGAAGGAGTGGTAATCTATACAGGTGTACTGGATGCATTAAAACGCTTTAAGGACGATGTTAAAGAAGTTTCCAAAGGGTACGATTGTGGTATACAAATTAAAAACTACAACGATATCAAGGAATATGATATTATTGAAGCATTCCAGGAAGTTGAGGTTAAGAAAACCCTTAAATAATCTGGATTGATAAATAAATACAAGAGGAGCTGTAAGCTCCTCTTGTCATTTTGACAGTTTTTGTCCTTATGTTACTTTGGCTTGACATTTGATGGATCATAATAAATGAAATTTTAGCTTATGTATTTGATTTTGATTATAGCCACGATGCTGGCAAGTTGGTTTGTAGGGCAGCGCCTGCAAAGCAAGTTCGATAAATATTCCAAGGTTCATTTGCGAAACGGAATGAGCGGGGCGGAAATTGCGACCAAAATGCTGCACGACCATGGTATTTATGACGTAAAGGTCATTTCTACACCGGGAAGGCTTACAGACCACTATAACCCGGCAGATAAGACGGTTAATTTAAGCGAAGCGGTATACAATCAGCGAAATGCTGCCGCGGCTGCAGTGGCAGCTCATGAGGTGGGGCACGCGGTACAGCATGCAACAGCTTACAGCTGGCTTACCATGCGTTCCAAACTTGTGCCGGTTGTGAATATTGCCTCTATGTGGGTACAATGGGTACTTATAGGAGGAATCATCGCTATTCAGGTTTTTAACAATACCACGGTATTGTTAATAGGAGTTGTTTTATTTGCCATGACCACGCTTTTCTCTATTATTACGCTGCCTGTTGAATATGACGCGAGCAACCGTGCCTTAAGGTGGCTGGAAACAAAAAATATGGTGACAAGGGAAGAATATGCAGGTGCCAAGGATTCCTTAAAATGGGCAGCCAGAACCTACGTGGTAGCTGCACTGGCATCCATAGGAACGCTGTTGTATTATGTTATGATACTCATTGGGGCGAGAAGCAATGATGATTAATAAAAAAACGAGCATTAGCTCGTTTTTTTATATTTAAAACCACGGTTTGCGGTTTTTGATGTAGGTGTTGAAAAAATCCTGATCTGTTCGTGTGAGGTAAATAATACCTTCTATAAGCCCTATGATACCCACAGCCAATAGAATAAAGTACCCTATTATAAGACAGGCGGTAACATATCCTAATAACCCTAAGACGAGCATGATGATTCCTTCGTTGTTGTACCCCAATACAAACTTATGAATGCCGAGATGTCCTAAAACGATGGCCAGCACACCGGCAAGTATTTTTTTTCCGTTCGCATCCTGAAGGTAAGGAGGGGGCGACTGATAAGGTTGCTGAAAATTTCCCTGATTGGCATAGGGATTTTGAGTTTGTCCCGGATCCTGCTGCCGGGGATCGTGATGCGGAGGACGCTGATCCTGATCTTGACCCGGGGTTTCTGAATTCTGATTTTCCATAGCGGTATGATTATTTGATTTAAATATAGCAATTATTTTGCTTGCGACAACCTGTGCCAGCTTTTCTTTACTTTCGATGGTCCATCCTGCAATATGAGGTGACAAGGCTACATTGTCGGCAGAAATGAGGTACCGGAACGCTTCTGGTAGCTCGTTGTCGGTAAACATATGCTCAAATGACGATTTTTCATATTCCAGTACATCCAGTCCGGCACCCTTGATTTTTCCTGATTTTAAAGCATACACAAGGTCTGAAGTAAGAACCGATTTTCCGCGTGCAGTATTAAGGAACCAGAAGGGTTTTGCAAAGCCGTCAATAAAGGCCTTGTTGACCATGTGAAGAGTTGCAGCAGTTTGCGGTGTGTGAAGGCTCACGATGTCTGCATGCTGCTGAAGGTATTCCAGGCTTACCTGTCGGGCATTGTGATCAGCAATTCCGGGCTTTATGTCGTAGAAAACAACATTACAGTTAAAACCCTTCAGACGTTGGGCAAAAGCTTTTCCCATGTTTCCGTAACCGATAAGGCCCACCGTTTTTCCTTCGATTTCAATTCCCCTGTTTTCCTCGCGTTTCCAGATACCGTTCCGCACTTCCCTGTCTACATAGGAAAGCTTGTTCATAAGGTTCAGGAGCATGCCCATCGCATGTTCGGCTACTGCCGTTCTGTTTCCTTCAGGAGCTGCAACGAGCCGTATGCCTTTCTGTTCGGCGTAAGAACAGTCGATATTTTCAAGACCTGCTCCAACGCGCCCGATAAATTTCAGATTCACTGCGGCATCAAGAAATTCCTTGTCAATACTGAAACGGCTTCGCAGTACAATACCGTCGTACTGATGTATTATTTGCTGGATGGCTTCTTTTGGAGCGTAATAATTCTCTTCATTTTCAAAACCTGCTGCCTGCAGTTGCTCTATGAGCAACGGATGGTTCTTATCTAAATGTAAAATTTTCATAAAACCGTTTTAAGTGGCTTAAAATTACATTTTTTTTATGGATCCCCTATCGTGATGCCGGTTTTTAGATCCGCAAATTTTTAAAAGAATAAGGTTAGAAGCCCAGAATCATTTTGGCAATGGTAAAGTAAATGAGAATTCCGAAGATGTCATTGCTTGTTGTAATAAACGGCCCTGTGGCAATAGCAGGATCAATACCATACCGGTTTAAGGTGATGGGGATAAAGGTGCCTATAAGGCTTGCCAGTATCATCACGGTAACAAGTGCCAATACAATAGTTGAAGATATTTCATATGTAGTGCCCATGAGAAAATGGGTGGCAAGGAGCAGCAATATTGCCAAAACCGTACTGTTCAGCAGAGCAAGAAGCATCTCTTTTCCAAGGCGCTTCCATAACGATCCGGAAAGGCTGTTGTTGGCAAGACCCTGAACGACGATGGCAGAAGACTGCACGCCTACATTTCCGGCCATAGCGGCAACGAGCGGCGTAAAGAAGAAAAGAGTCTGGTATTTGTCCATGGCATCGCTGAAGCTTTCCGAAATATTTACGGCAATAAAGCTTCCCATAAGCGCCAGGAGCAGCCATGGCAAACGGGCCTTGGTAAGTTCCCAGATGCTGTCGTCTGCTTCTACGTCCTGGGAAATACCTGCTGCCATCTGATAATCACGGTCGGCTTCTTCCTTGATAACGTCTACGATGTCGTCTATGGTAATACGGCCTACAAGGCGCCCCGTTTCATCCACAACCGGGATGGCCTCTAAATCGTATTTCTGCATAATACGGGCTACTTCGGTATCCTCTGTGTCGACCTTTACATAATCAACCTTTGGAATGTAAATGTCCTTCACCTGGGTCGTAGTGGAAGAGGTGATAAGGTCTTTGAGTGATAAACGGCCTTTTAAACGTTCTTCATCGTCTACTACGTAAATGGAATGGACGCGGGATACATTTTCAGCCTGTTTGCGTATTTCCTGTATACAGGTCAATACATTCCAGTTTTCATTTACCTGAATGTATTCTTTAGCCATAAGTCCTCCCGCGGTATCCTCATCATATCGCAGAAGTTCGACAATGTCTTTGGCGTGTTCAAAATCTTCGAGCTCCGAAATAACCTCATCTTTCATTTCTTCCGGAAGCTCTGAGATGATGTCAACAGCATCATCCGTATCCATTTCATCGAGCTCTTCCGCAATTTCTTTTGCAGAAAGGTTATTTAAGATTTTTTCCCGGACCTCTTCATCAAGTTCCAACAGAATTTCAGAACTGATTTCCGAGTCAAGTATACGGAACAGGTAGCCTGCGTCCTCCCCTCTTAGTTCGTTCATCAGCTCGGCAATATCAGCAAAGTGGATATCCTCGAGCCTGCGAAGTATTTCGCGTTCGTGTTTTTCGGCGATAAGGCCCTCGATCTCTTGGATAAATTCTTTACTGATTTTAAACTGCATAAGCTTCTATTTTTTGCGTTAATGAAATAAATTCTTCTACACTTAACTGTTCCGGACGCAGGTTAAATACCTCGTCGTTGCGGATTTCATCCGCTATAAAACTTTTTAAACTGTTTCTTAATGTCTTTCTCCTTTGATTAAAGGAGGATTTCACAAGGGTAAAAAGCAGTTTCTCGCTGCAAGGCAGCTCATAATTTTCCTTGCGTATCATACGCATTACTCCCGATTTAACCTTAGGGGGCGGGGTAAAAACGTGCTCAGATACCGTAAACAGGTATTCTGTATCGTAAAATGCCTGTGCCAGGACCGACAGTATGCCGTAGGCTTTGCTTCCTTTTTTTTCACAGATGCGTTCTGCCACTTCTTTCTGGAACATACCCGCGAATTCCGGGATCTGATCGCGCATTTCCAACACGCGGAAAACGATCTGCGTGGAAATGTTGTATGGGAAATTACCAATAATGGCATAAGGCTCTTCTTGAAATACCTTTTTAAAGTTGTATTTCAGGAAATCTTCCGCTATGATGTGGCCGTGCAACTTCTCATAATGCTTGTCGAGATAAGCCACGGATTCTTTGTCTATTTCCACAACAAAGGTTTCAACGGGCTTTTCCAGCAGGTATTTTGTAAGAACACCCATTCCCGGACCTATCTCAAGCACCTTGTCATACCCTTTTAGGGTAAGTGCATCTGCAATGTTCCGGGCAACGCTTTCATCGTTGAGAAAATGTTGTCCGAGATGTTTTTTCGCTCTTACGTTGTCGCTGTTATTCATGCTCGCTGATTATTTCTAGATCTGTACGGAAGGTCAGCATTTTATCTGCAAATAGCGCCATACCTTCGTCTTTGAGATTCGGAGCGTGATTTTCCTTGTAATCTTCCAGTGCTTCACGACTTGGAGCGAAATACTGTGCAGAATAGGTTACACCTCCCATGTCTTCGTCTACCAGGACCTTTACAAGCCGCGCGGAAGTGAAGCATCCCGTATTCAGTACATCCTGTATATGCTTGGTCTGCATCCAGTTCAGCCACTGGTCGTGTACCGATTCGTCGATGTTTATGGTTACATTGTATATAATCATGCTTTTTATTTTTAAAAAAACACCAATCGTTTGAATTGGTGTTTCAGATTTTTAGTTGATGATATCGAATCCGCAGTAAGGTCTTAATACTTCCGGTATTACAATGCCTTCTGGTGTTTGATAATTTTCCAAAATACCTGCCAACACACGTGGTAAAGCCAGCGACGAACCATTAAGGGTATGGGCCAGCTGTATTTTTCCGTCTTTTCCTTTGATCCTAAGCTTCAGCCGGTTGGACTGGTAGGTTTCGAA
This sequence comes from Flavobacterium sp., assembly GCA_040396655.1. Lineage (GTDB taxonomy): Bacteria > Bacteroidota > Bacteroidia > Flavobacteriales > Flavobacteriaceae > Flavobacterium. The sequence continues at coordinate 4,663 of JBEBOB010000008.1, read as the reverse complement.
ACAAGATACAGACGAAATTTCCAGCCACCTGTCCTGTGCGGTGGAGAATACCTCAAAGTCGTATGTTAAAGCAGAAGTGAATCCCATATCACCTCCGCAAAGGCGTAAAACGCGGTAAGGAAGCTTTAGTTCCTCCAGTATTCCCTTAACATGTTCTACCATTCCGTCAAGTGCTGCATATGATTTGTCCGGATGTTCTATTCTTACAATTTCCACCTTATCGAACTGATGCAGGCGGTTGAGCCCGCGCACATGCGCTCCGTAAGATCCTGCTTCTCTTCTAAAACATGGAGTATATCCTGTTTTGCAGACAGGCAGTTCGTTTTCCTGCAGTATGACGTCGCGGTATAGGTTTGTAACAGGTACTTCCGCTGTCGGGATCAGGTAAAGGTCGTCCGTTGTTACATGGTACATTTGTCCTTCCTTATCAGGAAGCTGTCCTGTTCCGTACCCGGAGGCTTCATTGATAAGGTGCGGAACCTGTACTTCGTCATAACCTGCATCCGCATTTTTATCAAGGAAATAGCTGATGAGGGCACGTTGTAACTTTGCTCCTTTGCCTTTGTAGACAGGGAAACCGGCTCCGGTAATTTTAGCACCGAGGTCAAAATCGATGATATCGTATTTCTTGGCCAGTTCCCAATGGGGCAATGCTCCATCAAATAAAACCGGAATTTCACCGCTTTCAAAAACATTTAGGTTGTCATCTGCCGTTTTTCCTTCAGGAACAATATCTGCAGGGGTATTCGGGATCTGGTATAAAAGGTTGGTAAGTTCATCGGTTACGGTATTTAATGTTTCTTTTAAATAAGCCGTTCTGTCCTTGAACTTTCCTGTTTTTTCCTTAAGAATTTCGGCTTTTGATTTTTCGCCTTTACGCATCAGTTCACCGATTTCTTTGGATAGCTTATTGGATTCGGCTAAAAGATTATCCAACTCAACCTGTGAGGATCTGCGTTGTTCATCTAGATCAATTACCTTTTGAATCATTTCAGTGGCATCAAGATTTCTTTTTGCTAGGGCTTTTATTACCTTATCCTGATTTTCTCTGATGTAAGCTATCTGTAACATAATAAATAAATTAATAAAGGGCAAATTTACACAATTTCTTTGGGAAATCTGAGACAGTATCAATAATTATGAATGTTTGTGATGATTATAATATGGGAAATAATCTTATTTTTACTGAAATTAAGCACGGATATGAAAAAAATACTTTTCTCCATCATTTGCGGACTCATGGCTTTTGGCTCTCTGGCACAGGTAGCGTCTGATTCAAAAGACGATTACCGAATTTATGAGAAGCGGGCCGCAGCAAGACGTTTGATGTTTGCTCCCAATCCCAATACCCTTAATTATGATGTAACGTATCAAAAGCTGGAACTGGAGATAGATCCTGCAGTTTACGGTATCAGCGGAACGGTAACAACGCAGTTTGTTCCGAATGAGGACTTAAAAGCTATAGTGTTCGACCTAAGCCATGAACTCAAAGTGCGTGCTGTTATGCAGGGAAATGAAACGTTGAGTTTTACACAGGCAGATAATGAATTGTCTATACAGTTGAAAAAAAACGTTCCTTCCGGTGTTCAGGGCGAAGTTAAAATCACCTATTCCGGAAAGCCAACCGGTGCCAACGGAGCCTTTACCCAGAGTTTTCATTCGGGAGAGCCAATTATATGGACACTTTCGGAACCTTTCGGAGCCCGTGACTGGTGGCCTTGCAAACAGTCGCTGAACGACAAGGTCGACGCGATCGATATTTATCTTACGACCCCCTCTTCGATGACGGCAGTTGCGAACGGGATTGAAATCGGGCAGACTCAAAACGATAACGGAACCAAGACTACTCATTTCAGACATGGTTTTCCCATTCCTGCTTATCTGGTGGCTATTGCCGTAACTAATTACAAGGTGTACAACCAAACAGCCGGCTCAGCTCCCAAAACGTTTCCTGTGGTCAATTACCTGTATCCCGAAACATACAATGCAGCGGTAAGCCAGCTTGCTGTAACACTTCCGGTTATGGAAGTGTTTGAAAAGCTGTTCGGAACCTATCCGTACTGGCAGGAAAAATACGGACATGCCCAGTTTGGATGGGGAGGGGGTATGGAGCATACGACCGTTTCCTTTATGGGAGGTTTTTCGCGCGGGCTGATTGCACATGAACTGGCACACCACTGGTTTGGTGACAAGGTTACGTGCGGAAGCTGGAAAGATATCTGGATCAACGAGGGATTTGCAGAGTACATGGCGGGACTGGTAGTGGAAAATCTGGATGGAGTTAATCCTTTTGTAAGCTGGAAGAGCAGCAAAATAAGAAGCATTACGAACCAACCCGACGGTAACCTTTATTTAAACGATGAACAGGCGCTGGATTCTGACCGTATTTTCAGCGGCCGTATTACCTATGATAAAGGATCTATGGTAGTGCATATGCTGCGCTATGTAGTGGGAGATGAAGCTTTTTTTAAAGGAATGCGCAATTTTCTGGAAGACCCTGCTATTGTCTATAATTATGCCTTAACCAGTCAGGTTAAGGCACATCTTGAAGCAGCTTCGGGAAAAGACCTGACGGCATTCTTCAATAACTGGATTTACGGACAGGGGTATCCTTCCTATCAGGTAAAGGCGGAAACCATATCGGCAACACAGACGAAGATTACATTGTCCCAGACTACTTCTCATTCAAGCGTTCCCTTTTTTGAAATGCCGGTTACGCTGAGGTTGACAGGAGCCAGCGGCCAGTCGGAAAATGTGGTGTTGCAGCATACGCAGAATCATCAGCAGTTTGTTGTGGATACCAGTGTAGGAACCATAGACATCATCCAGGTAAACCCGTTTCAGGATATTATAAGTAAAAATAATACGGTGGAAATAGCCGCTGCAGAGTCCGGATCGGTAAATCAGATAAAGGTTTTTCCAAATCCGTCAAAAGATGTTTTCAACATTGAATTTCCCAAGGACCTGCTGGTTTCCGAAATGAACCTTTACGATGTAAACGGAAAGCTGGTGGCCCGGAGTATACAAAATCCTTACAAGGCATCTGCTTTAGCAAGCGGAACCTATATACTTGCCGTTAAAACCCAGGACAGGGTTTACCATAAAAAACTTGTAAAAAACTAAAATGGACTTAAAGTCTGCAAATTAGTAAGGTTAAAATCTTACATTTGTGCAACTAAAAAAAGAAAGTATTATAATTAATGGATATACTGGTTAAATTATCACAGTTCTTATTGAGTTTGTCATTATTAATTGTGCTGCATGAGCTAGGGCACTTTGTTCCTGCTAAATTATTTAAAACGCGTGTTGAAAAGTTCTATCTCTTCTTTGATATCAAATTTTCACTGTTTAAAAAGAAAATAGGAGAAACCGTATACGGAATCGGATGGCTGCCTTTGGGAGGATACGTTAAGATTGCGGGTATGATAGATGAAAGTATGGATACCGAACAGATGAAGCAGGATCCCCAGCCCTGGGAATTCCGGTCCAAGCCGGCCTGGCAGCGCCTGATTATCATGCTCGGGGGAGTAACCGTAAATTTTGTTTTGGCTTTTGTAATCTATATTGGAATGGCGTGGTATTACGGAGATCGTTATATTGCCAACGACAGCCTGAAATACGGGGTATGGGTACAATCTCCTGCTCTTGAAAACGCCGGAATGAAAACAGGAGATAAAATTGTATCGATCGACGGAAAAAAACTGGAACGTATCAATGAAGCACCAGCGCAATTAATTACGGCAAAGGAAATTGTTGTAGATCGCAAAGGACAGCAGTTAACGGTAAAATTACCAGTTAATTTTGTAGACCAGATGATGGCAACAAAAGAAGAGGGGTTAATTGCTCCGCGTATCCCTTTAATCGTGTCGGATGTACCGGATGATTCCCAGAATAAGGACATGTTGAAAAAAGGAGATATTATCACAGCCCTTAACGAGACCAAGATTGATTTTGCAGATGAATTTAAAACAGAGCTGAACAATTATAAAAATCAGACAGTAACGGCCACAGTAAAAAGGGACGAGCAGGAAATTAAGGTTCCGTTGAAGGTTAATGCTCAGGGTAAAATGGGAATTGCATTCGCTTTGAGAGTAAAGGAAAATGATGCAGAGCGACTTGGTCTGTACGAACTTTCTCACGAACATTATTCGTTTGCCAAAGCCATTCCAGTAGGGATTGAAAAAGGTAAAAATCAGCTTATAGGATATGGAAAACAGCTTAAGATGATCGTAAATCCAGATACCGGCGCTTACAAAGGCGTAGGTGGATTTAAGGCTATTTTTGACGTGTTCCCGAATACGTGGAGCTGGGAAATGTTTTGGGGAATTACGGCTTTCTTATCCATTATGCTTGGCGTAATGAACCTGCTGCCTATTCCGGCATTGGATGGAGGGCATGTTTTGTTCTTGCTTTATGAAATGATTTCGGGTAGAAAACCCAGCGACAAATTCCTTGAATATGCGCAAACGGTTGGTTTCGTTTTACTTATAGCATTGTTGCTGTTTGCCAACGGAAACGATATTTTCAAAGCACTGACAGGTAAGTAAAAAAAATAACGATTTTTTAAAAAAGGTGTTTGCAGAAAGGAAAAATCGTTCTATATTTGCAACGCAATAAAGGTAACACACCTTCCTCCTTAGCTCAGTTGGTTAGAGCATCTGAC
>JBEBOB010000007.1:0-105562 GCA_040396655.1 Flavobacterium sp. | reverse complement strand
CATCTGACTGTTAATCAGAGGGTCCTTGGTTCGAGCCCAAGAGGGGGAGCAAAATTAAAAAGCCTTACGGAAACGTAAGGCTTTTTGTTGTTTGAAATAGTTGTGCTAGATTCGTCGACTTTTTTATTGCACAAAATATTAAGGTAGTTTAAAGGTAAAGGGTGTAGAAGTCGGTGATAATTTCAATTATGATATAAAACCAATAGGTTATGAAGAAAACAATAAAAGTGGTCTAGTAATTAAATTTGATGATGATAAAATTTTAAAGACAGTTACTTAGATATCAATATGTAATTTAGAAAGGTTAATTACTAATCTAAACAATAGAAAAATATAAAAGTTATATATTAACATTCATTAATACCTAAGAATTTATCGAAATTTTATGAAAGTAACTTTCTCAATCATGTTTTTAATATTAGTTTTATCTTATACAAATTCAAACTTTAAGGATATGGGGTTCTTTAAAAATCTGTTCGAAAAAAACGATGACTTAAAAAAGACAGAAGACATCAAATCTGATTCTCTTATGCTAGAGAAAACAGCCGAAATGTTAGATGAAGATATTTTTTGGAGAATTGTTCAATCATCAATTGATAATACAAAAAATCAAGATGAACAGGAAAAATATTTGATTAAAGAAATTTCAAAACTGACATCAAAACAAATAATAGGCTTTCGTTTAAGAACAGATAAGCTTTTATATGATACTTACAATTCCGATATGTGGTGTGCCGGCTACATAATGAACGGAGGGTGTTCTGATGATGGTTTTGAATACTTTAGAAATTGGGTGATATCAAGAGGAAAAGATACTTATTATAAAGCGAAAGAAAATCCGGATACTTTGATTAGTGAAAAAGATAATGGAGAAGATGGGATGTTCGATTTTGAGAGTTTTTGGTACGTTGCTCTTGAAGCATTTGAAAAAACTACAGGAAAAGACCTGTATGATTATATAGACGAAGAAGAATTCCTAACGAAAGAAGGTAATTATCCTGAATTTAAGTTCAATTGGACAGATGAAAATCCGGAAAGTATGCAGAAAATTTGTCCAAAACTATATGAACAATTTTGGAATTAAAAATTGCTATAAGAATGAGTCAGTGAGAGGTGTAATCTCCGCTATTTCATCCGAGTTCCAAAAGGGACTGAATTCGGATTTCAATGTCAGCGAAGCGGAAATTAATAATTTGGGTTATGAGTTCGTCAGAGAAAACAAAGACAGTGAAGCCCTTAAAATATTTGAACTCAATACAAAGTTTTATCCCGATGCATGGAATACGTTTGATAGTCTGGGAGAACAACAACTTAAACTAGGAAGGAAAAAAGAAGGTCTGGAAAATTACAGGAAGTCATTGGAGCTTAATCCCAAAAATGAGCATGCCCAAAAAATACTGGAAAAGAACAATACCTGATCTTTTATTGTCTTAATAGAAATCATACACTCTAATATAAAATAATGCTTAAACAACATTAAATTAATGTATCCCTATCACAATAAGATTAAGCAAAGGATAAAGAACAACGAACTCATCCGTTATGAATTTGTAGACCATTATAAAAACATCAGTCCTTGTTTACTTCTTTATTTTAAAACCGAACCCTACATTAAACCCATTCGCGAACACCGTTTTGCAGAATACACGCTGTTGTTGAATATTTGGGAGGAAGAAGGGTAGTTTTCATTAAGCGCTACAAGTTTAACAAGGCTATAAGGTCGGTCATCTTTTCGGCAGTATAAAATCTGGGGTGTACAATTTCGTGGTCAATGCGTTCATGAGCCCAGGTAGTATGAAAAGGGATGTGCACAGCTGTTGCTCCGATGTTCAGTACGGGCAATACATCTGACTTAAGGGAATTTCCGATCATGAGGAAGTCTTCGGGACCTATTTCAAGGCGTTTTAATAATTTTTCATAATCCAGTTCTTCCTTTTCGCTCATTACCTCTATATGGTGAAAGAACGGCCCAAGGCCGGAAAGATGCAGTTTTCTGTGCTGGTCCTTCAAATCACCTTTCGTGGCTACAACAAGCTTGTAGTTCCCGTGCAACAGGTTTAGTGTTTCTTCGATCCCTTCCAAAAGGACGATGGGCTTCTGTAAAAGGTCCTTTCCTATTTCAATGATCTTTTCCATCACCCTTGTAGATACTGTATGATTTGATACCGTATAAGCTGTTTGTACCATCGACAGCATATAACCTTTGATCCCGTAGCCATATAAGGGCAGGTTGGAGATCTGCGTCTGAAAAAGGGCCTGTGAAAGACTTTGTTTTGAAAGATAATCGCTTAACAGGGCACAGAATTTATCTTCTGCTTCATCAAAATAAGGCTCGTTAATAAACAACGTGTCATCGGCATCGAAAGCAATAACTTTAAACGGTGCAGTCATAGAAAGGTTTTTTCCAAAGATACTAGGAAATCGGTCAGCAAATAAGTTGCGCCATGAATTTTAGGATCAAATTTCAAACGGATGCTTTATTTTTTCGTATTTTTAATAAAAAAGAAACGGTATGGAAAAAGATTTGGTACAAATGGATTATGAAGATTTGGCGGCTCTCGTTACCACCGGAGCTGCTGCCGGAATCGCTGTAACCAAGGTTACAGGACATTCGCGGGCATTGGGAGCGGTAACGGGAATTGCAGTCACCCTGTTGTTTTACGGGGTGCTTAGAAGAAGAAATAAGCAATAAATGGAGTTGCCTGTATTAAGGTATCTTGTTGAATAAAAGAGCAATTGAAATTCATTTTTTGATTGCTTTTTTATTTTTCTGCTTTTTTCAACTATTTTAGCATTCTGAATAAATTAAAACCAAATATTTTGAAAGAAAACAATGAAGCGCCCATGTTAAAGAGGGGCCTTTCCAACAGGCACATTCAGTTAATAGCATTGGGAGGAGCAATCGGTACCGGATTGTTTCTTGGTATTGGCCCTGCTGCGGTTTTGGCGGGTCCGTCCGTCATTTTCGGGTATGCCTTTGCCGGGATAATCGCCTTTTTCATCATGCGACAGTTAGGTGAAATGGTGGTAGAAGAGCCGGTTTCCGGATCCTTTTCCCATTTTGCATATAAATACTGGGGGTCGTTTGCCGGTTATGCTTCCGGATGGAATTACTGGATACTGTATATACTTGTCTCGATGTCTGAATTAACGGCAATCGGTATTTATGTTCAGTATTGGTGGCCCGATATCCCGCTGTGGGTCTCCAGTTCTTTCTTTTTTATTGCTATAACGGCATTGAACCTGGGGTCGGTAAAAATGTTCGGGGAAGCAGAGTTCTGGTTTTCCATCATAAAGGTGGTGGCGATTATAGCAATGATTGTTTTCGGAACCTACCTTCTCATATCCGGAACGGGAGGTGAACAGGCCAGTATTGGCAACCTTACCAATAACGGAGGCTTTTTTCCGAAAGGATGGTTTGAAAAAACGGCGGATGGGTATCAGGGACTGTTGTCGGTGATGGCCATCATTATGTTTTCGTTCGGAGGTCTTGAGCTTATAGGTATTACAGCGGCAGAAGCGGAAAACCCGGAAAAAAACATTCCAAAAGCAACCAATCAGGTTATTTACAGGATCCTGATATTTTATGTGGGGGCGCTCATCATTTTATTTTCATTATCTCCATGGGAGACCATCACAACCCATACAAGTCCTTTTGTTACGGTATTCGACAACCTGAAAGGCATGCATTTTAACCTTTTTGGTATGGATGTGTCTGCAACGAACCTTATTGCAAATGCGTTGAACCTTATTGTGCTTACAGCTGCCTTGTCTGTATATAACAGCTCGGTATACAGCAACAGCCGTATGCTTTACGGGCTTGCCGAACAACGCAATGCACCGCGCTTTTTAATGCACCTGAATAAGAACTCGGTGCCTACACGGGCCATCATTGTATCTTCCTGTTTTGCAGCTGTATGTATACTCATCAATAAATTTATGCCGGAACAGGCTTTTAAGATCTTAATGTCATTGGTCGTTTCCTGTCTGATCATCAACTGGATCATGATTTCCTTTACACATCTTAAATTCAGAAGTGCCAAGGACAGGGAAGAAGTGAAAACAAAATTTCCTTCGTTCCTGTTCCCTGTTTCAAATTATATCTGTATCGCTTTCCTTATCGTCATCCTTATCCTTATGTGCATGACGGGTATGGAAGTTTCGGTAATTCTTATTCCTGTCTGGCTTCTTGTATTGTTCGTAACCTATAAGATGGTACAGGGAAGGAAAGCTAATCTGGATTAAGTCCGGTGTTTTCGATTTTTCGTATATTTGAATAAAACCTATTAAGAAGAATTATGGAAATCATACACGAAAAAAACGACCGTAAAGGAGCCTTCACAGCGAAGGAGGACGGACGTAAGGCAGGAGAAATGACTTACAGCCAGGCCGGAACCGATAAAATTATTATTGACCATACCGAAGTGAATCCGGAATTTAAAGGAAAAGGGGTAGGAAAAGATCTGGTGTATGCAGCGGTGGATTATGCCCGTGAGCAGCATCTTAAAATTATGCCGCTTTGTCCTTTTGCCAAAGCTACTTTTGATAAAAACCCCGATATACAGGACGTTTTATTCTAATATTAACAAAAGACCGGAATATTCCGGTCTTTTTACTTAAAAAAACCTATGGCCCCCTTAAGTTTGAGAAGGTTAATTCGGGAACTTTTGTATCTTTCGGTATAAATAGGAAATTATGAAAATCATCCGGTTATACGTCCTTGCAAGCATTCTGTGTGTTGGCTGTAATACAAAAACTCAAGAAAAGAATGAAAAGTTGCACAAAAAGCTTAAACTTGAAATATCCGAAGCAAAAAAGATCATCGAGTTGCCTTTACACTGTCTTTCGGTGGAATATCCGAACAAATTAGGACAGGTCCTGAATTCCGATGCGGAACTTAAATCGCCCAAACAGCTGCGCCCTATATTTTACGGCTGTTTCGACTGGCATTCTTCTGCTCACGGATATTGGTCCGTTATCAGGCTTTTGAAACAGTTTCCCGAACTTGATACCGATCATAAAATCAATCATTTCCTGCTTTCTGTGCTGACGGATGAAAATGTTGCGGTGGAAAAATCCTTCTTTGAACAGGAGCACAATAAAAATTTCGAAAGAACATATGGCTGGGCCTGGTTTTTTAAATTACAGCAGGAACTTTATACATGGAAGGAGAATCCGCAGGCTCAGATCTGGTACCGTACATTAAAGCCCCTTGAGGATGTATTTGTGCAAAGGTATATGGACTACCTGCCTAAACTTAATTATCCTATCCGTACCGGAACGCATGACAATACGGCCTTTGGAATGGCCCTGAGTCTTGAGTATGCCCGGGTAACAGGCAATAAAGATTTTGAAAAAGCACTTGTTGCGAAAGCAAAACAGTTGTATCTCCAGGATGAACACTGTCCGATTCGCTATGAACCCAGCGGGCACGATTTTCTGTCACCATGCCTGCAGGAGGCCTGGCTAATGAGTAAGGTTTTGCCGGTTGAAGCCTACAGGAACTGGCTAAAGATGTTCCTTCCGCAATTGTTTGATAAGGGATTTAACATGGAAACAGGAAAAGTATCCGACAGAACCGACGGCCACCTGGTTCATCTGGACGGGCTTAATTTCAGCAGGGCAACCTGCCTGTTTGAAATTTCCAATGTTTTACCGGAACTAGATCATTTAAAGCCCGTAGCTGAAAAACATTTTAATACGGCATTTCCCCATATTTCCAACGATGATTATATGGGAAGTCACTGGCTCGGAAGTTTTGCTCTTCAGACCCTCGATGCTCAATAAAACAGCTTTTTAGCTGTTTTTTTTATATAATAAACTTTTAAAAATGAATGTTTTAGGTTTTTTGTTGTTTTTTATTTGAATTGTGTATACTATTTCTAATTTTTTAACGTTCTAAAAGAAACATAAGAAAAAACTACTATATGAAGCGATTCAAACTCATCAGTCTCGATATGCCGGTCCCTGGTTCTTTGTAGATCCGGTTTTCCTTTAAAGCAAAATTCTGTTCCTGAATTCCCAGCCAGTCAACATTGGTTGCAGATGCTTATTGCCCGATTCTCCGGTGGTTAAATGATGAGGTTAAAGAAGAACCAATTAACACTTTTATATTCTAAGCAATTAGAAGAAAAGCCACTCATATGAGTGGCTTTTTATTGTTATCCGATCGTTGCACCGTTATACACACCTTCTGTTTCGGGAGTTACAAAAACAAGACGGCCTTCTTTTGTTTCGGTTAAAAGGAGCATTCCTTCACTTTCAATACCTCTCAATTTTCTAGGAGCCAGATTTACGAGTACCGTAACCTGCTTACCAATAACTTCTTCCGGTGTAAAGTGTTCCGCAATCCCGGAAACAATAGTACGTACATCTATTCCCGTATCTACCTTCAGCACCAACAACTTATTGGCTTTCGGCATTTTCTCAGCCTCGATTATGGTACCTACTCTCAGATCGATTTTGGCGAAATCTTCAAACTGAGTCAGTTCTTTTTGCGGTTCCGGCTGTTTTAAAGCCGCGGCATTTGCCGTTTTGGTAGCCTCAAGTTTATCAATCTGTTTCTGAATTTCCCCGTCTTCAATTTTTGAGAATAACAGTTCTGCTTCTCCTATTTGATGCCCCGGGGCAATCAGCTGTGGCTGCTGCGACAGGTTTTCCCATGAAACGGGTTCCATACGCAACATGTTTTTGAGTTTCTGAGAAGTGAAAGGTAAAAACGGTTCTGAAAGTGTAACGAGCGCTGCAGCGATCTGCAAGGCAACATACATCTGTGTTTTTACACGTTCTTCATCTGTTTTGATGAGCTTCCAAGGTTCTTCATCAGCAAGGTATTTATTACCGAGTCTTGCGACGTTCATCATCTCACCTAGAGCCTCCCGAAAACGGTATCGTTCAATAGAGCTTGCGATTACAGCAGGGTAGGCCTTCAATTCGTTTAGTACCGATTCGTCCGTTTCATTAAAAGTATTTGGCGACGGTACAATACCGTTATAGTATTTATTCGATAAAACGATTACCCTGTTGATAAAGTTTCCGAAGATTGCAACAAGTTCATTGTTATTGCGGGCCTGGAAATCCTTCCATGTGAAATCGTTGTCTTTGGTTTCCGGAGCATTAGATGTAAGAGCATAACGAAGGACGTCCTGTTTACCCGGAAAGTCTTCGAGATACTCGTTTAACCATACCGCCCAGTTTTTGGATGTAGACAGTTTGTTTCCTTCCAGATTCAAAAATTCGTTTGCAGGCACGTTGTCCGGCATAATATATGAACCTTCTGCTTTCAGCATGGCAGGAAAGATGATACAATGGAATACAATATTATCCTTTCCTATAAAATGTACCAGTTTTGTCTCCTCATCCTTCCAGTAAGGTTCCCAGTTTTTTCCTTCTCTTTCGGCCCATTCTTTTGTAGAAGAAATATACCCTATAGGTGCATCAAACCATACGTAGAGCTTTTTTCCTTCTGCACCCTCAACCGGTACAGAAATCCCCCAGTCAAGGTCGCGTGTTACCGCGCGCGGTTTGAGTCCGTCTTCCAGCCATGATTTTACCTGTCCATATACGTTGGGTTTCCAGTCGTTCTTATGTCCTTCCAAAATCCATTCACGCAGAAAGGTGTCATATTGATCGAGCGGAAGAAACCAGTGCTTAGTTGATTTTAGGACAGGTGTTGAACCGGTAATAGTAGATTTAGGATTGATGAGGTCTGTAGCATTAAGCGAAGTTCCGCATTTTTCGCACTGATCACCGTAAGCACCTTCATTTCCACATTTAGGGCAGGTTCCTGTTACAAAACGGTCTGCAAGGAACTGGTTTGCCTCAGCATCATAAAGCTGATCGGTTACTTCTTCGATAAACTTTCCTTCGTCGTACAATTTACGGAAAAAGGCAGAAGCTGTATCATGATGTATTTTGTAGGAAGTTCTGGAATAATTATCGAATGCAATACCGAATTCTTCAAAGGAATCCTTAATGATTTTGTTGTACTTGTCAATAACCTCCTGTGGTGTGATGCCTTCTTTTTTGGCTTTCATGGAAATGGCAACCCCATGCTCGTCAGAACCGCATATGAAAACAACATCTTTATGCTGCTGGCGTAAATAACGGGTGTAGATGTCGGCAGGGACATAAACACCTGCCAGGTGGCCAATATGTATAGGTCCGTTGGTGTAAGGCAATGCTGCTGTAACGGTATATCTTTTTGGATTTTGGATCATGATATTCGGTTTTCAAAGCACAAAAATACGTATTTTGACCTGAATATTTATGATTTTCGTTTTTTTACAACTGAATTAAAATAGACACCTACGCACAAAAAACCAAGCAGCATCGATGGGATGTACCATACAAGATAATTGAGGTGGTAATGAATATTCGAATGTTGGATGAATACGAAATACCAGGAAACAGGAGCAAGAAAGGAAAAGCAGGTAGCAAGGACCAATTCTTTATGCTTACGGAATAATAAAATACCTGCAATAAAAATTATAATAAGGGGAACAAGGAACGGAACCTTTACAGGAAACCAGGAAAAAACATCCCCTGAAAGATATTTCATGAGAACGCCGAGATACATATTGTCGGTCAGTTCGGTCACTTTTCCCGAAACCGTTACGGCTGCAGTTCGCGTCTGATAAGAAAATAGAATATGGTGAATGCCGGCGGAAAGGCTGCCTTTAAGGGAGCCTATCTGATAGATAAGAAATGCCATGACCGTGAAAATCCCAGCGAGTGCAGCAAGACCGGTTTTCACACAAAAAACACAAAACTTAGCAAAGGAACGTTGCTGTTTTACAAAATAGAAAACGGTTGGAACATACATGGCCAGCACAGTCGTACTGATATATTCGAAACCGTTAAAGAAGCATTTTACAACGAAGCTTAAATAGACATACAGCAATAATTTTCCCATCGAAGTATTGTTTTCCAAAGTAAAGAGCATGGTGAGGAACGGTACATAAAAAGCCCAGAGGCACCACCATAAACTGTCGGAGAAAATCCATATCCAGCTTGAAGCTATGACTCCGCATAAAACAAAAAGGGAAGGTAAAAAACCGAAATTCCGCCTGCACCAACCGATAAAAAGGGTAAATATGCAGCAGTTGCTGAAAAGGATTATATTTTTCATCAGGAAAATGTCTTCCTCCAGATTATGAGCTGAAAGTGTATGCAGGGCGGAGAAAAGCATTCCCTGTCCGCCGGGTTGCGAATCGTAAGTGGTGAATCCGGTATAGCTGTGCCTTTTTTCGGGATGTTTCAGAAGGTCGAACTGCAAATAGGCGTTTCGCACATAATCATCATCGTCTGAGTAATCTGACAACATTCCCGTCAATCCCGAATGAGATCCGATCCCGGACCTTTCCGTTTCCATTAATCGGCCTATAATCAGCGATTCGGAAACCACATCGTATGGGAGGCTTTCTCTGTTTGTCTGGTACCGGAACATCAGGAACAGAGAGATAAAGACAAGAAGGTGGAAGCTACCGTTTTTAACCTTTTCCATTACTTAGAATGCAGCATCAGCTGTTTAAAGTTACGTTTATCGTATTTTGAAAGATTATCCAGTATGAGGCCGCAGCAAAACAGAAGTAAAGCTATAATAACAAGAGAGACCGCCAGAATAGCTGTTGGAACTTTGGTGATATAATGGTCGGGATTTACCAGATACTCACGTACGGGAAAAAATCCCAGCGCAAGTCCGAAAAACAGGAAAAAAAAGGAAATCAGACCGAAAAAATACATAGGTTTATACAACCTGTAAAGATTAAAAAAGAGTCTGACAACTTTAAAACCATCCTTGAAAGTATGAAGTTTAGAAGTACTGTTCAAAGGCCGGTCTCTGTATGCTACGGGATGCTGGTCGAATGTAAGTCCGTAATTCAGACAGAAAAGCGTAAGATCTGTTTCGAGTTCAAATCCCTGGATTGAAGCGGCATAGTTTTTTACGAATCTGCGGCTGAAAATCCTGTATCCGCTTAATACATCTGTGATGTTGGTGTTGAAAAAGCGGTTGATGAGCGTACTTATCAGAGCATTTCCCGCATTGTGGAATCGACGTTTGTTTTCCGTACGATAAGCACCTGATGACATACGGTCGCCTATTACCATGTCACAGTTGTTTCGGTGCATAAGCTTCATCATATCCCCGATAGTCTCAGCGGGATATGTATCATCCCCGTCGACCATAACATAGAAATCGGCGTCTATTTCATAAAACATTCTAAGGATAACATTGGCCTTTCCCCTCCGGAATTCTTTTCTAACAACAGCACCTGCATTAAGAGCTGTTTCAAATGTCCGGTCCTCAGAGCCATTATCATAAACGTAAATTGTGCCGTTGGGAAGCTGTTTCTTAAAATCGGATACGACTTTTCCAATGGTGGCTTCTTCGTTCAGACACGGAATCAGGACTGCAATTTTCATGAAATCTGTTTTTACCGTAAATATAAATGATTTTTTAAGACGAAGTTTTGTTACGGTTGTTATCTTAAACGATTAAAGCGGGAATTCCCCGCTTTAATCTTCTGTTTTTTCGTTTATCTTTCGCTCCAGCTCCAGTTGAAGCTCTTCAATTACCGGACGGACGGTACTTTCCGGCAGATCTGCAATGCGGATGTACATAAGGCCGTCAACGGAATTGTTAAAAAGGGGGTCTACATTAAAGGCGACTACCCGGGCATTCTGTTTGATGTATTTTTTGATAAGTACCGGTAAGCGAAGCCCGCCCGGTTCAACTTCTTCTATAAGCTTGTCAAATTTATTAAGATCTGCTTCCGCTTCATTAAACACAAAGTCCTTGTCTGCATCTTTTAGCTGTACCTTGTATTCCTTTTTAGCCTGTACATATTGGGCTACATAAGGATCGTAAAAATGCGATTTCATGAATTCGATCATAAGCGATTTGCTGAAATCGGAAAACTGATTGCTGATGCTTACCCCTCCGATGAGGTATTTATGCTCAGGATAGCGCAATGTCGTATGTACGATTCCTTTCCATAATAAGAACAAAGGCATTGGTTTCTGCTGATACTCACCCACAATGAAAGCGCGTCCCATCTCGATGGACTGTTCCATCATGGAATACAATTCAGGTTCAAACCTGAATAGTTCCGTTAAATAAAAACCGTCGATCCCGTAACGGGAATAAATGTCCTTACCCAGCCCCATACGGTAAGCTCCTGCTATACATTTAGCATCGTCATCCCACAGGAACATGTGTTTGTAAAAAGTGTCGTAGCGGTCCAGATCTATAGACTGGTTGGTTCCTTCCCCTACTGCGCGGAATGTAATTTCACGTAAACGGCCTATTTCCCTGAGTATATTGGGTATGTTTTCCGAGTCGGTTAAAAATACCTCGTAGTTTTTGCTCTGTAACAGTCGGTCATCACCTTTGCGGAGCTCCTCAATTTCCTTTACCATGAGATCCTGTAAAACCGGACGCTCGATTTCTTGCGGTGGTGGCGCAGGCAATTTAAAAGAAGGTATCTTGATGTACTGCTTTTTGTCGTCTTTGGTCGTATTGGCCAGCAGGTAGGTTTTCTGCCGTAGAAACTTACCGAAATTTTCTATGGAGTCTCCATGTTCATTTTGTTCCGCAACTGTAATGGGTTTTCCGATACGTACGCGGATTACGCGATCTTTCTGAGTCAGAAGTTCAGAAGGCAGTTTTGCCGTTTGTAATGTCGGGCTGATTTTCGACAACATATAGAACAACTTGCTGTTTTTGGCGTGAAAATAGATGGGAACAACCGGGACATTTGCTTTCCGGATTAACTTTAAAGCTCCTTCTTCCCATGGTTTATCCACAATTTTATCATCCTCCTCGAAATTGGAAACTTCTCCGGCCGGAAAAATCCCCAACGGCTTCCCGTCGCTTAAATGGCGCAATGTTTCTTTCAGACCTAAAACGCTTGATTTTGAATCCTTGTGATTGTCGAACGGATTAACAGGCATTATAAAGGGTTTCAGGGGTTCAATGCGGTGCAGCAGGAAGTTGGCGATGATTCTGAAATCGGGATCGCGCTCGCGCATAAGCTTGAGAAGCAGGATGCCGTCGATTCCGCCAAGCGGATGATTCGAAATAGTAATATAAGGACCCTGCTTCGGAAGGCGCTTTAATTCTTCAGGATCAATTTCAAATTCAATCTGAAACTCGTCAAGGATGCCGTTTAAAAACTCGACATCCTGTAAATGTTTATTGCGATCGTAAATTCTGTTTAATTCTGATATTTTGAGCACTTTCATTAATAACCATCCTGTAAAAGTACCAATAAGTCCGTACTTTTCCAGTTTTATTACTCGTGCTATTTCCTTAGCGGTTACTAACCCCATCTAACTATTTTTTTGCAAAGATAACAATTCAGATTAACCCTTCTTAAAACAAACACAATTTCTGTACCGTTTTAAGAAGCGGGCGTTTAAATATAGTGAAAATTGATTTACATTCACAATTTTCATCAGCAGTTTGCCTTGCGTTTAAAAACGCAAACAAGTCGTTAAATCTCGCCATTCATCAAAATGAAATACGTATTTTTGACAAAATACATGTAAAACAAATGAAAATCTTATCGTATAACGTAAACGGGATCAGGGCTGCCATTTCAAAAGGTTTTTTAGAATGGTTGCAGGCTGCTAATCCCGATATCATCTGCCTGCAGGAAATAAAAGCTGTTGAAAGTCAGATTCCCGTACTTGAAATCCAAAGCGCCGGTTATCCTTACCAGTATTATTTTCCGGCCGAGAAAAAAGGGTACAGCGGAGTGGCCATTTTATCTAAAACAGAACCTAAGAAAGTGGTATTTGGAACGGGAATTGATTATATGGACCGTGAAGGACGGAACCTTAGAGCCGATTTTGAAGATTTTTCGGTGATGTCGCTTTACCTTCCATCGGGTACCAACATTGACAGGTTAGGCCATAAGTTTCAGTATATGGACGATTTTCAAAGATACGTGGATGAACTGAAGAAGGAAATTCCGAACCTTATCATCTGTGGCGATTACAACATTTGCCATGAAGCTATTGACATCCATGATCCGGTTAGGAATGCAAAAGTATCAGGGTTTTTACCCGAAGAGCGGGCCTGGCTTGATGGCTTTATGAAAAACGGCTTTCTCGATTCATTCAGAATGCTGAATCCGGAGCCGCATCATTATTCCTGGTGGAGCTACAGGGCCAATGCACGTAACAACAACAAGGGGTGGCGTATTGATTACCATCTCGTGACAGAACCGATGAAGGATCGTGTAAAGCGCGCCTATATATTACCGGAAGCACGCCATTCCGATCATTGTCCTGTTGCAATAGAAATAGACTAATAAAAACTTATCAGATGAAGAAAATAATAGGGGCAATCTGCTGCCTGCCACTTCTAACCGGATGTGTTACAAGAAAGCTTTATAACGAACTGGATGCGAAATATAAAAATTGTGCTGAAGAGCTGGAACGCCTGAGCGGTGAAGCGGGTGACCTGAAATCGCAATCTGCCGACCTGGGAAATAAGAATCAGACATTGGAGCAACAGCTGGATGAAGCAGTTGCCGAACGCGACAAATTACAGGTGGCTTATGCCCAGCTGGAAAAAGATTATAAAAGCCTGGAGAAAAACAGCGATCAGGCCATCAAAGCAGAAATAGAAAGGTTGAACGGCCTTAAAAAAGAACTGGACGGAAAATCGTCAAGGGTGGCTGAACTGGAAAGCAAGCTGGCTGCACAGGACAAAAATCTTCGTAATTTAAAGGAGTCTTTATCAAAGGCTTTGTTTGAATTCGAAGGAAAAGGACTTACGGTCGAACAGAAAAACGGGAAGGTATACGTTTCAATGGAAAACAAGCTGCTGTTTCCTTCGGGAAGCTGGAACGTTAGCAGTGAGGGGAGAAATGCAGTGGAACAACTGGCTTCCGTCCTTGCTAAAAATCCTGAAATAGCCATTTTAATTGAAGGGCATACCGACAACGACAAGGTACTCGGAAATTTAGGCGGGGGAATTACCAATAACTGGGATTTATCTACCAAAAGAGCCACAGCCATAGTGAATATCCTGGAGCAGACCGCGGGTATCGATAAAAAGAATCTGACGGCTGCAGGACGCAGTGAATTTGCACCGGTTGCTTCTAACGGAACAACGGCTGGAAAAGCGAAAAACAGGCGAATCGAAGTTATTCTAACTCCGAAACTGGATGAAATATCAAAATTGCTGAACGAACTGTAAAGCAGACCGGTAACGGAATCTAACGACCATTTTATGGAGGTTTTAAACGATCATATTCAAAGTGCCATCTATTCATTTGGCTATAATATACTTAAAAATGCAGGATTGGGAAGTGAAGCGGCGCACTATCTCAATTCTGTATTGCTGCTTGTGGTTTTCATAGCAGTACTTTACTTTACGGATTTTGTACTTAGAAAGATTCTGTTGCTGCTGCTCATTAAAAGCATCAGAAAAAGCAAAACACGTATAGATGATTTTTTAATTCACAACCGCGTCCTTAAGTATTTTACACATATTATTCCCCTTGTTATAGCAAAGCAGCTGCTTCCATTGATCTTCAGGGGATTTCCCAACTGGACGTCTACCACCATCACGATTGTAGATGTGCTTATTATTTTTGCCGTAACAACTTTTGTAAAGTCCCTTTTCTATACTTTAAAGGATGTTTTGAATACAAGGAAACGTTTTACTGGTAAGCCTTTAGACAGTTATTTCCAGGTCATCTCCATTTTACTGTACATGGTTTGCGGAATCCTTATCTTTTCAGAGCTTACCGGCGTGGAACCTTACGGACTGCTTACGGCATTGGGAGCTGCTTCGGCCATTGTCATCCTCATCTTTAAAGATACTATTCTGGGATTTGTAGCCAGTATCCAGGTTTCTTCCAACGATATGGTCCGTGTAGGAGACTGGATTGAAATGACGAAATACGGAGCCGATGGTACTGTTCTGCAAATCAACCTGAGTACGGTAAAAGTTCAGAATTTTGACAAAACCGTTACAACGATCCCGACGTATGCCCTTATAAGTGATTCTTTTAAAAACTACCGTACGATGCAAAAATCGGGCGGCAGGCGGATCAAAAGATCACTTAATATTAAAATGGGCTCCATTCGTTTCCTTGAGGAACATGAAATAGAAGATCTTAAACGTATTAAATTGCTGAAATCCTTTATTGTGGAACGCCAGCAGGAAATAGCGAATTATAACCATACACATGTTGACGACCCTACCATGCTGGTAAACGGAAGACGGATGACCAATATAGGACTGTTCAGGGAATACATTAAACGTTATTTGCTTAACAATCCAAGAATACACAAACAATTCAACCTCATGGTGCGTCATATGCAGCCTACGGAACATGGATTGCCGGTCGAAATTTATGCTTTTACGACTACGACCGAATGGCCGGTATATGAAGGCATCATGGCGGATATTTTTGACCATGTACTTGCCGTTGTGCCTTATTTCCATCTCGAAATCTTTGAATTACCGAGTGCTACGGATCTGCGCAGCGTAGTAGGATTAAAATAACTTACAAAAAAAGCAACCTTTACGGTTGCTTTTATTTTTTTTACTATATTCAGCCCCAAATTTAATACCATATGAAAAAACACTATTTGCTGTTAATTAACTTATTAGCATGCGGTTCTTTTGCACAAACTACCTATAATTCTGATGACATTTTAACAAAAGCAATCGGATTTAACAGGGACGGTAGCTATACTGAAGCGATTAAAGCCCTTGAAGAACTGAATATAAGTGATCCTTATTACCTTATAGGTCAATACGAGCTTATCAATGCCTGCCTTATGTCTGAAGATGCTGAAAAGGGACTGGTTATTTCAACTAAGCTGTTTAATGATAAAAAACACGAAGAGTACCCTCCGTTATTGACGCTTCACGGTATTGCACTGAGCACGAACAATAAGCTTGATGAGGCTTTGGAAATTTTTGAACTAGCCGAGAAAAAATACCCAGAATCAACGAACGTCCTGTTCAATAAAGCAGTTGTGTACCAAAAGCAGCACAACCTTCAGGCAGCGATGGATATTTACAAGAGAATTACACAGATAGATCCGTCGCATACTTCGGCTTTATACAATCAGGGACTTATAGCACTGGAAGATGGTAAAATCGTACATGGGAGCCTGGCGCTGATGACTTATCTTATGGTTGATCCCGTTGGTGCGCAGGCTAAAAACGCTTTATTGGCTCTTAACAAAAAATACCACCAGAACTATAATAAAAAGCCCGTGCTGGATTATGGTAAGGATCATGGGGATTTCGGCGAACTTGAAGCGTTGCTAATGGCACAGGTGCAGTTTCATAAGGACTTTAATTTAAAAATTTCGGTAGACGATGTGGCTACGCGCAATATGCAGGCTATACTGGATTATCTGGAGCAGGATGAGGTAAAAGGAACTGATTTTTATTCAAAGAGATTTGCGCTTCCGTTAAAACAAATTACAGAAAAAGGACAGAAGACCAACTATATGTACACCGCTCTGCTGTCGTTGGGTGATGTGCTGGAGAAAGACCTCAATAAGAACAAAAAAGCGATCGAAGGTTATATAGAAAACTACCTGAAAAATGAAATAATCCCCACTTACTACACCGTGTCAAAAGGAAACGATGTGTACCGGGTATTTAGGGAGTCGCAGGAAAAGATTTTTATGAAAATAAAACCGGGAGATCCTAATTTTAAGCAAGGTCTTTCCTATTCAGAAAGCATATTCGGTTATAAAACGGGAGAAAGTAATTTCGAAAACAACCTTCTGAACGGAACCAGGAAATACTTTTCAGCTTCGGGGAATCTAATGAATGAAGAACATTATAAAGATGATAAGCTTAACGGTCCAAACAAAGAGTATTTCCCAAATAAAATTTTAAGAGGAGAATATCATTATGTGAATGGTGAACTTACAGGCAGCTATAAGACGTATTTTCCCACTTCTGCAGTAAATTGTTCCGGTGATTATGACAAGAATGTTTACAATGGTAAAGCGGAATGTTTTTTTCCAAATGGGAGTAAGCGCGTAACGGCAAATTATACCCGGGGTAATTTTAATGGAGATTATGAAAGCTATAACGAAACGGGACATTTAATTTTCAAGGGTCGCTATGTGGATAACGAGATTCATGGCGATGTCAATGAATTTTATAATGATAAGCAGCTGAAACGAACTGCTAAATTTGATAAAGGCCGGCCGTTAGGTGACTCCTATTATTTTATAGATGGGAAGAAAGCTTCGGATTATGAATATAAAGAAGGCAAGCTTATTGCCATTACCAATTTCAGACCAGACGGATCGATTTTAAGCAAAACGTTTTACGATGCAAAAGAGCGGAAACAGGAACATCATGACTATAACAGGAATAATGAAGTTTACCAGATAGATTATTTTAAGAATGGTGCTTTTGAAAGAACGGAATATAAATTAACCGGTATTGCCAATGCAGGAGGCGGTGTTCAGAAGAACTATAACGCTATGGGAAAACTCATATCCGAAGGAAGCTATACCAAGGAATTGATGACAGGTGAATGGACCTACTATTATCCGTATGGTGTGGTAAGATCAAAATCATTTTACGATGAAAAAGGAAACCTGGCGAAAACCGAAGGATATACATTTAACGGTACTCTTAGTTATAAAGCAGGCTATAAAGACAATGCCTATTTTGGGAAATATGAAACTTTTCATAACAACAAGCTTTCGAGGATCAGCTATTATAATGAAAAAGGACTCAATGGGCCTGAAATAACATATTATCCCACAGGTGCGGTACACGAGAATTCTTTTTATATCGATAATCTGCAGTCAAATTATGAATATACCTATACTCTTGACGGAAAAGAAGCGCTAAAGTATTATTTCATCAACGGCATCCTTATGAATATGACAAGCTACCTTACCGCCAAACCTTCAGAGTTTAGTTTTGATGGTAAAACAGGTGTATTCGATGTTATGATCACTCCTGCTACTTCGGCAAAATACGAATTAAAAAATGGGATCAAAAACGGGCCCCTGACTGTTTATACCGGAAATGTTCTGCTAAGAAGAGAAAATTTTATCAATGACATATACCACGGAAAACAGGAATATTTTAATGTTTTAGGGAATAAAACAATGGAGACGAACGTGGTAAACGGAATAGCACACGGATTACAGACCAGTTATGATGAGTTAGGAAAAAAACAGACCAGCAGTGAAAATATTGAAGGGATGACAGAAGGGAAGCTGCAGCATTTTTATTTTAATGGAAAACCTTATTCCGTTATTTCCTATGAGCAGGATATAAAGCACGGGCCACAGACCCTCTATGATTTTAACGGAAACAAAATAGCGGAGTTGATGTATTATGAAGGAATGTTGGTAAAATACTCGTTCAATGACCAGAAAGGAAATATGGTTGAAAAGGACGTAACGGACGGGAACATTGATCTGGTTGCATATCATAACAACGGAAACAAGGCGCTGGAACTCCATTTCAGGAATTTTATGTACAATGGAAACTACAGTTTTTTCTTTGAAAATGGAAAACCCGCTCTTGAAATGAATTTTGCCAACGGCCTGCAAACAGGGGCTGAAAATACCTATTACGCCAACGGAAATATTTACTGTAAAAAACAATACAAGGACAACGCATTGAATGATATGACCAGTTATTATTATGAAAATGGGGACAAAGCGCTTGATATTGAATATAAACACGACCTTTTACACGGAAACTACATCATTTATGAAAATAATAAAATTAAAAAGACTGCAAAGTACGATTCGGATTTCCTCGTGGAAATTTAATGCTGTCGTAATAATATTGTTGTTTTCATATCGGTTGTGTGCTCAGGATATGCAGGGATATCTTGAAAAGTATAAAAATTATACGGAACTTCAGACAGTTTACAACGAGGAATACCACATAGGCATTGACAGGGACGATAAATTAAATATTACCCTGAACCAGCATGAAGAGCTCCTAGTTCTTACAGATAAGGCGTCGGTTATAAGAACTACAGAAAGCGTTGTGTTTTCCGACCTGCTTCCTCTGGTATCCTATGAGGCCTATACGCTGAACAACATTAACAATAAGGATAAGAAAACAAAGGTGGCCCAGGTAAGCGACCGCAGGTATAACCGTAGCAATGTATTCGATTCTGATGTAAAGCTTAAGGAATTTACCTTTGCAAACCTGGTACAGGGCAGCAGAAAGGTAATTAAACATGAAGTATTGTTTAAGGATCCTTTTTTACTGCACCGTTTTAATATCGGAGTATCCGCTCCTTCTATAAAGCGGGTTCTCACCATTAATTATCCCGAAAATGTTACGTTGGATTATAAGATCTTCAATATCGAATCCAAGGACGTGAAGGTGGAAAAAAAGCAAAAAGGAAATAAAAGAGCCCTAGTATTTACTGTAGAATCTCCGCAGATCATGAAATACGACAGTGACAGTCCCGGCATATTATATGAAATGCCGCATCTGCATTTCTGGATCTCTGAGTATACCGTAAACAAGGAAACACGTAATGTTTTGGGGACGACGGATAAACTGTACGACTATTACAGGAAATTTATCAGTCAGATTAATGTTGAAGAGCATGAGGAATTAAAAGCGTTTACGAGGGAGCTTGTTAAGAATGATGCAACCGATCTTGAAAAGCTCAAAAGAATCTTTAACTGGGTACAGAAAAACATCAAATACATAGCGTTTGAAAGCGGGTATGAAGGTTTCATCCCAAGAGAGGCATCAGAAGTCTATTCAAGAAAATACGGAGATTGTAAAGATATGGCCAGTATTATCTGCGATATGGCCAGGTACGCCGGGATTCCAAATGTTCATTTTACATGGATTGGTTCGCGAGAATTGCCTTACAGGTATTCCGAACTTCCTACATTGGCGGTTGACAACCATATGATCGCGAGCTATACCTACGATAAAGGCGTTATTTATCTTGATGCCACAGATTCACATGTGCCTTTTGGCCTGCCTTCTGGTTTTATACAGGGAAAAGAGGCGCTTATTGCGCAGGGCGACCAATATACCATCAACCTGGTACCGGAAGTAAATGCAGAACAAAATGCGGAGACAGATGTACTGAAGCTTGCCCTTGATAACCAAAAGTTGCGCGGGAACGGTATTTATACAAGTAGCGGATTACGCGCAACGAATTACAGGAACGCAATAGGAGATGACCAGAGCATGAGGAACGAGTTCGTTAAATCACTGGTGGGAAAAGGAAATGATAAGTTTAAACTTATACGGTATACTGAAGAAGATTTTGAAAATGACGACAAGCCTTATGCAATACAGTACGATTTTGAGCTGGATAATTACGTGGTGCGTTCGGGTAGTGATTTGTATGTAAACCTGCCTTTAAACAAATCTATTGTTTCCTATACTTTAGAGAATAACAGAATGCTTTCCTTTGACCTTGAAATGCTGCAAAAGCAAAACTATTCCATTTCACTTGCCCTTCCGCAGGATATGGAAGTTGTGTATGTTCCGGAAAATACCGTATTCGAAAATGAACTAATGAAGTATTTCATTACTTATGAAAAAAACAAGGGGGAAATCGTACTCAAATATGGAATCATTACCAAAAAGACCATTATAGCGCCGCGCGAATTTGCTTTGTGGAATGCAACACTGAAAACATTAAAAGAACATTTATCAGAAAACATAATACTCAAAAACAATGAAAAAAATTAGAGCATCTCTTTTAACTTTGTGCTTGTCACTGGTTACTTCTATAGGTTTTGCACAGAAAATAGAATTTAAAACATTTGATTATACCAACAAAGAATACAAGATTGCAGATAAATACGAAAAAAGTGATGTCGTTATTCTGGAAAGGGATTTAAAATCAGAATTCGTACTTGAAGATAAACAGCTTGTGGAATATGTGCTGTTTCATGAAAAAAAACAGGTAAATTCAGATAACGGTATTGAAGCCAACAATAAAATATATGTTCCTTCCAAACTGAGTTCCGATCTGCTTGTGAACAAATTGCGCGTTATCCGTAAGAACGGTACTGTTCTGGAACTTAAAGAATCGGACATCAAGGAAGAAGTTAATGAGCAGAACCAGGTTCGTTACAGTTATTTTGCAGTAAAAGGGCTCGAGAAAGGAGCTGTAATAGAGCAGATTTATATGTTAAAGCGCGCAGCGGAATTTACGGGAAATTCTATCCGTTTTCAAAGTCAATACCCTATCCTAAAGGCAACATTGGAATTAATTTATCCAGAAACTGTAATTTTCAGCTCTGCTTCCTACAACGGTTTGCCCGATGCAGTTGGTAAATTAAACGCATACGAAGGGAAAAACAGTCTTACCTTATCTGCAGAGAATATCGATCCGTTGCCTGTGAATGAGCGCCAGAGTAATATTGAGAAAAATGCCAAACGCATTGCTTATAAACTTAATGAGAATCTGAATACAGGAGCTAAAAATCTTTTTAATCATAATGATTATGCCAAAGAATTGTTTGAGCAGTATCACGCGCCTCTTTCTAAAAATGATGTAAAGGCAATTGAGCAGTTCGTTAAACAGATAAAATCCGGCGGCGATGAACTCGATAAGATCAGGGCGGTTGAACAGCTGATAAAGGATAAAATTAATTTCAACAGATACTTCAATACTAACAAAAGCACAGCAGATGTTATACAAAACAAACAAGGGGACTATTTCGACCTGATCCGGCTTTACGTGCAGGTTTTAAAAACGCTGGATATCCAGAATGAAATAGTATTTACCACAGAACGTTTTGAAGATGTGTTTGATCCCAATTTTGAAAGTTACCTCAATTTCAAGGATGTCCTCTTTTATTTTCCTAAAAGCAAGGTTTATGTAGAGCCTGCGGCAACAGTTTACCGTACGCCGTTATTTGACCCGCAGTATGGTGGAAATTTCGGGCTTTTTATCAAAACAAGTAAATATCTTGATATTGAAGTGCCGGTATCCGAGGTTCGTACCATTGCGTTTCCTCAAAATCAGGATAAATCCATTATGAATATTTCAGTTGATTTTACTGCGGACGTAATGAACCCCAGGTTAAAATCAAAAATAACGTTTAATGGATTTGAGTCTTTGAACTTCCAGCCTGCAAAAGATTTTTCGGATCCGGATGAGTATAACGAAATGATTCAGTTTATTGCAAAAAATTATGCGATTGATTCGAATGTGGAGAAGGTAGAGGTAGAAAATGAGGGGGTGGTAAATCTAGGTAAGAAACCTTTTATACTTAATCTCGAAACCAATGCCCAGGAACTTGTTACAAAAGCAGGGGCAAGTTATCTTTTTAAGGTTGGACAGATTATCGGCAAACAGATGGAAATGTATGATGAAAAGGAACGCGTATTCCCTATTGAAATAGATAATCCCCATAGCTATGACCGCACCATATCCATTAAAATTCCGGATGGATACAAGATTAAGAATCCAGAAGTCTTCCGGATGAATCACAGTCTGGAATATAAAGGTAAGGTTGTTGCAGATTTTATTTCCGATTACGAAATTAAAGACAATGTTTTAACCGTTAAAAATACAGAAACTTATGACTTTGTTGAAATACCGGCTACGCTATATCCTCAATATCAGAAGGTGGTAAATGCAGCAGCAGATTTTAATAAGTTATCCATCATCATTGAAAAGATATAATAAAAAAGCAACCTTTAAGGTTGCTTTTTTATTGAATGGGCTTGTTACTTTTTAATGACCTTCACAAATTGGGAAGCATTATGAGTTGCGATTTTGATTACGTAGGTGCCGGCACTGAAACGTGACATATCAATGCTGACATCTTTCGTGTTGAAATCGTTACTGAATACCTTTTGTCCAAGAAGTGTATATACTTCAATGACTTTGATAGGCTCAGTATAAGAAATTTTCAATTCCGACTCAACCGGGTTCGGATAATATCTCAATTGTGTAAGGTCAAGTTCCGGCATTCCGAGGTTGATGGTTACGGTTACGGCTGTTGGAAGGCTTGAACATCCGTTAGAACTGATTAAGGAACCGTAATAGGTTGTGCTGTCTTCTAAAGGAGTTGCTTTGGAAAGTTGGTTGGCGCCTTTGAGAGCATTGTCATATGTTTCAAACCACGCAACATCGTTTTGAGACATACTCAGGTCGGCTACCGTTGCTTTAAAGTTAAAGTTTTGGGCTGCCTGTCCCGTCGGACTTGCCGGTCTGTTGTTCACCGTTACATACACCTGGGTTCTGCCCGATATGCATCCGGAAATTTCCTGAGCAAGGAAATAGCTGCCAGAAGTAATCAGGTGACTGTCCGGAAGAGCCGTAGTAGTTGAGTTGTTAGCGTACCAAACATACTGGGTAGTTCCTGAATTAAGGTATAGGTTTCCAACAGTAGCCCCTTCGCACAACGTCATGTTGCTGATCTGCGGAACGGGAACGTTTGTAATTTGTACAAGTACCGGAATCCTTAGTGATTTGCAGGAACCTGATACTTGTTCTACATAGTATGTACCCGACAATAAAACGGTATTGCTTGGTAAAACCATCGTAGATTGTGGCGTAGTATACCATCTTAGGGTAGTACCCGGGGTTTGTGTTACCACAAGGTCTGCTATAGTTCCTCCGTTACAAATTGTCTGCGCAGAAGCTGAAGGAACTGGAACTGCCGGTAATACTGTAATTTGAATAGGTTTTTTTGCCGATTCACAAAGGTTATTCGTAAAGGTGCTGATATAATACGTTCCGGTTGTAATAATGTAATTGGCTCCAAGCGGTGTGGCTGAAGTTGCGGCGTCATACCATTTCAACTGGTTGTGATTGTATCCGTCAATCGTTACATCTGCTATTGTTGAATTGCCGCAAATATCCAATTTTGTAGATGTTAACATATTGGTTTGTACAAAAGTCACCGAAACGGGCGCCCTGTATGGGCTTTCGCAGCCGTTGACTGTTTGTGTTGCGTAATAGGTTGAACCGTTCACTAAAAGGGTGTTGGCAGCCAAAGCACTTCCGCCCGTTGAACTGCTGTACCACTTCACATTGGTCCCGTTTGCAACAAGATCGGAAATCTTGGCATTCTGGGAAGCACAGAAGTTTTGATTTGTAGTTACAGGAGGATGTACAAAAGCCGGTTCGTTAATTGCAAATGATAGTGATACCGTACAGTTGTTCGCATCGGTAACAGTAACGGTATAAGTACCACCTGATAGATTTCCAATAGAGGTTCCGGTTTGCCCGTTTGACCAGATATATGTATAAGGTGCCGTACCTCCGCTTACATTAACTGTTGCAGATCCGTTTGCATTTCCATTACAGCTTACATGCGTTATGGCGCCCTGACTGGCAGTAAGCATTGCAGGTTCTGTGATGGTGAAGCTTTGTGTAGCAGTACATCCGTTCGCATCCGTTACTTTCAGCATATAGGCTCCCGCAACGAGGTTGTCAGCCATGGCATTGATAGAACCGTTTGACCAGTTGTAAGAATAAGGAGCCGTTCCGCCGTTTATAGTTACAGTTATGGAACCAGTATTTAAGCCGTGACAATTTACATTTGTAATGGTTCCCTGGGTTATGGTCAGGGTATTAGGTTCTGTGATGGTGAAGCTTTCAGTTATCGTATTTCCTGTAGAATCGGTAACTAAAACAGTATAAGTGCCGGCAGAAAGCCCGGTTCCCGTTGCGTTGGTTCCTCCCGAAGGCGACCATGCGTAAGTATAAGGTGGATTACCTCCCATTGCGTTAATTGTAGCCGTTCCGTTATTGCCTCCCTTACAGCTTACATTGGTCTGTGAAACAGAATCGGTCATTAAAGGAATGGGCTGTATAATGGTGAAGCTCTGTGTTGTAGTACATCCATTCTTATCTGTAACCGTTACAGTGTATGTTCCGGCAGTTAAGCCCGATGCAGTGGATGAGGTGCCTCCCGAAGGACTCCATGAATAAGAATAAGGCAATGTACCTCCCGTTACTACCACTGTGGCCGAACCGTCGTTCCCTCCGTAAGAGCTTACGTCGATTTGTGAAGCATTTGATACAGTTAAAGTATCGGGTTCTGTGATATTATAATTTTCCGTTTTTGTACATCCGTTAGAGTCGGTAATGGTTAACGAATAAGCTCCAGGGGCCAAGGAGGAAATGGTTTTTGCGATACCTCCGGTAGACCATAAATAAGTATACGGAGCGGTACCTCCTGTTGGAGCAACTGTAATAGACCCGTTAGCAGCGCCTTTGCAGCTAATATTGGTTTGAGAAACGTTAGTCAGAATTTCATCTGGTTCTCCTACGATAACAGTTGCACTTGCCGTCAGATTGTTGGAATCTGTAATCGTTACGGTATAACTGCCAGCCGTTAGGTTAGTCGCATTGAATGAAGTCCCTCCTGATGGTGACCAGGAATAAGTAAATGGTGGAGTTCCGTCTACAGGAACTGCACTTGCAGATCCGGTTGAACCTCCGAAACAGGTATTGTCTATTTTGGTTACGGTGACAGACGGAGGTGGTGTTTCTTCAATTACAATGTCTCCAATGTGGAAATCATAATCATTTACATCACTTATTGGCCCATCAGTCGCCTTGAATCCGATGCGGACGGTTTTACCGATATAAGTGGCTGGAATATGGACCGTAAAATCGGTCAGGGAATTCGTAAGGTTGGTTGTGGTGCTGGCATCAAATATATAAAGAGGGGTCCAGGTAGCCCCACAGGCATCTGAAGAAATCATGACCTGTACCTTATCATCTGTTCCAGCCATACCTCCATCATTGTCAACTCCTGAACTGTTGTAGTTTGTTATGGCTGCTTTTAGTTTTATACGGGTTGACGTGGTTACGTTAAACGTAGGAGAAACAATCCATTCTTTCCGGCTTGTGGTATAAAGATTTATTTTTGCTGTTCTTTTGCCGGTGAAGACGGTGCTGCTTGTCCATGCTGAAGAAGTACCTGTTAAAGGACCGTCTCCCGTTTTTTCTACCCATCCGGGAAAAACAGTAGCCAGGTTGCTTCCTGTGAATCCTGTGAAATCATTGTTTATAGCCAGATTTACAGGCGCTGTTTGAAAAGTGCCGGTCGTCACATTGCCGTCTGTTGGTACCGAATGCCAGTATCCGTAAGGGGCTGAAGACCCACAACGTATGTATTCATACACTTTGAAATAATAGGTCGTATTACAGTCCATTCCGGTGATGTCAATAGAAGAAGAGGTTCCGTCGTATAAAAGCAGATCTCCGGCTGATAGTACTGTTCCCGGTACGTAGGCAGGTGCCTGACCGTTGTTTAATACGGTGAACGTATTTGATGTATTAACCAAAACGACCCTCCGGTTTCCATTGCCATTGGTCCATGACATGGATACACCCGACTCGGTAATATTGCTGAAAGTAATGCCTGTAACCGAATTTGGGGTTACAGGTAAGCTTATTTTATGGACAGTGGAATAGGCCGATTGTCCAGAAACCGGGCAAGTTACTTTTAACCTGTAGTATTTGTCTGTAGTACCTGTAAAAGTTTGAGGCGAATAGGTTAATGTTGTAGCTCCGCTGCCTCCTGTAACATTGCTCCATGGATCTGCAACTCCGTTATCGTCGGATTCCTCCCACTGATAGGTATAATTGGTTGTTGCAGGGTTAGGATTCGGAACTGAAATAGGCGTTGGAGTAGTGCCGCTACAAATCGCCTGTGTCGGGCTTGATACGGTTCCACCTGAAATCGCCGTAGAACAGGAAGGAAGTGCAGGAAATGTAAACTGTATATTTGGCCTGTCATTTGTTATGGTTCCGGTTCCTGTAGGCGGATTTCCATCTGCCCTAATAAACATATGTCTGTTTGCAGATGAACTGTAACTAACACTGTTTCCTGCTGAAGTCGGGGATAATCCGGAACCTCCGAAATTTGCTTCCACAAGAACAAGCAGGTTGGCTGTTCCTGTATAATTGAAGGTCGATGTAAGGGTATAGGTGTTCCACCCCGATGCAGGATCAGTGGTATTGTCATAAACCAGAGTAGCGCCCGTTATCATCGTTGCCCATGTGGAAGAGGTTAAAACCTGGTCAGAAGTTTCTTTTAAGTAGATTTTAATAGGCCTGGTTCCCATTGATCCTGTGGCAGCCTGCCACGCAAGACTAAGGATGTTGCCTGAATATAAAATTTCACCGGATGTATAAAGTGAGGCAGATCTTTCGTAACCATAATAATTTCCAAGTGGGTAAACCTGGGTACTTGTGCCGGTTCCTACAGTGATGGTCTGGTTTTGCGACCAGCCCGAAGCTATAGATAAAAGAACGATAAATAGAAGGTAAATTTTTTTCATGTTTAGTAGTATTTTAAAAATCAACATGCACTAATTTATGTTAAATAAATATTAAGACAAAAATTTTTTTCATAAAAAATAAAAAAGCAGTCTCGGAAGACTGCTTTTTTATTTGAATTATATATACGCTATTTTTTTATGATTTTTATAAATTTTGAAGAATTGCTCGTGCTGATGCGGACAGTGTAAGTACCTGCACTGAGATTCGATAAGTCTAACTGTATTTCCGAAGCATCAAAACTTTTACTCAACAGCAGTTGTCCTGAGATGCTGTATATTTCAATGTTCCGGATAGCCTCAGTATAGGAAATATTAAGATTTGCCTCAACCGGGTTAGGGTAATATTTTAACTGAGCAAGATCCATATCCTGTATTGCCAGGTTGATTGTGACTTTTACCGGGGAAGGAAGACTGGAACATCCGTTTGCGCTTATTAATGCTGCATAATAAGTGACTCCGTCCTGTAAAGGTACTGCCGGAGGTAACTGATTGGTTTGCTTCATAGCGTCGTCGTAAGTCTCAAACCATACCACGTTGTTTTGATCCATTTTCAGATCGGCAACGGTGGCCTTAAAATTAAAGGATTGTTGTTCCATGCCTGTTGGGCTTCCTGGTCTGGTATTAACTGTTACATAAACCTTTGTTCTAGACGAAATGCATCCTGATGCTTCCTGTGCAATATAGTAATTACCCGTTGTAAGGAATTGAGTGTCGGGTAATGGTGTAGAAGCAGTATTGCTTGTGTACCATAAATATTTCGGAGCATTTGTTCCTATGTAAAGATTTCCTGCGGTCGCTCCGTCACAAAGATTCAGACTTGTAATGGCAGGAGCGGAAACATGAACCACCTGAACCGAAACTGCTACACGCTGTGACCTGCACGAACCTGTTACCTGTTCTGCGTAATAGGTACCGGAACTCAGTGGAGTACCTGCTGATAACACCATGGTAGACTGAGGCGTGGTATACCATTTTATTGTTGTTCCGGGAAGTGGAACCGCAATTAGATCTGAAACTGTTCCGCCGTTACAGATTGTCTGTGCACTTACAACAGGAGCGGGCACGGCGGCCTGAGTTATGATTGCAACCGCTTTCCTGGCAGATTCACAACTGTTGTTGACCGAGCTGATATAGTAAGTACCTCCCGTAAGGATGGTGTTTCCGTCAAGTGGCGAAACGGCAGTGTTGGTGCTATACCATTTAAGTTGGTTGTAATTAAGCCCATCAATACTGATATCGCGTATTGCCGAATTGCTGCAAACCGTCAAACTGGTTGTGGTTATTGGCAAAACCTTTGATAAATTCACAAGTACCGGTGTCCGGTAGGCACTTTCACAGCCATTCAAGGTTTCCGAAGCATAATAAGTAGTGCCATTAATTAAAACGGTTGACATTGGAAGCGGTGTCCCCCCGTTTGCAGTGCTGTACCATTTAATACCGGAAGCGCTTGAGTTTATGTTGGAAAGGGTTGCGTTCTGGTTATCGCACAAATTCTGTGTACCGATAGATGGCGGATGAACGACTGCAGGTTCCGTAATGATAAATGATTGCGTTGCGGAGCAGTTATGTGCATCGGAAACGGTTACAGTATAAGTTCCTCCTGTTAAATTGCCAATGGAAGCTGTTCCCGCTTGCCCGTTAGACCATACATAGGTATAAGGTGGTGTTCCGCCAGATGCCAGAACTGCAGCAGAACCGTTTGCACTGCCGTTGCAGCTTACGTTGGACACATTCCCTTTTGTAACAGAAAGGATAGCTGGTTCCGTTATTACAAAATGTTCAACGATGGAACAACCGTTAAAGTCTGTTACGGTTACAGCGTAATTACCTGCCGTGAGGTTGCTTGCAGATTCGGTAATAAGCCCGTTGGACCATTTATAACTGAAAGGAGCAGTTCCTCCGGCTACCTTAACAGAAGCAAATCCATCGTTGAATCCATGGCAGCTAACCTGCTGAACAACATCAGGAACAATGCTTAGCGGCTGAGGTTGTGTGATGATAAAGCTTTCCGTTATTGAATCACCATCTGCATCCGTTACCATTACTTTGTGTGTGCCTGCGCCTAAACCTGTTGCTGTTGCTGCAGTTTGCCCCGAAGGACTCCATAAGTAAGTATAAGGAGCGCTTCCTCCAAAAGGATGTACTGTTGCGGTACCGTCATTTTTACCGTTACAGCTTGCGTTTGTTTGTTCTCCCTGATTCAGCATCAGCGGGACAGGCTGTATAATGGTAAAATCATACGATGCCGTACACCCGTTGGCATCACTAACGTTTACTGTATAGGTTCCGGCTGCCAGTCCTGATGCGGTGTCGGTTGTTGAAGGAGAAGAAGTCCATGAATAAAGGTAAGGAGGTGTTCCTCCCGTAACGGAAACCGTCGCAGATCCGTCACTTGCACCATAGGCACTTGCATCGGTATGATTTCCAGAAGAAGTCATTAGGATGGCTGGCTCTGTAATGGTAACTGCCTCCGTTATTGAACAGTCGTTTGCATCCGTAATGGTTAAGGTGTAGGTGCCTGCTGTGAGATTGGATATAGCGGCATTGCTGTTTCCGTTGTCCCAGCTGAATGTATAAGGAGGAACTCCTCCTGTTGGAGCCGATGTAATGCTGGCATCTGTTTTTCCATTACAGCTGATGTTGTTAAAGGAAATATGAGGTTCCAGGGCATCAGGTTCCAGAATGGAAACGGTTGCGCTTTCCGATCTATTAAGGGCATCGGTAACTGTTACGGTGTAAGTGCCTGCTGCAAGATTTGAAGCACTGTTTGCATTTCCCCCTGAAGGCGACCATGAATATTCATAAGGCGGAACCCCGTTCGTAACTTTAACACTGGCAGACCCGTTCGTTAAACCGTGGCACAGGTTGTCCGTTTGGCTAATAGCAAGGGTTGGTGGAGGCACATCTTCATAGTTGATGTCATCTAAATACACGTATGATGCTGTTCCGATACGGTCAAAAGAAAAGGCAAAATAATCATCAGTGGTGGTAGGTATAAGAACGGTGAATTCCTGCCAGGTAGTGGTAAGAGGTATCGTGTTCTGTATTAAGGTTTTTTGGGCTGCTGCCGTATTACCGTTCATGGTGTAAATTCTAAAGTCAGGTACATTGGATGATGAAGTAGACCTTGCCCAAAAGCGGATCTGTTTGGTGCCGTTTCCTAAATCGGCTGTTTCAGGAGATATAAGCAACATATCGCCGTTTGCAGTAGAGGTGCGGTAGGTATACATACTATTACTTCCGGTTTTTGCACTACCTGTACTTACATATCCATATCCGGCTCCTGTAGTATTGATATAGGTCCAGCAGTTCGGAACAGTATTGTTTGAGCTGCTTCCGGTAGCGGTATTTTCAAAACCTTCAAAGAAAGCAGATGTAAACACCGGACATAATGTTTGAAACTCAACTGGAAACGTTGTCCAGGAACCTTTGGAAGTGCCGCAAATGCTGCGTACATAAACAATATAATCCACTCCTCCTGTCAAACCGGTAATGTTTACGCTCGTAGTAGCAGATGTGCCCGTTAAGGCCAGTCCTGTGACTCCTGATCCTGGTGCTCCCGAGGTGCGGATTTCATATTCATATCCAGTTACACCAGTACCCAATGAAGCGTTCCAGGAAATTGTAGCACCGGTCTGCGCAATGTTTGCAACATTGATGTTAAGCGGGAAAATACAAGGCGAAAGGTCTTCATAATAAATATCATCCAGATAGAGATAAGAACTGGTTCCGACTCTGTCAAAAGAAAAGGCAAAATAGTCGTCGGTTGTTGCCGGTATGGGAACAATAAATTCCTGCCAGTTAGTCGTTAACGGAATGGTGCCCTGAATCTGCGTTTTAACAGCTGTTGCCGTATTTCCGGCCATGGTGTAAATTCTAAGATCCGGAACATAGGTACTCGAAGAGATCTTGGCCCAGAAGCGTATCTGCTTGGTGCCGTTTCCGAGATTAGCCGTTTCAGGTGATATGAGGAAAAGGTCTCCGTTGGCAGAAGAAGATCTGTAGGTATAGAAACCATTGCTTCCGTTGTTTGCAGCAGAGGTGCTTACGTAACCAAAGCCAGATGATGTAGTATTGACATAGCTCCAGCAGATTGGGTATGTGATATTAGAGGAGTTTCCTGTAGAAGTGGTTTCAAAACCTTCGAAGAAATTGCTGTTCATCACGCCGCATGGAGTGGTGAACGTCGCCGCCAGTTTCCATATTCCGTTTTCAGTCGCACAAACCGATCTTATGTAAAAATAATAAGTGGTTACAGGAAGCAGAGAAGATAAAGCTGCGGTCGGGGTTGCGGTCGGATTAGATGAAATCAGACCGTTGGTGCCGCTTCCGGGAAGTCCTGAAGTTCTTAACTCATATTGATAACCATTCTGTGGTGCAGCTGCAGGCGGAGTCCAGGAAATATTCGCTGATGTAGCCGTCAAGGTATTTACAGTGGCAGTAGAAGGAGTTACACATGTTTCAATGACTTCGGCAGATACGCCGAAAATATTGATAATTCCCGTACCTCCTGATCTGGTAAAGGTGATGGATTTAATGAACTTTAGCTGGTTGGCTGTCGTAATGTCAACAGTAGCTTCAAACAGGTTGGGTTGGTTGGTTGCCGATCCGTTCTCGACCACATTGTTTGAAATATTGATACGCCCGAAGTTGGTATAGGTTTTAGGCAAACCCGTAGTAGCATACCAATCAGGAACGGTAATTCCTGAAAAAGCCTGGGTGGTGTTATCGGTAAATGTGATGGTTCCGGTCAGTGTGGCAGAGCCGCTTCCTCCGGTTGTAAGAATAAAGATTTTGGAAGCACGGTGCGTAGCCGTCACATTCGAAATAACGGATCCCGTTGTTGAGCTGATGCGTATAGAGTTGTTTACACTATAGGGAGCAAGCTGAAAATACAGTCCCGATGTAGCCAGGGAACCGATAACCCCGTCAAGGGGAAAGCCTTTTGTCTGTGCGGCAGAAGTAGCGTTAAGCTTCCAGTCAAGACTCTTGAACGCATAGGAAACGCCATCGACATCATTATTGGTTGTTGATGCAGCGGTTCCCGTTCCATTCGCAACGACATCGGCATTGTACCCGTCAATTATAAATGGCAGATACCCTCCTTGTCCGGAAGACAATAAGGGTATCAGCCATATCATGCAAAAAAGAAAGTAATTAGTAATTTTTCTCATTTTTATAGTTTTGATATTTAAAAACAATTTTAAATAAAATAAAACACAAATGAAAAAAAAATAGCAACTAATATCTTTTTTGTAAAAAAAAATATTTTTTTATCAGATTAGTTAAAGCGAAATCTGTTTGTCTTTGGAAGACTTTACCTGATAGCCGAAACGGATTTTTTTTGTTTCATTTGGCTTCAATGCAACGTCCCATGTCAGTTTTCCTTTTTCAGAATCAACAGTTGCGCTTGCTTTATCTGTTAGGGATACCTCTATGTCGCTGTTGCTGCTTACAGGTACCTGATCTTCCACTGTTATGTTTACCGGTTCCTTTTTGTTGTTCCTAACGGAAATTTCGTAAACAAAATCCTGAATCTTACGTGATGAAAGCGTCTTCGTTCCGGATTTGTCCGAAATAAGCATGCGCGATATTGCTATATTCGGGTCTTTTCCCAGACTCAGTTTAAGGTCATCTTCCTGGGCATCGGCGCTTACATAGGTTTTTCCTACGTACAGGCCTTCAAAAATAACGTTCGCTTCCCCGGGTAGAATGCTGTAGTCGCCATAGTTCTTTACTTTAGCAATCAGATAAGCGTTGTTGTCGAGTTTCGGGGCGGTTACGTAGCTGTATGTTGCTGGTAACTGTGTATCTTTCAATGCAACGCTGTGTTGTTTTCCATTGGAAAGGACCGTATAGGGGATGTCGATATCAAATGTTATGTTTAACTGCGACTCGTTAATCTGTGTATAGTCATCCATGGTAGAAACTTCCATTACTTTATCTGCTTCAGACTGAGAGGTTTCGATGTTGATGCCCGGAACCTGGCCCTGAAGGGTTTGTATAACATTTGCATTGGGTCTTCCCTTCATGCGCTTTGTAGTAACGGTGTTGTAATAATAATCCAGGAACCAGGGCTGTAATTCCGGTGCAAAGGTATTCTGGTTGGCGGGGCCGCTCGTAAGGGAAAGCCTGATGTTCTTCCAGTCTATGCCCGTGTTTTGCTGTACCTGCGCCTTATAAAGCATCTGGATGGGTTCGTTAATCTTATCGATACGCATTTCGTAACTCGGGTACCAGTTGGCTCCGTCCGAAAGATAGGACACCTCCATAGGTAGGGTTCCGGCCTGGCTGCTCATTACATTAACGATGAGTTTTCCCTGACTTGTTTTTTCCGATGCGGTCTGGTTGAACGTGAGCTTGCCTTTGAGCGTTGCAAGTTCTTCGTTCAGTTCTTTTTCACGGGATTCCAGTTTGTTTACTGAATTGGAAAGCTCTGCCCTTTTCGCTTTGTAAAAATCAAGAAGTTTCGTGAGTTCGGTAACAGAAAAATTCTGTGCATTGCTCATCGATTGGTTCTTGTCGAGCAGCTCAATGCTTTTTCTTTCAGCTGTAAGCTGGTTCTGTAAGGTTTTCAGTTCATTTTCCTTTTTTTCTATTTCTTCCTTAACTGGTTTTACCAGCGGAGAATCACGGTTATTGTCATATTCTTCAACATACGCATTGGTAAACTGGACCGACATAACGGTCACATATTTCGGAACGCTGATCTGTACCGTATTTTCATTGAGGTAGTTGGATACGTTGGTGATGACGATTTCCGATGTTCCGGATGCAATCTGCGCAGAAGCCTTATGCTTTAGTTCGGCCGCGTTGCTGTATACGCGCGCAGACAATATCTGAGCCTGGGTGAAAACAGGTTTCTGTGCATTTACTGTAACGCTAAAAACTACGGCAAGGGGTAACAGGATGTTTTTCATAGATATTTTTAATTTTAAAT
Organism: Flavobacterium sp.; assembly: GCA_040396655.1. GTDB lineage: Bacteria > Bacteroidota > Bacteroidia > Flavobacteriales > Flavobacteriaceae > Flavobacterium. The sequence continues at coordinate 71,342 of JBEBOB010000007.1, read as the reverse complement.
GTCAGAAACAAAAATCTAGCCAAAAAGACCGGTGACCACTTCTTCAATTTTAGAAACCATGACGGTGCGTATGGTTTGAGGCTTGTAAGTGATTTTATTGTATTTCGAAATAAAAATTTTGGCAAATCCGAGTTTTTCGGCTTCCTGAATACGCTGGTCTACCCGGTTTACAGGTCTGATTTCCCCAGAAAGTCCCACTTCTCCTGCAAAGCAGATATCCTTTAGAATGGCCTCGTCCTCGTTAGACGATAGAATGGAAGCAACGACTGCAAGATCAATTGCCGGATCGTCAACCTGGATGCCTCCCGTGACATTTAGGAATACATCTTTCATTCCCAGCCTGAATCCGGCGCGTTTTTCCAGGACGGCCAAAATCATGTTAAGGCGCTTAAGGTTGTATCCTGTGGCGCTGCGCTGAGGGGTGCCGTAAACGGCTGTACTTACCAATGCCTGAATTTCAAGCATAAGGGGGCGCATTCCCTCCAGTGTTGAAGCAATAGCAGTTCCTGATAATTCTTCTTCGCGGTGTGATAACAGTATTTCGGACGGATTCGGTACTTCGCGCAGACCAGATCCGAGCATTTCATAGATGCCCAGCTCGGATGTTGAACCGAATCGGTTTTTCAAGGCGCGAAGGATACGGTATACGTGGTTCCGATCGCCTTCAAATTGAAGGACGGTATCCACCATATGCTCCAGGATTTTAGGGCCGGCAATGTTTCCATCTTTTGTAATGTGTCCTATGAGGATAACGGGGATGTTCGTTTCTTTCGCAAATTTTATAAGCTCGGCCGTTGTTTCCTTGATCTGCGAAATGCTGCCTGCAGAAGCTTCAATATAGTCGGTATGGAGGGTTTGAATAGAGTCGATAATGACAATGTCCGGCTCGATTTCTTCAACCTGCTTAAATATGTTTTGCGTATTGGTTTCGGTAAGTATATAACAGGAATTGTTTGCCGGGTTTATGCGTTCCGCACGCATTTTAATCTGTTTCTGACTTTCCTCTCCCGATACATAAAGTACCCGGAAGGGGAGTTTAAGCGATAACTGAAGAAGCAGGGTACTTTTTCCTATACCGGGTTCACCTCCCAGCAATATCATGGATCCCGGAACGATGCCCCCACCCAGAACCCGGTTCAATTCCTGGTCTAAGGTGTTCATACGAACCTCCTGCGTACTGTCAATCTCGTTGATAAGCAACGGTTTCGCGTTTCGTTTTACTGTTCCTGTTCCTGATTTTGTTTGCCAGGCAACTTTTTCTTCCTTTTGAACGATTTCTTCTACAAGTGTATTCCATTGTTTGCATGCCGTACATTGCCCCATCCATTTCGGATATTGCGTACCGCAGGACGAACAAAAAAATGCCGTTTTTACTTTTGCCATATTTAAAAAATATAGCGTGAAGTTACGAATTATTTGGATTTGTTAAGAATGGGGAGCAGCAAGAAAGACAAGCCGCCTAAAATAAGAATTAAAACCGTTTGAGAAGTCCATAAGATCCATCCGAAGGCTGTTCCGGCCGTAATCGAAATCCCGTATAAAGCCAGTATTTTGGCAATCAGTAGCGGAAAGGCGCCGAACCCTCCGTTTGTGAAGCTGATAGCAAGACTGCCTACTACAAAGGCAATCATGGTAACGCCTATTGAAATCCCGCTTGTTTCGGGTAATACTTTTGTGCCGTAATAAAAGGTGAGTACAAAAGAAGCCCATATAATAAGGGTGTGGATAAGGAAAGGAATGCGGTGGGGCATTTTAAAGATGCTGAGGATTCCTTCTATGAGTCCCGATATTTTTGTACGGATAAATACGAAAAATTTCCATTTTGAGGTGTACAAAAGGTAGAGCCCCGTTATGGTTATAATGAACAATACCCCTAAAATTGTGAACAGTTGAGTTAATGGAATGTGCTGGGAAATAAAACCGATGAGCTGGCGGTATTGAAGTAAGAGGGCAAGAGCAACAAAAAGCATAAGAAATACAAGGTCGATGATACGCTCTGCTATAATGGTTCCGAAACCTTTGTCAAAAGGAATCTTATCGTATTTCTGCAGTACGGCAGCCCTCGACAGTTCACCCGATCTGGGAATGGTCAGGTTCAACAGGTAGCCTACCGAAATAGCCATAAAATTATTCCAGAAAGAAGAAGTGTATCCAAGATATTGCAGGCTATACTTCCACCGGTAGGCCCTCGATGCATGACTGACTTTCATGAATAACAAAGAGGCACAGACATAAAAGTAGTCTGCTGATCTGAAATATCCCTTCATTTCGGTAATTTGGGCTTGTGTAAACTGACTGTAAGCATAATAAACCAAAAAAACTCCCAGCAAAAGTGGGAGTGAAATGTTGAGTATTTTTTTAAGAAGCTTCAATCTATTTTAGGGAATTATCATTTTCGTTCGGGAAGATGACCCATGGCTTGAATGTTTTAGCTTCTTCAAAGTCTATTAGCGCATACGTAATGATGATAATGATGTCGTCTTTATGAACCCTGCGTGCTGCAGGTCCGTTAAGCGTGATGTCCCCGTTGTTTCTTGGGCCCGGAATGGCGTAGGTTTCAAAGCGTTCCCCGTTGTTGATGTTTACAATTGATACTTTTTCGCCTTCAATGATGTTGGCTGCTTCCATTAATGCAATATCAATGGTGATGCTGCCTATATAATTTAAATCGGCACCTGTTACCTTAACACGGTGGATTTTTGATTTTAAAACTTCTATCTGCATGGGACAAAGGTATAAAATTTAATTTAATGCAATGTTATCAATTAAACGTACTCCGTTAATGTGTGCAACTGCAAAGCCGCGGTACTTTTTGCCTTCTTCCTTTATTGTTGAAGATTTAAGAGTGGCCTCATCAGCGATTACGAAATATTCAAGTTTAAAATCCGGCAGTTTTTTGAATTCGTTCTCTACAAACGTGATGACGCTGCTTATAGGGTTGCCTTCAAAGAGGTTGCGGGCTTCTCTAAGAATTCTGTAAATTGCTGTAGCCTGTATTTTTGATTCTGAAGATAAACGTTCGTTGCGTGAACTCATGGCAAGGCCGTCGGGTTGACGGAAGATGGGGCATCCTATGATCTCGATGTTCATGTGGTTTTTGTCGACCATTTTGCGGATGATTTGCAGCTGCTGAAAGTCCTTTTCTCCAAAATAGGCACGATCGGGCTGCACGATTTCAAATAATTTTTTGACAATGGTTCCTACCCCGTCGAAATGCCCGGGGCGGTTGCTGCCTTCCATCTCTTTTTCCAGTCCGTCATAATCAAATTTCTGGGAAACCGGCGTTTTTCCGTATATATCCTCTACGGTAGGAGCATAGATGATGATCTTGTCGGAGAGCCCGTGTACCAGGGCAGCGTCCCGGTCAAATGTTCTGGGATACTTTTCAAGATCTTCCTGATTATTAAACTGAGTAGGGTTTACGAAAATACTCATAACAACCGTATCGTTTTCTTTCAGAGCCTGTTGCAGCAATGAAAGATGCCCGTCGTGAATTGCTCCCATAGTAGGTACAAATCCAATGGTTTGCGCATTCGCTTTTAATTCTGTCAAATATTCATTTAACGGGCTTTGCGCATGAAATACATTCATGATTTTTAAAGTTTTATCAATGCAAAATTAGCACTTTACTTAATAATGTCGACAATTTTTTGTAATTTTGCATACTTAAAAGCATTTTTAATTTAATTAAAGAATAATGAAAGATAAGAGGATATTATATGTATCATCTGAAGTAGTGCCTTACTTACCTGAAAATGAAGTTTCTCAGGCTTCATTTGACACTCCGAAAATGATTAATGATTTAGGTGGTCAAATACGTATTTTTATGCCAAGATACGGAAGCATCAATGAAAGGAGACATCAGCTGCACGAAGTAATTCGGTTGTCGGGTATGAATTTGGTTATCAATGACATGGACATGCCTTTGATTATTAAAGTTGCTTCCATTCCCAAGGAAAGAATACAGGTGTATTTTATAGACAACGATGATTACTTTAAGCGTAAGGGTACGTTTGGTGAAGAGTCGGATGTTTTATACGATGATAATGATGAGCGGGCTATTTTCTTTGTGAAAGGGGTGGTGGAAACCATTAAAAAGCTAAACTGGGTTCCGGACGTAATCCACGTACACGGTTGGATGGCTTCCTTGTTGCCGCTTTACATGAAAAAGTATTACAACGATGAGTCTATTTTTGCGGATACAAAGATTGTAACTTCTGTTTTTACAAACGGATTCGAAGGGAAGCTTTCTGAAGATATGTTTGACAAGGTTGCCTTTGATGAATTCGATGCAAAGGATATTGAGACGCTAAAAGAAGCAACCTTTGTAAATATTATGAAAAATGCTATTGATCATTCCGACGGGATCATTATTTCTTCAGAACAGATCAGCGAAGATTTAACAAATTATATACAAAGTTCAAATAAACCTTTCTTACCTTTCGACGCAAAAGAAAAAATGAAGGATGTATATCCCGAGTTTTATCTAAATAAGGTTTAATCTTAAAGAATTTATGAAAAGAAAATCGATAACTAAGTTCTTATTGTTTTCTGTTTTGTCTGTAGGACTGGTTTCGTGTGAACAGGAGTTTACTCAAATGGGGTCTGAAATCATCGATAGCGATCAGTTTGGCTTTGACAAGTATACAGTACAGAACGTCTCTGCAGATAACGATGCAATCGGGGTTTCCAATACCCGAAACCTTCCGATCAACAGCCTTGGTGTGTACAGTGAAAAAGCATTCGGTTCTACCGCAGCTCATTTTGTCACGCAAATTGAAATGACGGGTGAAACAGATCTTTCGGATATAGGAAATAATCCGGTACTGGACTCTGTTTACGTCTACATTCCGTTTACAAGTACCGTAAAATCAACCGAAGCGTCCGGAGATAAAATCTATACAGTCTCCAACCTTTACGGAAATGGTAAATTCGGACTTAATGTTTATGAAAACGGTTACTATTTAAGAGAGGCTGATCCGTCAGGTGAATTCGATACACAATATTATTATGCCGATGATAAAAAAACGTTTGACCAGAATAAAAAGGGGTTAAGCGGAAGCGGTAGGTTGAACAATTCTGCAAAAGCTTTTCAAAATACAGAATTTCAGTTTGACAAAGCCGAAATAAAGCTTTATGCTTATAATGCAGACGGTACTCCGCAAAAGGATGACGATGACAAACCAAAAGTAAAAGAAAGGTTGGCGCCTGGAATCTGGCTCGATCTTGATAAAACTTATTTTCAGAACAGATTTTTTGCGAACAACCAATATAAATCTATTACAAACAATAACCAGCTGAAGACATTCTTCAGAGGACTTTATTTTGAATCTGTAAACTCATTTAATCAGAACGCGCTGATACAGTTGGCTCTGCAAAAAGGTAAACTTGTTTTTGTTTACAAATATGATGGCGATACAGATCCTTCAACAAACAAACCTAAACGGGAGCGTAAAACACTTGAGTTCAGGTTAGGTTTTGATGCTGTTGAAAGTTCCGGTTCTAAAGCTGTTACGGTAAACTTGTTTGAGAGTAATTTTGTGCTTAACAACAATTCAGCCGGGAATATCTGGTTAAAAGGTGGTGGATACCCTACTTATGGCGCAATTAATCTTTTTGGACCTGATGCGAACGGAAATGGTAAAGCCGACGAACTGGAAACTATTATTGCAAACAAATGGCTCATCAATCAGGCTGTGCTGACTATGTATGTAGATCATGCTGCCACAGGGCTTGATACCATTGTTGCTCCTAAGCAACTGTATCTGTACGATTTTAAAAATAATAAAGTGCTGGCAGATTATACCAGCGATGGAACTTCATCTACCGGGAAACCTATTTTTGGAGGAGGGCTTAATACTAAGAATAAATCTTTACATAAATACCAGTTCAGGTTGACCAACCATATTGCCAACCTGATTCAGAAAGATTCTACAAACGTACCTTTGGGCTTGGTTGTAGCAAGCGATATTATGAATTCGACTATGAACCCGGTAAAACCGATAACGAAGAAGATACCTGTAACAGCTACCATGAATCCGTTCGGAACCATAATTTACGGACCGGAAGCTTCAAACGGTGATTTAAGAATGAAATTGGAAATTTATTATACCAAAGAAAAATAGCGAATTATGTGTGGAATCGTAGGTTACATTGGACCCAGAGAGGCTTATCCTATCATTATTAAAGGACTAAAGCGTTTGGAATATAGGGGTTATGACAGTGCCGGTCTGGCATTGTTTGACGGAAAACAATTCACTTCAAGTAAAACGAAAGGGAAGGTTTCCGACCTGGAAGCAAAAGCACAGGCCGAACATACCCTGAAAGGATCAATGGGAATAGGACATACCCGTTGGGCCACGCATGGAGTGCCTAATGACGTGAATTCGCATCCGCATTTTTCTAATTCCGGTGAGCTTGTTATCATTCATAACGGGATTATTGAAAATTATGAACCATTAAAGCGGGAGCTGATCCACAGGGGGTATACTTTTAAATCGGATACCGATACCGAAGTACTGGTAAACCTTATCGAAGATGTTCAGAAAAATAAAGGACTTAAGTTAGGAAAAGCTGTACAGGTTGCGCTTAACCAGGTTGTGGGAGCCTATGCGATTTGCGTTATGGATATTAAAAAGCCGAACGAGATCGTAGCAGCGCGTTTGGGAAGTCCCCTTGCAATTGGTATAGGTGAAGGAGAATACTTTGTTGCTTCAGATGCTTCGCCGTTTATTGAATATACCAATAATGCAATTTATCTCGAAGACGAGGAAATGGCAATCATAAGGTTGCACAAGCCCATTAAAATACGTAAGATCAAATCCGATAATGAAGTAAGTCCGTACATTCAGGAATTACAGCTGAATCTGGAACAGATCGAAAAGGGCGGGTACGACCATTTTATGTTAAAGGAAATATATGAACAACCTCAGGTAATACGCGATACCTTCCGGGGAAGGCTGTTATCGGATCAGGGGTTGATCAAAATGGCAGGGATTGAAGATAACCTAAGTAAGTTCGTCAACGCCAAGCGCATCATCATTGCGGCTTGCGGAACATCATGGCATGCCGGTCTTGTGGCCGAATATATGATAGAAGAGTTCGCAAGAATACCGGTCGAAGTGGAATATGCATCGGAATTCCGTTACCGGAATCCGATCATCAACGAGGATGATGTGGTTATTGCGATCTCACAATCAGGTGAGACGGCCGATACATTGGCAGCGATTAAACTTGCAAAAGAAAAAGGCGCTTTCGTATTCGGAGTATGTAACGTGGTAGGGTCTTCTATTGCGCGTGAAACAAATGCAGGTGCTTATACACATGCCGGACCCGAAATCGGGGTGGCTTCTACAAAGGCCTTTACTACACAGATTACGGTGTTGTCGCTTTTGGCTCTACGTTTAGCTAAAGCAAAAGGAACGATGTCGCATTCCGACTATTTGAGAAACCTTATCGAGCTGGAATTAATGCCTGAAAAAGTAGAGGAGGCCCTGAAGGAAAATGCTCATATTCTCGAGATTGCACAGATATATAAAGATGCTCCTAACTGCCTGTTTTTAGGTAGAGGCTTTAACTTTCCTGTAGCGCTCGAAGGAGCCTTAAAATTGAAGGAGATATCTTATATACATGCAGAAGGATACCCGGCTGCAGAAATGAAGCACGGACCTATTGCACTGATTGATGAGAACATGCCGGTTGTGGTCATTGCTCCGCAACAGAACCATTATGATAAGGTAGTAAGCAATATTCAGGAAATTAAAGCCCGCAGCGGAAAAATCATTGCGCTTGTTTCCAAAGGAGATGTTCAGGTAAGGGCTCTGGCCGACCATGTAATCGAAATGCCCCATTCAACAGAGGCGCTGACATCGATTATTGCAACCATACCTTTACAGCTGTTGTCTTATCATGTGGCAGTATTAAGAGGTACGAACGTTGACCAGCCTAGGAACCTTGCTAAATCGGTTACGGTTGAATAATTTTAAAAATGACAAATAATAAGTATTTGTCATTTTTTATATAAAATATTAATAAACGCCATGTTGTTTATTACAAAAAAAAACTATCTTTGCACATCGAAAAAAATGGTTTTTTCACAATTGATAATTAGCTGTTAAATAAATACATAAGCAATGTCTAAAGTTACAGGAAAAGTTGCACAGGTTATCGGACCGGTTGTAGACGTAGTGTTCAACACTGCTTCTGCTTCGTTGCCGAAAATTTACGATTCATTGGAAATCACTAAAGCAGATGGATCAAAATTAGTATTAGAAGTTCAATCTCATATCGGTGAAGATACGGTACGTACCATTTCGATGGACTCTACAGACGGATTGAGCCGTGGTACTGAAGTGGTTGCTTTAGGAGCTCCTATCCAGATGCCGATCGGTAAAGAAGTATTCGGGCGTTTATTCAACGTTGTTGGAGAACCAATCGACGGACTGGAAGTATTGCCTAAAACCGGGGAAAACGGATTGCCTATTCACCGTCCTGCTCCGAAATTTGAAGATTTATCTACATCTTCGGAAGTTTTATTTACAGGTATTAAAGTAATCGACCTTATCGAGCCTTACGCAAAAGGAGGTAAAATTGGTTTGTTTGGTGGTGCCGGAGTTGGTAAAACAGTATTGATTCAGGAGTTGATTAACAACATTGCGAAAGGACACGGAGGTTTATCGGTATTTGCCGGTGTAGGAGAACGTACACGTGAAGGAAACGATTTATTACGCGAGATGTTAGAGTCTGGCATTATTAAATATGGTGATGATTTCATGCACTCTATGGAGAATGGAGGATGGGATTTGACTAAAGTTGATAAAGCCGGAATGAAAGATTCTAAAGCAACTTTCGTATTCGGACAGATGAACGAGCCGCCTGGTGCACGTGCACGTGTAGCTTTATCAGGTTTGACTATTGCTGAGTATTTCCGTGACGGAGCCGGAGACGGACAGGGAAAAGACGTTCTTTTCTTCGTTGACAACATCTTCCGTTTTACACAAGCGGGTTCTGAGGTATCTGCCTTATTAGGACGTATGCCGTCTGCAGTAGGTTACCAACCAACGTTAGCAACCGAGATGGGGGCGATGCAGGAGCGTATTACTTCTACAAAAACAGGATCAATTACTTCTGTTCAGGCCGTTTACGTACCTGCGGATGACTTAACGGATCCAGCGCCTGCGACGACGTTTGCGCACTTGGATGCAACAACCGTATTATCCCGTAAAATTGCAGAGTTGGGTATTTATCCGGCAGTAGATCCTTTGGATTCTACTTCTCGTATCCTGACACCTGAAATCTTAGGGAAAGAGCACTATGCTTGTGCACAAAGAGTAAAACAGATATTACAGAAATATAAAGAATTACAGGATATCATCGCTATCTTAGGTATGGAGGAATTGTCTGAGCAGGATAAATTGTCTGTATTAAGAGCACGTCGCGTACAGCGTTTCTTATCTCAGCCATTCCACGTTGCCGAGCAGTTTACGGGTATTCCTGGAGTGTTGGTTGATATTAAAGATACCATTAAAGGATTCAACATGATCATCGACGGAGAATTGGATCATTTACCTGAAGCTGCCTTTAACTTAAAAGGAACGATCGAGGAAGTGATCGAAGCGGGTCAGAAAATGTTGACCGAAGTATAATTTTAAAAAACAATCGATATGATTTTAGAAATTGTTTCACCCGAGGCTATGTTGTTTAACGGGCAGGTAACAGCGGTTTCTGTTCCGGGAATCAATGGTGAGTTTCAAATGCTGAACAATCACGCGCCGATTGTTTCTTTATTAAGCGAAGGAAGAATAAAGATTGCAGGTCCTAATCTGCAGTTCGACCCTCAGTTCGAGAGTAAGTTCGAAAAAATTGATAATAATACGTATTATTTGCCAATTAAATCGGGTACACTGGAACTAAAAGATAACAAGATCAATATCTTGACAAATTAAAAAAACCGGCTTTAAAGCCGGTTTTTTTATTAATAATCAGTTTGCAAATAGCAAAATAAACACCTTAATTATTTTAAGGTGTTTATTTTTTGTATCATGGAGTCCTGTTGTAATATCCACTGATAATAGGCATTATCATCGTACAGCTGGTGCATGTATTCGGCGACCAGGTAAAACATGATGTTGTTTTTGTGACGGTCAAGGTTAAAGGTAAGCCCGCTTGATTTTAAATGCTTTTTAAGCTCGTTAAAATATTTTGGATCCTTATAGATGCGTTCCGACAGTTGTTGGGGCGTTAAGGCTTCCAGTGCGGCTCTTTCGCTTTCTATTTCTTCAAATACGTAATAACTTACGAGCGAAGTCTTCATTAAAAGCTGTATGGCATCCTCCCCGTGTTTGTTTTTAAGCGGAACAAAGACGTCGGGTACAATCCCGCCGCCGCCGAAGACCGTGCGCCCTCCGGTGGTTTTAAACCTTAAGCTATCGGCAAGGTGTATGCTGTCTTTTGAATAGAGCTCTCCTGATTTAAACCGGTTGCTGAGGTCGTTATTGTACTCGTCAAGCCCATCCTGATACGGTTTCTGGATAGATCTTCCGGAAGGGGTGTAATAACGTGCTGTTGTTAAGCGTACTGCCGAACCGTCGCCCAGATACATTTCACGCTGTACAAGGCCTTTTCCGTAAGATCTGCGCCCTACGATAATACCGCGGTCGTTATCCTGAATGGCTCCTGCTATAATTTCACTTGCAGAGGCAGAGTTTTCGTTGATGAGGATGTAGAGTTTTTTGTTCGTGAACAATCCTTTGTTGGATGCCTTCGTGATTTTAACGTTCCCTTTTTTGTTGACCGTTTTTACAATAACCTCATTTCCTTTCAGAAAATCATCGGCAATCTGTATGGCGGGTTCCATATAACCGCCGCCGTTTTCGCGCAGGTCCAGAACAAGCTCTGAAATGCCTTGTTTTAAAAGCGATTCCAGGCCTTCCTTGAATTCTGCGTAGGTGGTTTCTGCAAAACGGTTTATCTTGATATAACCTGTCTTATTATCGATTTTTAGTGCAACATCCACACTTTTTAAAGGTACCTCTCCACGCGTTATTTCAACATCGAAAATTTTGTTTGAGGATTTTCGGTATACCTTAAGCAGTGCTTTGGAACCATTGTTTCCTTTCAGAAGGTTGATGATGGAATCATTAGAAAGCCCCTGGTTGAACAATTGAACTTTTTCAGCATACAGGATGCGGTCCCCGGCCTTAAGCCCGGCTTTGTCGGAAGGTCCGCCGGGAAGCGGTTTTACAACAGCAAGCGTGTCGTTCATGACATAATAATTAATGCCGATTCCTACGAACGATCCTTTCATTACATTCTGTACTTCGTCAAATTCCGATTTGGAAATGTAGGTAGAATGGGGGTCTAACTGCGATAAGATGTTGTTGACCGTCATGTCTATGATGGAATCGGTATTTACGTTGTCTACGTATTCCTGTTCAATGAGGTCGATAAGTTTGTTGAGTTTTAGGCGTCCGTAATCTTCCTTTACTGAAAAAGGAGTCCCGTTTTTAGTAAAATATCCGCCTATAACAATGCCCGCTGCCAATGACCCTGCTGTAAGCAGCGGCCATAAATAATTTTTTTTATTCATACAACAAAGAGCTTAAATCTTCAATCTGAATCACTTGCACTCCAGCTCTCTTTAAAAATTCAATACCAGCTAAATCTTTATAACTATTTTGGTAAACAACGCGTACAATACCCGACTGGTGAATCAGCTTGCTGCAGTCCTTACAGGGGCTCATCGTGATGTACAAGGTGGCACCGTCACACGACTGCGTGGATTTGGCTACCTTTAAAATCGCGTTTGCCTCGGCATGAAGTACGTACCATTTCGTAATTCCTTCCCCGTCTTCACAGCAGTTTTCAAAACCCGAGGGAGTTCCGTTGTAACCGTCGGAAATGATCATCTTATCTTTAACGATAATGGCACCGACCTTTTTGCGCTGACAATAGGACAACTGCCCCCATTCCCTGGCAATCCGCAGGTAAGCTTTGTCGTATTTGTTCAGCTTGTCAGGGTTTTTCATAGAATTGAAAAAACAAAAAGAATTATATATTATTTAACTAAAAATAACAGTGCAAAATTACGTAAAAAGTAGCACATCTTAAAAGTTTTTATCACAGATATTACAAGAATTTTTATATTTTTTTTGGATATTTATTTTTCTTAAAATAGTAATAAATATTACTGATGTGTTTTGATATTGTTTTTTTTTAGTTAATTTTAAATGATATAAACAATTAAAATGAGAATGTATGTTGTATCAAGATATATATGATTCAGGATTCAAGGATAGAAACAGAGGACATTTTGCTTCTATTGCGCGCGTGGCATATAATGATGGTGTTTATTCTCCGAAGGAGCGCGAGTTTATCGATGCGCTGGCTCATAAACTCGATATAAGTGATGAGGATTATGTGGCCATCCTGAAAAACCCAAATAATTATCCGGTTAATCCCCCTTATCTTCAGGAACAGCGTATTGAGCGCCTGTATGATCTGGCCCGTATGGTGTTTATTAATTATATCCTGGGCCCGGAACAGAAGCTGACTTTAAGGAAATTTACTTCAGCACTGGGTTTTTCGGGTGATATTACTATGATTACCGATAAGGCCCTAAGTCTGCTTGTACTCGAATACGACGAAGACATGTTCAAACAGGAAATGGATCATTTTATAAAGGACATAAATAAAAAAGCGAGTTAAAACTCGCTTTTTTATTTTAGAGAACGTTCCAGATCGTCCATCATATTGCTGCTTCCACAGAAAAACGGAACACGCTGGTGAAGTTCCTGAGGATCAATTTCCATAATGCGTTGTTTCCCGTCAGTTGCCTTTCCTCCGGCCTGTTCTATAATCATGGCAAAAGGGTTGCACTCATACAGAAGCCGGAGTTTACCGTTTGGTTTTGAAACCGTTCCGGGGTACATATAGATTCCGCCTTTTAACAGGTTGCGGTGCACATCTGCTACGAGGCTTCCTATGTAACGGGAGCTGTACGCCTCTTTAGAGGTATCATCCTTACAAAAATGGATATAGTTCTTAACACCTTCATCAAACTGATTGAAATTTCCTTCATTTACAGAAAATATGCTGCCGTTCTCTGAAATCCTCATGTCGGGGTGAGACAGAAAGAAAGTCCCAAGAGCAGGGTCTAACGTAAAACCGTTTACACCATTCCCCGTAGTATAGACGAGCATGGTTGAAGACCCGTATATTACATAACCTGCAGCTACCTGGTGAATGCCTTTTTGTAAAAAGTCTTCCTTCGTAACCGGAGTTCCTATAGCTGATACTCGGCGATAAATGGAAAAAATCGTTCCAACCGAAACATTCACATCAATATTGGATGATCCGTCCAAAGGATCCATAAGAACAATATATTTATTACTGTTAGAGCCGTCCGCTCCGCATATCGAGATAAAGTCATCATTCTCTTCTGATCCGATACCGCACACAATTTCCCTGTTGGTAAGCGTCTGGATGAAAACATCATTGGCGAAGACATCGAGTTTCTGCTGTTGTTCTCCCTGCACGTTTTCCTTACCGAAAGCTCCTGTAATATCTACAAGACCTGCCTGATTCACCTTCTGACTCACAATTTTGGCAGCCAGCCGGATCGAATTCATCAAACGGGTAAGTTCGCCTGAAGAATAAGGAAAATCTTTCTGCTTTTTAATAATGAATTCTCCTAACGTAATAAATCTTTCATTCATAGTCAATAGTTGTAAAAGTGTTGCAAATATCGGTAAAATGTACATAAAAAAAACTTTCTTTTTACATTTTTAAGAATAAGTGTTGCTTAACAGAAATCGTTATTTATTTTTGCAGGCAAAACAAACAAAACAATCATTAACAATTATGAACTTAATTTACTATTAAAGCAAAATGAAAGTATTTAAATTTGGTGGTGCGTCGATCAAAGATCCGCAGGCAATCCGTAATGTATTGCACGTTTTAAGAACCGTTGGTTTTGATAACAGTTTAATTATTGCTTCGGCAATGGGAAAAACAACAAATGCCCTTGAGGACGTTGTAAACGCTTATTTCAAGAAGCCCGAAGAACTGAAGAACGCCATCCAAACAGTCAAGAACTATCATCTGGAAATTATGAATGATTTGTTCGAGAATAAAACTCATTTGGTTTTTGATAAGGTAAATGTTTTGTTTGGAGAAATGGAATTCTTCCTTTCCAACAATAAGTCGCCGAATTATAATTTCGTATACGACCAGATCGTTTCTTACGGAGAAATTTTGTCTACTACCATCCTTAGTTATTGTTTCAATGATCAGGATATCGACAATGTATGGATCGACGCGCGGAATATGATCAAAACAGATACTACATACCGTGACGGAATGGTTGACTGGAACAAAACAGAAAGCAATATCAAGAACCAGATACAGTCGGAAAAATTATACATTACGCAGGGATTTATCGGTTCAGATCCGAATCATTTTTCGGTGACTCTGGGACGTGAAGGATCTGATTATTCTGCCGCGATCTTTGCGTACTGCCTCAATGCGGAAAGCGTGACCATCTGGAAAGATGTTCCGGGGGTTCTGAATGCCGATCCCAGATATTTCGACGATACGGTGCTGTTAAACCATATTTCGTATCACGAAGCAATTGAGCTGGCTTTTTACGGAGCGTCGGTTATCCATCCTAAAACACTTCAGCCTCTGCAACGCAAGGAAATACCTTTATACGTGAAGTCGTTCGTAAATCCTTTATTGCCCGGAACAACGGTTTCAAAAGGAGCGAGTCTGGAACCTGCCGTTTCCTGTTTCATTGTTAAGAAAGGCCAGTTGCTGGTCTCATTTTCTTCCAAAGATTTTTCTTTCATTATGGAGCATCAGGTAAGCGATATTTTCAGAATGTTTGCCGATCAGCATATTAAGGTAAACGTAATTCAGAATTCGGCCATCAGTTTTACGGTTTGTGTGGAAGATAAGTTTGGAAACTTTAAAGAAATGCTTGAAGAGCTTTCCAACAATTTCAAAATTACGTACAATGAGAATGTTTCATTGTATACCATACGCCATTTTTCAGATGAAGCAGCAGCAAAAGTCATGAACAATCAAACGGTTCTTTTGCAGCAGGTGAACCGTGAAACCATGCAGATTGTCACCATCGGATAAGATCGTGTGAAGTAGTAGGTTTTTAAGTTTTTTTACATAAAAATATTTTTGGTACGCTTTTTGGCAATAGTTTAACAAATCTAAAAATATTCAGGTTATGAGAAAATTTATCTATTTATTGGCACTTATTTCCGCCGGTGCCTTTGCACAGGAAAAACAAAAGGATGTCGTGACCATTTCTGCAAATTATACATTTTCAGAACCTAGTCAGTACGGAATCAGTTTAGAGTTCAACAAAGGAATGAAGCCCGATACGCATATGGCTTCGTGGATCCTTAATGTAGGCTACGGGCAGCTTGAACTGGACCGTGCCAACTTAAAGACTACGGGTGATGGTTTTGTAGTAGAACTAGGAACGCGGAACTATTTTAAAAAGGGGATACGGGAAGGTTTTTATGCCGAGAACTTTATAACGCACGGACAGATTAAGTTCGACGATATGGTGAACGGAGAGAAATTTAAAGGGAAATACAGTTATTGGAGTATTTTTAATCCTAACGTCGGGTACAAGATACAGTTGACTAAAAACCTGAGCATTGATCCGTCTGTTGGTTTTAACTGGAAATGGGAAGTAAAAGGTCAGGACGACATAGACAATACGTATTTCGATAATTTCGTTTTTAAAGCAGGAGTTAAACTGGGATACACCTTTTAAAACTCTTAAATATAAAAAGGCCCGGATATCCGGGCCTTTTTAATGGAGAAAACCTGGGAGATAATCAGTTGAACTTTTTGTCGAGCAGTTCGTTCATCATGAGCAGGTTTTTCATCGGATCCTGTGAATAAAGCTGGAAATCTCCCGGCATTACCCGGTAATTTTGGGTTTTGGAATAATTCGATTCCTGTATTTTTTTGATTTCATCGGCAGCTTCCCTGTTAAAGATGAGGAACTGTATGGTGAAGATTTCCTGGATCTTCATAGGCTCGTTCGAACCAGCCGTTACGGCAGCGCCTTTATAATAATCGGTTTGAAGATAACGGTCCCCGGCATTCCATTCGTAAAATACATCTACATTGGTTTGAGGTTCAAAAACAGGAGAGCCAAACTGGGTGTTAAGCAACTTTACAAAATCAAGGTAAACAGACTCCGATAAAACATCTGCCTGAGCGAGAACGGCCACGGTTTTGCCCTCGTGGGTAAGAAAAGCCATACGGTCGAAATAAAGGTTTCGGTAACGAGCAATGCTGTCCGAAGTCTTGCTGTAATAGGCTTTTCCGTAAAACGAATGGTCGCCGTTCCAAGGTTCCAGCTTATAACCGACCGGATAATCAAAAGCTTCGGAATATCCTTTTTCTGCGTATTCGATTTGGGCATTTGCAGCACTGTCAATGGCAGTGTTCAATAATGCAACGGGCTTTTCGTTAAAACTGATTTTCTCAAGATCAAATCCTTTTTGTGCGGTTAAGGTATCCGGCAGATCCTTTTTTTGAGAACAGGCACAAAAGAAAATTCCTGCCAGAAAAATACTGTAATATTTCATTTCAACTTTTTGATCAAATGTATGGAAAATCAGCTTTTAATGATTAGATGTACAAAAAATTAAGCTTAAAATACACTACTTTTGATTTTTCGGAGTTATTAATCATATGAAACAATTGATTTGTCTTGTGCTGTTTTTTCTGGTTGCGGGTGCAGTGAATGCCCAGCAGTCCAACACACTGTACAAAACCAGAACAATTGTTGCCGATTCTCTGGTTACAAGTATCCAGATAGACAGTGTAGCCTTGAACAGCCAGTATTTCCAGCTGTTTACCAAACAGGGCAGCGTAATAGATACGGCATTTTATAAAATGGATTTCAACAGGGCCGAACTTACATTGAAACAACCGGTTTCAGATACATTGGTTGTTTCCTATTTAAATTACCCCGATTTCCTTACGCGGACTTATGCATTGTACGATACACGGCGCATCGTTCCTAATAAGGACGGGTCTTATATTTTTTCCGTTCCTGAAAAGAAAACATCTTCTTTCACCCCTTTTGATGGATTGAATACGAACGGGAGTATTTCGAGAGGAATTACTGTCGGAAATAACCAGAACCTGGTGACCAATTCAAATCTCGACCTTCAGATTGTAGGGAATTTATCAAACGACGTAAAAATAAGGGCATCGCTGCAGGACAGCAATGTGCCGCTGCAAAATGGAGGTTACTCGCAAAAAATGGATGAGTTTGACCAGATCTTTATGGAACTTTTTTCCGATAATTGGAGTATTAAGGCCGGAGATTTATTTCTGGAAAACCGTTCTTCAAAATTTCTGAATTTTAATAAAAAAGTGCAGGGAATTTCGGGATCAGTCAAGTTTGGAAACGATAATTCAAAAACAACCATTGAAACTGCCGCTGCGCTGGTACGCGGGCAATATGCCAAAAGTGAATTCACAGGGCAGGAAGGAAATCAGGGACCTTATAAATTAAAAGGCAGTGGCAACCAGCTGTATATTCTGATCATCTCCGGATCGGAATCCGTTTATGTGAACGGGAGAAAGCTTACCAGAGGAGAACAGAACGACTATGTTATTGACTACAATGCCGGAGAAATAAGATTTACAACTTTATTTCCTATCACGTCTGAAATGCGTATCGTGGTTGAATACCAGTATACCGACAGGAATTATTCCCGTTTTTTAGGATACGGAGGTGTTAAGCACGAGCGGGAAAAATGGAATGTGGCAGGATACGTTTATACGGAAACAGATATTAAAAGTCAGCCGGTACAGCAAAATTTAAGCCATGAACAGGTTGAAATCCTGAAACAGGCAGGTGATAATACGGCTCTTATGATGGCGCCGTCTGCTTATCCGGATACGTATTCAGAGAATAAGACCCTCTATAAAAAAGTAAACAGAAACGGTTATGAATTCTATGAGTATTCCAATACAGCTACAGATACCCTTTATATGGTGTCGTTCAGCTATGTAGGAGCTAATAACGGAAATTACCGCCTGGCAAATTCTTCAGGTATCGGTAGGATTTATGAATTCTCGGAACCTGTAAACGGTTTGTTGCAAGGGGACTATGAACCTCTGATACAGCTGATAGCCCCGACGCGTCTGACACTTGCTACCGTTATAGGGCAGTACAAACCGAAAGATTTTACGGTAATTGATTTTGAGGCAGGATTCAGCAATAATGATCAGAACCTGTTTTCGCCGATTGATGACGAAAATAATAAGGGAACCGCTCTGAATATGAATGCGACGCACAGGATTCTCAATAAAAAATGGAAGGTTGATGTGTTTGGAAACCTTCAGTTTGTCAGCGAAAATTTCAAAACCATCGAGCGTCTTTATTCTATAGAATTTGATCGTGACTGGAATGTAGCGGATACTTTTGGCAATCAATCGCTCATAACGGCCGGAACAAGAATAGCGCCAAACGACAAAAGCTTCTTTACCTATCAGTTTGACAGGCTTGAATACAGCGGCAGCTATCTTGGAAACAAACATGCAGTAAACGGGATTTACCGGACCAATCATGTTAACGTAACAACCAATACAAGTTTTTTAAAAGCACAGGGAAGCAGCTACAATACGGATTTTGCCCGCAGTAAATCACAGGCTGTTTACCATAAGGAAAAAAAATGGGCCGGGATGCGACTGGATCTGGAAAATTATAAGGTTAGGGAAGTTGCAACGGGACAGTTACAGACTTTGTCGCAGAAATATTTCCAGGCCGAAGCTTTTACCGGACGCGGAGATACATTGAAGATGTTTCTGGAGCTCGGATATAAATACCGTACAAACGACAGTCTGCAGAACAATATTCTCAGTAATGTAGCCCAATCTCATAGTATTTACGTTAAATCACAGCTGTTTAAAACCGAAACAAGCGACCTGTCGGTTTTTGCCAATTACAGGCGACTGAAATACACGCAGAACAATGAAACAGAGCCTACCCTGAATTCAAGGGTGGTGTATAACGACCGCTATTTTAAAAATCTGATCCAGACCAATACTGTTTATGAAACATCTTCCGGAACCGTGGCGCAGCAGGAATTTACCTACATACAGGTAGAGCCGGGTTTAGGTACCCATATGTGGAATGATTATAATGGAAACGGCATACAGGAACTGGAAGAATTTGAAATAGCCCCTTATCCTGATCTAGCCATTTATGTGCGCATGTTCCTTCCTAATCAAACATATGTTAAGACGTATCAGACCAAGCTTACCCAGGTTTTTAATTTTAATTTCGGCAGCTGGCAGAATGAAACAGGGATGAAGCGGTTTCTGAGCCAATTCCATATTCAGTCATCTTTTGTTCTGGACCGCAGTGTTTTAAGGAATGGAAGCGGGATAGCCTGGAATCCTTTTGCCAATGAGGATGACGAGCTTGTAGCAGATAATTCCAATATCCGGAATTCCCTTTATTTTAACCGGGGAAAACAAAAATATACGACTATTTATTCCCTCATTAATAACAGGGCCAAGAACCTTATGAATTATGGAAGTCTGGATAATAAAATAACCACGCATCAGCTCCAGTTTCAACATTTGCTGAATAAATGGTGGCTGGCGCAATTCACCACAAAGTATGACGAGGTAAAAACCATCTCTGAAAACTACGGGGCCAAGAACTACCTTTTACACAATATAGGTTTAAACCCGAGGATAAGTTACCTTTTTTCACAAAATGCAAGGATCGAATTTTTCTATGAATGGAAAAACAAAGAAAATACGCAGGGTGACATGGAAACTTTGCAGCAGCACCGACTTGGAACTTCTTTTAACTGGAGCACTTCCCAGAAATTTACACTTAACGGAGAATTCTCGTTTTATCAGAATAAATTTGAAGGAAATCCGCTTTCTGCGGTCGCCTACCAGATGCTGGAAGGTTTACAGCCAGGAAAGAACATTACCTGGAGGTTGCTTTTTCAAAGAAATCTCACCAAATACCTGGATGCAAACATCAATTATCAGGGCCGGACGAGCGAAACGGCAAAAACCATTCATACAGGGAGTATACAGCTGCGTGCTTTTTTCTAAACAATTTGTGTATATTTGTTACTCAACTATTATAAAAATCATGAAAAAATTAACAATCATAGCATTATTTGCTACTTTGGGTTTGGCATCATGTAAAGATACTAAAGCCGAAGCGACTACAACTGAAACGGCGACAGAGACCACTACGACAGAAGCAGCACCTGCACAGGCGGATAGCCATGAAGGTCATGACCATTCGCATGAAGGACACAACCACGGTCCGGAAGGACATGTTGAAACAGCTGCTACTCAACAAGCTACTGGTATGAATCCTGCACACGGTCAGCCGGGGCACCGCTGCGATATTCCGGTTGGTGCACCTTTGGATTCACCTCCTCAGAGACAGGTTCCTACGCAACAGGCCGCACCTTCTAACGGACAAGGCTTTTTAGGTGGAGGTTCCACACAACAAGCTGCCGCGCCACAACAACCACAAGCAATGCCGGTTCAGGAAACTGCACCTGGAATGAAAGGAAAACCAAATCCTGCCCATGGTCAGCCGGGACATCGTTGCGATATTTCAGTAGGTCAGCCGTTACCATAATAGGTTTTGATAAAGCATAAAAAAAAATCCCGGATGATTCATCCGGGATTTTTTTATTATTTTTTAATGAATTTATGAGAAGTTGAATCTTTACCGCTGTTTACGATAAGTATATATGTACCACTTGGCAGACTTTCTATATTGATTTGTTGGGTTTGTGCTGCATCTTTATGCTCAACCGTTTTTACAAGTCTTCCGTTAACGTCGAAAATATCGAATCTTACCTGTTGAAGTGTTGTTCCGAAAGCAATGTTCAGAACATCGCGTGCCGGATTAGGATAGACCTTTAAAGATTTGATAGCAGTATCTTCTATATCCGCAGTCTGATCCCATATAATGACTTTCTTCGAAACAGTATAGAATATATTGTTAACTGCTTCGATCTTGATTCTTCCATCATACGTGTCCGTTAAAGTGTTCGGTATGGTTACAGTTGCACTTCCGTTATTCGGAACATTTGGCGCAAGCATGGTGTAGGTTGCTCCTGCATTATCCGAAACAAGGATGTTTACATTAGAAACGTTGATGTTGTTTCCTGTGGTTCCGGCCACATTCCATGTAATGGTCTGTTGTGTGCCTTTATACCACAGAGGGGATGGTGTAGAAGGGTTATTATCAGGAGATGTGATAACGAAAGGTCCTGTATTGGCAACATTGATTAAAACAGGTTGGGTATAAACCACTCTTCCACCTGCAGGGTTGTTGTCTCTGACAACTGCCGCGATATTATAGCTTCTGGATACAGTAGCCAAACGTTCCCATGTACTGTCTGTTATTCCACTGGAGTTTGTTGTTCCTGCTAAAACGGTATTTTCAGATGGAAATGAACGGTAGTTTTTGGTTGTTGGGGCAACAGAACGGAATGAAGGCCCCGAAGTAGCTGTAGCAACAGGAGGCTGTGTCGTAATTTGAGGATTTACCTGTTCAAATGCATATGTTAAAACGTCGCCGTCTGCATCAGTAGCGGTGGTACTGATTATGAAAGGGGTTCCGTACGGAATTGTCTTTGGCTGTAAGGCATTTACTATCGGGGCACTATTTGTAATAGTTGTCTGTTGTGCACATGTAGCCGACTGTAAAAATGCCTGTATTTCTCTTATGCTTATGTAATGGTAATAATCATCGACATTTGACTGTACATTCTGGAGGCATATACCAGCATATGACATTATGGTGCTTCCGCTTCCTGTTTCCATAGCGGTACCATCATTTCTGTTTCCGGTGCAGGAATTGTTGAACGTATGGTTTGCTCCGAACTGATGCCCCATTTCGTGCGCTACATAATCCACATCATAGGCATCGCCAACCGGTGCGGGAGAACCGGTAATACCTGCAGCTTTTACCTGTGTGCTGCATACCGATCCAAGGCTTGCGAGTCCGCCAGCTCCTGTACTGAAAGTATGTCCTATATCAAAATTCGATGATCCAATTGTTCCTGTGATAACACTTTGGCTCTGTCCTATTAAAATAGAAGCGTTGTTATTGTCAAAGCTGTCCGAAGTAATAAATATAATGCTCTTATTATTGGCAACAAGGTTTAAGTGAACATTAAGTTCACGCTCAAAAATCTGGTTCAGACGTGTAAGTGTAACGTTCATGGCAGCCAATACTATGTTTTTCTTTTCATCGGTTGTCGTTTTCGGAGTGGAAGCTGGAGCTCTGTTTACATGAAAAGCTGCATACTCTATCGTACAGGCGATAGCAGCACGATAGGTTCTTCTCTGGTTATCCATACTCTTCACCTGCATCGGAATCTCACTTGTTCCGATCATATCAAAACTGTCAGATGGCGTTAGGCACATAAAATTGCTTTTAGGTAGCTCCAGGTCCGTCCGGTCATAAATAATGACTGTTTTAAGGTCATTTGTATAATTATCAATATAATAAACACTGCCGTCATTTTTCATACCCATTCCGTGCAGTCCGAAAATATCAGAGATACTTAGACTCAATGTATGTGACCGATCTTCTGTATCGACTGCTTTTAAACTTCGGATGTTTGCAACCTCATCAGCCAGTTCGCTTTCCATTGCGGAATTGTTGTATATCCAGAATTTGTGCGAATTTCCCTGTGCATCCGGAAGATTCAAAACAACACGGGAAGGAGTATTGGATAGTTCCGGTGCCTGTTTAGCAAGGGTTAGCAAATTTGAAATATCTACATTATAAAGCCTGTAATTAATAGGATTATGCATGCGGGGAAAAATGTTCTCTTCCGATATTTCAGCCGACCTGGCTTCCTTTAGTGCATTCTGCGCAATAGAGTTGCCCGAATACATAACCAAAAGAACGCCCAATAATTTAAAAAAACTTTTCATATACTTAAGTTTGTAAAATGTTGTTTGTCAAAAATATAAACTTTAAACCAGTTTACAGGGCGCTTTACCTTTTTTTTCTTGTTTAATACCTCATTTATGCAGGGAGGCATGCTATTTTATACACAATGTGGACCTGCTTTTTTACCTTTTTATTAATAAATTTGTAAAAAATAATAAAATGAAGGTTTTTCATTCATCGCACTCTTTCAAATCTGATAAGAAAACAATCGTTACACTTGGTACTTTTGACGGAATGCATATTGGGCACCAGGCCATTTTAAATAAATTAAAGCTTCAAAAGAAAATTTACGGATACGAAACGCTGGTTTTAACTTTTTTTCCACATCCCAGAATGGTTCTGAAAACGGATCATAAGATTTTGTTGCTTAATACAATAGAGGAGCGCATTGAACTGATTGATGCTTTTGGAATTGATTCGCTCGTTGTTCAGGAGTTTACTCAGGAGTTTGCCGATCTTTCAGCAGATGAATTCGTAAAAAAAATACTGGTGGATCAGTTTAATATCGGGAAAATTATAATAGGTTACGATCACAGGTTCGGAAAGAACCGCTCGGCTGATATTCATGATCTTATTGAATTCGGAAAAAAATACCACTTCGATGTAGAACAGATATCTGCAGAAGAGCTGGATGATGTATCGGTAAGTTCCACTAAAATACGCACTGCACTGAACGAAGGAAATGTAGCGCTTGCCAAAACATATCTTGGTTATCCTTATATGCTTTCAGGTAAAGTTGTGACAGGAAAACAACTTGGTAGGACCATCGGGTTTCCTACGGCGAACATCCAGGTAGCGGAAGATTATAAGCTGATTCCAGCTAACGGCGTATATGTTGTGGGGGTCTCGGTTGGGAAAAAAGAGCATTTCGGTATGTTGAGCATCGGAACGAACCCAACAGTGGGCGGAACGCATAAAACGGTAGAAGTTAATATTTTTGATTTTGACGAAACAATTTATGGAGAAACGGTCACATTACATTTTTTAACCAGAATCCGCGATGAGGAAAAATTCAATTCTTTGAACGAGCTTATAGAAGCCATAAAAGGAGATGAACGTTTTTCCAGGTCGTTTATTGAAAAACTATAAACCATGTGGAAAAAGGCCTTCACGAAAATTGATAATTCCTCGCTGATCGTATTCCGGATTTTTTTTGGAATCATCTTCTTTGCTGAAAGTATTGGAGCTTTACTTTTAAAATGGGTGGACCGAAACTTTATAGAAACAACCACCAATTTTACCTTTATGGGGTTTGAATGGTTGTTGCTTATTCAAAATGAGGCAATGTATATTGTTTTTCTGCTTATGGCTTTAGCAGCTCTGGGTGTTGCCTTAGGATATAAGTACAGGTTTTCCATTGTTTTGCTTACGATATTGTGGAGTGTGGTGTACTTTGGGCAGAAAACATCCTATAACAATCATTATTACTTGATGTGGCTTATAAGTCTAATCATGTGTTTTTTTCCGGCTAATGCCTATGCTTCTGTAGATGCCAGGAGAAATCCTTCTATCAGAAGGAATTATATGCCTCAATGGATACGCTGGGTTTTCATCCTTCAGGTGTGCTGTGTGTATTTTTATGCGACAATTGCGAAGTTCTATCCCGACTGGCTTGACGGTACCGTTACTAAAAATATGTTTATGTCGATGACGAACATGCCCGAAGCCGTTCAGTCCCTGTTTCGCAGGACGGAATTTCAGTTGTTTATCGCTTATATGGGGATTGCTTTTGACGGGCTTATCATTCCTGCCTTACTCTGGAAAAGGACACGGTGGATCGCCATCGTGGCTTCGCTTGTTTTCCATATTTTTAATTCTATTACGCTGCAAATCGGGGTCTTTCCCTATTTTGCATTGAGTTTCAGTATTTTCTTCTTTCCGCCGGAGCAGGTGCGGGATTTCTTTTTCCGTAACAAGGTTAAGCAGTCTTTTGATGAGGAGGAAGCAACAGCTGGTAAAGCAGTCCTAACGTACTTCTTTGTTCCTTATATGTTGTTGCAGTTTTTATTGCCGGTTCGGCACTGGTTTATAAAAGGCGATGTGTTATGGACCGATGAAGGTCACCGGCTTAGCTGGCGTATGATGCTGCGTTCACGGTCGGGTGAAGCGACATTCAGGGTTATAGATAAAAAAACAAATAAAGTTCTCCGGTTTTACAACGATAACCTGCTTACCTACAAACAGCAGACGCGATTAAATGCCCCCGATGTTATCTGGCAAATGGCACAAAAAATAAAGGAGTTCTATGGAAAACAGGGGAAAGAAGTTGCGGTATATGTTGTACAGAGCGATGTATACATTAATTCACGTCCGGCTAAAAGGCTTATAGATCCAACAGTGGACCTCGCAATGGAAGCATGGAGTTGTTTTAAACATCACGATTGGATCCTGGATGAAAATGCTCCTCAGGATCCCTATTCCGATAGCACTTTAAGTCAAATCCCTGTGCTGAAAACACGCCAAAAGTAAAATACTTTATCCAATCTCCAAGATTGATGTAAAGCGCTTCCGGTTTGTTTTTTAAGGGAAGTACCATAGGAAGGTGACGGTGTCCGAAAATAAAGTAATCCGCGTGTTCTTCGGCCACTTTCCGGTTGGCGTAAAGAATGAGCCACTCGTTCTCTTCACCCAGAAACCGGGCATCTTCTTCACCCGAAATCAATTTGTTTTTAACCGAAAGATATTCGGCGAGGGAAACACCTATATCGGGATGCAGCCAGCGGAAAAGCCATTTTGAAAAAGGATTAGTAAAAACCTTTTTCATGCGTTTGTATCCTTTGTCGCCTGGTCCGAGACCGTCTCCATGGCCTATAAAGAAAACCTTGTTTAAAATCAGGAACTGTTGCGGTTCGTGAAAAACGGGGATATTTAATTCTTCAAGAAAATAATCTTCCATCCATAAATCGTGATTTCCTACGAAAAAATAAATGGGAAGTCCGTTGTCGCGCATTTGCGCCAGTTTACCAAGGATGCGTACAAAACCTTTTGGGACTACTTTTTTGTATTCAAACCAGAAGTCAAACAGGTCTCCCACAATAAAAAGGGCTCCTGCATCTTTTTCAATAACGTTGAGCCATTCAAGAAAAAGGTGTTCGCGCGGCTGGCTCAGGGCACGGGTAGGGGCTCCGAAATGGTGATCGGACGTAAAATATACTTTCTTGGATGGATCCAGATCTAACGTAATCATGCTTATAAATTATCGGATGCAAACCATTCTGCATAAGAACTTTCCGTTTCCTGAAGACGCAGGGAGAACAACCGTATGTTTTCCGGTAAACGGTTTTTAATGCGGGAAGCAAAGTCAATAACGAGGTTTTCACTTGTTGGCTGGTAATCCACAAGTATTACATGATGCCCGCGCTGCTCCAGTTCCTTAGCCAGTTCTACGTGAGGCGTGTTCTGGTTGAATACTGTTGCATGGTCGAACTGGTCTACAATTTCTTCCTTTACAATGGCCTTTAAATCGGTAAAATCGATCACCATTCCAAATTTTACATTTCCGGAGTCTGTAATAGGCTGTCCAATTACAGTAACGGACAGCTTGTAGCTGTGTCCATGGACGTTTCTGCATTTTCCGTCATATCCGTAAAGGGCATGCCCTGTTTCGAACGTAAATTGTTTCGTGATCCGTATAAAACTCATGGTGCTAAATTTTTAGCAAAATTAGCAATTTAAACCTTACCATATATGCTTCATATGGTTATATATCAAAAAAAGGAAGGTTCATAGAACACTTCCTTTGCCAATGGGTTATTTATTTTTAAACGCCTGTAAAGCCTTTATGGTAAAGTCCGATAAGACCAGTTTTCCCGAAATGGCCGCGCGTTCGGTAAGCAGCGTATCCCAATGTTCGGTGCCTTCCCATAGGACTTTCTTCATCTCATAAAGGGCTTCCGGATTGTAACAGCTTAAGCGTTGCGTAAATTTTACCAGAGCTTCATCCATACTTTTCGCGTTATCAAATAATTGCGTAAAAAGTTTGTTTTCATGAGCCCATTCGGCACTTTTCCAGTTTTCTGCATCCAAAGTCATTTCAGCAAGAGCAGGCTTTCCTATTTTGCGGCTTACCGCGGGTTCAATTACAAAAGGACCGATACCTATGGCCAGTTCCGATAACTTGATTAAAGCGCTTCGGGTAGCGAATGTATAGTCACATGCCGCAGCAAGTCCCACACCTCCTCCTACTGTTTTTCCCTGGATACGGCCTACAATAATCTTATCCGATTTTCTCATGGCATTGATTACATTGGCAAAACCGCTGAAGAAAGTACCCCCTTTTTCAAGATCCTCGATGCTTAAAAGTTCATCAAAGGACGCTCCTGCGCAGAAGGCTTTGTCTCCTGAACTTTTGAGTACGATAAGGTTAACCGATTTGTTGCCGTTTAATTGCGTAATCGCTGCTGTTAAATCGGCAAGTTGCGAACTGGGAAAAGAGTTGCTTGCAGGATGATAAAAGTCAATGGTTGCAATGTTTTTTTCTATAGAAGTTTTTACAAATGAAGCTGTTTCCATTTAAAAAGTATTGGTTTGTTAATACAAATATAAAGCATGTTGCCTATATGTTATTTATTTTTGATAAATATGTACATTTGCAGGGTTTTAATAGTTATACTACATGCTTAAATATTTCATAACCATAATAGGGTTCCCGTGCATGATGATGGCCCAGAGCAAAAGCGAGGTTTATTATGCAGCTCCTTATTTAAAGATTGAAGACGTACACAAAAAGGCGGTAACCGATGTCAACGATTTCGGGTACAATGTCATGGTGCATACTGAAAACGCGTTCTTAAAGGAAGGTTTTTTTATGTGGGTCGATGATCAATGGTATGAAATTTTGAACGCGAATGAACTTTTTACGCCTTACAATAGTCATAAGACACTTTTCGCCATTGCGGAGGATCATAAAAATCCATTGAAGATCAAGGACGTTAACGAAGTGGTCTACCTATTTCCCATTGAAGCTTTGGATACCTATAAAGTTTCGCGCAATGATCTGGCAGCCTTGTCAAAATCGGTGGTTCCGGAGCAGGTGGTTGTATACCAGAAAACAATTGAGGTAAAGCCTGGAGAGAAGGAAACCGTGGCGGAGCCGTCTGCTTCGCAGGAGAAAAAAGAAGAACAGATTTCCTTAAAGGAAGTTAAAAATGAAAATGTTCTGATTTCCAGCGAAGATTCCTCTGCAGTTTTGCTTGATGTAATGGATGTGGTGGAAGTAGTAAAAAGAGAAGAAGTACCATTTAAGGGCGATACACAAAACCCGGTAGCTGAAGAAGCTGTAGTTAACGAACCGGTTGTTTCTGTTACAGAACCGGCAAAAGAAGTTTCTGCAAAGGATATGCCCGTCATCAGCAACCCTCAGAATGATTATGAAGTGGCCGTTAATGAAGGTTTTGAAGGAACCGTAACCGAATGGATAGAATCGGTGAACGAAAAAGGAGGTAAAACTGCTTACGAGCAGGCGGTTTCCAAAGGCTTCAAAGGAAGTGAAGAGGATTGGATGAGGTCGTTATGGGGACGTCAGGCAGATGTTGAAATTGCCAAACGGGATAAAACAACGGCCATCGTTTCAGAATGGATTCAGTCACTGAACACTTCCAATGGAAGTTCGCCTTATGAGCTGGCACTGAAACACGGGTTTTACGGGACGTTTACGGAATGGGTGGAATCGGTTATCGGAAATGACGGGGAGAAGGCTTACGATCATGCCAAGACACAAGGCTTTCAGGGTACTTATAAGGAGTGGATCGAGCAGCAGCTCAACAAATCCAATAAGGAAATGCTGAGAAAGGAAATGCTTGCCAAAACGCAAATGTTCGTGGCACCGAATGTTTCTATGCCTGTCGACAGTACAACAGCAGAGCCTTTATCTTTCGATCTTTATGATTATTACAATCAGTTTTACGGATCGGCCGTCATAAGCAGCACCGGCCAGACCAATGTAATTGAAGTAAAGCCGCAGGATCTTGAATATCAGATTACCTGGTTTGAAAAAGATAAGATTAAAATACTGGAATTGACAAAAGAAGGGATTATCCGTTATCAGCCTCTCGACGGAGTAAGCACTCCGTTTACTAAAATAAACATACGCTATATTCTGAAATAATTTCGTTATGAGCTTTAAAAGCGATTCCCCTTCTACAATATAGATGGGAATCGCTTTTTTTTGTATAGTTTCACTATATGGTTCAGTCCTTACGGCACTTTATCGGATGAGAATACCTTAATAATAGTTGTTATTTGTAAATGTCCGCGCCGGTATCTGCTTATAGGATGTTGTGATACGGCAAGGAATATATGTGCTTAACGGGATATTATATTTTTCTTTTAATTTGTTAGAAATGAATGTATTGTGTTTTTTTTATTAAAAAATGAACAGATTTATATGTTAAAAAGAACATAAGATAAGGAGATGTGTTAAGTTTTATTAAATGGTTAATAAAAACAGTTAAAGTGTTAATTATTTGTTTATTTATTAATTTTATTGAACCTTAAAATGCGTTTTATTAGATTTATGTTAATAATAAGTTGTCGAATTATTAAAAAAAGACAAGAGGTTCAAAATAATGTTTAACTTTTTCTTTTGTTAATAATTAAAAAAAATATAATTTTATTGTGTTAAAAAGCAATATTGTTTTTTATAGTAAAAAATTGAGATAAACCTTTTGGATTTCACTCACATTTTTAAGAACAGGCGATTGATTGGTAACCTTTAGTTTTTTCTTTTAAATGAGTGAGTCTGAAAGCTTAATTAAATAAATTTTAGTTCTAATTTTTTGTTATTATGAAAAAAATTACATTAATGGCTGCCTTATTAGGCTCGGTCTACTTCGCAAATGCACAGGTAGGTATTGGTACTTCTACACCTGCTGACGCTTCTTATCTTGATGTTACAGCTACAGATAAGGGTATTTTAATTCCCCGCGTAGCTTTAACGGGAACAACTGCTTTTGGTCCGGTTACGGGCACTGCGATTGAAAGTTTGTTGGTTTACAATACCAACACAACTACAGGAGCCAATGCGGTAACACCTGGGTTTTATTACTGGGTTCCACAAAGAGGGACTGGTGGTAGCGCAGTTGCGGCACACTGGGAACGCGTCGTAAATCAAACGCAATTGGAAGAAGCAATCAGCAACATCACGGATTTACAGGGGGATGTATCGAAAGTTTTAGCATTGCTGAAAGTGGCATTTCCTTCTAATAACCTCGTAGACCCTGCGGTTACAGGTGATACGCACGGTGGTGGAATGGTGTTTACTCCGGGAACTACAACTCCTGCGGTTGCTCCTAAAATTGAGTATGTTTATTTCGACGGAACAAATTACGTTAAGAAGGATATTACGGCTGATATCGCAAATATCATCAAAGGAGCAGAATCCAAAACATTACTGGTAAAATCTACCGACGGTAAAAAACAGTATTATGTTTCTGAAGCTTACCTTACGGCGAATAATAATACAGCACCTGCTCAGTCAGCCATCGATGCATGGACAACGGCACCTGCGGGTATTTACCAGATCGATATCGTGGGCGGGGTAGCTACGAATCTTGAAACAATACTAGATCAGACTACTACTATCCTTTTACCGGGGTCTACTACAAACCATTATACGGTTAAAGAATACATCCAGTATATTTCAAGTATGGCCGATGGAAATGTCATCTATAAAAACATCGGGACATCTGCCGCTCCAAACTGGGTATTCCAATACTGGAGCAAAGATGCAAATGCCGGTGCTGGTGGCTACGTAACCATAAGTCTAACGGATCTTGTAGGTGCAGCTCAGTCAAAAACACTTTTGGTAAAAACAACCGATGGTAAGAAACAATACTACATTTCCGAAACCTATTTAACGGCAAATAACAATACGGCTCCGGCCCAATCCGTAGTGGACGGATGGACGACGGCGCCTGCGGGTGTTTATCAGGTAGACGTTATAGGTGGTGTTGCCAAGAACATCGAAACGATTATGAGCCAGACTACTACGGTTCTTGTTCCGGGATCTACAACAGACTATTTCACGGTTGAAAAATACATCCAGTATATTTCAAGCATGGCCGATGGAAACGTCATCTACAAAAACATCGGAACTTCGGGTTCCCCTAACTGGGTATTCCAATACTGGAGCAAAGATGCAAATTCCGGTGCCGGAGGTTATGTAACCATCAGCTTAACGGATCTTGTAGGTGCGGCTCAGTCAAAAACGGTAATGGTAAGTACGACCGACATGTCAAAACAGTATTATATTTCAGAAGCGTATCTTATTGCCAATAACAATACGGTTCCTGCACAATCTGTAATTGATGCCTGGACAACCGCTACTACTCCGGCAGGTGTATACGCCATTGATTTTGTAAACGGTGTAGTTAAAAACTTCAGTACGATTGCAAACAGCCCGGTAAATGTAAATGCCAAAGCTTATACAACGTTAGAGCAGTATATTATTGAAATTGCACAGGGAGCTACTCAGGAAGGAGTAACAAAGATCGTTTATGATGCGGTTGCAGGAAATGCGCATTTCGAAAAATGGAATGATACCACGAATGCATGGGAACTTGTTCCGAACACCCAGTTCAAAGCAATTGTTACAGCAAACGAAACGCAGACCGCTGTTGGTAAAAACGTAGACAACGCTGCTGCCTATGCACCGGTTTTAGTTGATCCGAAAGCCGCAGACAAAGTTGTGTACGAATATGCAACAGAAAATGCAACTGTAAAGAACTATATGGATATCACCTCAGATGTGGAATGGTCTATCATCAATAACGAGGACGTACAGAATGCTATTACGAATGTATTGAACAAAAACGGTGGAAATGTATACTTTACAAGAACTCTTGTAACGGCTGCAGCAAACGGGGGAACCGAAATCCCGGCATTTTCATTCTACACAGTTAATCCTACTACCGGAAATTTCGAGCTTGTTGATATTGCACAGACTATTGTAAACGCCATCACAAACGCTACAGCTGTACAGAAACAGAGTATTAAAAATGCCTTAGGAGACACTTACAGTCAGTCTACAGCAGTAAATACAGGAGATACATGGATCGATGGTGGTAAAATATACAAAGGTATTTATACCGCTACTATTGCCGCAGGTACGGCAAATGTTTCAAACATTACACTTGTACCAGCAGCAGGAACGACAATTGGAGATGTAATTGGCATTAAGATATTAGATGCAACTACGAATAACATCATCAATACTTCCACAACAGGAGTAACTTTAACCGGAACGACTTTAGCATTTAAAATCGGAACAGGTAACATGTACAACGTATTGAGTTCTACACTTCTTAATATAAAAGTAATTGTAGAATTCTCCGCACAATAATAAACTAAACCCTAAACTACCTGTTCTTTTCTAAAGGGACAGGTAGTTTCCCTATAAAATTTGAACTATGAATAATAAAATTATCCTTTTATCAGCAATGTTATTTAGTGCAGTTGCATCTGCACAGGTAAAAATCGGAGGAACAGATGGTACTCCAAATGCAAATGCCATGCTGGAAGTAGAGGCAACCAATAAAGGTATGTTGCTTCCGCGAGTAGCATTAGTAGCAACCAATAATGCGGCTCCTCTGTCTGCACATGTACGCGGGATAATTGTTTACAATACCACGGTAAATGCGGTAAACGGATTGGAGTTGGGATTGTACCAGAACGATGGTACACAATGGAAACGCCTTATAGCCCAGGGCGATGAAGCTTTAGGCGGGGTTAAATTTTTCTACATGCCTTCAATTGTGTTTAATACGTCGGCAGCAGCTACAGGATTAAAACGAAACCTGTATGCAGAGTATAAAGCACAGTTCACAGGCAAAACATTCGTAATGGATGCTAACGGGGGAACGGTTACGGCAACAGCAAGTACTAAGTTTGTAAAAAGCGCAGGAGCGCCGGCTGAAATACCAAATATCCCTGCAGCAACAGATCTGTATTACTACGTAACAGATTACGACGGTACAGCATTGGCCAACCTTACAATTGATGCCAACGGTATTTTAACTTACGATGTTATTGGAACAGGAACAGATTATTCTTTTGTGAACATTGTTTTCGTAGTGAAATAGTTGTTGAACTTTTAAACTTAGAAAATGATGAGATATATAACTATACTAAAAAGCTTGTTGCTAGTGTCGTTCCTGACATTAGGAACAAATGCGTTTGCACAGACCACAACGAAAAAAAGACCCGATGCCGCAGCAAGTAACCAAATACCTTTGGGTGGAGGTGACCGGGTGCAGAATAAGGGAAATGCAATTGACACCAGCGAAACAACATTTGCTAAAATGACTGCAAATGCTGGACTTTTAATAGGTCTTGGAGCACACTCAAGCCAGTTAACACTGACACATACAACACCAATTTCTACTAATCCGCTTCCTAATTATTATGTAAAAATAGGAGTGCCAGGAAACAACGGACTGTTTGGTGCCCTGTTGGGAGGTTCGTTAGGTAATGTGTTAGCTCCTGTATTAGGTGCAGTACTATTAGGGAATGAAACGGCAAATTTTGAATTGTTAAATGGATCTACTTCCGTAATTAGCGGAAATATTTACAGTAACTTTTATAATAATCAGAATATGCAGATTGTAGTTACCGGAAATGGTGACTATTACATATTAATGCGCCCTACTGCAACTTTCGACAGGTTAAGGGTAAATCTTAGTCTGGCCGCAGTTGCAGGTTTATTAAATGAGACAGAATTGGATGTATACGATGCATTCTATTATAATAATGTGAATCGTTGCGATACTCCGATCATGACTTCCTATACGGCTAGTGGGGGATTATTAAGTGTTTTGTCTACGCCACCTGTAACGAATCCGAATTTGGCTATAGATAACGATGTACAAAATACCTATTCAACGATTGGAATTACTTCCTTATTGAACCTTAGTGCAGCAAGTACGATTGAGCAATTTTTCCATTTGCCTGCAGATATTACAGACAAATCGGTAAGAATCACGATGCAGATGCCAGCCAGTCTGTTAAAGCTTACATTGGCAGATCAGTCATCGGTGGTGTTCTATAACAACGGGGCAGAAGTAGGATCGGTAAAGATAAACGGAAGCGCAATCGGATTGGATCTCTTGGGATTGGTCAATGCTACCGGGGATAAGGCGTTCAGCTTTGCTGCAGCACCAAAGGATGCTTCTGGAAATATAATCCCATTTGATAAGGTAGGAATCCGTATAAACGTACCGGTTTCACTTGATTTACTTGGAGGAAGCAACATCCGTATCTATGATATGGCCGTTATAAATGACAAGCCGGTTAAGATGGAGGTTTGTACAAAGGAATTCATTACGAACGGTATCCGGGAAACAAAATTCGACATTACAGATATCATTCCAAACTACAATTCGACAAACACTTATGTAATACGTGATGTTAACGGAAATTCCATCAATGCATCAACTAATAAATGGCAGCCTTTAGGTTCTTATATTGTAAGAGGAATAACAGGTTCATCTGTTTACTGTTCGAATGAGGATGTAAGTATTATGGCTGTTCAGGATACACGCTTTAAAATCAACGGAAAAATGGCGATCAGCATGCCGTTGGATGCCAATGATGACGGAAATGCTGATGCACAGCACACCTTTCTTGCATCAGACTATAAGATTGTAGACTTTGATAATCAGAATACAGATGTTACAAACCAGTACGGACCAATAACAATCTATGACGAGAATACGTTGCAGGATGTAACAGGACAAACAAAAGCATATTCGCAGATTGGTAGTTATAATTACTATGTAAAAGCTACAAATATAGCAGACCCTGATTGCGACCTGGTACGCCGTATTACGGTATATGTATACGATAAGGCAGAATGTGAATATCGTTACAACCCGTTAATGGCCAATAAAGAAACGGCACAGACTGTTACTTTGCTTGGAATTCCTTTAGGAGGAACTTCGCAGAGTGCCAATTCTGTTGATACGGACCTGTCCACACACGGTTCTGTGTTTAACCTGATCTCCTTACTGGGAATCGGTACAACATCGCAGGATCTGTTGTTCCAGAATGGAGGAACAAACAAAACCATTGCAGCAGGCACTCCGGTAACCATTAAACTTGGACAGGATTACAGTGCCGTACAGGTATTAGGGGGAATTACCCTTCGTGCCCTTGATACTAACGGAAATGCAGTAGGACCGTTTTTGTCTGTGGATGAGTTTGATCTGGCCAATGTTTTAGTGGGAGATAATGTATTTGAATATACCTTCATCCCTAAAGATAACAACGGGGTTCCGGTAGCGTACAGTGGTGTTCGGGCTAATCTGGGATCTGTTTTGGGGCTTGGAAACTCATTAAAAGTGTACGGGGCTTATATCGATGAGCGTATACCGGTTGCAGGTGCAACATGTAACCCAAATATTACCGTAACAGGAGCAGAAACAAGAACAGGTTTAGACGAAACATTGTTGTTAAACACTTCTACGCGTGACGTATTATGGGGTGTTCAGGATGCTGGTTTGGGTGTGGCTACTTTATTAAGTTCTATAACGTATCCTTATTATGCAGCAGATGCCATCAATGCACCGGGGACACCGGCACATGGAAAACCTGATTACAATACCGGAGCTTTATTCAATGCATCGGTAGGAGCTTTGAATACGATGTCTGTAACGGTTAAATTTAAAGAGATCGCCCGTCCTGGAGATAAGGTACGCATCGTTTTAGGAAAAGATGATCTTTCTATATTAGACGCTAACGTATTGGGAAGTTCTTTGTCGGTTCAACGTTATATGGGATCGGTAGCAATCGGTAATCCGGTAGTGGTTCAGGCTTCTTCTATTATTGAATTGGATTTGCTTTCCCTTATCAACAGTCAGACAACAGGAAAATACGCTTATACGCTTGAAGGTATAGGAGCACCGTTTGACAGAGTGGAAGTTAAAGTAGGAAATGTCGTGAATTTACAGCTTTTAGCTCCTAAATTAAGAATCTACGATGTTTCGTTATTACCGTATTTTGCTTTTGATTCAGAAGAGGAAACGACTTTATTGTGTACATCGGCACCTTTTGAAATAGAGAAGATGGATCCATGTACAAGCTATGAACTTTCTTATGCATATCCAACAGTTGTGAACGGAAGCATCACCGCATGGAACGATATCACGGGGTCTGAAATCTCTCTTGGATTTGAAAATGCCGATAAGGTACAATACAGACTACAGATGAAAGAGTTGTTTAAAACATACAACCAGAACGGAACCCTTTACATGAAAGTGGTAACGAAACGTCAGGGATGTATCTATGGAGACGCCCAGTATCTCAAAGTAAAAGTTGCAGCCTGTGGCTCTATTGTGAATCCTATGATTCGTACAAGATTGAAAAGTAATTAATCCTAATCCTATTAGACGATGAAAAAGAATTTATTAAACATTTGTAGTATGATACCGATGTTGACATTAATGTTCGGAGAAGGGATTTACGCTCAATCGAATACAATGGTTAACAGTGGTGAATTATATATTTTGCCCAACACGTTGATATCTACACAGTTTGATTTTGATAATAAAGCGTCGGGAATAATTTTTAATGATGGAGAGTTCCAGTTCTATAAAAATTATAAGAACGACGGTTTGTTTACACACTCAACAAATAAAACAACCGGATATTCTGTTTTTCAGGGAACGCAGGTTCAGACGATTTCAGGTTCAAAACCGTCCAAACATTTCGATGTCCTTTTTAATAATGCATCCGCCCAGTATTCTTTCAACCTGAAAAGCGATATGATTATTGACGGAACAGGGAATTTCAAAAAGGGGATTGTAACTATTGATAAAGACAACGGAGGGCAGATGATGTTTGGAAACGGAGCGTCTCAGATAAACGCATCCGATGCAAGTTACGCAGAAGGAATCATTGAAAAACAGGGAAATAATGCCTTTGTTTTCCCTGTAGGTAAAACAGGATACTATCGCCCGGCAGGCATTTCGGCCCCTGCAAATGTGGCAAGTACTTATTTCAGCGAATATAAATTGGAAAAAACCAATCTACTTTATCCTCATAAAGATAAAACGGGAATTATTTCATTCGTTGATCATGATGAGTACTGGACGATTACGCAGGCAAACGGTACGACCGGTTCTGTTATAGTATCGCTTTCCTGGCATGGTACAGCGACTCCACCGGAGTTCAGAGGCGGCCAGGATCTGCATATTGTACGCTGGGACGACAAGCAGCAGCTTTGGGTAGACGAAGGAGGAATTGTGGATATGAATGCCAAAACAGTTACAACACCAGTTGCAGTTGAAGGTTTTGGTGTTTTTACTCTTGGAAAAATCAAAGAAAAATTCCTTAACCCTGGAGATGTTGTAATCTATAACGGGGTTACACCCGATGGCGACGGAATCAATGATTATCTGATTATTGATAACATCAATTATTTTGCCGACAACCAGGTAAGCATCTACAACCGCTGGGGCCGCAAGGTTTACGAAACCCGTGGTTATGACAGCCATGGAAACGTGTTTAAGGGTATTGCAGAAGGAAGCGGGGTCGTAGGCTCAGGTGAAAAGCTGCCAACAGGTACCTATTATTATGTGGTGGAATATCTGTATGACCGTGATGGTGCAAACCAGTGGGTTAAGAAGGTAGGTTATTTACATTTAGAGAACAACGACTAAACCTAAAAAGCAATGAAAAGATTAAAAATCATAGGGGCTTTGTTAGCTTTAGTAAGCTTCTCAGCCCATGCACAGCAAGACGCTCAGTTTACGCAATATATGTACAATACGGTAAACATCAACCCTGCCTACGCTGGGAGCCGGGGAGCCCTGAGCATCTTCGGTCTTCACCGCAGCCAGTGGGTCGGTCTTGATGGCGCGCCTCAAACCAATGCCTTTTCGGTGAACACACCGTTGGGAGAGAGCAAACTGGGATTGGGAGTGAGTTTTGTCAACGATAAGTTAGGGATCATGGACGAAAACACGATCAGCGTGGATTTATCGTACACCTTGGATCTGAACAACAGGGGCAGCAAGCTGTCCTTTGGGATGAAGGGATCAGCGAACCTTCTGAATGTGGAATATTCGAAACTGCTGACCTACAATCCGAACGATCCGAATTTTCAGAAGGACATCGACAGCCAGTTTACCCCCAACATCGGAGCGGGTCTCTACTGGCATACGAACAAGAGTTATTTAGGTTTTTCGGTACCGAACTTTTTGGAGACCACGCGTTATGACGACAACATCCAGAGTACGATGCAGCAGCGCCTGAACTATTACTTTATGGGAGGGCATGTATTCGAACTGAATCCGACGTTAAAGTTCAAACCTGCTTTCTTATTGAAAGCGGTAAACGGTGCTCCGTTACAGGCGGATCTCACGGCGAACTTTTTGATCAACGACAAGTTTACCGTTGGAGGTGCTTACCGTTGGGATGCAGCCTGGAGTGCGCTTGTTGGTTTCCAGGTAACAGACGGACTCTTTATTGGCTACAGCTACGACGGAGAAACCACGAAGCTGGCCAACTACAGCAACGGCTCCCATGAGGTGTTCTTACGCTTTGAATTGTTTAACAAGTACCGCCGCGTGAACTCGCCGCGTTTCTTCTAAAATAGAAAGGAAATGAAAAAAGGATTATCACTATTGGCCCTTTCCTCCTTATTGTTTTTGGGGAACGGGGCAGCTTATGCACAGGCAGGCCTGAAGAAATCTGAAAAGGAGTACAACCGTTGGGCATATGCCGATGCAATGGAGATTTCAGAGAAGATCGTCAAGCGGGGTTATGTGAACCAGGAGCTTTTGGAACATCTGGGAGATAGTTATTATTTCAACGGGCGTTATGCGGAAGCAGCCCCTTATTACGAGCGATTGTTTACGGAGTTTTCAGATGGGGATATCGCTTCAGAATATTATTACCGTTATGCGCAGAGCCTGCAGCATACGGGTCGGGAAGCAGAAGCGAAGACGTATTATAAGTCTTTTACTGATAAGGCCGGGAATTCGACACGTATAGCAGAGATCCGCAAAAGCGAATCGGAACTGCAAAAGCAGATCATAGCAAATTCGGGTCGTTACGACAGGGTAGAGAACCTTGAACTGAACACGGAGTTTTCCGATTACGGCAGTCATGTACACGAGGGAACACTGTACTTTACCAGTGCCCGCGATACGGGCAGCCTTTCCAAAAGGGTACATACCTGGACGGGGGCAGCCTTTACGAGCCTGTACGACTACAATTTGGACCCTGAAAAGGGCAAACAGAAAGTGCGCAGGATAAAGGGGAATGTAAAGACGAGGTTTAACGAATCGTCTGCAGTTATAACATCTGACGGTCAGACGATGTACTTTACGGGCAACAACGTTTCGGGTAAAGCACGTAAATACGATGCAGAGAAGAATACGCGTTTAAAACTTTACCGTGCCGATTTAAAGGACGGTAAATGGGAGAATGTAACAGAGCTGCCGTTTAACGGAGATGACTTCAGTACGGCACACCCGGCTTTAAGCAAAGACGACCGTACCCTTTATTTCTCAAGTGACAGACCCGGAGGTTATGGAGCATCCGATTTGTGGATGGTAAGCATTAACGGAGGTGGTTATGGAAACCCACAGAACCTGGGACCGGGAATCAACACCGAAGCACGTGAAACGTTTCCTTACATCAACAGCAACGACGAGCTTTATTTCTCGAGCGACGGTCGTGTAGGCTTAGGCGGTCTTGATGTTTACGCAGTGAAGACCTATGCCGATGGCAGCTTTGGAGGTATCCAGAACGTAGGAGCACCTGTAAACTCCAATGCAGATGACTTTGCGTACTACATCGACTATAAAACCAAGGAAGGCTTCTTTTCTTCGAACCGTACCGGAGGGAAAGGCAATGACGACATTTACAGCTTTGTGGAAACGCGGGCGTTAAAACTGGGATGTGCTCAGGAATTGCTGATAACGGTTGTCGATTCAAAGACACGCAACATCATTCCGGATGCTTCGCTTACCTTATATGACAACCTTTATAAGGAACTGGGAACTTCGGATAAATATGCGAACAACGGTTACCGTTTTAATACAGATTATACCTGTGGGGAAACGTACCGTGTGAAAGTATCCAAAGACGGGTACATCACGAAGGAAGAAACAGTTACTTTAGACAATGAATCAGGTATTAGCGAAAGAACCATTGTACTGGAGCATAAAAAGGTAGAGGTTAAAAAGAACGACGACCTGTTCAAAGTATTAAAACTCAAGCCTATTTATTTTGATTACGATAAAGACAATATCCGACCTGATGCGGCCATAGAGCTGGCGAAGGTTGTAGAGGTATTAAAAGACTATCCGAGAATGAAGATCGATGTGCGTTCTCATACCGACAGCCGCGGTTCCGATAGCTATAACCTTAAACTGTCTGAGCGCCGGGCGCGTTCAACAGGGCAGTGGATCATAGCGCAGGGAATCGATGCTTCGCGTGTAACCTACAAAGGTTATGGAGAAACACAGCTGGTGAACGGTTGTAAGAACGGGGTGAAATGTTCCGACGAGCAGCACGAAGAAAACAGAAGATCTGAATTTATCGTTTTAGAGTTATAAGTAAAAAACAGATTCCTGAAAAGAATCCTTCCCTAACCGGAGGGATTCTTTTTTTTGGTTTAAACTTTTGATTTTTAGCTGGTTTTTGTGTAAATTTAATAAAGGATTTCACTGTTTTTTATAGGGTTTGAAAATAGAAATGGGAAGGAAAAATTTTATAAAACAGCCAGAAATATATTTCTGGCATGGAGATTGTTAAAAGGATAATCAAAATATAAAGCTATGAGTAAAATGAAACTACTGATGTTGTTCTTAACTGTAAGTACAGCTGTATTTGCACAGGAAACGATTAAAATGCAGGTAAAAGAACAAAAAGTTCCTTGTACTGGCGTTGCGCCAATGGAATGTTTAGAGGTTAAAATTGGGAAAGAAAAAGAATGGACTTATTTTTATGACGGTATAGAAGGATTCGATTATGAACCCGGATATATTTACAGGCTGAAGGTAGAAAAAACAAAAAGAAGCGGTGTTATTCCGGCAGATGCTTCTGCTTATACCTATAAGCTCAAAAAGGTGGTGTCTAAAAAGAAAGTAAAATCAGCTGTGACCAATAACGGCGTATCATATGTAGACAAGAAAATGGTACTGACCCAGCTCAACGGTAAAAACATTGCTTCAACAAGTGTATACATGACATTAAAAGGTGAAACCGGGATGATCAACGGAAAAAGCGGTTGTAACAGTTTTGGCGCCTCTTATAAATTAGATAAAGATCGCATCCAGATCAGCAGAGGTATGGGTACGCTAATGGCTTGTGATGCTGAGAGTATGAAACTCGAGAATGATTTTCTTAAAGCGTTGGAACAGCAGAATTTCACAATTGAAACAAAAGGAAATGCAGTAACGTTTCTCAACAGTAAAAAAGAAAAGGTGATGGTATTTGAGGTACAGGACGAGAAAAGCATCTGGTCTTTTATTAACGGAAAAAAATGGAAACTCATTCAGATGGACCGTGTAGGTAAAGATTACGGTAAAGCATACATTACATTTGACGTGAAAAACCAGAAGGTATATGGAAACGGAGGATGCAACAACTTTTTCGGGACATTTTCAACAGCTGATAACAACATCAGTTTTTCAGGACTTGGATCAACAAGGATGGCATGTATGAACGATGAAAGTATGCACACAGAAGGAAAAATAATGGAATATTTGTCTGAAAAGACGGTTTCATATGATGTAGCCGACCAAACGCTTAACTTTTATGTTGACAATAAGCTTGTTTTGATGTACGGACTCGTTACAGAATAAATAAAATCCCCGGACGCTGATCCGGGATTTTTTTTACTTAAAAATGACTGTCATGCTGTTGTCAGTGACCCCCTTTATCTTTGCTGTATAAATAATAAAATCCAACATTATGAACACAAAATCCATCATCAGCAAAGATGAATTACTGACCCATTGGCTGGGGCACCGTACCCTTACAAGAAGGACTATTGAAAAATTTCCTGAAAAGGAATTATTTGAATTTACGATCGGAGGTATGCGTACTTTTGCCGATCTGGTAAAGGAGCTTTTGTCTATTGCTGCCCCGGGATTGGAAAGCATGGTTACAAAAGAAATAAAACCTTACGATCATGCATTGCCGTTAACCACCAAAGCACAGCTGCTTGAACAATGGGATGCCGATACTCCGCGTATAGTAGAATATTACGGGCAGCTTAACGAAGAGCAGTTTGCAGAAAATTTCAACCTGTTCGGTGAATATGAATTTCCGATTATACACAACATTCTTTACTTTATCGATAATGAAGTACACCACCGAGGGCAGGGGTTTGTTTATTTGAGATCCCTGGGCATTGAGCCGCCGTTTTTTTGGGAAAGATATTAATTGAAAAGAGCCTCTATGGCTCTTTTTTCAGTTTCAATATTCCCTTTTCGAGTATATCCTTTATTTCAGTGCGGAGTGATTCAGGTTCCAGTATTTCTGCAAAATCAATGAACATCATGAACCATCTTACAAAGTAGGAGGGGTTTTGTTTATATTGGAAGTACATGAATACGTGCCCTTCCCCGGTCTCTTCCTTTTCAAAGCCGAAAGCAGCACGGTCCCAATGCAGATAATGGGCATACTTTCTGTCTGCCTTTATCCGGATATTGGTAAGTGTTTCTTTTTTCGATGCATTACGTAAAGATAAGGGGTTTCCGTGTTCTGCAGAAAATGGATGAGGCATCAACATAATCCGCTTGATTCGGTCGAGTCTGAAATTACGGTAATCGCCACGAAGGCAGCAATAAGCAAATACATACCAGTGGTCGTGTTCTTGCTGTATTTCTAAAGGTTCTATGACACGCTGTTCTTCATGATCTCCACCCGGTTTGCAATAGGTAATGGTAGCCTGTTGTCTTTTAAGGAGCGCATTGAGCAATAGGTCGAGTACATTGGGTAAATAGGTATTTACTGTTTTTTTGTTGATAAGAAGCCGGTCATGCAACTGCGTAAGACGTTCTTTATCCTGAAATCTATAGGCGCTTTTGATCTTTATCAGTGCTGATTCAAACTGCTGCTTTATGAAGGAAGTTTCGTGCTTTTCAATGATTTTTTCCGCAACCATCAAGCTGAGCACTTCCTCTTCTGTAAAAGGTTTGGATTGTATGCGGAATCCTTCCATAAGCGAATAACCTGATCCCGCTTCAAACACTATTGGGATTCCTGCGGTTTCGAGCGCTTTTAGATCACGGTAAATGGTTCGTTCGCTTACCTGGAATCTCTTTTTCAGACTGTCGAGGTTTACATAGGATCTGGACTGCAGAAAGAAAAACAGATTAAGGATACGTTCAAATCGTTTGGTAA
This sequence comes from Flavobacterium sp., assembly GCA_040396655.1. Classification (GTDB taxonomy): domain Bacteria; phylum Bacteroidota; class Bacteroidia; order Flavobacteriales; family Flavobacteriaceae; genus Flavobacterium. The sequence goes on along the minus strand of JBEBOB010000007.1, from coordinate 27,973 downwards.
TATCCATTCTGATAATTTTAATAAAGGCGTAGGTAAAATTATTAAAATAAGTACTTTTATAATCAATATTGAAAAAAAATGAAAATATTTACCATTGAAGAGATAGAGAAAGCACATGAAAAAGTAAAGACGGGAGCAGGTTTCCCCGGATTTATACGTGAAATCAGGTCTCTTGGAGTTGAAAGATTTGAAACCCGGGTAACCGATGGACGTACGGTGTATTTCGGCGAGGATGGTTTTACAAAGGAGTCTGGCGCCGTATATACGGGGTTAAAGATTGCTGCAAAGGTGGATAAGGATGAATTTGTTTCTTGTTTGCATATTCACCAGCAGGGTCATACAGATTACCTTACTTTTTGCAGGCATTGTGCTGAAACAGGTATTGATAAATGGGTTGTGGATTTAAACCGGAAAAGCTGTACATATTATGATCTGGATGAAAACATCGTTCTGGAAGAACAGATTCCTATATAGAATTAACGGAACGCAGGAAGCAGTTTAAAATGAAGAAGATGAGAAAGATATTTTTAATGGTTCTGTGTTTATGGTATATAGGGGCTTTTGCACAGGACAGGTATGAAGGTTTTGAGATAGACAAGAAATTCGGGATTATGGATCTCCGGACTATGGAAACATTTGAGGAGCCGTCGTACGATAGCTGGGATAAAATGTTTACCGATGCCGTTGCCCTGTCAAATGGCGCGGAATATACTTTCTTCAGCCGGACTACGGGGAAAACAGAAACGTATAGCTCGGCAGCGGGAATGTGTTATTTTAATGCAGGCCTTTACAGATTTTTCCTGGAAAATAATAAAAGTGTTGCAATACCATCAAAGACGGCCAAAAAGATTTTTCTCCCGAAACGCTATGATTCAGTAGCGGGAGATGGAAGTAATCTGTATGTGCTAACAAACGGCATGTATGATGTTTTTAAAAGGCCGGATTTTAAAAAGCCGAAGTTGGTGAATATCGAAGCATCAAAACTATTTAAGGGCATCCTTTACGCTGTGCATAAAGATAAGGAATTGTTTACAGCCGTTTTTTACGGGGGATCGCATATTTATGTGTACGACGGAAGCCTGAAACTCTTAAATACCTACGTTGCACAAACCGATTCTGAAGAACAGGTGTTTCGTATTATCTCGGCCGATTTCATTAAAACTGAAAAGGAAGAATTGCCTGCTGATTATGCCACAATACCCCGCTACTGGGTAATGGAATATAAGGACGACTATACAAAAGTTTCTTCGCTGAAATACGGACGATCTTTTTCCTTGAAAGGTGAATATTCCAACGCTGTTATGTGGGATGAGCAGGACTGGGTTTCAATTACGGAGCTGCAGACGGGCAGGCAATATGGATTTAAAGTCGATTTTGAGAATAGGAAATTCGGTCTTCCGCAAAAATATCAGACCGTGCTGGAGCTTAAATTTTTATAAATTTTATCAGTTTGCAACTTTTTTTAGGGCATGTACCATAAAAAAATTAACTTTAAAAAACAGTTTAGAAAAGAGGACTGTAAAACAGTACTCTATTCAGAAGAAGTATTCATGAAGTATTTTATAGTTCTATTACTTAACCTAAGCACTTTCTGTTTTGCCCAACAGCCCGGGTTTCATTACAGCACTGCAAATCCTCAAACATTCCGAATCCGCCCGGGTACGGATAAAACGTTCCATTATGTGAACATGGACAGAAAGGATATTGTTGAAAATTCATTGTTCAATATTGACGATAAAGCGAAGAAGCTGATAATCCCCCAAAACGGATTTTATGAAATATCTGCTTTGTTCAGGTTCAATCCAAGTACAAGCAATATCAAGTATAACCGCGGGGGGCTGAATTTCGGCATTGTTGCAATCAATGCGGGAGTAGAACAGTATGTGGCAGCAACACGGAAATCCTTCAACAAGGATAATCAGGATGAATTTTCGATTGTAAAGGTATATCCTACCATTGTATATCTGCAAAAAGACATGGTAGTGGCTCCGGCTATCAGTGCGGGACTTATTGGAAATGTTTTACTCGGATGTGAACTGGGATGCGGAAAACGGAAGCCTTGTGTTTCATTTGAATGGAAAATAAAACAAATCAGTAATGAAGAAGGACATCAGAAATATTATTAAGGTATTACCGCTGTTTTTTTATTTCGCGGGCCTGGCGCAGGAACCCTCATTTTACATACGAAGCATCCGAAGTATTCATCTTAATGATACTGCGGGAGTGCTGCAGCCTGTAAAGTTCAAGGAAGCAGATGTCGTATATAATAAAATTGTAAGGATTGCGGGAGAAAATATTACTGTTGCCTTTTCAGGTACGTACGAGGTATCTGCTTTTGCTAATATCAATCCTGGTGTAGCGGGAAATTCTTCAAAAGACAGCATTCAGATGGAGCTTTACCTCATTAAAAATTACAGTAGACCAGGAGAAGTTACCCTGGGGACTGCAAAATTTGGATTCACCTATGGGAATTTCGATGTGGCGGCGGGATTGCATATTGTACCGTCGAAGGTACAGCTGCAATCCGGTGATGATGTATCGCTGTGGGTAAAAATTCTGCCGGAGAGTTCCATAGGAATCAATAAAAGTCCGAAATACGATCATATTACCAAGCCAACCGGTATGGAACAGATTGCGGGTATGAGGATTGCAAAAATATCAGAGTAAAGGAGCAGAAAGTCTGCACAAAGAAGCAAAAGCACGGTAATACCATTTTTTGTTTTTCCACATTTCTGCCGTGAAAATCCTGCTGTGCAGCACATCCTCTTCAAATTGCCGGGTAAGCTGCTGTGCAAGATCACGATCTAGAATAAGGGCAGATAATTCAAAATTGATGGTGAAGCTGCGGGAATCGAGATTGGTGGTGCCTACATAACTGAGCAACCCGTCGATACACACTGTTTTTGCATGCATAAACCCTTTTTCATACAGGTAAACGGTCAACCCCCTTTCCATAAAAGGTTTAAGGAAAGACATGCTCGCAGCCTGTACGATTGCAGAATCTCCCGTTGCAGGTATCATGAGAGAAACCGACACGCCTTTGGAAATAGCGATAAGGAGCGCGGTTTTAAAAGCTTCGGTAGGAATGAAGTATGGGGTACACAGCTGTATGCTTTTTTTTGCCGATAAAATACTAAGGACCATAGACTCCATAATATAGGGAATGGTGTTTCCTGGCGATGAAAAAGCAAAGGTTACGGGCAATCTGGGATGCTGAACCTCAAGTTCCGGAAAATACGATTCACTTAAAGTAAAGTTGCTGTCTGAAATACTCTGCCAATGCAGCCAGAATTGGATCTGAAGCATTTTTACGGCATCCCCGTTGATCCTCAGCGAGGTGTCGCGCCAGTAAAGGCTGTATTTGTTAGGATTTATATAGCGGTCTGAAATATTGATGCCGCCCACATATCCCGTAACTCCGTCTATGACGATGATTTTCCTGTGATTCCGGTAATTGCTGTTGGCCAGCGATGAAAAACGGACAGGAAGAAAAATTTCAAACTGTATGCCCAGGCGCTCATAATACTTTCTGCGCTTGGCTAATTCCGATGAACCGAAATCGTCTATGATAATGCGGATCTGGACGCCTTCCTTTGCCTTTTCTGCAAGTATATCCAGGATCCGGATTCCAATGGAGTCTTCTTCAAAGATGTAATATTCGAGATGTATGTGGTGACGGGCTGTCAGCAGGTCTTCAATTAGAAGTTTGAATTTTTGCTCCCCGTTGATGATAAGCCTTAGTTCATTGTTCGATGTGGGAATGGAGTTCTGAACACGGGCCAGGTATTCAAAGGCATCATTGAGGTGATCGTCATATTTTTCTGTTAGTGCGATCTGCTTTTTGATAAAGGGCTGGAGTTCGTTCCAGCGCTCTTCGAGTTTGTCCCTGTACCGTTTGTCGAGTTTTTTGAAATATTTGTCTTTCTGGAATTTCTGACCAAAGAAATAATAAAGCACAACCCCAATAACGGGAAGGAATACGATGACCAGAAGCCATGCGATGGTTTTTTCAGGCTTGCCGTTCTCAACAAGTATGGCGATAAAGGCTGTTATGTTAACCAGCGTGAGCGGGATCCAGTACCATTCGGCAATAAAATCCCAAATATGAAGAAGGTCGTCCATAACTTTCATAGGTTTTTCCTAAATTACCAATTAGTTAATACATTTGCAATGAATTGGATCAGAAAGTGGTTCAACAAACCTGAAACAGATACAAATACCCGTTTAATGAAGAAGTTTTTAATTGTTGGTCTTGGGAATATAGGGGCCGAATATGTCAATACGCGTCATAATATTGGATTCAAAGCCGTGGATTTCATGGCAAATGAAGCCGGTGTGGCTTTTGAAACCGTAAAATTGGGGGCCATGGCTGAAATCAAGGTAAAAGGAAGGAGCCTTTTGCTGTTAAAACCCAATACGTATATGAACCTGTCGGGTAAGGCTGTACAATTCTGGATGGAGAAGGAAAAAATAGCCAAAGAAAATATGTTAATCATTACAGATGATTTAAATTTAGCGTTTGGAACATTAAGGATAAAAGCAAAAGGATCCGATGGAGGCCACAACGGACTCAAGAACATCCAGCAGGTTCTGAACAGTTCGGAATATCCAAGGCTACGGTTCGGTATTTCGGATGCCTTTAAGAAAGGCCAGCAGGTAGATTACGTATTAGGCGAATGGACAGCGGAAGAAACAGCCGCCTTAAAAGAACGTTTGCAAACGGTGTCCGATGCTGTTAAGGAATTTGCTTTGGCCGGACTTAATAATGCGATGAACAACTATAACGGAAAATAATTATAAATGAAGAAAATTTTTACACTATTAGCAGTGACGGCCCTTATGGCGGGCTGTAATACAACCAAAGGCGTTGCAGGCACCAACTGGCTGGGAAAAAAAACAACGATTGCTTCTGTATGTCCGGAAAACGGGACATGCACTGCTACCCGTGAGTTTGAAAAAGGATTGAACCTTCAGGGATTTCAGGAACTGTATCCGCAGGACATCTTTAATCCTGAAACGATTTTGGTAAAATATGAATTCGAGCGTAAAAGAGCAGAGGATTTATATGCTGATGATTTCTATAAAGAAGAAATTTTTATGGAAATACCTGTAAAAGCATTTAAAAAGCAGTACAAGGATACCGAACTGGAACAGGTTAAACTGGTATACGGTAAACATTGTTACTGTAAAGGAGAAGCCGGGTATTATAAAATTACCCAGGGTACCCTGAAAATAGACCATTCAGATAAACAGACCAAGGTAAAGTTGACGTTTAAGGCACCGGTTTCGTCCTTAATTGAAACGGTTGATTTTACAGTCGAATAAGAGGAAAGATGTCTAATTAGACATCTTTTTTGTATTTTTAAAATATGAAAAAGTACTTTATCGCTTTAATGTTTTTAACAGGATTGGGGACTTCTGCCCAGGTTGTTAAAGAAGGTGTGTCGGAATCTGAAGCCCGGGTTGTTGACGCAGATTTAACCCGTTTCAAGACTTCCGACGGCCAGGATATAGCCCGTTTTATCGGTACTAATTTCAGATATCCTACCATGGCTGTGGCAAATGGAATTTCCGGAACGATCATCATAGAATTTATAGTTGAAACAGACGGTGCAGTAAATGAGGTGAAAGTTGTACAGGGCGTTTGTGAGGAATGCGATGCCGAGGCTGTGCGTGTCGTAAGGAGGCTTATATTCAAACCCCTTGAAATAGAGGGGAAACCGCAACGGGTGCGTTTCAGGGTTCCTATTAGGATGCTGCTGCAGGAATAAAAGTATTTTGTATCTTCGCACCGATTTAAGGTAGAACACTCGTGTTCTTTAAAAGGGAATCAAGTAAGACTTTGTTCAAATCTTGAGCTGTACCCGCAACTGTATGCTGTAAAAACTTATTGCCCTCGACAAGCCACTGGATCCATCCGGGAAGGCGGTAATAAGATGCAAGCCAGGAGACCTGCCTGAATTATTTTTCAACTTTTCGGGGATAAAAGGTTAAGGGAATGCTCTTTTCATAATTATTCCTAAAGTTTCGGGAACTAAACTTTAAACCATTTTATATTATGAAGAGAATTACGTTACTCTTTTTATTGTCCATCTTTGCTTCAGGCAATGCACAGACTTACCCTCCTCAGGCCGGAATGCCCGGCTCAACAGCCATTCATAAAGATTCAACAGCCTATGTGGCATGGGCAACCGGAATCACCGTTGAACGCGGTTATATGGATATTGCAAATCCTTCACTGGGAAAAGTTTCGGTCGGGGATCCCGATGATGTCCTGGGACCTCCTACGGGATCTGTAGTAAGCCTTGGCGATAAAGGGTATGCAATTCTTACTTTTGATCTGCCTATTTACGACGGCCCGGGATACGACTTTGCCGTGTTTGAAAACGGGGGAACCTCTTTTCTTGAACTTGCCGTTGTAGAAGTAAGTTCAGACGGGGTGAACTTTTTTGGCTTTCCTACCCACAGCCTTACACAGACCGCTACACAGGTAGGTTCCTTCGGAACTCCTCTGGCAGAGAACCTTAACAACATAGCAGGTAAGTATTCTGCATTGTATGGGACTCCTTTCGATTTAAGCGAAATTCCAAATAACCTTTTATTGAACAAACAGCAAATCACGCACGTGAAAGTTATCGATGTGGTTGGGTCTATAGATCCGCAATATGGAACAAAGGATAGTTTCGGTAACCTCATCAACGATTCATACCCGACACCTTTTAATTCAGGAGGATTCGATTTGCAGGCGGTGGGTGTCATTAACCAGGCAACACTGTCATCGGAAAACCCGCGGCAAAAGATAAAGGCTGTCGTTTACCCGAACCCGGCTTCTGACATACTGAATGTTCACACAGAAGAGCAAATTGAAAAAATGATTGTCTACAACATACAGGGAAGAAGGATTTTACAGTCAAGCAATACAGCTTCCATAAGTGTTTCGTCATTGACACCAGGTATCTATCTTCTGGAATTGCAGACACCAAACGGAACGTCGACAATGAAGTTTGTAAAAAAATAGCACATTGTTTTTTGAGCCCTGGAATTCCGGGGCTTTTTTTACGCAGTTAAAACGTTAAAGTTGTTTTAGGTTTGATTGCTTTATGCTGAAGTTAAAGTTGTTCGTCAAAAAAACTCCTAATATACTGCTGATTCCATTATGGGTTGAATATGAAAGGAATCCGACTTTTCCTATTCCTAAAGGGAATCCCTACCTTTGTGTACTAATTCAGGCAGAACATTCGTGTTCTTTAAAAGGGAATCAAGTAAGACTTTGTTCAAATCTTGAGCTGTACCCGCAACTGTATGCCGTAAAACTTACTGCCAGCAATGCCACTGGATCCATCCGGGAAGGCGGGCAATAAGAAGCAAGCCAGGAGACCTGCCTTAATTTTTCAACTTTGAAGGAGCCGGTGAGAAGACACCCTTAAAGAACCGTTCCGGAAGTTTCGGGAGTTAAACTTTAATTTTTTATACGATGAAGAACATTACATTGTCTCTTTTATTATGCTGCATGCAAAGTGCTTTTGCACAATTCAGTCCCCAGGATGTAAAATACTTTACCGGAACCGGAGCTAAAACTGCTTATCTGGTAGTGGATTTTAATGATGAAAATACTCCTAATTCCTATGTTTGGGGATATCGTTTTGATGATACAACCCTGACAATGGAGGACCTTATCAACGGAGTGGTATCGGGGGATCCTGTACTACAGGCCGAAGTGCCTTCCGGGTTCTTGTACTCTATAAGTTATAACCACCACAGTCCTTCTACTGATGATTACTGGTCTACCTGGTCTGGTACTTCGTCTGATAAGATGAAGGCAAATAAAGGAGCCAATCTGGATCCGCTGGAGGATGGTAAATGGTATGGAGCTTCTTACGGATATGGATTTACACCGGGTACTTCCCTTTCGCATCCTTCAGAGCCTGTTGCCGCGTATGGAACGCAGTGGTATCAGGCAGGTAACATCACCACATGGCTGGGAAGCGGTACAAAAAGAAGCCTTGTAATCGTGGATTTTGGAACAGAAACGAATTCGGTTGCAGATTCCTATGTGTTTGGTATCCGTCACAACGGTACCGTTACGGCACAGGAGGCACTTGACCTTATAGCTACGGAGTTACCCGGATTTGATTATGTAATGAATGCCTCGGATCTTTCTTCTGTGACAATAGGTTCCCGTACCGAAACTGCTACTTCGTCAAATGAATGGAAAGTGTATAAAGGAACAAATCTTTCAAACTGGAAAGCTCTGGACGATTTTTCTCAGGTAACCATTGATCATAACGAGTGGTTGGGATTAAGCATTGGAACACGCCGTCCGTTTACACCTCAGGAAATTACCGAATCGTTGTCGAGCAGAACTTCTAAAGTAGTAAAATTCAACTTTTATCCAAACCCGGCGGAAGACTGGCTTACGATTGAAACAGACGAAACGATAAAAGAAGTTACTGTATATAATATGCAGGGCAGTAAGATGTTACAGTCAAAATCAACATCTTTTCTAAACGTTTCAGTGTTGAACCCGGGAATTTATCTGTTGGAAGTACAAACAGATAAGGGGGCATCAGCTGTGAAGTTGATTAAGAAATAGCGATAGCTTAAAAATTATATTTTTAATTTAATTAAAAACCCCATCAGAACAGATGGGGTTTTTTCTGGCCTTCTCAGCCTTTAATATTCAGCATGATGGATAATTCATCAAGTTGTGCACGGTCAATTGTTGCCGGAGCATCGATCATAACGTCACGGCCCGAGTTGTTTTTAGGAAACGCAATGAAATCGCGTATGGTTTCCTGTCCTCCTAATATGGCCGTTAAACGATCCAGTCCGAATGCGAGCCCGCCGTGTGGTGGAGCTCCATATTGAAAAGCGTTCATAAGGAAGCCGAACTGTTCCTGTGCCTGCTCAGCCGTAAAGCCAAGATGTTTGAACATGATAGCCTGTGTTTCCTTGTCATGGATACGGATAGAACCTCCTCCGATTTCATTTCCGTTCAACACCAGGTCATATGCATTGGCACGAACTTTTCCTGGTTCCGTGTCAAGCAAGTGCATATCTTCCTTTTTAGGCGATGTAAACGGATGGTGCATGGCGTGAAATCTTTCCGACTCTTCGTCCCACTCCAGTAACGGGAAATCTACGACCCATAAAGGAGCAAATTCGTCCGGTTTGCGCAGTCCCATACGGTTACCCAGTTCCATACGCAATGCACTGAGTTGGCTACGGGTCTTATGTGCAGGTCCCGATAAAATCAAAATAAGGTCTCCTGTTTTGGCTCCTGTAGCAGCGGCCCACTTCGCCAGATCCTCTGCATCATAGAATTTATCAACCGAAGATTTAAACGTACCGTCGGCTTCGCATTTAACATAAACCATTCCGGATGCTCCTACCTGTGGACGCTTCACCCATTCGATCAATCCGTCGATTTCTTTTCGGGTATAGGCTGCTGCCCCCGGAACAGCTATTCCCACCACAAGCTCTGCATTGTTGAAAACGCTGAACTCCTTGTGTTGTGCTACAGCATTTAATTCACCGAATTCCATACCAAAACGGATATCCGGTTTGTCGTTCCCGTATTTGCGCATCGCTTCATCGAAGGTCATACGTGGAAATTTGTCGATATCAAGATTGTGGATCTTCTTAAGCAGATGACGTGTCAATCCTTCAAAAACGTTTAGGATGTCTTCCTGGTCTATAAACGACATTTCGCAGTCGATCTGTGTGAATTCCGGCTGGCGGTCCGCACGAAGATCTTCATCGCGGAAACATTTTACAATCTGGAAGTATTTATCCATTCCTCCTACCATAAGCAATTGTTTGAATGTCTGTGGTGATTGGGGTAATGCATAAAACTGTCCCGGATTCATACGAGAAGGTACCACAAAATCCCGTGCTCCTTCAGGAGTGGATTTAATGAGGTAAGGAGTTTCTATTTCACAAAAATCAAGATTCGATAAATAGTTGCGGACTTCCTGAGTCACTTTGTGACGGAACATCAAGCTGTTCTTTACAGGGTTACGGCGAATATCCAAATAGCGGTATTTCATGCGGATGTCTTCTCCACCGTCTGTTTCATCTTCAATAGTAAACGGAGGAAGCTCGGAACGGTTCAGGATGTTGAGCTGTTCAACAAGCACTTCAATAGCTCCGGTTTCCATATTGTTATTTTTAGCTTCGCGCTCAATGACTTTTCCGGTAACCTGGATTACAAATTCCCGCCCAAGAGCTTTGGCCTGTTCCATTACTTCCTTCTGAGTACGGTCGGCATCAAAGATTAACTGGGTAATACCATATCTGTCGCGGAGGTCGACCCAGATCATGAATCCTTTGTCACGTGATTTCTGAACCCATCCCGAAAGGGTAACTTCTTTATTTACATCGGCTAAACGCAGTTCGCCGCAATTATGACTTCTGTACATTTTTTTGAAAAAATAGTTTGCACAAAGGTACTATTTTTGTTGTTTTGATAATACTTCCGGAATAAAAAGTGTATTTTTAAATACAGAAAATGCAATTATGAAATATATTTTGGTTATCGTGCTTTTCCTGCCGTTGTTTGGGAACGCACAGATTATACGTGGAAAAATAGTGGACAGGGGAACACGTAAACCTGTTGAAAGTGCTGATGTCTTTATTGATCAAACTTCTGTAGGTACTTCTACGAATGCTTCAGGATCTTTCGAACTGGATACAAAAGGACTGCAACAGCAGGTTATTGTGAATGCGTTTGGGTATAAAAGCCGCGTATTTTCGGTGAAAGATTTTCACTCGCCACTTACTATAGATCTTGAGAATGAAGCTGAAGAACTTCAGGAAGTTGTAATAGATGCTTCACTTTTTTCGCGGAAGGAGCTTTTAAAGACATTCCGGTATTTTTTTCTGGGAAACAGCGTAAAAGGAAAGCAAGCCATAATAGAGAATGAAGACGATCTGGTTTTGTATTATGACAGGGAAAAATCGGAACTTATCTGTGAAAGCCCGAAGCCTATCCGGATTCATAACAGAAAACTCGGGTACCATGTGCTTTTTTATCTTAAGGAAGCAAGAATTTCGTTCAGGGGAACAACCATTGATCCGCTTTCTTATAGGGAATCTGCGATTTTCGGATTTACAAGTTTTACCGATTTGTCAAAAAAGCCGGACCAGTTTAAAAAGATTCGTAAAAAGGCTTTTCAGGCCTCAGCGAATCCTTTCTGGTTGGCCTTTGTTAAAGATAAACTCAAAGAAAGCAACTATTACTTCTATATAGATAAGGTGCTCCTTGATCTTGATGAATACTTCAGAATTACGCAAGAATCGGATGATTATAAGGTTGAACTTATAAAAAAACCTGTTGTCGCAGATTTTAGGGGAAATGACGTGCCTGCTTTTTTTAATGTAACGCATGTCGATAAAAAAGAAGAAAGATCGTTGTTTTATGTCATGGCTCCTGAGTTTAAAATTAACAGGAACGGGTTTTTGCTGAATTCTCAAAGTATTCTGTACGGAGGTTATTTTGCTGATCTCAAAGTAGGGGATATGCTGCCTGTTGATTATCAACCTTAAAATTGAAGATGATAAAAAAAATTTTAATTATAATGCTGGGGTGCTCGTTTACGGCTTTTGCCCAGCCCGGAAAAATAAAGGAACGGATAATCGAATTAAAAGAATCCGTTGAAGAGCTCGACCTTATAGATAAGATGTACGATGTCCGTTTAACCATACAGCCTGAAGAGGTTCCCTTTAACGAAGAGGATGATTTTGCATTTACAAAAAGTGTAAAGTTGAAATCAGGTCAGGATGTGCAGGAAGCATTGAAATCCAGAAATGTATACCAGGATATCATGGCGCCATATTCCATACTGCGCATCGGCGATACAGATCTTTTTGACTGGAACAGCATGATGGGTGTTGGGAACTTCTTTTTTGATGAACATCCCGATTATATGCCGAAGCTTATTCTGAAAAAAGTATTTTTTGCCGACGGAACGGTGCAAACTGCAAAAGAAGTGCTGGTCGAAAAGCCTGAGGAAATTCTGGGTGAAGACAACAGCAGGCTTAACGATGAATTTTTTCTTATAAAAAGTGCCAAATCGGTCGAATCCGTGGAATACGAGGTCGTGTTGAAAAATGCAGGAGTTAAAACAGCGGTCTTTAGTAAAGATCAGACAGAACAGGTGGTGAATGGAGCTACTATAAGCATAAAGAGCTGGAATGGAAAAGAAGTAGGATTTCTTTTTCCGGAACATCTTTACAGGCAGCTCACAGGATTGGATGCTTTATATAAAGACGGTCGTTTTTTAAATGAAAAAGGTTCCAATACAAGCAGTCTTCCTCCGAAATCTAAAAGGAAGCAGCTGCAGAATTTAAGCGGCTTTTATAAAGAAACCATAAAAAAAGCTGAAAAAAAAGAATTCCCCGATATTAAGTCTTTGGAAGAATATCTGCTTAAAAACCTGCCTGAGATCGATACTGTAACGCCAAACGATGTATTAAAGAATTACTATTTTTCAGGACCTCCTTCTGAAATCCGTATGTACTTCCCGGAGGGTACTACAAGTACTGACCCGCTGACGATAAAGAACGGTCGGATTCACAGCCGCGGCATCGTTTTGAAACGGGAGATTGCAACCGATTTCGAATCCGGCAAACAAGGGGTGATGGATGGTAAGGGAAACTGGGTCGTGAAACCATTGTATGAACGGATTTACAATCAAAATGATTATTTTTTTCTTGTCCAGCAAACAGAAGACAGTCCATCATCGTATCATTGGCTCAATGAAAAAGGAGATCGTTGGGTCGATTTAAAGAATATTGAAATTTACCGGAACGAGCTGTACGGAGATTATCTGGTAGTAGAGGATGGAACTAATGGGCCTAAAGGCATTTTCAATGTAGTTAACGGGCTTATGGTAATTCCTGCTGAAAATGACAACATCTATGTGGAAGAGAATTTGTTTGTTATACGCAATAAGGATGAAATAACGATTTTGGATGGAGCTGCACAGAAAGTACTGAGCGGTATTTTTGAAAGTGTCCGGATAGACGATCCTTTTATATATATGCTTCCAAAAGGGGCAAATAGCTTCAGCGGTTATCAGATATACAATAAAAAGGGGAAAAATATCACAGGACAGTTCCTTTGCGATGGAGGTTGGGAATCGGGTAGTAATCTGGTTCTGGTTTATAAAAAAGGCAAGGAAGAATATGAGAGGCATTATTTTTTTCTGGATGCAGAGGGTCGGGTGGTAATTACGGTGGATCCCGATAAATATGTTCAGGCGGAGCGTTTCAGGAATAACCGGGCCTTATTGAAAGACAAAAAAGGGATGTACGGGTATATAGATGAAAAAGGCGCTGTTGCTATACCTTTTGTTTTTACTGATGCCTCCGAGTTCAGAGGGAAATATGCACTTGTTAAACAGAAAATGCCTTCAGGGGCACTCTGGATCGGGCTTGTTGACCAGCAAGGTAAACAGCAAAGACAATTTGAGGAATGGCCATATTACATCGGGTTTTCGGACCGTGAAAATACGTGGATATACCAGCTGCACAGCGGACTCAGGTACGATGAAGAAGGAAACCGCATAGAGTCGGCTGAATAGCTCGTACTGTTTTCATTGGGCTTACGCGGAATAAAGCAGGTGTGTAGTTAATATGTGATTTACAGCAGTGTTTTGTAATGTGTAACTTTTAGGTTAAAAAAATGTGTTTTTTTTAAAAACTTAAGGATTTGTTAAAAAAAATATGTATGTTTGGTTTCAACCAAATTCGATTTAAAAAGTATGGATAATAGAAAACGTAAAACCATTCTGTTTCTTGGAATGGCTTTGTTTGCTATGTTTTTCGGAGCCGGCAACTTAATGTTGCCCGCCTTTTTAGGATTACAGACAAGGACCGACTGGACCTTAACATTCACAGGCTTTTCGCTTACCGCTATTTTAGCTCCCGTTCTGGCCATCTTTTCTGTCGCGGTCTCGGGTAATTATTTCACCGATCTGGGAGCAAGGGCAAATGAAAAATTCGCCTATCTGCTCGCTTTTATCAATGTGATGTGTATTGGTCCGCTTATTGCGCTGCCCCGTTCTGGTGCATCGGTGTATGAAGTAGCCATTAAACCCATTATCCCCGACGCCCAGCCCATTTGGGTTTGCGTGCTTTTTTTCGGTGCGGTGATGTGCGCTTCTTTTTCTCTTGACCGCATTACCGGTGTGCTTGGAAAGATCTTCGGCCCGCTTTTGCTTTTTTTTCTTGCCGTACTTATAGTTCCGGCACTGTTTTATAAGCAACATATCGACCTGCCTTCAACCATTATTGAAGATCGCTTCTATATTGGTTTTCAGGAAGGATATCAGACAATGGATGTACTGGCCGGATTGATTTTCGCTGTACTTTTAATCGCAGGGGCAAAGCGAAAGAGTTATTCCCATGTAAGCGACAGGGTGGAAGTCGTGGTTAAGGCAGCTGTCGTATCTGCGTTCTGTATGCTGCTGGTCTATGGGGGATTGTTTTATCTTGGAGCTCATGCCGGTATTGAGGTGTCTGAAGCCACACGTTCTTCACTGCTTATATATATTGCCACACAGTATTTCGGAGTAAACGGGGTATACCTCATATCCGTACTCATGATTCTGGCGTGTTTAACGACAGCCATTGCGCTCACCGCAGGTTCTGCCAATTTCTTTGAACGGCTTACAAAAGGCAAGCTGGGATATATAGAGGGAGTGATTTCAATTACGCTTGTGTCCATCATACTTGCCATTACCGGGGTTGATACCATCATTACATATGCTGCCGGTTTGCTGAATTTTATTTACCCGGTGACATTGGTTTTAATACTCTCGGTATTGCTTTTCGGAAGAACAATTAAAAATCAGAAGCCATATTTTATAACGCTTATTGTAACAATGGTCATCTCTATGCTAAGGGTTTTTATAAAGTGGTTCCCGCAAGAAGAAATCTTTAATAATATGCTGAATATGCTGCCGATGGCCCGTTTTAATCTGGAATGGGTGATTCCTTCGGTCGTGACGTTTATCCTGAGCTGCTTTGCTTTGGGAACAAATCTTAACAGGCGATAAAATACTTGTTAGATAGTATAATGATAAAATGAAAGAGAATACACCAAAAAACAAAACCTCATCGAAAGATGAGGTTTTGTTTTTTCCAAGAGCGGAAGACGAGGGTCGAACTCGCGACATTCAGCTTGGAAGGCTGACGCTCTACCAACTGAGCTACTTCCGCGTTTACGATTTTTGAATCTTCGTTTGATTTTTCCAAGAGCGGAAGACGAGGGTCGAACTCGCGACATTCAGCTTGGAAGGCTGACGCTCTACCAACTGAGCTACTTCCGCGTTTACGATTTTTGAATCTTCGTTTGATTTTTCCAAGAGCGGAAGACGAGGGTCGAACTCGCGACATTCAGCTTGGAAGGCTGACGCTCTACCAACTGAGCTACTTCCGCGTTTACGATTTTTGAATCTTCGTTTGATTTTTCCAAGAGCGGAAGACGAGGGTCGAACTCGCGACATTCAGCTTGGAAGGCTGACGCTCTACCAACTGAGCTACTTCCGCATTTACGGTTTTTAAATCTCCGTCTGATTTTTGTGTTTGCAAATATATGCATTTAAAAATATTCCCTGCAACAATTTTTTTAATTTTTTATAACCGTACAGCCACTTTATCTTCTTAAATTTAGTTATATCAATTATTTAACCCTGCGTTTTTTTTTCAGGGAGGCACATTTAATAAAAAATTAACATCAATTTGGTTCGGTTGTTGCCGAACTAAAATTAAATTTGCACCAAATTACCCGTTATGCAGCATATTTTAGAGCTCGATTTATTTAAAGAAGTTTCAGCCCACTATGAGCGGTTTCATAAGTTACAGCCGCTAACCGCAAAAATTTATGCTTTAATGGTGATTAACAATTGCACGAACGGTTTGTCGTTTGAAGAGCTGCTTGAAGTTTTTCAGTCCAGCAAAAGTTCTATTTCACACAGTATCAACACGCTCATTGAAATGAATTTCATTGAGCAGCACAAAAAGGAGAACGAACGAAAAAGGTATTTCCGGATTAACCAGAATCTTTTTATGCAAAGACTGGAGGATGTAAGGGAACGTTTGCTTGAAGAAAAAAACGTTTACATCAAAATACGGGAATATAAAAAGACAAACGCGACTGTTTTGTTTAAGGAGGAGGCTTTTGATTATTACATTACCCATTTAGACGAGGCAACCCACACGATAGAGAATACTATTAAAAACTTAAAACGCTATATAGATACAAATGAAAAATCACATTAAGACTCTTTTGGTTTTTGTACTTGGAGCAACCATTACGGGATGTTCCAAAAAGGAGGCGGCCCCTCAGGCGCAGGCTCCTGCGTTGGATGTAGTTTCAGCTACTACCCGTGATGTAACAGGATATACCTTGTTCCCTGCTACCATCCAAGGTAAGATCAACAACGATGTACGGGCCAAAATACAAGGATATATTCAGGAAGTTTATGTGCATGAAGGACAGGTTGTAAGTAAGGGGCAGCAATTGTTCCGTCTGGAAGCCAATAACCTCGCAGAAACAGCAAGTGCCGCCAAGTCCGGAATTGCAGTAGCTCAGGCTAATGTAAATGCAGCTCAGGTTGAAGTAGATAAACTGGTACCCCTTGTTCAGAAGGGAATCATAGGTGGCGTACAGCTTGAAACAGCCAAGGCAAATCTGGCCTCTGCAAAAAGTATGCTGGCACAGGCGCGTGCGAATTACGGTACGGCAAGCGCAAATGTTGATTATGCTGTTGTAAGAGCTCCAATAAGTGGTGTTGTTGGTGAGCTGCCTTTGAAAAAAGGAAGCCTTGTAGGACCATCAGATCCCACAGCCCTCACAACCATTGCCGACGTAAGTTCTGTATATGCTTATTTTTCAATGAATGAAAAGGAGTATTTCCAGTTTCTTAACAATGCGCCTGGAAAAACCCTGTCCGAAAAAATAAAGAATCTTCCGCAGGTAGAGCTGCAGCTGGCAGACGGAAGCATTTATTCTGAGAAAGGAAAAATTGAAACCGTATCAGGACAGATCGATGCATCGACAGGAACGGTCCAGTTTCGCGTAGCATTTGCAAATCCCAACAAACTTTTAAGCAACGGAAACAGCGGAATCATCCGCTTGCCGAAAAAATACAGCAATGTACTGGTAGTTCCGGAAGTAGCATCCTATGAACAACAAGGTAAAATCAATGTTTATAAAGTAGTGCAGGATACTGCCGTTTCTACGGTTGTAAATGTAGTGGATCGAGTGGACAATATGATCATCATCCAGGATGGGATTAAGGAAGGCGATGTTGTTATTGTAAGTGGAATTGGTTCACTGCGTAATAAAACAGCAATAAAACCTAAAAAAGCTAATTTCGATTCTATTGTTAGTGCTATAAAACCTGTATTCTAAAAAGTAACACAATGTTAAAAACGTTTATTGAAAGACCCGTACTGTCTACGGTTATTTCTATCTTAATAGTAATTCTGGGTGTTTTAGGGCTGATAGCCCTTCCGGTTACACAATACCCCGATATTGCTCCGCCTACCGTACAGGTAGCAGCCTCTTACCCGGGGGCAAATGCGCAGACGGTACTTGAAAGTGTCATAGTGCCGATTGAAGAACAGATCAACGGGGTGGAAGGAATGGACTATCTTACTTCAACGGCAAGTAATGACGGTTCTGCTTCTATTCAGGTGGTTTTCAAACAAGGAATTGATCCGGATATTGCCGCTGTAAACGTGCAAAACCGCGTTTCCAGGGCAACACCTTTATTACCTGCCGAGGTAACCCGATCAGGGGTTACAACACAAAAACAGCAGACTTCTTCGCTGATGTTCCTCTCGTTTTATTCTGAGAGTAAGAATTACGACGCTACCTATATCCAGAACTATATGAACATCAACGTGATTCCCGAAATCAAACGGGTAAACGGAGTTGGTGACGCATCGGTTTTCGGAGCGAAGAACTACGCTATGAGAATCTGGCTCGATCCTGCCAAGATGGCAAGTTACGGGCTGGTTCCTGCAGATGTTACGGCGGCCATTAACGAACAGTCGTTGGAGGCTGCAGCAGGTCAGCTGGGAGAAAATTCCGGTGAATCATTCCAGTACATCATTAAGTACAGCGGTAAATATAAAACGGAAGAGCAGTATGCCGATATCGTAATTAAATCGATGAACAACGGCCAGGTGCTGCGCTTAAAGGATGTCGCAGAAATACAGTTGGGAGCTCAGACCTACGGGGGATATTCGGAGCTGAACGGAATGCCGGCAGTTGCCATGGCTATCTATCAGACACCGGGATCCAACGCGCAGGACATCATCAACGATATCAAGAAAGAACTTGGAGAAATTGAGAAAAACCTTCCGGAAGGAATAAAATATAAGATTAATCTCGACTCGAATGAATTCCTCGATGCCTCTATTGAAAAAGTAATCCATACGCTTATAGAAGCTTTTATCCTCGTGTTTATTGTGGTATATATCTTCTTGCAGGATTTCCGTTCTACACTGGTACCTTTAATTGCAGTTCCGGTGTCCGTTATCGGTACATTCTTCTTTTTGAATGTATTCGGGTTTTCGCTGAACCTTTTAACGCTTTTTGCGTTGGTGCTGGCGATCGGTATTGTGGTAGATGATGCCATTGTGGTGGTTGAAGCCGTCCATGCCAAGATGGAAGAAACGGGACAGGATGCCCATACGGCAACGCGAAATGCAATGAGCGAAATTTCCGGAGCTATTGTTTCGATTACCCTTGTGATGTGTGCGGTATTTATACCGGTAACTTTCATTTCCGGACCAACGGGAGTATTCTATAAACAGTTCGGGGTAACGCTTATTGTGGCTATTGGTATTTCTGCCGTAAACGCATTGACTTTGAGTCCGGCATTATGTGCTTTGTTTCTGAAGCAGCATGACGACGCCCATGCGAAAAAACGCAATTTTGTACAACGTTTCTTCGATGCATTCAACAACTCGTTCAATGCTATGACGAACAAATACGGAAGATCATTCCGGTTCCTGTTCAAACACAAATGGGTTTCGTTCCTGATTCTCATAGGATGTCTTGGACTTACCTATTTCGCCAATAAAACGATGCCTGCAGGGTTTGTGCCAAGTGAAGACCGCGGGTTCATTATGGGAAATATAGAGTTGCCTGCAGGTGCTTCTGTAGACCGTGTACAGCAACTCGAAAAAGAATTTTCGGCCCAGGCCCAAAAAATTCCGGGAGTAGAATCTGTGACGGTTATCTCCGGACGGAGTATCATTTCGGGAGCAGGTTCGAACTACGGATTCCTCATGATTAAAATGGAGGAGTTTGCAAAACGGACCACCCCTGAAAAAGCAACGGACGCCGTTATTGGTCAGTTGTTCGGTCTGGCAGGAAAAAATTTCCCCGATGCAAAGATGATCTTTTTCCAACCACCGAGTATTCCAGGTTTTGGTATGTCGGGCGGATTTGAAATGAAGTTGCTGGATAAATCGGGAGGGGATCTTAAAGAATTCGATAAGGTAACCCAGGATTATATTGCTGCCCTGATGCAGCGTCCGGAAGTTATGTATGCACAGACTTCCTTCAATACGAACTATTCACAGTATGAAATTAAGCTCGATATAGTACGAGCCAAACAATCTGGAGTTTCCGTAAGTAATATTTTTTCTGCCTTGCAGGGATATATTGGAGGGAATTATGTAAGTGACTTTACTCGTTTTGGAAAGCAGTACCGCGTAATGTTGCAGTCAATGCCTGGAGACCGTAAAAATGTTTCCAGCCTTAACGGAATGTTTGTGAGAACATCGAATGGTACTATGGCACCGTTAAGCCAGTTTGTGACTTTAAGTAAAGTTTACGGACCGCAATCGGTTAACCGTTTTAACCTGTTTACGTCGGCTAATATTTCCGGGGCACCGAAACCGGGCTATTCTTCTGGTGATGCCATTAAAGCGGTACAGGAAGTAGCACAGCAGAAATTATCTGCCAATTACGGGATTGATTTTACGGGATTAACGAGGGAGGAAATTAATGCAGGATCGCAAACCATACTCATTTTTGCATTGTGTATCGTATTCGTATACTTTATCCTTGCGGCACAGTATGAAAGTTATTTGTTGCCGTTTGCTGTAATTCTTTCGCTTCCGACAGGTATCATGGGGGCATTCCTTTCTCAGAAGGTTGCAGGCCTTGAGAACAACATCTATTTCCAGATAGCGCTGGTGATGCTCGTGGGACTGCTGGCTAAAAATGCCATCCTTATTGTGGAATTTGCGTTACAGCGCAGAGTGCATGGAGAATCTATTGTACAGGCGGCTGTTGATGGGGCAAAAGCACGTTTGCGTCCTATCTTAATGACTTCCTTTGCCTTTATTTTGGGATTGATGCCGTTGGTATTCGCCTCAGGAGTAGGATTCATAGGAAACAGGTCTATCGGTACAGGAGCAGCTTTCGGTTTGTTGGTTGGTACAGTGCTTGGGGTTTTTGTTATTCCGGTATTGTTCGTGATCTTCCAGAAACTGCAAGAGAAAATCAAACCTGTTAAGTTCGAAAACAAAGCAATTCAAGAGTAGTTATGAAAATTCTATATAAATCAGTCTTTTTGGTCGTGTCTGCAGTTTCTTTGCAGTCATGTATGGCCACCAAAGAGTATAAGAAGCCGGATATGTGGCAGGATGCTTCCTTCAACACAAGTGAAGTTGTAAAAGACAGTGCGGTTCAGAATCTGGTGCCGTGGCAGGATCTATTTACCGATCCGCTGTTGCAGCAATACATTCAAACGGCTTTAGATAATAACCTGGATGTACGTGCCGCATTGGAAAACATCAACCAGGCGCAATCTTACCTTGCCCAGGGGAGGGCGGGCTATCTTCCGACCTTTTCGATAGGAGCCAACTATACCCATTCGGTAAACTCAATCAATACGCAGTTTGGTAGAATATTGGGCCAGCGTCAGCGTTTGGATCAGTTTGATATTACCGGGAACCTGGGATGGGAAGCAGATATCTGGGGTAAGATAACGAGCAAAAAAATGGCTAACGAAGCAACATATCTTCAAACGGTAGCGGCACATCAGGCGGTTCGTACACAGCTTATTTCCATGGTTGCATCTGCCTATTACAACCTTCTGGCACTGGACGCGCAAAAGCAGGTAGCTGAGAAAACAATTGAAAACCGAACCAAAAGC
The DNA here is from genome assembly GCA_040396655.1 of Flavobacterium sp. Classification (GTDB taxonomy): domain Bacteria; phylum Bacteroidota; class Bacteroidia; order Flavobacteriales; family Flavobacteriaceae; genus Flavobacterium. The sequence continues at coordinate 6,782 of JBEBOB010000007.1, read as the reverse complement.
CTCGAAACCAATAAGGCATTAAAAGATGCCGGAAGAGTTACCGAAGTAGCGATAAAGCAGACAGAAGCACAACTTTTGAGTGCTCAATCCCTGTTGCTGGATATTGACAATAATATTAAGGTGCAGGAAAATTCATTGAGCATCTTACAGGGGAAATTCCCGCAACCAATAGAGCGTTCCAGCTTTACAGAACAGCAATTAGGTGTTGATGTGTCTGGTGGGGTGTCGATGGATGTCCTTCATAACCGTCCCGATGTACTGGCTTCCGAAATGGGCTTCCGAAATGCTTTTGAGCTTACGAATGTGGCCAAAGCAAGCTTTTATCCTACTTTGCGCTTAACGGCAAGCGGGGGGTTACAGTCCGTAGAATTCGATAAGCTTTTTGATCCTTCATCTTTTTTTGCGAGTATTATTGCCGGTATTGCACAGCCAATTTTAAATGGAAGACAGATCCGTACGCAATATGAAATAAGCCTTTCCAACCAGGAAAAAGCATTTTTAAACTATAAACAAACGGTTTTAAATGCCAGTAAGGAAATTTCAGACGCACTTTATGCAATTGAAATGAACACGAAGAAGCTTGATTTGAAAAAGCAGGAGGCGGCAGCCTATACCACAGCGGTACAATATTCCCAGGAATTGTTGAACAACGGTATGGCAAGCTACCTTGAAGTATTGACGGCTACCGAAAGCGAACTGAACGCGCAACTCAATATTGTTACAACACAGTATAATCTCTGGAATGCCAACATCCAGCTTTATAAAGCAATGGGCGGTGGCGCAGAATAATAAATAATATGTCAGATAATAAAAAAACCATCCTTTTTTAAGGATGGTTTTTTTATTTGAGGTCTTTGTTGTTTCGGTACATTTCCCTAAACCGGATTTTTTGCTGCTGACGCTCGATGATGAGGTCTGCAATAGTTTCCGCAGCGGGAAGTACGCTCTCAAACAAGGCATGTTTGAGCTTGTTTTCATCTACATCGATACGGTAAAGGATATGGAGCAATTTATTAAAGTCGTGATGAATAAGAGTGTCAACGGCTTTGATAAGCAGCAAACGTTGCTCCTGAAACGACGTATGGTCTGTTTCCGGTTCTGTTTCAAGCAACTGAAGGCTCCATGTTATAGCTGTAAGATCATCCATATCTTAAATTTAATTAAAAAAGTAGTTCGGAAGAACTACTTTTTTAATTAAATGCTTTAGCAATCATTACAAGGGAATTCTTGTCTGTGATTCCCGACTGGCGCCATACCATGGCTCCGTTCTTGTAAACCATAAGGGTTGGAGCGGTTTTGATTCGCAGTGCCTCCGCCAGTTCTTTATTTTTTTGGATATCGATTTTGATGATGGTCAGTTTATCTCCCATTTCCACAGCAACTTCTTCTATAATCTGATGCATTTGTTCGCATTCCGTATTATGTGGAGTTGTAAATTGAATAAGAACCGGTATCGTTGAGTTTATTAAATCACCAAATTTCGACATATACACTATTTTTTCTATCTATACAAAATTATAATTTTTCACTAATTAACCTTTGATTAATTGCTTTTTTTTAGATGAAGCAGGGTGATTTCGGGCCAAATGCCGATCCTGCCGGAATAGGCGTGAAAACCGAACCCGCGGTTAACGTAGATGTACTGTTTATCTTTCTGGTATAAACCGCCCCATTCGGGATAGATATACTCTGCCGGACTCCATTCCATAACATTTGGAATATTGAATCCGAACTGCATACCGTGCGTATGCCCCGAAAGGGTTAACTGATAATTCTGACGATGCCCAACTATTTCGGCATCCCAGTGCGATGGATCATGCGTCATCACAATTTTAAAGCCTTTTTCCGGAACTCCTTCTGTTGTTTTGGCAAGATCCCCGGCCTTCTTAAAATTGGTTCCCCAGTTTTCAACACCTAATAAATAAAGAGTATCCGTTTTGCTTACAAGCGGGACGTTTTGATTTGTGAGCAGGGTGAATCCGCTTTTTTGTATATTATCTTTTATAGCTGAAAAATTGGCCTGTTTGGCAGCTTCTGTGTCCCAATGTATATACTCCCCGTAATCATGGTTACCCAGAACGGCATATTTTCCATATTTCGGTGTTTTAATCTGTTGCAACATCGGAATCCACGGATCCGCTTCTGTGGCAAGCGTATTTACAAAATCACCTGTGAACAGCAACAGGTCGTAGTCCTGCCGGTTGATGAGGTCAATACCTTTCTGAACCGCTTCCTTGTTGTCCCAGCTGCCTACATGCAGGTCGGATATCTGCAAAACGCGTAACCCGTCAAATCCGGTCGGAAGGTCTTGGAACAGAACGGTTTCCTCTTTAATTTTGTAATTGTATTTACCGACAACCACTCCGTAAACGATCGTTATGGTAAGGAAGGCAGCTAAGATTAAGGAGGAATTGGTTAAGAGCCTGCTTCTTTCGTTTTTTATTTCCTTTTTAAAAATGTACTTGTTGCCCGACCACCTAATGGCACGGAATACATCTTCAAAGAACAGTACAACGGTAAAAATAATTTTGGGTAGAAGAAACAATAGCAACAAAGCCATAATGTGCATACTTTCCGACGTTTGTCCCTTAGATTTATCCAGTCCTTTATAGTAGAGGATAAGGCTTACTACAATGGTGACCACCAACAAAAGGTAAGAATAGATGACGGATTTTTTTTTTGTAAACCTGTAAAGGATATGGCAGGTGTACACTTCACCTAAGATGATGAACAACAGTAAAACAGGAAGGATTTTGGCAATCATTTTTTATTTCAAAATTACGTAAAGTTTAGGTTTGGTAATAAATGTGTTTTTAATACTTTAACATAATTGAACGGTACTCTTTTTTTTATCAGTTACAATTATTGTACTTTTGATTCACTTGAAAATGATCACATGAGTCAAAAACGTTTATTTCTTTTAGATGCATATGCATTGATTTTTCGCGGATACTATGCCTTTATAAAAAACCCGAGAATCAACTCAAAAGGGTTGGATACTTCCGCTATTATGGGATTTATGAATTCTTTAATGGATGTCATAAAGCGGGAAAGACCCGAATACCTGGCTGTAGCCTTTGATAAAGGAGGTAGTCAGGCACGCTGTGAGATTTTTCCGGAATACAAGGCAAACAGGGATGAAACACCGGAGGCGATTAAAATTGCCGTTCCTTATATTCAGGAAATACTCAAGGCCATGCACATCCCGATTATAGAGGTGGAAGGAATTGAAGCAGATGACCTTATCGGTACCCTTTCAAAAAAAGCGGAAAAAGAAGGTTTTACGGTGTATATGGTTACACCTGATAAAGATTATGCACAGCTGGTGTCAGAGAATATCTTTATGTATCGTCCTGCCCGTTTAGGAAATGGGATTGAAATATGGGGTGTTAATGAAGTAAAGGAAAAGTTTGAAGTGAGTGATCCTTTACAGGTTATCGATTTTCTGGGTATGATGGGTGATGCTGTTGACAATATTCCTGGGTTGCCGGGAGTAGGAGAAAAAACAGCTAAAAAGCTTCTCGCCGAATACGGATCTATGGAGAACCTTTTGGAAAATACCCATCAACTCAAAGGAAAGATGAAGGAAAAAATCGAAGCGGCCAAAGAACAGGGACGGCTTTCCAAAGAGCTGGCTCGCATAATGCTGGATTGTCCTGTTGAATTTGATGCAGAGAGTTTTCATCTTGATAAACCCGACGTTGAAAAAACGGATGCGATTTTTCTTGATCTGGAGTTTCGCAGGATGAAGGAGCAGTTTGATAAAATCTTCTCCGATGAACCGGAACTCAAGAATACCCAGGCTTCGAAAAGCGCTGTACAGGTCGAAGAGCAGTTCTCTTTATTTGAAATGGGAGACAGTGAGCTAAAGGTTGTTGATGACGGTTATTATAAGAACCTGTCCAATACCGAACATTTTTATCAGGTAGTCCAGGGGGTATTCCCGTTAAAGTTATTGGTGAAGACGCTTATGGAGCAAAGCGAGGTGTGTTTTGATACCGAAACAACGAGTATTGATGCCAATCTTGCGGAGCTGGTCGGCATGTCCTTTTCTTTTGTAAAGGGGCAGGCGTATTATGTGCCGTTTCCCGAAAATCCGGATGAAGCTAAAGAGATGATCGAAGTTCTACGCCCGTTTTTTGAAGAGGAAAACATAGCGAAGGTAGGGCAAAATCTTAAATACGATATAAAGGTCCTTAAAAATTACAATGTAGATGTAAAAGGATTCCTTTTTGATACAATGATAGCGCATTATCTTATCAATCCCGATATGCGCCATAATATGGATGTATTGGCGGAAACGTACCTTCAGTACCAGCCCAAGCCGATAGAAGACCTCATTGGGAAAAAAGGCAAAGGCCAGAAATCAATGCGGGAAGTGGCTCTGGAAGATATTAAAGAGTATGCGGCTGAAGATGCAGATATTACGTATCAGCTCAAAGAAATATTTGCTCCTAAACTGGAGCAGACCAAGACAAGGGAACTGTTTGATAAAATAGAAAGCCCGTTGGTTTCCGTGCTAGCCGATATGGAAGCGGAAGGGATCCGTCTGGATGTAGGTTACCTCAAAGAGCTGTCTTTGGAGCTTTCCAAGGAATCCGAAGCACTGCAGGAAAAAATCTTTGCTACTGCGGGGGAGGTATTTAATCTGGCATCGCCAAAACAATTGGGGGTTATCCTTTTCGAAAAGATAAAGATAGGGTCAGGAAAGATAAAAAAGACCAAGACGGGGCAGTATGCTACTGGAGAGGAAGTGTTAAGCGACCTGGCTAAAGAGCATGAAATTGTGCGTGATATCCTGGAATGGCGGCAGATCGTCAAATTACAGAATACCTATGTTGATGCGCTTCCAACACAGATCAATCCTAAAACAGGGCGGGTACATACCGATTATATGCAGGCCGTTGCAGCAACAGGCCGTCTGAGTTCTAACAATCCCAACCTTCAGAACATCCCGATTCGTACCGAGCGCGGACAGAAAGTGCGTAAGGCATTTATTGCACGTGACGAAAAGCATGTGTTGTTGTCTGCCGATTATTCCCAGATTGAACTGCGAATTATTGCTGCTCTGAGTGGAGAACCTACCATGATTGAATCGTTTAAAAACAATCTCGACATTCACAAAGCTACGGCATCTAAAGTATTTCAGGTAGCGCTGGAAGATGTTACAAGAGAACAACGAAGCAATGCTAAAACCGTTAATTTCGGTATTATTTACGGGGTTTCGGCTTTTGGTTTAAGCCAGCAGACCAATCTGAACCGTTCCGAAAGCAAAGAGCTTATCGATACCTATTACGCAACCTACCCGTTGTTGAAAAACTATATTCAGAACCAGATTGAATTTGCACGCGAATATGGTTATGTACAGACCGTCTCGGGAAGAAGAAGGTATCTTAAGGATATTCATTCACAAAATGCGGTTGTACGTGGTGCTGCAGAACGAAATGCGGTCAATGCGCCTATCCAGGGATCGGCGGCCGACATTATTAAGATTGCGATGATCAATATACATGAAAGGCTGGAGAAAGAGCAGCTGCAAACGCGGATGTTGTTACAGGTTCATGATGAGTTGGTGTTTGATGTTCCGGTACATGAAGTCGACACCGTAACGCCGATCATTAAGCAGGAAATGGAAAATGCCTTCCAAATGACGGTTCCACTGGAAGTAGAGATAGGTACAGGAGCTAACTGGCTCGATGCACATTAAGAAATATGAAGACGGGAAGGCTGTGTTAGGCTTCCCGCTTTTTAATTAGAATTACGACCTGGCTTCGGCAGCCTGTCGGCTTTTTGGTGTTGATAGATAGGTGATTAAGTCATGGTTGAGGGTAAGGATGAGGATTTACGGTAAAAGATCATGCTTCAGAACAAATTAGTAAGGAACTAATTTGTATAGTAAAATAAAATGTTTAATTTTGCACTCCCTTTATTGGGAATGGAATGTTTAATTAAAATTAATTTATTGTGGAAAGTTTAAGCTACAAGACAGTATCAGCAAACAAAGCAACCGTTCAGAAAGAATGGATTGTTGTAGACGCTGAAGGTCATAACTTAGGGCGCCTTGCTTCAAAAGTAGCCATGTTACTTAGAGGTAAGTACAAACCAAGTTATACACCGCACGTAGACTGTGGGGATAACGTAATCGTTATCAATGCAGAAAAGATCAACTTAACAGGTAACAAACTGAATGACAAAACGTACATCCGTCACACAGGTTACCCAGGTGGTCAGAGAGAATTAACAGCTAAAGTAATGCAACAGAAAAATCCTGCATTATTGGTAGAGAAAGCTGTAAAAGGAATGTTGCCTAAAAACAAATTAGGAGCACAATTATTCCGTAATTTAAATGTAAATGTAGGTTCAGAGCACAAACATGCTGCGCAACAACCTAAAACCGTTAATTTAAACGATCTTAAGTAATGGGAGTAATTCACAAAATCGGTAGAAGAAAAACCGCAGTAGCTCGTGTATATGTTACAGAAGGTTCTGGTAACATCACGGTGAACAAAAAAGAATTTACAACTTATTTCCCAACTGCAACTTTACAGTACAAAGTAATGCAACCGTTAACAATGACTGAAAACGGAGCTAACTTTGACGTTAAAGTAAATGTTTACGGTGGTGGAACTACAGGGCAGGCAGAAGCTGTACGTATGGCTATTGCAAGAGCTATGTGTGAAGTTGATGCTGAAAACAGAGCAATCTTAAAACCGGAAGGTTTGTTAACGCGTGACCCTCGTATGGTTGAGCGTAAGAAATTCGGTCAGAAGAAAGCTCGTAAG
>JBEBOB010000006.1:0-111240 GCA_040396655.1 Flavobacterium sp. | reverse complement strand
GATATGGGGAAAGAGGCTATTATTTTCACGACACCCAGGGATATTTTAATATTTATAAAAACGCGACATGGCAACACACATCGGCGAATATGAGCATACAGTTAAGGTTTGATGTCAAAACATTTGTAAAACATAATCGATTTAAGACCGACGCACTTGTAGGTGGCATCCGTATTGTAAAAAGCGGAGTTGAAGTTTTAAATACCCTGTATGAAGTACAGCAATTAAAACCATCCGATATAAATTATGTTGTTTATAACGGCCATAGAATCCCCAACACACCGGACTGTTTTGGCTGTACCATTCCAGATCAACGTATAAGAATGTATTATAAGGAACCTGACAACGATAACAATGCGTTTTCTTTTCTGTATTTTGATATACACATCTATTACAACAGGCAAAACCAACCCATTTTGCGAATAGTGTTTACAGAGGAGGCCTTACGAGGCATGAACCCGGGGTATGTGGATCCTGATTTTCCGGCTCCTTCCAAAACACAATTGTTCCTGCCATTCGCTACCTATGATTTTGTTAAAATGCCGTAATAATTAAATATATGAAGAACCTGTTTGTACTAACAGTCTTTCTATTGACACAATTGCTGCAGGCGCAAACCTATACCATGGTCGATTTATTCAACAGGAACCAGAGATATGGGGAAAGAGGCTATTATTTTCACGACACCCAGGGATATTTTAATATTTATAAAAACGCGACATGGCAACACACATCGGCGAATATGAGCATACAGTTAAGGTTTGATGTCAAAACATTTGTAAAACATAATCGATTTAAGACCGACGCACTTGTAGGTGGCATCCGTATTGTAAAAAGCGGAGTTGAAGTTTTAAATACCCTGTATGAAGTACAGCAATTAAAACCATCCGATATAAATTATGTTGTTTATAACGGCCATAGAATCCCCAACACACCGGACTGTTTTGGCTGTACCATTCCAGATCAACGTATAAGAATGTATTATAAGGAACCTGACAACGATAACAATGCGTTTTCTTTTCTGTATTTTGATATACACATCTATTACAACAGGCAAAACCAACCCATTTTGCGAATAGTGTTTACAGAGGAGGCCTTACGAGGCATGAACCCGGGGTATGTGGATCCTGATTTTCCGGCTCCTTCCAAAACACAATTGTTCCTGCCATTCGCTACCTATGATTTTGTTAAAATGCCGTAATAATTAAATATATGAAGAACCTGTTTGCGATAACGGCCTTTTTATTGACACAATTGCTAAAGGCACAAACCTATACCATGGTCGATTTATTTAATTCACCGCAACTATATGGGGAAAGGGGCTATTATTTTCACGACAGCCAGGGATATTTTAATATTTACAAAAACGCTACGTGGCAGCACACATCGGCAAATATGAGCATACAGTTAAGGTTTGATGTCAAAACATTCATAAGAGATAACCGCTTTAAAGCAGATGCCCTCGTAGGCGGCATCCGTATTGTAAAAAACGGTGTCGAAGTTTTAAATACCCTGTATGAGGTACAACAAATCAAACACTCAAATACAGATCATACTATTTACAGTGGTCCCCGTTTACCAAATACTTCCGATTGTTTTGGTTGTACCATTCCCTATCAACAACTATATATGCATTATAAAGAACCTGACAACGATAACGATGCGTTTTCTTTTCTGTATTTTACTATGCATATTTACTACGACAGGCAAAACCAACCCGTTTTGCGCATAGTTTTTACAGAAGAAGCCTTACAAGGCATGAACCCGGCATATGTTGACCCTGATTTTCCGGCTCCTTCCAAAACACAATTGTTCCTGCCATTCACTATCTACGACTTTTTTAAAATGCCGTAATAATTAAATGATGGTACACATCAATAATTTTTTTAAGTAAGCTTTTTTTTAATTCACTATTTGCACAATCACTGTTATATAATTTGCAAAATAAAATACAATCTACAGTCCTACCTTAGCAAAAATTAAATCGAGTCTGATGAGTGATTAAGATGTATTGAAAAACCCTAATTCATCTGATTTTGCAAGCGCGGAAATAAGTTAATTGCCTTAAAAGAAATTTCATATAAAAAATTATTAGCAAAAAGTTACAATTTATAAAAAAGATTAAAACTACGAATGACAATAGTTTTATTGATTTATTACAATTTAAATTATTGAATTTTTAGGATGATCCAGAATAACTAAAATTACCTATAGAATTTGTTTAGGATATTGATAGTCGCGAATGTCAGTTTTCTTAATCAAATTTAAAAACCGATTACAGCGGTATACCTGTAATTTTTTTAAATGCAGTTTAAAAAGATAATAAAATGACCTTGGGAATGTTAGGAACAACAGTTTTATCATTAGGTTTGTATGCATGTAGTAATGATGATGCTAAAACAATTAATAGTACAACAACCAAACAAAAAACAAGTGTTGTAAATGTAGAAGAATATTCTAATTTAGTCAACCTTGAAACAACGGCTATTTTTCTTACCTAGAGTAGAAGTTGAAGAAAATCAACATGCCTTAACTCTATACTTAAAGGATTTTGAAAGTGCGGAATTGGAGAAAAATTATATAATTAATGGAATAGAAATTAGTGACGATGGTTTAGGGTATGATAAAATTGCTGGTGATGGAGTATACACATCCAAAAAGCTTTTTGTACCAACAGAAGAAAACTTTGTTGAGGTAAAAAGATCTTTTGTTGGTGAAAAATTTAGGTATCAGGGAGAATTAAACGAATTCCTTAACGCAAATGATTATTTACAAGTAGCGGGAAAGAAATTTAAAATAGCAGTAAAAGGAGGATGCAAGGTTAGATATGTTACTACAGGAAATAGTGCTTTGGGCATTCCTTGTAAATATGGAGGCTGTTTAGAATTTTATGATTGTAAAGAAGTTGAAGTAGAATTTGAATTTAGTATTGAGTTTGGGAAATAAACTAGTTTAATAGCTTTTGTAATAAACTCGTTCAAAATAATTTTATCTACAGAATAATATTTAAAAATAACAAAGAACGGCTATTTAATAAAAATAGTCGTTCTTAATTTAATGAATAATGAAATTTAAAATTTTATTTATTTTATACATAATTATTTGGAATGTAATTAAAAAATATCTGTTGAATTATTTAAATTTAGAGGAGTATTCGATAAATATATTTAAATTAACTACAAATATAGTTGATATAGTCTTATTACTTTTTATTTGCACAAAAACGAATATCAAAATAAAAACTAAGAGTTTTTCTATATTTATTTTGTACTTCTTAGCATTATTCAATTTATATTATTTTTTTAATGTTGGTGGTGTAGAAGTAGGCTGGTTTTTTTTTAGATGTCTTTCTACTGGGGTCTTTGAAGAATTATTTTTTAGAGTATTTATCTTTTCTCTCTTATTAGAAGTTTTTCCAAAAATGAAATGTAATTTAACTATACTTCTTACTTCTTTAATATTTGGTCTTTTTCATTCTATGAATTTTATTGTAATGGACTATGAAAGTGTTCTTTTGCAGATAGGGCTCAGCATCATCATTGGAATGTTTTTTCAACAAATATATCTTAAACACGAAAATATTCTTATTGTAATATTACTTCATTCACTAATTAATTTTAACGGAATGATCAAATCCTTTTTTAACTATGAAAAATCATTTAATTCAACGCCATTTATATTGATACTTTTTGCACTCATGCTTTTTTTAACCTTTTATAATTCTCATAAATCAGTAATTAAATCTTCTTAAGCTTTCTTATACGGTGATCAAGGCTTAAATCGACAAACATACGTTTAAGACGGGAATTTTCTTCCTGAAGGGCTTTGAGTTCTTTTAGATGATACGCATCCATAACTCCGTATTTCTGCTTCCATTGATAAAAGGTAGGGGCTGAAATACCATATTCCCTGCAAATATCCTTGGTGGCTTTGCCTGATTCATATTCTTTAAGAATATTGACAATCTGATGTTCTAAAAATTTACTCTTTTTCATAATCCGAGTTTACAAATTAAATCTAATAATTTTAATTTGTCTGAAAACAGGGAAGTTTACCTAATTTATAAAAAGATAATTTCTTTTTTAATTACTTTTGCCCTGTTAAAAAAACACTTATAAATGAAAATAAAACTCCTTCTTCTTTTTTTGTTGTTTACTTTTTCGTCTACTTTTGGACAGGAACTTAAATCTAAAGCTCAAACAGACCTTTTTAAGAATATTCATACGAACATCTCCTCCTTAAAAAAAACCATTCGTGACAAGGAAGGTAATTTTTTACTTTTTGGTACACAAAATGCTACTTTCAGTACCATGGATGTTTACGTTATAAAACTGGATAAGAAGTTGGATACTTTATGGACGTATATTATTTCAACTCCGAACGAAAAAAGCATAGATGATTTTCAGAATGCCGAGGTGGACTTGAATGGTGATATTTATGTTCATACAGAGAATTTTATCCAACAAAAAGTAAGCAAGCATTTCATTACCAAACTTCGAAAAAACGGAACTCTTGTTTACCAGGAAAGCCTTGAAGATATTTCTCTTGAACTTGATGACAATTCTTATTACACTTCTACCAATTTTGGTCTTTTTTTTTCACATTTAGATGATCAGGGAAGGTTTGTGTTGGTATATTCTGGATTGACTCCAAAAAATGATATCGCTTTTTTCAGGTTTGGTCCTGATGATTCCAAAAGTATTGAACACAGGAAAGATCTTATTTTATATAATGATCCTGTATTGGAGCAAAATGGGTATTTCGTCAATTTCTTTTATTTAAACGGCTATTATTACTACACATCCAGCACGCATTTTAGTTTAACGGGAAACAAATATGTAAACCAATTGCATAAAATAATGCCTTCCGGTATTTTGACATTGGATATTACACCCTGTATTGGTACAGGACAATTTTTATTGGCTCCTTCTTTTAAAGAACTTAAAAGTAACAAAACAGGCGATATACTTTATCTCAATATAGACAATACGCGTCTTACTACAAGCTACTTTACCATTGTTCTAACAGATTCTCTTAAACTTATAGGGAGCTATAACGATACATTGCGACGCAATAAACTGGAAAGTACCCAGATATTGCCTGACGGTAGTATTCGGGTTTTCTCAAAATCAAAATTGGGATGGGAACAGGAAAATTTTACCGAGACCATCGTAAACGTGAACGGAACCTTAATGCGCGACACCGTATATCCACATTTAAATAATACTCAGGTAGTACCAATTGATGAAGTCTCAACGGCGCTAATAGGCAAAAATGACGCCGAGATAACTGATAATAACTGGAACACTACAAAAAAATTCACGAACGTTGCACTATACACTGTGAGCGAATTTACACGTTCACAAGACGGTTATTATGTTTTTAGCAATGAGCAAGCAACGATGTCCGGACAGCCTCAGACTGAACCTGATAACATCACAACACATGGTTTTAAGTTATCGGACAGCAGTACAGTAACTTCACGTTTTTCATATCAGGGTCCGGGTTCGGCTAATTGTATGTTTACGGGAAAAACAATCATGCTAAGCGATGGTTCCCGAATTGTTTTTTACAGTTGTAGCAAAGGTTATTTCTTAGACAGCACCCGAGTTGATTACGTTACAAGGCTAAATGGAGGGCTTCAACAGCTGTGGGAAAAAGAATTGGATCTATTTATTAAAACAAACCTTATTAAAGACGATAATGATGCCGTTTATTTCGGTTCTTATACTCTTAATGGAAATTATTATCTGACAAAAGTTAATCCCGACGGTAGTTTAGCATACAAAAAGCAGGTTCCTGAATTCTCAGATCTTTTTCTAAAAGAGGGTTTTATTTATACAACCCAACAAGATATGGGAGTATTCAAAACACAAAAACACAATAAAGAAACCGGTGAATTGTCACAGTATATTGAAATTCCGGAAAAGACACTCCTAAATAAACACATGGATGCCAACGGAGATGTCTACTTCTATTTTGGAAAAGAAGTTTCAGTTCCTTATCATTATAATACTTCTGTAGTCATTTATAAAAACTTTGTGCAAATCGCGGATGTTTTTCTTGGTGAAGATTTTTCCTTTTCACCTGGTATTATAGATTCCGTGACTAAAAGTTTATATTTCTCATCAACACAAAACTCTACTTCCCAATACCAATTATTCAAAATAGGAATTGACGGAACAAAAAAAGTTAAAAGTCTTTCAAAACACTCCTACGCTGTAGAGCAGTTGAAAAATGTAGTTTATTTTTCGGATGGTGATAAACTTTTCGGAATAAATAAGGAAACTTTGAGTAAAGAAAGTGAAATTTCGATAAATAACTCGTCGTCCTTTTGGAAAAAAGGAAGGTACCTTATACATAGATCATATTCTTACGAAGAAATTCCGGTTTTCACTGTTTATAATGAAAAATTAATGGAGCTTGGAGATTTTAAGCTTGAAAAGGGAAATAGTTTACATCTCTATTTTACGGAAGATGACAAGTTATATACTATGGAGCAAATAGCTGTAAATCCTATTGGACACAATTTATCGTATTGGTCCCTGAGCAGATTAAAGTTGTATGATTTTACTGAAGTTGAAATTCTGGATGACGGAGGAGACGAAGAAGAGGAGGAAGAACACATTGAAGAAGCTGTAAGGATTTTTCCTAATCCGGCAACAGATCTTGTTAACATATCGCTTTTAAAAGACAAGATAAAAGAAGTAAAAATATATGAGTTAAACGGAAAGCAAACTGGCACTTATACGTCAGCTCCAATTGTTGTTACAAATTTAGCTTCAGGTGTATATCTTTTAAAGATTGATACTGAAAACAGCAAAACTTATTACTTTAAAATAATCAAAAAATAATTTTTTTTAGAAGATTCTGTATAAAAAGACCGACATAGTGTCGGTCTTTTTATGTAAAATAACACCCAAAAAAGTTTTTTGATAAAGTGTTTTAAAACCGATTCCAAAATCATTTATAAGACTTTGTAAAAATATTTACTAACTGTTATAATAAAACGTTTTTCTGTTTTTCTGAAACGGTTACATTTCACAGAGCCGCTTCGAAGGAGTTCTGCAGCCGCGGAATTTTGGTAACGGCCGTAGCTCCGGGACCAATGGACACTTCGTTTTTCTACGGTCAGGAAAGTGGAGAGGCCGTAATCTACCACAAAGCTGCATCGGCTTTAGGGGGACTTACCAACATTAAGGATATTGCACCGCTCGTTACATTATTGGTAACAGACGGCTGGTTGATCACCAGGTAAACCATCTTTGCCAACGGTGGGTATACCACCAGGTAAGATTAATAAAAGCCCCGGTCGGTTTTTTTTGATTTTACATAAAAATCGTCAAAATTCTAAACAATATCATACTAAACAAGACGATCTTTATTTTGTAACTTGTGTTTGAAAACGATTCCGCTATCGTATGAGAATATGATAAGGCGAACGTTGTCCAGATTTCTTAACCTGTTCCAAGTTTTTATTTTTACAATTTATGAAAGAACATTTACAGCTTGCTGTTTTTACAACTAAAAACGTACTTAACGGTAATGAAATTACAAGGGTATATCATGACGATGAAGGAATGTGGCAGTTTTTCTGCGCGGAAGATGTCCTCCTTAAGGAAGAAGACGCAAAAGTCATTTCTTTAAAAGAAATGATTCAAATAGACAAATCTTTAATAGAGCTCATCTACATCCTCCCGGAGTGTTATGAAGCTCATCGTCTAAACAAAAAGGAGCCTTGGAATATTAAAATAACAAAATGATATTGATTCTGATGGTTATTAAATAAAACAAGGAGGATATCCCAGGTATTCGAGAGATGATGCCGGTTTAAAAAACAATAAATAGCTTTCATAAATACACGCTGTTTTTACTAACTTGCACCCACAAATAACCTTTAAAACACCTATTATGAACAGACTGCTTTACGCTTTGCTGCTGTTAGGCACGATCCTGCTTCCGGTAAACAATACCAAAGCACAGGAAAGTACTGCTCAAAACAAGCATGCTTTAGAATTACTTGAAAAAAAAGATCTTAAGGCCTTTGATGTAGCCATAGAAAACCTGTATGCGGCTTTTTTAAAAGACAATCTTCCGCAATATGCACAGGCAGTAGAATCTGCTAAGGACAAAAAATATAGCGAAGCTTATCAAAACCTCGACAGCCTGGTAGCTGAGGGGTACCTGCTCGACGAACTCCCTGCTGACGCAAATTTCAAAGACCTGCACAACCGCAACGACTGGAAGCTTTTCAAAAAAAGGCTTTCGGAAAAATTGGCTCCGTATAACAATACCGTACGTTTACAGCTGCGAAAAATACAGAACAGAGACCAGGGCATCCGCGTACTCGTACTGTACGCCAAACAGGCAGCTGCCGGTAATAAGGAACTGCAGCGGCAGCTCAACGACTATATGAAGAAAATTGATGCAGAAAGTGCCACAGAGGTCCGCACCATCATTGACCGCTACGGGTGGATGGGAGCCGACGAAATCGGAAGCGAAGCCAGTCAAACGCTGTTTCTGGCTATACAACACGTAGACGACCTCGTGGTACAGCAGCGTTACCTGCCACTTTTAAGCGAAGCCGTAAAAAACAATAAGGCAGAACCCTGGCAACTTGCTTTTTTAACCGACCGTATCCTCATGAACCAGGGCAAAAAGCAGATCTACGGTACGCAGGTTATTACCTCTAAAAATGAGTATGGCCCCTATGTGGTACCGCTTGAAGATATCGATAAAGTAGATGAATTAAGAGCCCGACTTGGGCTGCCGCCTTTAAAGGACTATCTCGAAGAATTCGATATGGAATGGGATGTGGACCGTTATAAAAAAGATTTTTCCCTTATTGAAAAACAGCACGAGATCTGGTTTAAAAAGCAGCACGCAAATTAATGGATCCATCGTGTTACTCCATAAAAGTAATTTTATAAAAATATTCATGGCTTTCTTTATAATACCAAATCTTCTTTGGATGTGCCAAAAAACACAACTGAGGAAAAAAGTAGCTATTTCACCTATACAAATTAAAGATTGCCTCATAACTTCAATCTGCAAAACATGACAGAAGAAAACAATTTTACTACATCAAGCCGTAAAAGACGTATCGCGGCCTTTATAATCGACCATTACCTCATGGTATTTTTTCTTGGTTTTATGGCTATGGTTGCTTTAGGAACAGAGCTTAAGAGCCCGGGTGACGGAACACATTTTATCCTTATACTTTGCTGCGTTTTGATTCCTGGTATGTTGTTGTATTTTTGTAAAGATGCCGTGAAGGGCATCAGCATCGGCAAATGGGTCATGGGCATTATGGTACGCGACGAAAGCAATCCCGCACAGGTACCGTCCTTTCGCAGGCTGTTGCTGCGCAACCTTACCCTCATCATCTGGCCCATCGAATTCCTTGTACTGGCTTTAAGCGGTGAAAAAAAGCGGTGGGGCGATTCTTTGGCCCATACTGTCGTATTAAAGAATCCCATTAAAGCTCCCAGAACTAAAAGAGCCTTGGTTCTGGCCGGTACGTTTGTAGTTCTTTTTGCAGGCCTCTTTTTCATCGTGATGTATTCCATGAAAAATTCCGATGCTTATAAAATGGCATTACAAGAAGTTTCAGCCAACGAACAGGTATTGACTAAAACAGGCGGTATCGTATCATATGGTGTTTTTCCAAAAGGAAACATTCATTTAAGCATGGGATACGGTGAGGCCAATTTTACAGTAAAAGTAACCGGAAAAGAAGAAAATATGGACGTATTGATTTACCTGGAAAAACAACCCGACACTCCGTGGAAGATAGTTGAAATGCAGGATGAAGACGGTACCGACCTGTTAGCCGAAAAAAAGAATTGAAAGTTAGTGTATGCATCAAAAAAATACCTGCCTCAGAGTAAAGACGACAAAGACTTTATTTGCTATTTGAACAAACTTAATGCTGAAGAAATTCAAGACGATATTCCAATATTGCTGGAATGGCTTCAGGATGGTAACTGGCCGGCTGCAAAACCAGTTGCTGATTTCCTTATTTCGCAACTAAAGCTTATACAAACAGAAATTTTAGATGTTTTAAAAAGTGAAGATGAAATCTGGAAATACTGGATTATAGAATATTTATTGATTCAGACAAATATCTCTTTACATAAAACAATTTTAAGAGAATTAGCCCGGATTTCCGAATATCCTTCATTGAACGAAAAGGAAGTTGGATTAGATACCAGTGCACATGTTGTTCTTCAAAAACAAAATCGCATGCATTTGTAAAAATTTATAAAATCCAATGAACATCAGTTTTGATTTTGAAAGCACTACAGAGTAGGGAGCATAAAACATATATCTATACCACCTCTTTCATAAGTAAGCACAAAATACACGCGACGTTTGGGTACTATGGCGTAAACCTAGGATATTGAAGGTGAAAAGTGGAATTTTAAAACGCAAAGCCGCAATGCGGGTTACCACCAAAAAACCCGTTTTATAAATATGTTGTTAGGTTAATTCTGCTGTATTTAATAATTTGCAGGCTCAACAATAAGAAACCATGGGACATAAAAAAGTATGTACAGCATGCAGGCTAAGCTTTAACAGGCCAGATGATTTTGGAATAGACAGAACCTATCCCTGTCCGCAATGCGGTGCCTCCATGCTGTTGTTACCCCACAGGTTTAAAGCGCCTGCAAAAACAGATGCAAAAAAATGGGAAGTCGTTAAATTCCTTATTGAAAACGGGTTTCCGTACCAGCATATATATAAAACCGAAAACGGAAAACGTACCGATGAATATGCAGATTTCCCCGAAACTCTTTCCGGTGCCCGTGAATTTATTGAACTATATAAGAATCAGGCCTATAATAAATGAAGCTTTTCCTTATGTAATACAAAGGAAGTATCTAAAAATGTATTTAAATTTAGGTAAACCTAAATTTCATCTTATGCAGACCATACTGGGCGCCAACGGGCAGATAGGCGAGGAGCTGGCCCGCGAACTCAAACAGCGCTATACGGCAGACATCCGCATTGTGGGCCGTAAGCCTCAAAAAATAAACGATACCGACACTTTGCTGGCCGCAGACCTTTCGGTACGTGAACAGGCCTTAAATGCCGTAAAAAGCAGCGAAATCGCGTATTTTACACTGGGACTGCCTATGGATACGGAACTGTGGGAACGGCAGTTCCCTGTTATTGTACAAAACGTCATCGAAGCCTGTACCGTTCACAACGTAAAGCTCGTATTCTTTGACAACACCTATATGTACCCGCAGCACAACCAGGTCCTTACCGAAAAAACTCCTTTTGAACCCGTGGGGCGCAAAGGCAGTGTACGGAAACAGCTGGCCCAAATGGTGTTACAAGCCATAGAATCGGGCAGGATAGAAGGGGTCATCTGCCGCGCACCGGAATTTTATGGTCCGGCAAAAACGCAGAGCATTACCAACACCCTGATATTTGAACGTATTGCCAAAGGAAAAAATCCCAAAGTACCGCTGAGCGCCGATGCGAAACGCAGCCTTATCTGGACACCCGATGCCAGCCGTGCCACGGCCCTTATTGGCAATACGGCCGATGCATACGGGCAAACCTGGCATTTGCCTGTTGATGCAAGCCACGCCACCTACCGGGAACTTATGTCACTTGTTTCGTTGGTTTACGGCAAAGAGTTTAAGCTAAGCGTTATCCCGGGGATTGCCTTTAAAGCAGGTGCTCTTTTTAACAAAAAGCTTAAAGAACTACAGGAACTGCTGACAAGGTACCGTTACGACAACATATTCGATGATGCAAAATTCCGCAACCGCTTTCCTGAATTTAAGGTGACCCCGTACCTTAAGGGCATACAGCTTATAAAGGAAGAACAGTCCTTACATACTCCCGGGATATAAATACCATTTTAACCAGATTACAGATTCAGATTCCTTAAATTACAACAATTAAAACAGATTATATACATTTAATTTCCAATAGTTTAAAACAAATCATTTAATATATTAAATTAAAATTATATTATTACAAAATAGTACTTAACGATTGTTTTAAAAAAGTACAGGTAAACAGAAAAGCCATAAAACGGGGTGTTTTATGGCTTTTATATCAGGATATCATTCCAGGCAGAACAGGTTTACATGGGGGTATGCTATCTGCCCGATCTGATGTCTTTGATCCAATCCTGAAATCGATTGATTTGTTCGGTAAAGAACGACTCATGTTCGTCTTTTTCCTGTGGTCTTTCAACCAGAATATGTTCAAAATAGGTTCCCTTGAGTATTTTCCTTAACAAACCTTCACCTAGAAAGGGCTTGTAGTCGTTTAACGACTGTGTGGCCTTTAGCAGATGGCGGATGTCATATTGCAAAGGATTAATATCGGGTACCTGCTTATTGAGGTTCAACAGTTCATATACCGCTATCCGGGCCGTTCTGATGGAACTTTCCATCGTAAACACCACGTCGTTGTTTGTTTCGACGAACTGTCCTACAAGTCCTAAATTTTTACATCCTTCGGGTACCACCCTTGGACGGTCGCCTTTTGCCCGGGGCATAAACATAGAAGTAATATAAGGCATAAACGAAGTTCGTACAATGGTATTATCGGTCACATCCTGCAATTGGTCCAAAATACCTAAATGGTAGCAAAGCTCTTCCAGTAATTCGTTACCGGTACATTCCGGCATCGTTTTCTTAACCTGGTTACCGGGTTTATCCATGAGTAACGCATATACCCACACTACCAAGACATCGTCGGGCTGGGTGGGGAAGTGCGGCTGCCGGTTACAGGTAAAGCTCATAAGCCAGTTAGAATCGGTTATGGTGATGATTCCTCCCGTAACGGTTCTTCCTGAATACGGATCGTTTACCGAAAGCGTTTTTAATTTTTCAACAAAAGCAGACGGCTTACAGGTCAGAGTAGCCGATTCCCATGATGATTTTTCAATGCTGCTGTAAAATTTCTCGGGCTTGCCAAAAACAGGTGATTTTGCCGCCAGGTTCTTCCATAACGTCCATCCGGCACTTTCGCTTCCGCTTTTGTTGTCAATTGTAATATTGGGCGCATTATGGTTGTCACCGTAAAAAGTGCTTTCTGTCATTGAACTGGTTGTAGCGATTACGAAATCATCCGGTCCCAACGGAATTTTCACTTCTTTACCGCCCTGGTCAGAAATAATGCTTTTGACTACCTTGCCTTCGGTGGTGCTGTGTATATCCAGATCTGTTACGAGTGTGTTAAACTGGATCTGAACCCCTTTACTTACAAGAAAGTTTTTAAGCGGGGTAACAAAGGTATCGTACTGGTTGTATTTCGGGAATACCAGGCAGGAAAAATCCTTCATGCCATCGATCGCATGCAAGAAGCGGTGCATATAAAGTTTAAGTTCGAGCAGGCTGTGCCAGTTTTCGAATGCGAACATGCTTCGCCAGAAAAACCAGAAATTGCTTTTGAGGAACGATTCGCTGAAATAGTCTTCAATGGTAAGGTCGTCCAGTTCTTCTTTTTTCTTAAGCAGTAATTTAATAATAGCCAGCTGATCCTTCTTTTCAATTCCGAACTTACTAAAATCCTGTACTTTACCCTGTTGATGTATAAGGCGTGCTTTGGAGTAGTTGGGATCATTGTCGTTTACGAGGCGGTATTCATCGAGTACCGAATAAGGATGCGGAAGCTCAAGGGCGGGGATATCCTGAAATATATCCCAGAGATTCTCATACGTCATATCCATTTCTCTACCTCCGCGTATAATAAAGCCCTCTGTTGCATTGCCGGCACCGTCGAGCGAGCCGCCCTCTATATGCATCTGGTCGAGAAAAATAATGTTTTTCCCCGGAATATGACCGTCGCGTATGAAATAGTAGGCCGCTGCCATTCCGGCAATCCCGCTTCCTACTATGTAAATTTTACTGTTGTCATATGATGTAAAAGGGATTCCTTTATTGCGCTGGTAATTTCCGATCTGGTCAGAGAACGGCATGGTCTTTTCGGGGGTATTCAACTGAACTTCCTTACTTGAATCGGGTTCATGGTTTACTTTTCCCAGCTCCTGGGAAGCTTCCAACAACTTACTGAATTTTGATAAAAATGCTCTCATAATGCTACTATTTAATTATATATATTAAATTTATTAAAATAAATTAACAGTAATTATATATTTTATCTGAATTTTAAGTTAACTTAATTTAATATTTAAGTTAGCTCTTTAAATACGGCAGGCTGCCTGGTCCTTCCGGTTCTATGGATACTCTAAGTTTGAATAAAAATGAAAACGGCGTAAGGTAAACCATCTTTCTTTATTTAAACCCCTACGCTTCTTTTCTATTTATATGGATAAAACGATAGTTTTTTTATTAAACTGACAATTTAAATAATAAAAAACAAAATACTATATATCAAAATATTATATAGTAATATATAAAACTTGCCTGTTAGAATCAAGGATGGAATATTTAAGACGCTCTAAAAAAGATACTTTAAAAATAATGGTATCTTTACTTAACCACAGTACCTTAAATAAAAGCAAGGCCCCATAAGATGACTTACAATTTTGATGAAATCATAGACCGTAAAAATACCAACAGCATCAGTCAGGATGGCTGGCGCGACCGTTTCGGTCTTCACCATGTGAAGCTTCCTGCACATTATTCCGAATACATCCGCATGTGGGTGGCCGATATGGATTTTGCCACACCGCCCGAAATTCTCGATGCCGTAAGAAAACGCCTCGATCATAAAATACTCGGGTACACCAACATCCTGGATGAGTCCTATCATAAAGTATTGCAACAGTGGTTTCAAAAACGGTATAACTGGGCCATTAGTCCTGAACACATAGTGTTGTCTTCCGGAGTGGTTCCGGCTTTTAACCGGCTCATAGGACTGCTTACAAGGGAAGATGAAGGCGTACTCATTGCCACCCCTTCATACGGCCCGTTTAAAGCGGCAGCCGACCGCAATGCCCGTAAAGTGTTCTGCAGCAGCCTTACAAAGAATAACGGCTCGTTTGACCTTAATTTTGACGATTTGGTTGCGCAGCTCGAAGATCCGCGTAAAAACATAGGTGTTTTCATTTTATGCAACCCGCACAACCCCACGGGAAGGGTATGGATGCGTGAAGAACTGGAGCGCATCGGCAACATCTGCCTGTCAAGGGGCATATGGATTATTTCCGACGAGGTACATTGCGACCTGTTGCGCAGGGGAAGGCAGCATATTCCGCTGGCAAGCCTTTTTCCGAAAAGCAACCGCATCATAACCTGTACCGCACCAAGCAAAACCTTTAACCTTGCCGGCAACCTGATGTCGCACATATTTATCCCCGATGCTGCGGTAAGAAAACAATGGAATGATCGGTATGCCGAACTGCTGTCGCCACTGTCCATTGCAGCCACACAGGCTGCCTACAGCCTTTGTGAAGACTGGCTGGAGCAGCTTAAAGCTTATCTCGATACCAATTTCAGCTACCTGGAAAAACAGCTGGATCTGCACCTGCCCGAAACCCGTTTTCATATACCTGGTGCCACCTACCTGGCCTGGATAGACGTTTCGGCCTATACCAAAGGCATTCAAACCAGGGATTTTTCTGCCTTTTTTGCCCGTGAAGCCGGCATAATCCTAGAAGGAGGAAATATGTTCGTTTCAGACGGCGAAGGGTACCTGCGCCTTAACATTGCATGTCCTATGGCAATACTGCAGGAAGGGGTGGAGCGCCTTATTGCGGTACTGAAAGCTTTTAACGGACTGTAAAAATTCCTGTTTATTTAACATTAAGAAGCAGGAATCCGTTTAAAAAAGCTTAAATTAGTCCGTATAGATTAAAAACCGGTCGATCTGCCTGTTGCTTATGAAATACGGGATGCAATTTCTTTTTCTATTCCTTATGGTGTTGCCGCGGATCGGTTACGCACAGGATGCTCGTACCGGCTTTACGGCAAACGATACCGTTGCAGATGCATACAGGGAAAAATATGCCGACTACATCAAGCTCAGGCTTGGTATCAGCAACGGTTTTCATTCCTACAATATCAAAACGGGTCCCGTAAGGTTTAACCTTACGCCCAATCAGCGCATCCGTACCAACCTTACCGTTATGTACAAGTTCATAGAGGTAGATATCGGCTATACTCCGCGTTTTTTAAGGTTTAATAATGACGACGACCTAAGGGGCAGTTCGACATTCAGTTCGCTGGGAACGCGTTTTTATGTAGGCAGGTGGATGCAGAACCTGCAGTTTTCACGTACCAGGGGGTATTATGTGGACCGCAAAGACATCGGTACCCCCGGAAACATCCTGTTTCCCGATTTCCGTACCACGAAGATAGGCGGAAGTACGGCCTACATCTTTAATCCAAACTTTTCGTTCCGTTCTATTAGCATTCAGAGCGAATGGCAGAAAAAAAGCGTGGGAAGCTTCTTACCCTCGGTAAGCTACTACATAACCGAAGTAAAATCGGGCGATCCCGGTAAAGACCGCATACTGGATATCGCAATGGGGCCGGCCTATTTTTATAACCTGCTGCTTGGGAAAAGGTTTATGGTTTCGGGCGGGGTTTACGGAGGAATAGGCTACAACCATACCTGGAGTTTTGAAAACGACACCGTTACCGAACAGATAAAGGCACTTTCTTTTCAGTCGCAGTTTCGCCTGGCTGTTTATTACAACACAGAAAATTTCTATATGGGCGCCATAGCAAGCCTGGAATCATTCTATTACAACCAGCCTTCCCAGGTTCAGATACAGGACCGCGAAACCTTTTTTGAATGCTACTTCGGTTATCGGTTTAAGGCACCTAACCGTGTGAGCCGGACCTTTAAAAAATACGGATTATGAAAACAAACTGTAAAAACTGTGAAGCATTATTTACCGGCAACTACTGTAACCATTGCGGGCAACCGGCACATACGCACCGTATTGATGCCCATTATTTATGGGAAGATGTTGAGCATGGCCTGCTGCATTACGACAAAGGAATCGGCTATTCGCTGAAACGCCTGTTTACAAAACCGGGTAAGGAAATCCGTAACTACATCATAGGAAAAAGGGTAGGGCATTTTAAACCCATATCGCTGAGTATTGTGCTGGCCACGGCCTATGCGCTGGTGTATCATTTTACAGGGGTAAAAATCATGGATTCAGCTAACAAGGAATCGGTCCTGTTCCTGGAAAAAATCATGGGGCATTACTATTGGTACGTTTTATTGACCATTCCTGTATTTGCCTTTGCTACCAAAACTGCGTTTCAGGCAAAGAGCTTTAATTTTGCGGAACTCATCGTTTTTGAAGCCTTTAAAAGCTCGCAACGGCTGTTGGTACATATACTGTTCTTACCTGTATTGCTCCTGTTTCATTCCGCTGCAGTAGCGGTGGTAACGGTTAATTACCTGTTGTTGTTTATTGATTTTGCCCTAATTTTATGGACAAACATCACGTTTTTTGAAGGAAGATCCACAACCAGTATTGTATGGCGTACCTTTTTAAGCTACGCCATCTATACTGTATGTTCTATTATACTGCTCGCAGTTACCATGTTGACCATGGGGTATTTTAAAGTATAAAACTACGTGCAGACGAAGCATTTTTATAAAGCCTGGGGCTCGGCCGTTTTTACGGGAATACGCAGGCCTATAAGCTTTTCAATATTCTTAAGGTCTTTTTTAGCGCTTTCTTCGCAAAAAGAGATGGCAGTACCTTCCATTCCGGCCCGGCCCGTACGTCCAATGCGGTGTACGTAGGTTTCCGGTACGTTCGGCAGGTCGAAATTGATAACGCTTGGCAGTTCGTCTATATCAATACCCCGTGCCGCGATGTCTGTGGCAATAAGGATACCGATACGGCTGTTCTTAAAATCTTCCAGTGCCTTTTGTCTCGCATTCTGTGATTTGTCGCCATGTATAGCCGCCGCTTTAAGCCCGGCTTTTGTAAGCTTCCGCGCCAGGCGGTCTGCTCCGTGCTTCGTACGAACAAAAATAAGGTTGCGGCTTTCGGTACTTTTCTTAAGAAGGTCGATAAGCAGCTGCGTCTTTTCTTCTTTTTCCACAAAATAAACCGACTGTTTTACCGTCTTGGCCGAAGAAGATACAGGGGTCACGTTGATTTCTTCCGGTTTGTAAAGCAACGTTTGTGAAAATTCGCGGATTTCCTTGGGCATGGTGGCCGAGAAAAACAACGTATGCCGTTTTTTAGGAATCTTTGTAAGGATTTTTTTTACGTCGTGTACAAAGCCCATATCCAGCATACGGTCGGCTTCGTCAAGAACCAGTATTTCAAGCCTGGAAAGGTCTATGATTCCCTGGTTGATAAAATCGAGCAGGCGTCCCGGTGTGGCAATAAGGATATCAGCACCTTTCTGTAAGGCCTCTACCTGTTTTCCCTGCGGCACACCGCCAAATATGGCCAGGTGCTTAACGGGCAGGAACTGACCATAGGTTTTAAAGTTATCGCTTACCTGCAGGGCCAGTTCGCGTGTAGGGGTAAGTACCAGCGCCCTTACCGTTGGGGTATTGGAAGGTTTTTCGTGCAGCAGCTGCAATACCGGGATGGCGAATGAAGCCGTTTTTCCGGTCCCTGTCTGTGCACAGCCAATGATGTCGCGCCCTTTAAGGATAACGGGGATGGCTTTGGCCTGTATTTCGGTGGCTTTTGAGTAGCCCGCATTGTGAACAGCCTTTACAATAGGCTCAATGATATTTAATTCGTTGAATTTCATGAATTGTTGGCGGACCTCCTGTTATTGTTACTGTTGGTTCCATAATCCGGAGGTCCGGTTACGATATGAAACGATATGGTTAAAAAAGGGTATGTCGATGGAATTATGGTGCGGAAACGACCCAATAACCTACGGGTTCTGAATAAGGACGTTTCGATCCGAACGTATAAAACTAAAAAGACGGTTGCCCGTATAAAACTGAAAGGGGGTTGGAATCCGGATCAGAAAAGCCAGGGGAAGCTTGCTTTATTTTTACAAAAATACAACAAAATTAAAAAATAACTGTAAAAAGCTCAATGTATTTTGAAAATACGGCCCGTAAAACCTGCTTTATACTGCCTTTTCAGCCCCTGATATGCTTATTCCGGAATTTACGCAGTACGAGCTCGGATTTCTTCATCTGTCTTTTGGAAAAGAAATGCAGCTGCTCATGATACAGCAGCCACCCTCCCAGAGCACCGAAACAACTTCCGATAAAGGTATCGAACAGTCGAGCGCGGATAAGCTGGCCGGGATTGTGCATAAGGGAAATAGTAGGTTCGGCCAGAAAAATGGTAAGCATTGAGATAAAGACTACGGCAATGGTATAGTTACGCACCACGAGAAATTCTACTACAACCTGTAGCAGCAGTATGCAGATGCAGATGCTCCAAACCGAAAGTTTCAGCTTTAATACGCACCAGGCCAGAGCAAGTCCGAACACGGTACCCAATATACGCTGTACGGCACGGGTAAAGACATGTGATGAAGAAATGCCCTGCATAACGGCCATACATGAAATGGGAATCCAGTACGGATTCGGCATCTGAAACCATTTGGCCGCCAGCAATGAAAGGCCCGTTACGGTTCCGAATATGACAGATTCTGTAATGTTGACGTATTTGTTGGGATAAAAAACAGCCCGGTTGGCCGTTTTTTCTTCTTTTTTAAGCGTTATAAGACTGTATACGAGACCTATGGCGCAGGCCGTCATAACCCCGAACGTAACATAACCTACATTTTCGGCTATATGCTGCGGATGCTGCGGGACGGCAATGGCCATACATGCGATCATGGTAAAAAAGAAATTGCCCGGGGGCCTGTTCAGGTTAAGCCGGAACAGGGTGTAATGCGTACCAAAAACATACAGCGCCAACAACAAAGGCGAAAACCAGAACCATTGCGAAAAAAGGGCGGCCAGGGCATAGGAACCTATAAAGCCGAAACCGCATACCATGAGCACCACCATTCTGTTTACAAGGTTCGATGATTGCAGGTAGAGGATGACAAGAGCTCCGACGGAAGCCAGCTTACCGGCTGCGATATTACCTGATTCCAGTCCAAAAAGCAGGGGAATACCCACACAAACACCTGCTACTACCGGCATATGCCACGCCCTGGTTGTTTGCTTAAAGGCAAACAGTTGGCGAATGCGGCTCTTAAGTGCGGCAGTTGATCGGGTAACAGACAGATTCAAAACAGGATAATTATTTGTACAAAGGTAGCCAGAATAAGCCGGAAAAAAGAAAAGACCGGCCTTTTTATATGTTCCTTATCTCTAAAACAGGCATTCGGTTTCTGCTATAAGGCTCCGGATAATTTCGGTTGTGGATGCTGCACTGTACGGATTAATCGATTGTCCTGCCCAAATATTTACGAAATCGGCATTTTCAAGTTCACGCGCCT
This sequence comes from Flavobacterium sp., assembly GCA_040396655.1. GTDB lineage: Bacteria > Bacteroidota > Bacteroidia > Flavobacteriales > Flavobacteriaceae > Flavobacterium. The sequence continues at coordinate 90,895 of JBEBOB010000006.1, read as the reverse complement.
TTTGGCGAAGGGCGCCCGTAAGCTTGTTCTGATACGGGTAGGGCAGAACAAGTCCCGAATGTTCCATGGCCTGTATAAAAGTGTTGCGTATGCCGCGGGCATAGCGCCCTGAAAAGCTTCGGGTCAAGAGCAGGTCGTTTTCATAAACACTTCGCAACCTTTGTTTTTCAAACGGCTGCAGTGCACTTTCCTGAGATCCCAGCAACAAGCTGCCAATTTGGAAACCACGGGCTCCAAGCATGGTGGCAGCCTGCAACATGGAGGCATTGCGGATACCTCCTGCATAGATAAGCGGAACCCTAACCTCATCGTAAACCTGCGGCAACAGGGCAAACCCACCAATCTGCGGTACCGCTTCGGGCGAAAAGCTGCCGCGGTGGCCACCGGCTTCTATTCCCTGAACACAGATAAGGTCGATTCCCGTGCGTTCCAGCATAAGGGCTTCTGCAACCGAAGTACAGGTACCTATGAGAACGGTTCCGTTTTGTTTCAGCATATGAATGCTTTCCCTGTCCAGGTTACCGAAGGTAAAGCTCAGTACAGCAACGTTTTCGTTTAATATTGCCTGTACCTGGTCGCGGTAATCGGTAATGGTGAAGGTTTCAATTCCCGGCAAACGTACGTCCAGACCATGTGCAGCGGCCAGATCGGAGATAAAATGCCGGGCCTTCTCATAGGCTTCCCTAAGTTCCGCGGTAACCGCAGGAACCTCGTTAACAAAAATATTAACGGCAAAAGGCAGTGCTGTTTGTTTTTTTACAGCCCGTATGGCTTCTACACATTTATCTGCAGGAAGATCGCCCAGCGCAAGCGACCCCATAGCACCTGCACGTGCAGCGGCAGCAACCATTTCCGGGGTGGTAACGCCAAACATGGGAGCCTGTATAACGGGATACTTTACTCCGAGTAAACGAAGCATTTCAGAGGACCATTTCACGTTTCATATACTTTAAGACCATGAATTTACCGGTTTTTAACATGGCTACCTAATGTTGCGTATTTTTTTTAAAAAATTTTCGCTTTTTTAAGTCACTATTTAGTGACTTATTTTATATTTGCATAAAAATTTCCCTGTAACGGGAAATGGTGTTCAAATTTTTATAGGATATACCGGGGGATGCGCCTTACCCAATCAAAACATAAGGCAAAGTCTCCCGGTTTATAAAGCATATTCAACAAACAACATAAAAAAGGACAACTCCTTACATACAGGTCCTTTTTAACAGCAACCCAAAAATCACTACTTTAATAATCCCGGATTCATTTTACCGGGGTTATTTATTTTTGACCGTTTTTGTTCTTAGGACAAACATACTGTTACCCTTAAATTCGGGCTAATTTCTACTGTACTTCTGTTAACCATTTCATTCACAATAAATAACATTTTTGTTAACATTTTTTAGTATATTTAACTATAACTTAAAAAATAGATCATGAAAAAGACCATTACACTTTCTATTATTGCTTTTTTAACATGGGCGGGCATTGCGGATGTTAAAGCATGTACCCGCGTGGTTTACAAAGGCCCGGATAAAACCGTAATCACGGCAAGGTCAATGGACTGGAGGGATGAAATCGATGCTAACCTCTGGATTTTTCCAAGAAATATGGAACGATCGGGCAATGTGGGAACCAATTCCGTAAAATGGTCTTCCAGATACGGAAGCGTGATTACGAGCTCATGGGACATTGCAACAACCGATGGCATTAATGAAAAAGGGCTCGTTGCCAATATGCTTTGGCTCGTAGAAAGCCAGTACCCGGAATTTTCGCCAAAAGGCAAAAAAAAGGGATTGGCCATTTCGGCATGGGCTCAATACGTACTGGATAATTTTGCTACTGTAAAAGAGGCCGTTGACGAACTGCGCAAAGAAAAATTCGTCATCGTTTCCGATTACATCCCTGGTACCACGAAGTTTACAACTGTTCACCTTTCCCTTTCGGATGCATCGGGCGATAATGCCATTTTTGAATACATAGGAGGAAAGCTTGTTATTCACCACGATCCTTCTTATACCGTCATGACCAATTCTCCAGTATTTGACGAGCAGCTTGCCATTAACCGTTACTGGCAAGGGATACCGGGTACCATTATGCTGCCCGGCACCAACCGGGCCGCAGACCGTTATGTAAGGGCTTCGTATTATATTAATGCCATACCGCAGACTTCGGATGTTCTGACGTCTGTTGCCAGTGTTTTCAGCGTTATCCGCAACTGTTCGGTACCTTACGGTATTTCATCGGAAAGCGAACCCAATATATCCTCTACACGATGGCGATCTGTTGCCGATCATAAAAACCTGGTGTATTATTTTGAAACGGTGAAAACGCCCAACGTTTTCTGGGTAGACCTCAAAAAAATCGACTTCAGTAAGAAAGGTGCCGTAAAACGACTCAGCGTCAGCAAAAATGAGACATATGCAGGTGAAACCTCAGCAAAATTTGTTACAACAGCTCCTTTTACTTTTATGGGAATCTGACCCACTTTACCACACGTCTGCTAATACTAAGCTTTGATGAGTAAGATCAAAAAAAGTCAGGTAACCATTTTTGTTATCCTGTTTTTGATGTTATACTTCAATTTAAAATAAAGCATAAAATCCTTTCAGCAAGTTGTTGAAAGGATTTACTATATTCCTCAATGCTTTGCTATTTTCTCAACAGTTCAAGTGCTTTGATTATCTTCAAGTCCTTTTTTAAATCTTCTAAATTATCTCCACCTAAAATTTCAAAATCAGGTAAAATATTTGATTTGTACACTTTTAAATTTCTGTCTACAACATAATCTGTCGATAAATTAATACCTGCGTTTTCATTTATCTCAAAACCCTGTACTGCTGTGGTATAATTCGCCGTTGGTTCTCCTACAACAGAGGTGTTATTTCTACCGATAAAAGACAGTGCCGTCATTTCTCCCGCACTTGCAGTATAACAACTCGTTAAAATAATTACAGGAATATCCGTTTTTATGGGATAATCTAAGTCTGACTGTCTGTCTAATACAATACCATCAATCAACAATTTCCCTTCTTTGATTTCCCAATTTCCCGTAGACTTGTTTTGAGCATCTCTAAATCCACCAAATATTACATTCTCTCCAATAAACTCTTTCAGCCCAAGTAATACAGGATACATATTCCCGCCTGTATTTAATCTCAAATCTATAATCCATCCTTTAATTTTATCTGAATTTACAGCATTGATATGAGAAACAATGTCGCTTGCTAAACTGTCTACTTTTTTAAAGGCAAAATCATTGTTTCCTGTAATTCTGATATATCCGATTTGTTTGTCAATTACCTTGCTGTGCGTTCTTTTGTCAATTTTTATTTTGTCCTTTAAATAGGTGTTTGTCCTGGGGTTGGGGCCATTCCACCCGTATGTTTTTCCTTTATATTTCAAGCCGCCATGATAATCATTCAGTTGTTTAAATACTTCACTATATAAAGGAGCAATTTCATCTATTGAGTTCATATTTTGTGATTTATCGTATAATTCACTTTTAATATCCCTGAGATTTTCTATGTGAATTGAATTCACTTCTATTAATTCAACAGATGTATCAATAAATGATTTTATACTGTCATTCTTAAAGTTTTGAGAAAAGGAACATGTTGAAAATAAGAGAAACCACACCAATAAAAAATAGCTATACATAATTAGACAGTTTGTACAATTTAAAGTTATTTTTTTAGACAACAAGAAATAGAAGACGAATTTAAGAGGAAAAAGAAAGTAAAAAAAAGTCCCCCGCAGAAATTAAATATCTCACCTTTTAATTCTTCTTCGAGTTGAAAAACCCCGTTAGCGGAGGACCAAAGTCTTCTTATAACAGAGTTTTCTGAAGATAAAGGTGAGGGTACAAATATAACGACAATTCTCAATACGGTGCAATAGCAGGCATTAGAAATAGGTTAAAATTTGGTAAATAGTCCCATTTTTTAATAAATAAAAACATATAATCCTTAAATGCACGTTCTTTCTTCTTATTCAAAACTAAAGCATAAAAAGAACCATATCCAATTGTTATAATCAAAAGCCCTGCGTGGTGTACCTACAACCCTAATGCCAAAGTACTGTATTACGCCTTATTCTTTCCATACAAAACTGATACGGCCATTAGGCTCCAGATACGCCTTTTTCACCTTTCCAAAGTCCTCTGAATGTGTTTCCAGCCTTAAACTCGTCATAAGGTCACTCTCGCTCAGTGCTGCCCTGATCATATTTTTGCGGATGACGGTTCCGTTGTCGTACAATAACAGCGAACGTCCTTTAAAAAGATAGTTTAAGAACGGATTCTCGAGCGACATCCAGGCAAGCAGCCTGTTCAGCACTACCATGACCGTTCCGGCCATTACGGATAAAGGGAATGAAGAGGCCCCCACGACACCCCTTGATAACACAGCGCCAAGCATGATGACGATGACCAGATCGAATCCTGATTTTTTTCCTATGATCCTTAAACCCCCAATACGAATAAGCAGAAGGGTGATGAAGTACATAATGAAAGTGCGAACGAGCATATGCTGCCACGTTACGGCATCTCCCTTACTAAGTAATGCTTCCCACATATCGTTTTATCAATTATATTACGCTGTTGTTAAGTTAGCTTTTTTTCTTTTATGGCTAACGGGGAATTTTTAGATAGAGGCGCGGAAAAATTCTACATAGATCCCAACCGTCGAAAACAACAGGAAGGACTCATTTATATTTTTTAAACATAAAAAAAACAACAATTTAACAAAATAAGAAATGTTTTATTAAAAAAAATAAATCAAATAAACAGATTTATTTTAACTAAAAAACATATTTATTTAAAAAAAATCCATAATCATAACCGTTTTTCAACACTACCGGCGAATGTTAAAATTGCACCGACTTGCCGGAAGCCGCTATCCAGCTCGAAGAACGCAGGAACTAAGATTATTTCTTCAAATTTACAGGTTAAAATAAAGGACTGCTTCTTGTTCTGTTTATTCCGGACATCTTTGATGTCTTTAAAACTTATTATTCACTTTAACCCGATTATTATGGAAAAGCGTAAAGACCCCAAAACAGAAGACCAGCGAAACAAAAACACGAGCCCTACCGATATTAAGGGAAAGGACGTAAACGAAGCCAACCAGACGAATTCCGGTGCAGGCGGATCGGATATTAAAGAGGGAAGTAATAAAGGAACTTCAAAACCTCTTGACCCTATGGGTACGGAAGTAATGCAGGAAGACGACCGGATGCCTGTTAAAGCCGGAAACGAAAAAGATAAGTCCGGCAAAAAGAAAAAAGACGCCTAACAAAATGTCCTTTTTAATTCAAAGGAGATTAAATAAGGAACATTGAGTAAGAGGTTCCGAAAGAGTTGAATAGAACATATTAAAGAAGGTTGAAAATCTTCTTTAATATGTTCTTTTTTTATTTAATGCTTTCTTTTTGAGAAACACTTTTTCCCGGTAAAGAAGAAAGTACGCTTTGGGGTACCTTTTCGTTTCCGAAATTACTGAAATAAAGGATCATGGAAATGGTTCCCAATGTTAATAATACAAGTGCTAATATACTGATCGTAATTTTTTTGCTTTTCATCATTTTTTAATTTTTAATAATTCTATTTTTCATAAAATGGCACAGCCTGCTAAAAAACAGGTTGTTTGAAATCATCTCATTCTGATTATCGGTAAATGTTCCGCTAGGATAAGGAACCGGAATAAAAATAAGGACTGCATCAACAACTAAATTTAATTCAGCTGAACAGTGCCAGAGAGACTTGTATATAGCCAAAGCCATACCATTATGCATTTAAACTTGTTAATATTTCTATAAATTATGAAAGATGTGAGGTTTAATGACATCTAAAAAAGATAATGCCTACCTTGTAAAAGGTAAGCACTATCAAAGAACTAAAGGTGAGAACGCTCAAAAAATGAGGGTTTTTTAACCTAAGTCCTTATTTTTTGATCTGATATTTTATAATTTTCACAGATCTTTTGATCAGTTTTTCATAAAGAACAGCCAATGCGTATTGTCGGGTGTCAACGAACCGGTAGCGGGTTTATGCAGGTATACCTGCACCTGCTGACCGGGATTTTCACGTAAATACTCCCGAACTTTTACAAGGCTTTGTACACGCGTCCACAAATTTCCGAACAAAGCATCGTCCATATGTGTTCCGGCCAGTTCCCGGTAACCGTTCAAAGGAACAACCACATCCTGTGTAAGTACCCGTTCAAAATCTGTTGCTGAAGTAAATTTTTCTGGAAGCAGTATCTGTGTAGTTCCCGATGCAAACGGGTATACCCCTTTAAACAATACCGCATTGAGCTCCTTGTATACAAGGCTTACCAACTTTTCTTCCTGTGCAACAACTTCGTGTGCAACAAGGGTAAAGCTATCGGATGTATTAAAATACTTATATTCCTTGCCTCCCTGCAATGTATGCTCACCATAACTGAGCTTTAATAAAAGTACCTTGTTCGAGGCCACCATGTCCTCGCTTTCATCGCAATGACAGGCGCTCGTAAGAAGAAACACGGATGCCAGACCTGTAAAAAATAATTTTAGTTTAGATAGCTGCATAGCGCTTATTATTTGCTTTATAAATTTGGTTGATTAACGTTTGTCTGAGGTTCCCTGCAACTGTTCTATGCGTGTTAAGTGCTGCCGCAGTTTGGGTAATGTTTCGGAAGCCAGCTTTTTAAGTTCAGGATCCTGTCCGCTTTCCGACTGCCTTGTAAACAGCTCAATGGCTTTTTGATGATCGCTGACCATCTGCATAGTGAATTCACGGTCAAAATCAGCTCCGTTCAGATTCTTCAGTCTGTCGAACTGCTGTTGCGCTTCCGGTGAAAGCTTATCATTCACGTCATACCCTTTCTGCCGAGCCAGTCCACGCAGTTTTTCATTTACCGAATGATGATCCTGTTCCATCATTTTTCCATATTCCATAATCTGCGGACTTGTGCTGTTTGTCTTGGCCAGCGTTCCCTTCATCATTTCGGCATTTCCTCCTTCGAGAGCCTTCATAATAAAATCATGATCCTGCTGCTGTACCATAGCTGCATCGGGCTGTTTTTTGGCTGTATGGGTTTGCTGCGCCTGTACATAAGCCGTTGCAAGACACACCAGTACTATAATGAATTTCTTTTTCATAATTAAAATTTTAGATGTTGAATAAAAGATGCCGGTATTTGTAACATGCGTTGATTTTACTTTATACCCGGCATCTCAATGAACAAAAGTGTGTATTTTTATGGTGTACCATCCGTACCGTTACGATTGGCCGTGCTTGTGGTATCGTCCATACGGCCAGTCTGCGTTTCCATGTGATCGGTGTTGTCATCCGGAACCACTGGTCCGTTTTCTTCATTTAGAGGATCTGTACGGTCATAAGTTCCTTCCCGTGTATAGGGGTCAGAATTATCGGTACTATTACGGTCGTTTCGGCAAGACGTCAACGCTAAAAGCACAAACATCGAAATCCCGGTACCCAAATAATTTATAAAATATCTTTTCATGATTCCTTTTTTTTACCATAATTCCGAATCCCGGAATTTGGAGTTAGAAAATAATACAGGAAAAAATACTGTCAGAATAACACAATTACCAAAACAAACGGCGTGCCCTTAATTATATAAATAGCATTTTTTTAATAAAAACAAAGAAGTAATAAACACTTAATGTCTAAATAATTTAAAATAAATCAAAGCTTTAAGTTCCCATACTGTGGAGACATTTCGTACTATGGGACATTTATCTACATTCACAACGTATTAACTTTAATTCTATTTAAAAATCAATTATTTAAATATAAATTTATAATATAAACAATATTTTAACTATAAATACAAAAACAGAACCGTTAAAAGCGTCCACAAGGAGTAATACGGGAATAAATTAAGACTTTTTGATTTAAAAATGTATTCTTTCCTTTTTTTAACTGAACTATACCCGAATTATAAAAGACCTGCCTAAATGTTAAATTCGAATTCTTCAACAGGTATAACAGGTAAGCCGCAAATAACTTTTGTTCTTTTTTATTAAGTACCCAGGTTCTAATTCTGCTTTGTTTGCAAATGGAGCGCTCATTGCGGTATATAATACGGATGGCCACCAAGAAAACAGGATATAGAATCTGTCAGAATAACTTTTTTAAATTGCTATACGCAACCTATCAGGAACTTAATATTCCTCAATTATCTTAAAACTAAAAATTATGGAAGATCATAAAAAAGACAAACAGAACCAGGGCTCTCAAATGAATAACCCTACAGGCAATGGAAATACGAATGCTCAAAACAGCAACAAGCCTACAGATAACAACGATCGGACTCAGAACCGCAACAATCCCAACCAGGACAACAGGGACCGTGAGGATTTTGAACGCAGGGAAGAGAAAGACGATACCTTTGAAGAGCACCAGACGCAACAGGATGCTAAAAGATACGAGGGATCCAAAAACCCCGGCGGTATGGATGCAGATATGAAGAACAAAAGAAATAGCCCCGATGATGATTCTTTGAATGAAGAAAACAACCAAAAGGGCCATCAGAAATAAACTATTATTCATTTTGTGTACAACTATCAGGTGATGCCGCTCTTAAAAGGTTTATTTTTAGGGGCGGCTGTTTTTATTCCCCTTTGTTGTTTTGCCTAAACCTTCATTAACATTAAATACAGAAAAAATGATTGAAAAAGACAAAGAAAATGAAAAAACCGGAGAAAAAGGCCGTTATGTACTGACTACAAACGACGGTGTACCGGTACACGACAACAATAATACCCTGAAAGCCGGAAACCGCGGACCTTCCTTACTGGAGGACTTTATCTACCAGGATAAAATAGCGCATTTTGACCGGGAACGCATCCCGGAACGCGTGGTACACGCAAGAGGGTCGGGAGCCCATGGCGTGTTCGAAGCAACAACGGATATTTCGGAATTTACGAAAGCGGATTTTCTTAAGAAAGGGACAAAGACCCCTGTTTTCGCGCGCTTTTCCACCGTGGTAGGTTTTAAAGGCTCAACAGATCTGCCGCGTGACGTAAGGGGCTTTTCGGTTAAGTTCTATACGCAGCAGGGAAATTATGACTTTGTTGGCAATAATATACCTGTTTTCTTTATACAGGACGCTATGAATTTTCCGGACCTGGTTCATGCCATAAAGCCGGAACCGGACCGGGAAGTACCACAGGCTGCTTCGGCCCATGATACCTTCTGGGACTTTATCTCGTTAATGCCCGAATCGGCTCATATGATCATGTGGCTGATGTCGGACCGTGCCATTCCAAGAAGCCTCCGTATGATGCAGGGATTCGGCGTGCATACATTCAAATTTATAAATGAGGCCGGAAAAGCTACTTTTGTCAAACTTCACTGGATACCGAAACTTGGTGTACATTCGGTGGCCTGGAATGAAGCACAGAAAATATCAGGTTTCAATTCCGACTTTCACCGCCAGGATCTTTGGGAGGCCATAGAAGAAGGTTATTTTCCACAGTGGGATCTCGGGGTACAACTCGTTCCCGAAGAAGAGGAACACCGGTTTTCCTTTGACCTGCTCGATCCAACCAAAATAATTCCGGAAGAGCTTGTACCGGTTAAAGTAATCGGTACCATGACGCTGAACCGGAATCCGGACAATTTTTTTGCAGAAACAGAACAGGCAGCCTTTCATCCCGGACGCCTGGTGCCCGGTATCGACTTCAGCAATGATCCGCTGCTGCAGGGCAGGGTTTTCTCCTATGCCGATACCCAGCTTTACCGCCTGGGCGGTCCTAATTTTCATGAATTTCCTATAAACAGGCCCTTAAACGGCAAAACAAACAACCAGAAAGACGGTTTTGCACGTCACGATATCCTTAAGGGCAAAGTGAGCTATTTTCCCAACAGCATTGCCAAAGGATGCCCTTACCACACCATGCTGAGCGGTGAAAAAGGCTTTACCTCCCATACGGAAAAAGTGGAAGGTCAAAAAGTGCGGCAGCGCTCTGCTTCTTTTGCAGACCATTTTACGCAGGCCCGGCTTTTTTTCCATTCTCAGAGTACTGAAGAACAGCAACACATCATCGATGCGTTCAGTTTTGAACTCAGCAAGGTAACGCTCGATGACGTACGCAGCAGAATCCTTGCCATGTTGCGGCAGGTTGACGTACAGCTCGCAGGCCGCGTCGGGGAAAACCTGAATATGGAACCACCCGCGCAGCTTGATCCTTTAACCATTAAATTTGCACAGGATAACCATCCCGGGTATCCGGTAGCGGTACCCGAACCCGAAATCACAAAATCAGCAGCCCTGAGCATGCAGGTAAAAGCAGGAGAGGGGACTATTGCTTCAAGAAAGGTGGCCTGCCTTTTATGCGACGGTGCACAAGAAGTGACTGTAATGGATATGAAAGCCGCACTGGAGAAGGAAGGCGCAAAGCTGGTTCTTGTTGCGCCAAAAGTAGGCCGGCTTACTTACGAAAACGGCAATACGGTACAGGTTGCACATTCATTACTCACCGATGCTTCCGTCTTATATGACGGGTTCTTCGTGGCAGGGGGCAACAGGGCTGAAGAGCTGGAAAATCATCCCGATTTCCGACACTTCCTCAACGAAGGATTCCGGCACTGCAAAGCCATTGCTTTCGCTTCCGGAACCGAGGACTTCTTAAAAAAACTATTAATAGGAAAAGACGGAGGGATCGTTTTGGAAAATGAACCTGAGTTTCACGCGCGCTTCATCCATATACTCAAGCAACACCGCTTGTGGAAGCTCGAAAAGCAACGCAGGGTGCCGTCTTAAGTTTTGGAAACAGCAGCCCTAAATATATAATCCTTTCTAAAGGTCAGAAAAAGACCTGCATATGCAGGCAATTTGTTGATGAAGAAGAACCGGTCTCTATAGGGAGGGACCGGTTCTGTTTTTTATAATCCTATTGTTTAACTGATTTCACGCGAGATGATTTCAGCTACCTTGTGTACGGCTTGCCTTATGATCTGTTCGGGCTCACCGATAAAATGTTCTTTCAATGCCAGCTCATAATCCGGGAATACGAAATGCAGGAATACCGTACCTACCGGTTTTCCGGGTTCTTCACTTCCGCCTCTTTTTACAAGGCCTGTAACAGCAACGGTTATATCGGCTTTTTCAAAAAGTTTCAATGTATTACGTGCCATTACAGCCGTTACTTCAGCAGATTCGGGTGTATGCTTTTCAATGAGCTGTTGCGGTACTTTGAGCAGGCAGACTTTTTCATCCGCATCGTAACAAACCATACTGCCAAGCAATACATCACCCGAATGTTCGGTCATGGAGAAACCAACCGCCAGCGCTCCAGCCGTAGCACTCTCTGCAAATGCAATTTTAAGCCCCTTACGGGCAAGCAGTTCACAACAGCTTGAAATACTTAATTCCATATACTGACAAAAACGGGTTAATATGCTATTTTACCGCCGGTTGCCGGAATGGTTATTCCCCCTATATAGGATGCATCTGGCAGGGCCAGAAAAACATAAACAGGCGCTATCTCGGCAGGCTGCCCTGGGCGTTTTAATGCTGTATCTTTACCAAAATCCTTATAGTCTACCAGTGTACTTGGGATGAGGGGCGTCCATACAGGCCCTGGGGCTACTGCATTGACACGGATGTCTTTCTGCTGATCCAGCAGCATCTGGTTTAAATTGGCCGTAAAATTCTGGATGGCCGCCTTTGTTGCAGCATACGGCAGCAGTGTAGGGTTGGGGTGGTAGGCGTTGATGGAGGTGGTATTGATGATGCTGCTTCCCTTTGGCATAAAAGGAATACTGAGTTTGCAAAGGTGGAACATCATCAATACGTTGGTATCAAAGGTCAGCTTCCATTCTTCGGTACTGATTTCCTCTATTTTTTCCCGCCCCATCTGATAGGCCGCATTGTTGATGAGCACATCTATTTTCTTGAAGTGCTGTACGGCTGTTTCTATAAGCCGCTCGCAATTTTCCTCCTTGTTGAGGTCGGCCTTGAACAGAACTGCAGTCCGGCCTGCTTTACGTACCCACTCGGCCGTATCTTCTGCATCTGCATCTTCTACATCGCTGAGGTAGCCGATCACGATATCGGCTCCTTCCCTTGCAAAGGCAATGGCTACAGCTTTGCCTATACCGGAATCGCCCCCGGTGATGACAACGCACTTATCTTTCATGCGCCCATATCCCTTATAACTCTGTTCTCCATGGTCGGGTTTAAGTTCCATTTTATGTTCGGATGCCGGCGGGGCCTGTCTCGGCTCCGTAAAAGGAGGTTCCGGCTGGTTGCGGATGTCGTTTTCTTTTTTCATAATCGCTTTTTAATATTTGTAGATTTTTCCTCCCGCATCCAGTGTTTCACCGGCAATGGGTCTTGCTTCTTCCGAGGCTAGGAATACATATAAAGGAGCTATTTCATACGGATGCATGGGCGCTACAGACTGAATTCCCAGTGGAAGGTTATCGTATTTGGGCAGTGATTCAGGCAAAATATCTGTCCAGATAAAGCCTGTTGTAAGTCCGTTGATGCGGATGTTATTTCTGGCTATTGAAAGCATGCGGTTCATTTCGTGCGTATAATTTTTGATGGCTGCTTTAAGCGCCGAATAGAAGATAAGCTGATCGGGTTGTGCATACGCGCAAAGTGTTGCTGAATTGATGATGACGCCGTCTGCCGCAATGTACTCAGGTGCTATACGTCCAAGGGTAAACAGCGACTGTATTTTAAGCGTATCGTTCTTTCTGAGCAGGTAATGCCCGGTTTCCGTTTCATTCTTATGGTAAATAGGAAAGGTATTTACAATAATGTCAATACGTTTAACCTTTTTAATAATGTTTTCAAAAAGTTTCCTGCATTTAAACTCTTCAAAGGTACAGGATTTAAACAGCCATACCTTCCGGCCGATCTTCTCAATAATTTTGAGTATATCGCGCAGGTCTTTTTCATGCTTTTGATGGTTGTAAACCATTACAATGTCGGCTCCTTCTTTTGCAAACGCAATGCTCACGGCTTTTCCAACCCCGTTATCGCTTGCGGTCACCACCACATGCTTATTGGTAAGACGGCCGCTCCCCGTATAGTCATCGGTACTGTACCGGGGCTTTATTTTCATAAATGAACTGATGGTGCTTTCCGCATCTGCATGCGGAGCATTTGTGGATAATTCCTTTTTCATGGTGAGATACTTTTTGGGTTGTTACTGCAAATATTAACAATTACCGTACTATGCTTTTTTAAAGCCACCAAATTTCGCAAATTAACCATCCGCTTTATGAGCCTGCGCACTAAAAAGAATTACCCTCCCTTGCGTAAACAACCTTACTGAACATTTTAGCTTCGAATTGACAAACCAGGAAAAAAGTAATGATATAAAATGACTGAAATGTAGAAGCATTCTTCCTTTTGGGTAAACATTACCCAATTTGCACCCTAAATTCATTTTTTATGTTAATTTATTATCGTTTGAATAAAATATTTACTAAATATTTTAATTGTGTTAATATTTCATCTATTTAAGTATTACATTTGTTTTTATACATAAAAAAAGGAGTCTTAATAATAAAAAATACAGTAATTTAACATTACATCAAAAATAACCATCTCCTTATTAAGATTATTTTCCATCTATTGTCTTTAAGTAATACATCAGCTGATAACAGGAGCTTTTGCGATGCTGAATGTTAAAAAATGAATAACCGCGGCAGGTCCTGAAATGCCTGTATTCCGTATTTGACCATACATCTGTTTTCTTATTTCACACTTCGGCTTCATATCCACCAGGGAACGGCTATTGTTGTATCCTCATCGACAAGAAGCTAGCAACTTGCAACCAATATTAACTTTAATAGAAAAATTATGAATTCAAGAAATAATAGAAGAAGTTCGGGGTCAAGAAACTCACAGGACTCTCAAAACGAAGATATGAGAAAAATCCATGAAGAAATTTACCAGTTGGGATATGAGCATGGATACGAAGATGGTTCGGAAGATGAAGAGTACGATGACGACTTTTCGGATTTCGAAGATGATTTCCACGAAGGTCATTCCAATTCCGGTAGCGGAAACGACTGGGACGATGAAGACGAAGACTGGGACGATGAAGACGAGGATTGGGACGACGAAGACGAAGACTGGGATGATGAAGAGGAAGACTGGGACGATGAGGAGGAAGACTGGGACGATGAGGAGGACGATTTCGATCAGCAACATCCAAGAGATTCTCAGGGACGATTTACTTCTCAGGGACGCGGAGGATCACGAAGCGGATCTTCGAGAGGTGGAAGAAGTTCTGGATCAGGACGTGGTGGATCTAATTCAGGCTCAGGACGTAGTGGGTCAAGTTCAACTTCAGACCGGAGAAGATCTAATTCAGGTTCCGGACGCGGCAGTTCAGGTTCATCTTCAAACCGTAGCGGATCTAATTCAGGTTCAGGACGCAGCGGATCTAATTCAGGTTCAGGACGCGGCAGATCTGGTTCATCTTCAAACCGCAGCGGATCTAATTCAGGTTCAGGACGCAGCAGCTCAGGTTCATCTTCAAACCGCAGCGGTTCTAATTCAGGTTCAGGACGCAGCAGTTCAGGCTCATCTTCAAGCCGAAGCGGATCTAATTCAGGTTCATCTTCAAACCGTTCAGGACGTGGACGATCTAATTCAGGTTCCAACGGAAGCACAGGAGATACTTCAAACCGAGGATTTGCATCCATGAGCAAAGCCAAGAGAACAAAGATTGCCCGAATGGGAGGTCTGGCATCTGGCAGAAGCCGTTCTGGCTTCGGCGGCAGAAGAAATAGTTAGGAAGAGAGGGAGATTCCTCCCTCTTCTTTATTAATCTTTAAATGTTTATGTATGAATGCAAAAGATAAAACCGCAGAAAAATCGGTTCCTTCAAAAAATGAAGAGGCCGGAACTATTGCCATAGAAGAAGAAAACAACGATACTGTTGAAAAGCAGGAACTTTCTACTCATAATACCGATTCGCAGTCCGATATGCAAAAAAAGAAAACAGCTAAAAACGAACAGGCTATGGAAAACAAACATCCTCATACCGAACTGGAAAAGTTCTTTATAAGCGCCCTACAGGATATTTATTATGCCGAGGCCGCTATAGAACAGGCTCTTGCCAAGGTTAAAGGCAAAGCCACTTCCGAAGAGCTGCAGGAAGCTCTTGAAGACCACGAGCTCGTAACGCGTAAGCAGATACTCCGACTCGAAAAGGTTTTTAAACACCTGGGAAAGGAAGCTAAAAAGAAAAAATGCGACGCCATTGACGGAATCCTTAAAGAGGTAGACGAAATGGTCAAAGACACCGAAGACGGTTCTATGACGCGCGATGTTGCCCTGATTATAGGTACCCAGAAAGTAGAGCACTATGAAATTGCCACCTATGGGGGCCTTCTACAGATTGCCATTACCCTTGGATATGAAAAAGTGGCCGACCTGCTCGAAATGACGCTCGACGAAGAGGAAGAAACCGATTTCCTCCTCACAGAAATTGCAGAAGAGCATGTTAATTTCGAAGCTAAAAGCGAATCATTATCTTAACCTCCGGGTTAATCACTATAGTTTGCAACGGAAGTCGTCTTTACAACAACAGGGCCTACGCATCGTATTGACGTTTTTTCCCCTTTGTTTTTAAGATCTGGAAATACATGCTTTTTGAGTTGATCATATACATTTCTGATGTTGTAAAAGTACTTCCGGATGCACCCCCTAAAATTGCTTGGAAAAGAAGTGAGCTGCCCTAAGGCAGCTCTTTTTTCCTAACGTTCTTTATTTTGTTTTTCTTAAGGTTCTCTTTGTTTCTTTCTGTTGCCGCAAGGCCAAACAGGGATTTTTTTGTTATATCTGATTGATTTACTGATACCCTTAATGTTCTTCATGTATCTGATTTATTTATTTCATTAAAATATCTTTCATATGGATATTCTTTCTTTTAAACATCGCGTTATTGACAAACTTATACCCATACTCGTTGTAACAGCTATATCACTTTTACCTACAGCTATGCTCATAGGTGGCAGCTATCTTATGTTAAAGCCGCAAAAGACCATCACAGAAGAAAAAGTTCCTATAAAGGATACACTTCGGCCATACTCTTTGCCTATGGATAAAAATTACGTCAAGACCCCGCTTAATGGATGAACAAATAACTGTTGACCGCAGTTAAAACAACAACAAACTGTTTAACAGACAGTTACATTTTATATAAGGAATAAAATTGTTAAATTTATAATGCTATAAAAGAAATCATGACAGTCTTTTCAACTTTACCTCATACAGCACAATATTCACGCCTTTTTGAAAAAGCCGAGCGTTATTTTAACATGATAAAGAGCGACCTTATCTCTTTTTACGAACAGGAAGCTTCACCGGCTGTTGAATGCTTACCGGAATTTACCGAAGCAGTTCTTTTAAAGAAAGACGAAGCTTACCGTATGGTGGTAGGATACGTACACCTTATTTGTCCGTTAGCGGCAAACAAGCGGATCAACGAATTTTTAAATATTCAGGAATATTTAAGCTGTTCCATTATCCATTTCGAGCTGTTGCGCCACATTATAAACCGGGCAGCAGAATTCGACAGGATATCGGGCAACTATATAAACGCTCACCCGGGTACTCCGCACTCTGAAGAAAAAATTTTAAGCGAAGCTGAAACACCAGGCGTTAAACTTTAAAAACAAATGATATGCAACAACTCGAAGGAAAAAAAATTGCCATTTTAACCGAAAACGGTTTTGAAGAAATAGAACTCACAAGCCCGATGCAGGCTTTGCGCCAGGCCGGAGCCACCGTACATATCGTTTCACCTCAGGCAGACAGGGTAAGGTCAAAATCGGGAGACGAATGGTCGGAATACTACGATACCGATGTACCCTTGTCCAAAGCCTCGCCCAATGATTACGACGCCCTTGTTATTCCGGGCGGAGTCGTGAATCCTGACAAGCTGCGTACAAATGAACAGGCAATTTCCTTTGTCCGGCATTTTTTTGAAACAGCAAAACCTGTTGCCGCAATTTGTCATGGTCCGCAGGTACTCATTAATGCAGAGGTTGTAAAGAACAGAAAGCTGACTTCGGTTAATGCCATCAAAGCAGACCTAATCAATGCCGGATCGGACTGGAAGGATGCCGAAGTAGTGGAAGACAGGGGGCTTATTACAAGCCGAACTCCGAAAGACCTCCCGGCCTTCAACAAAAAGATTATGGAGGTTGTTTCTGCTTTATAAAGCATCATCACAAAAAATAGATATTATGTCAAAATCAAGTGAACTGGCCGGCAAAAAGGTCGGCAAAGCCGTGCATGAGATGAAGGAAGGAACCCTTAAAACGGGTACCGGTAAAAAGGTGACAAGCCGTAAACAGGCCATTGCCATCGGACTTTCAAAAGCCAGGGAAGAAGGAGCCCACCTGCCCAAAAAGAAACATGCCTCTAAAAAAAGCAGCTCCACAAAGAAAAAATCCTAAAAAACCCATCAAATACCCTATTCCAGCCTTCAATCGGAAACAGGGTATTATTTATTCATCATTCCATGAAGTCAGAATGTAAATCATTTTCAATGTAAAAGCTAAAAAACATAAAACATCAATACTATTTTTATTAAATTTATAATAAAAAACATGAAACCATCCAAAGAAATAACAAAAGGTATTGTAAATGCTTTTGCCATTATTGTTTTGGGATGCAGCATTTTATACCTTCTTTACCTCATAAAATCGGTCTTTATTTATCTTTTGCTCGCCGTCATCCTTACCCTTATGGGAACACCGCTGCGCAATTTTTTTTCGGATCGATGCAGGTGCGGCAAAACGCTCTCGGTTTCACTTGTTCTTGTAATATACGGCCTGGTGCTGCTTATATTCGTCGGCATGTTCGTACCGCTTTTTTCTGCCCAGCTGGAACATTTAAGCGGTAACGATTTTCAAAAAATACAGCTCAGCATCCGCGAATACCAGGAAAAAATACACCAGTCTCTTTCCACCGTTGGTATCGAAGCCGATTTTCTGAGAAGCCGGAAATTTGCAAGCGTGCTTACAGAAGAGAAACTTTCCCTGTTCATCAACTCTTTTTTTGGATTCCTGGGACAGTTCGCGATTGGTTTGGGCGCAACCTTCTTTATGACTTTTTTTCTGTTGCGCGACAAAACCGTTTTCCAGTATCAGATCAGAAAATATGTGATCCCCGAAGCGCATACCGATAAGTTCATGACGGCTTTTGACATGATTGAGCGCCTGCTTTCCAGATATTTCTTTGGTCTGGGTATACAGCTGCTTATTTTTTTTGCAGCCTGCTATATCGTACTGCTTGTATTTGGAACCAAAACGGCCATCGTAATTGCACTTATCAGCGCACTGCTTAATATAGTTCCCTATATAGGGCCGCTTATCGCCAACGTTCTTGCTTCATTGTTTACGCTCATGAGCTATATCGATCAGGATTTTATGACGGTAGCCTTACCGCATGCCTTATATGTATCGGTGGCCTATATTGTTATTCAGTTTCTCGATAACAATTTCCTGCAACCCTATATTTTTTCGAACAGTGTAAAATCGCATCCGCTTGAAATCTTTCTTGTTATTCTTATCAGCGGACTGCTTACAGGCGTGTTCGGGATGATCATAGCCGTTCCGCTTTATACTTCGATAAAGGTTATTTTAAGAGAATTTTTTCCTGACAACCGGCTGGTTCAGCTGCTTACCAAGAATCTTGATACAGGGAAAACCGGAACATCCTGACCGAAATCTGAAGCTTTCAGAATTTTTAATATAAAAAGGTGGATTTAAATCCACCTTTTTATATTAAAACCCGAAAAATATTATTTGGGTTGTATGTATTTCATTGCTTCAGGCCCTTTTATTAAAGCCATAACAATACCTGCAAGCAAGGAAGCCATCACCACGAGAAATAGATAAAATAAAAGAGTAAGTGCCATAACACCCAACACGCGTATAAGTACAGCCTTAAATGTTCTTTCCTTATAAAACCCCATAAAAAACCATAACAGGATAAACGGTATAAAAAGAACCGACGTCTGCGTCATAATAAAAAATACATCGGGATTATGACGGAATGCAAACATAATGGGATAGAGCAATAAGATGCTCACCAAATTGTAAAAAGATAAAATATAGGCATTCATTACAACATGCTCATAATAATTATGTCCCCATTTGCGAAAGGCAATTTTAGTTATAAGTGCAAATAAAGGAATCATAAACAACATAATAATGGAATTATAACTTGTCATAAAAGACATCATATCCGTCATTAAGTTCGAATTCAAATGTTTCTCATTAATAAACGCCGTCATTACTTCTTTGAATCCCAAAACTTTATAGGAAACAAACGCAGAAAGTCCACTTAATACAAACCCCAACAAAATGGGTTTGTAATGGTTGACCCTGTTTCCTTCTATAAACTCCTTAGCAGTAGCACCCGGATTTTTAAGAATGCTCTTAACCGAATAAAGAAACCCTTTATTGGTATGCAGTATGGTATACTGTATTTCATCCCAGATATACTTTTTATCAATACGTTTGTATTTTTTCTGACCACAGTTGGAACAGAAATTTCCGTTAATGTCCTGATTGCAATTTTGACAATGGTCCATAAGTTCTGATGTTTTCTTGCTTTTGATGTTTGTTTAATGGAATTTGCTGATGACGGAGCTAAGATATAAAAAGTGCTGCTTTCACCTAAAAAAATATTTCCATTTTAAAGAGGTTAAAACAAAATTTATTACTTGAATACACACTATTTTAAGAACCCTTTTAGGGATCTAAAACTATAATAAGTATTTTTGCATTTTGTAATTTGATGAAGCATGAAATTCAATTCTGAAGAATACGTATTACTGAAAATGGTTATGCAACACATTATGGAACAAGGTCATACAGATGTGATTCCTGCTGATAAATTGCGAATATGGAACGAATTGGTGCAAAAACTGGATTTACAAAAGGCAGTGGTAGGTACTTACCTGCATGAACTTAATATGCAGGTTAGGATGTACCTTTACAAAAATACACTTCCGCATGAAGAAAAAAGCAGTTTGGAACTGCTATGTAAAAAGATGAAGAGGACCTCACATTCGTTCCGCTGATGTCATTGTCAGTTTTTCTTCTTTTCAAATAGGAAGCAGCATAGGAGCAGGGTGCTGTTAACCGCCACTGAAAAAGCATTGGAAAGAATAATGGGCCACTCACTTTTAAGCACACCGTATACCACCCACAGCGAAACGCCCAAAATTAAAACGCACAGCATTACCTTTGAAAGGTTTTCAACATTTTTTTCCCTGAGGACTTTGACGAGCTGCGGAACCATAGCCGCTGAAGTAAGGATTCCGGCAACGATTCCTGTAATATCTTCCATATAACGATGGGGAGTAAGGTTTTAAGTATACTACTGTAAAGGGTAAAACCCTATAATAACAAACCTCCCGTTCGGGAGGTTTGTCTATGTAGTTTAAGGCCTTCTGCCGGTAATCAGACGATAAAGGATTACAATGACAGCCAATACCAATAAAATGTGGATGAAGCTACCTACTGCTTCTCCAAAACCAAAATAACCAACAGCCCATAATATAATGAGCACCACGGCTATAAGCCAAATTAAATCTCTCATAACAATTTTTTTTAATGATTTTCTTTTTTTTACTATCCTGTACTTTTAAGACCTCTTTTTTAAGAGTTTTTCCTGCTTCGTTTAACCTTTGAGATTGGTTCTGTTATTGTTTGAAGCATTCATCTTGTCTGAAGTACTGCCGGCCATTGGCATGTTGCTGCCTTTTAGTTCGGATAATTTCTGTTCAAGCGCGGCAATGACATCATGTTTTTCTGCTTTTGCTTTTTCGATAAGACTGTTAAATCCCGATTCGAAGTCTTCTTTTTTAGAAGAAACAAAACCCGAAACGGTTTGTTTCAACTGGTCCATCTTGCTGTTAAGATCGTCTGCTCCGGATTTGATACCATCGGAAATCTTTCTTCTGGTTTCTTTACCCTGATCCGGGGCAAGCAATACGCCTGCCAGTGCCCCCGCAGCTGCTCCCGCAAGAACGGCGGCCAATGTGTTTCCTGTTTTTCTCATAGCTTGTTAAATTTAAATATTATATAAATTCACTTATAAATATACACAATAATATTTAAATTAAAACGCTTTAATTCCATTAAATTAACATCCTAAATGCTGTTTATTCCTTTTTTTACCTATTTGGACACATTAACCAGTATACCTGGATATAAAAGAATTTAGCTATAAAAAATATAAGCACCTGCCGAAGCCGACAGATGCCTATAAAACCAAAAAAACACGTATTTAAGCAAAGGTAATGTAAAAATTTTAACAATATATTAAAATCCGATTAGAATTTAACATTTTTCAAAACATTCTAAATAAACACCTTATTTTGAACGAATTACATTTTTAAATTACAGATGTTTAACTCCCAGCCACAGGATAACTGCTTGACTGAATCAGTAAATAAACCTAAAAACACCAAAAAAAGCGGGCTATGCCCGCTTTACGTATGTTGGTATATAAGGTATTATTTTAATACGCTCAGGCGTGTAATGTCTGATCTGAAATTATTCAGCAGCGTGCCTATAAGCATTCCGAGTATGGAATTGTTAAGGAACGGGTCTGTACTGTTTTTTGTAAACTCCCCTCGAAGATACACTTTGTTTCCCAATGGCCTTAAGTAAAAATACATAGAGGTTTTATCCTGAAACATTCCGTCCTTAGGGGTAAATTCAGCCAGGCCGTCTTTATTTGTTACCATATGCCAGCCGAAATTACTGTTAGAATGCAGAAAATGCTGGATTTTTTCCAATAGCATATGCGGGTCTTTTGATTTAATGCTTAATCTCATAATACACTTTAGGTTTATTAATGTTAACAAATTTAAAAAAAACATTTTCTTTAACATAAGATGTTTGATGTTGATCTTATACAGTGCATAAAAGATTATTGGTCTTTAAATAAAATAGGTTATCTCGGTTTTTTTTCGTATTTTCAACATAAAGAAATTAAAAAATTGTGATTATGAAACCAGACATTGGAATTACCGACAAAAACCTCAAAGCCGTTTGCGGCATATTGAACAACTGCCTTGCCGATTCGCATATACTGTATTTTAAATTGCGAAAATACCATTGGAATGTGCAGGGCGATAATTTTATGGAGCTGCACCAGCTGTTTGAGACCCATTACGAACAGGTTCAGGAAGCCATCGACAACATAGCAGAACGCATCAGCCAACTGGGCGGAATCGCCATCGGTACCACCTCAGAGTTTTCAAAGAATTCTTCCCTTAAGGAACATCCCGGGAAAAACCCGGCCAATATGGAGATGATTGCGGAATTATTGGGCGATCATGAAACAGTGATCAAGAACCTCCGTGCGGGAATTGACGATGCCGATGAAAAATATTCTGATCAGGGTACCGCAGATTTCCTTACCGACCTTATCCGTGCCCATGAAAAAATGGCCTGGACGCTCAGACGCTACCTGAAATAAATTCCAATACGGCCCCGGCTGAACGTATTTTAAATCGTTAATCACTTTACATTAATGTTATGGGAAACAGTATGGACGGACCTCATGAAGCATCAGACCGCTTTTATGAAACAGACCTTGATCTTATCCGTAAAAAGCTGGAAAAAAGGGAGATGATCCACCTTATTTCACAAACTAAGGACGATGTCAAAAGGCTTATCAATACCCTTATTGATGAAAATTACGAACTGCAGTTAACCATTGCCACCGTAGGCGATGATATTTCAAATAACCGCATAACGGTAAGAATGCTTTGTACCGATAAGCATGGATAACCTTTATTTTAATGCATAATAAAAAAATCCCGGGACAGTATCCCGGGATTTTTCGTTTTATCTGATTTTAAAACTTAAGGACAAGTTCAGCGGCAAAGTTGCGCGGCATCTGTGCCACAACAACGCCCTGACCTGCGAAATACTGGGCATTTCCAATGTTGTTCATTTTTACCCCGAAACGATAGCGTTCTTTCTCCAGTGAAACAGAGGCGTTGATAAGGGTATATGCCGGAAAGGTAAACCTTCCCGTTGTCGTTTTATCTTCCGTTATCTGTTCGCTTACCCGGTTAACCCCGAATCCTAAAGCTATTCCCTGAAGTCCGTGCACAGGCAGTACGTAGCTTATCCAGGAATTGAATACACGTGCCGGACCTGCCGATCCTGGTCTGCGGCCCTCCACAGTGGCATCTGCCTTCACAAACTTACTGTCGTTATAAGCATATCCAGCTACAATATTGAGGCCTTCAACCGGATTGGCCGTAATTTCAAAATCGATTCCCTTACTGCGCTGCTGACCGTCCTGAATGGTAATGTTGTAGCTTTTCCCGTCTCTTTCCACTTCAATTCCTCTCGACATATTATCCACGAGTATGTCATAGTATCCTCCTGAAAAATGAAGACGGTTGTTCCAAAAGCTTGCCTTGATCCCGGCTTCCCACTGGCTTGCAAGCTGTGGTTTGAGATCGCCGCTGTAGTCGGGAAGCTCTTGCGTTACCGGCGCAACATAACTGAAACCGTTCATATAGTTTGCATAAACCGAGAGACGGTCTTTCAGCAGCTGGTAGACCATTCCCAACTTTGGCGACCAGGCCGTCTGGCTGAAATTACCCGAGCGTTTGTTGTTGTTAAGGTTAAGCTGACCCCTGCTGTCGTAATGGTCTAAGCGCAGGCTTAAAAGCGTGATCCAGCGATCGGTAAGGTATACCGCATCCGAAATATAAGCTCCGTATATATTGCTGGAAGTATAGTTCCGGACCATGTCGCCTTTGGCATTCTGAATGCTTTTCAGCGCCTGATCACGTGAAATATAGCCGTAATCGTTGGCAAGGTCCCTGCCGTTGATGGTGTCGAATTTTACGATAGGGGAGTTGTTGTTGCGCAACGACTGATTCAGGTAATCGAGTCCCACGAGCAGCTTGTTCTTAACAGACCCTATGTGGAAAATACCGTTGATGTTCTGCTGAATGCTTGTAGACGAGGCTTCGGCATTCTGCCACTGTATGTTTCGCTCCAGCAGTGCATCGCTTTCATTTCCCCTGATGAACTGATATTGATAAAGGCCTTCGGTTTTTCTGGAGTTCCTTGAAATAAGGGTCTGCGAACTCCATTTATCGGAAATTTTGTAGCCAACTTCGGCCCTGATATTGATAGAGGGCGCTTTCAATGTCATATCGCTGTTTGAATAAGACCTTTTCCAGTCAAAACCAAGTTCTTCAGGTGTATGGGCAAAAAACGGCCGTGTCCTTGCCAAAAAGATGATCGGGGTATTTGTACCTTCGTAATTGTAAACCTGGGCACTGATGTTGAACTGCATCCGGTCGTTTACCTGATAGCTGAAGCTGGGAGCGGCAAAAAACGATTTCCTGAATTCCGAATCCCTGAAACCGTTCTGGTACTGATAAGCGGTGTTGAAACGGAACAGGGTTTTGTCAGAATCTGTCAAAGGTCCGTAGACATCTGCCGTTAAACGGTTAAGGTTATAGCTTCCAAACAGGTAGGATACTTCCCCTCCGAAATAATCTTTAGGCTTTTTGGTTACAATGTTTACGAGCCCTCCAAAGGAAGTAACAGCACCTCCGTATAACGTTCCAGAAGGCCCTTTGATTACTTCGATACGTTCAATATCTGCAGGATCTATTTCCCCGTTGGTATTGGCCGGAACCCCATCTACCATTGAAATCTTGGTGGGGAATCCCCTTAAACTGTAATAAAAACTACCGTCACCGCCGGCCCGGCCGGGGCTTCCCTGCATTTTCACCATTCCGGGCGTATTTTTAAGGGCTTCTGAAACATCTGTTGTAAGCTGCTCTTTAAGCAGCTGCCTGTTGATGCTTGTATAGGATTGTGGATTTTCTAACCTTTTGAGAGGCATTTTAGCAACGGAAGTACTGTCCTTATCGTAAAACCTGTTCCTTCCGTAAGCATAAACGGTAAGCCCTTCCAGTTCGGAATGGTATGCCGTTGCATAGATGACGGGAATCTCGTATTGTCCCGATTCGATTTCGATATTTTCACGTGTAAGCTCCATATCGTTCACCAAAACCTGAAGAGTGTATTCACCGGTGGGAACCCCGTTAAAGAAAAATGTTCCCGAACCGTCGGTTTTAGTTTGATAAGGTGTATTAAGCAGTTTTAAAACAGCGTTTTTTACCGGAAGATCCCCGGTAAGCATAATCCGGCCCTGTATCCTTTCTTTTTGCTGGGCAATACCGCCCAGAGAGAACAGGATGAAGGCGAAACAAAAAATAAATGATCGCATTTTTTTCATTGTGAATGATTTTTAGTGATGGATATTATGAACCTTACCGGATTACCTAATTGAGGGTATTCCGGCAGGTATTTTAGTTGAAAACTGAAATCTGTAA
Organism: Flavobacterium sp.; assembly: GCA_040396655.1. Lineage (GTDB taxonomy): Bacteria > Bacteroidota > Bacteroidia > Flavobacteriales > Flavobacteriaceae > Flavobacterium. Next base: position 65,506 of record JBEBOB010000006.1, on the reverse strand, counting down.
AGCGGGTTAAGGGTGCCTTATAAGGGCATGTTTACGGAATTAAGGAGTACCGCAAACAGTAAGTAACAGGTGAGGGGTAAAGCAACAGATAAAAGACATGGAACTGATTGCATCCTTTACGGATCCTCTGGTCAGAAGTTTGACAGAAAATTTCATAATGTTTATTTAGATTTATTAAAAACAAATATACGGCACAGTATCGAGTTTTCGTCTATTTTCCTGATTTTTAGCGGATATTTAAACAGTTAAAAATCAACAAATTGAACTTTTAAAAAAGTTAAAATTGCCCTTTACACTCATCGTATTTGCAAAACGGGTATTTCAAAATAAAAAACGTATGGTATTTGACCATACGTTTTTTATTCAGCTATTCTTTTTCGCTGCGTTTTTCTTTCTGCGGCCCTGCCAGACGAGGAATCCCGTTATGGGGAGTGAAGCGCAGATAACACTTGCTATAAAAGCCAGAATCTTGGTCCAGATTCCGAAAATGGCGCCAACATGGATATCATAATTAGCCGCTACCATTTTTTCTCCCATATTTTTATCGGCCGGATCATGCTGATGAAGCAGCTCTCCGGAATTCTCATCAAAAATAAGGCTGCTGCTTTTATGGTAAGAATACGAGAGGTGCTTCACGTAAATCTCAAAATTGGGATGCTCGTGGTCGTCCAGGTGTTCGTGTCCCAGATCAAGACTGTAACCGTACGCATCCGGATAAAGTGATTCCACTTTGCGACCAATTTTATCAAGCGTTTCTTCGTTTCGAAGTTCGGCCGGAGCCGTGGTGGTATACTTTGAAAAATCGGGATATTGGGTTTCACCCGAAAAAGCAAAATACACCAGTCCCTGTACAAAGGTAAAAGCATAAAACAACCCCGTAACGGCAATGATAACCGCAATAAACGAAGCATAAAATCCCAGAATATTGTGCATATCGTAGTTTTTACGTTTCCAGCCTTTTACGTTCTTCCAGCGAAACCAGAAACGTTGTTTCCTTGCCGCTTTGTTTTTAGGCCACCACAAAACAATTCCCGTAATGAGCATTACAAAGAAAATCAGTGTAGGAATCCCTACTACATAAGTACCCCATTCCGATTTCAGCAGGAAACTCCAGTGAATGAACTTCACAATGTTGAAAAAACCGTTTTTTTCGTCGTAAACAGCCAGCACTTTTCCCGTATACGGATTTACATACGCTGTTTTATACACTACAAGTTCCTGAAAATAGTTCCATGCCTCAGGTGCAGGATTGTGTTCGTAATAGTTAAACCGGTAGGAAAGGTCTTTGTCAATAGGTACATCTACCCAGTGTACGGGATATTTTTCCTGTACCTGCTGCTGTACCCTTCGCTCAAGTTCCCTTATCGGCAATACCTGTTTCATCTCTGTGTCGGGTTCATGATGGCGGATGACTTCTTTCCGCGTAATACCTTCAACTTCGTCTTTGAATACGTAAAGGCAGCCTGTAATGGAAATGACAAATACGAGCACACCTACGGAAAGTCCTAACCACAAATGCAGTTTGGCCGACATTCTTTTTATAAAACTATTTTTTTTCTTTTTTTGCTTCGTCATGAACCCCTTCGGTTAAAATTTATACGTGACAGAAAATCTCCAGTTTCTAGGCGCTTCTGCCTGATAATAATATCCGTTAAGATCGGGTCCGTAAGGGTACGGGCTTCCTGAATAAAGGTAGCGGTTGAACACATTGAATACATTAAGGTTCAGGCGTACATTGGAATTTTCCCATGACAGTCCGGCATCAAACTTAACGTAATCGTTCATCTGTTGAATTCCCGGTGCACCCCAGTCCCAGCTGCTTCTGTCCGCCATAAAGGTTCCTCCGAAACTCAGCCCCAGTCCGGCCAGATCTCCCTCGGTCAACATATAGTTAAGCCAACCGTTCAAAGTATGTTTGGCGTATCCCGGAACACGGCTTCCCAAAGGAAACTTGTTCGTATTTGATTTTGTTACTTTGTTTTCGGTAAAAGCATAATTGAAAATAACGTTGAACCCTTTTACAACTTCCCCTTTTACATCAAATTCCACTCCCTGAACGCGGGTTTCGCCCATTACAATCGAAAACCTACCTGTCGCATCTTCCGGATCCTGCTCTAATTTATTCTTTTGTAAAATATTATATAACGACAAAGTACTGTTCCATTTTCCGCCAAACCAGTCTCGTTTAATACCGATCTCCATATTATTGCCCGTAATCGGCTTTATTGTTTCATTGTTACGAAGTAATCCTGCCTGAGGTACAAATGCCTGATCGTAAAGGGCATATACCGAAGTACCTGAATCAACAGAATAACTCAGCCCGATGCGCGGTGTCACTTTTTCCGCCTTTTTTTCTGTTCCGTAATCGTTCTGACGCACACTGGTGTAGCGCGCAGCCAGCGTTAAACGAAGGTCATCGTTAAAGAAGCCCAGTTCATCCTGCAGGTAAAGCCCTGTATATACCTGCTCAATGGTTCCGTATGGCGTAGCTCTTTGTTTAAGCGGTTTGCTTGAATTGAATACAGGGTACCCGTTTACAGGCGGTTTGTATTCCCCATTGTTGTTGGTATCGTACCAATAAGCATAATCGGGATTACTTTCCAGATCATTGTTTTCATTGTATTTATCGAGATCGCCCCACTGTGTCCAGTCGGCCAGATACGTTTTGGATCCTAAATCAAGTCCTGCCAGAATCTTATGTGATACGCTGCCGGTTTTTTCATAACCGTTAAGGAATACCTGTCCGAACTTCATGACATTGCTTGCTTCCCAGAAATTAAGCCTTCTGATCATCATCCCGTTTGGAAGGAACGTACTTGGCCAGATATCGCTTCCCATGGTATATTCGTTGATATACGATACTTGGGAGGTCAGTCGCCAATTTTTATTAAACTGATGGGTTAAATTGAGGTTGAATGTATGGTTGTCTACTTCTGTAGGTGCAATTCCGGGATCGGTAATGGTATAATCTACCGGTTTTGTACCATAACCGTCGAAGGTAAAGACGTAGGCAGATCCAACTTCCGACATCCGGGCTTTCTGGTAGATGTATTCGGTTGTAAGGACGGTTTTATCGGAAAGGTTGAACTTAAAAGAAGGGTTGAATATGTACCTGTCGTTGAATTCATATTTTCTGAAGCTGTTCTTGTTCTGCGCCATCACGTTCAACCGGAAAGCCGATTTATCGCTGAGTTTTGTATCTATATCGGTTTCGGTCCGGTACATATCGAAGCTTCCAAGCGTAAAGCGCGTATAGCCGTTCAGTGCTTTTCCTGTAGGTTTTTTAGTTACAATGTTGTAGATACCGCTGGGTTCCCCGTTAGACATAAGGAAGCCCGAAGGTCCTTTAACAAATTCAATATGGTCTACGTAGCTCATATCTTCACTCAACGGCCCCCAGTTGGATGTAATGTTTACTCCGTTAAAAAAAGCTGCTGCTCTTGATCCCCTCATATTTACGCGGGTATACATATCACCCCAGTGTTCCAGGCGCTGGGCTCCGGCAACATTACGTAAAACTCCGTCGCTCAACGTTGTCACCTGCTGATCTTCCAGGGCACGGTTTGTAATGATGGAAATATTCTGCGGTATTTTAATAAGCTCTTCATCAAGCCTTAAAGAAGAAGAACCTTCTTTTTCCACATACTTTTTGTAATACTTTGCATTGATGATGATTTCATCAAGGTTACTCACCTGAAGTGAATCGGTTTGTTGCGCGTGTGCCAGACAGGCACAAAGTACAGATACAAGAGTAGCCGTTTTCTTCATTTTGTTAAAAATTTTGGCAAATGTATTTATTTTTATTTATTCTAAATAAATTATAATGTTATTTTTTTTTTCATCTGCAACTAAAATTTTTCTTATGATCGTAATACGCTTTTTACCAGCGGCTATCATTATGCACATTGTCCTGAAGTAATTGTTATTGAATGATTAAGTAATTTTGGTTTGAAATGTACATTCATCACTATTTTAAGAAGCATTAAGGATTATTTAACCTTAATAAAATTCCTTAACACTACACATTTCATTTTTTTGTCAATATTTACTATAATTGTGTAAACAACATAAGACATGAAACAAAATGCAAAACTTACAGAAGAATTTATTCAGGACGGCTTCAGTATCAATTCCCTTAAGGATCTGACCAGAAAGAATGAGGGGCGCTTTTACAGTTCTACCATGGAATATTTCGTCATACTTAAAATATTCAGGGAAACCCAGCTGGAAGTAGAGGGTAACCTTTACACGATTCCGGCTCAGAAACTGGTTTTTATTGGTCAGGAAACCTTTATTAAGTTCATTAATCCCGATTCTGAATATGTTTATGTGATTACGTTTTCCTCTTTCTTTTACGAAAAATCGGCAAAGGATTCCTACCTGCTTAATTCCACTTTATTCTTCGACTGTTCCAAGGACCTTCACATCATCGATACGCAAATCAGTCTGGCCGATTTCAAGAAACATGTGATAAAACGACTTAAGGTTTATGAAAAACGCAGTCCGAACCTGTATATCCCATTTGCCCATAACTGCATTGAATCACTGGTTCTTGATGGTTTGCTGGCTCTGGAAGACGACCCTTTCATCAAACTTAAGGATTTTTCCTATCTTAAGACGGTCAATAAGTTTAAACTACAGCTTCACAAGAACTTCATCAGTGAAAAAACGGTACAGTTCTATGCACGCCTGCTGCATTTAACTCCGCGCAAGCTTACCGAGATTTGCGAAGTAACCCTTGGAAAAACGGCCAAACAGGTAATCCTGGATAAAATTGTACACGAAACCAAACGGCTGCTGCAAAACAGCGATGTTACCATAGCCGAAGTATCTTATCACCTGGGATTCAACGATGAAGCAAACTTCAGCAAACTCATAAAAAAACATTCAGGAAAAAATCCGAAAGAATTGAAAATGCTGCATAATTAAAGTGCTTTTTATTCTTTTTTTTCTTAATTTAGGACAAGTATAAACAACAGTATTTTTCTTTATGCTTGTCCGTTTTTGTTTATTTTTCTTAATAGGAGGTTTGTCCGGTTTAAAGGCACAAAATACGGCATCTGTTCAACTAAACGTAAGACTGGAACCCGTACAGCTTCTGTCTGTACAGAACAGCACTGAAAAAGAAATTCCCCGCATAAACAATTTACAGATAACCAGTACCTACGGGTATACGGTTCGCCTTCACAGAGAAAGAACCGAAAGTGAAAAAAAACACCGGAATACTTCAGAAACTTCAGGTACATCTGAAGCAGACATTCAGAAAATCGTTTCCACCAACAGCGGGACGCAGCAGAGCATTCATACTGTTTCTGCTGAAAATTACCAAAAAACACCTTCTACATCATTTAACGACAAAGAAGTACCCCACTATGTTTATACCATAGTTTCTCATTAGCAAATGCGTGTCACCACTACAATTCTTTATAAATTGTTAAAACGGTTCAAATGCATAATTCTACCAAATAATTACATTTTTTCACAAGAAGGGTTCAAAAAACACACCCTAATTTTGCATCCGATTTCGAAAAGTAAAAAAAACGATAAACAGCTGAATTTCAAAAAATAACAGTTTTTATTCCTTTTTTTACAAGGTCGAAACGGCAACAACAACATACCTTTGCTCCGGCAAACTTACACAACAAACAATAAGAAAAAATTAAGAAAAGATGAAAAAACAAATTTTGGCAGCATTTGCATTGTTAATGGGATTATCGTCGTTCGCACAAACTAACTCTGAGAACGTAACATTGAATGTTCGCTTAAACCCGATCCAAACCCTTGTAGTAAACCCTGCACAAAAAATCGTTAATATCGATTACGTAAGCAAAAGCGATTATGCTCAAGGTGTAACAGTTCCAAATCCTGACCACCTAACGGTTTACAGCACAGGAGGTTTCCAGGTAAAGGTAAAAAGCGCTTCTGCCAACCTGCAAAATGCAGCCGCCGGTTCTAACGGAACTATCGCTTCAAATTCAATCAACATTATCGCCGAAGCAGGTACTGAGCCCGTAATAAACGGTGTATATACTCCGCAGCTATTAACTGGTGATGATAAGCTTATCGTTTCTGCAACTACAGGGGGTGTTGATAAAAAAATATCTGTTTCTTATAAAGGAGCAGGTGCTGACACTTACCTTAACAACTACGTAGCAGGTCAAAATCCTACTGTTTATACAACTCAGGTTACTTATACGATCGTAGCACAGTAATTAAAATTATGTTTAAATTTATAAGTGTTACCGTAATACCGTAACACTTTTTTTATACTTTTTAAAACTGTCTGAAATGAAAAACATCTGTTTCCTTTGTTTTGTCCTTTTCCAACTTGCCGGCTGGGCACAAACCGGTGTATCTGTATCGCCCCCAAGGCTTTATTTTGAAAACGGCAGCGGCCAGAGTACCACTCAGAAGGTCATGGTTACAAACGTAAGTGCTTCCAATTCACTGGATCTTGCCGTGAGCCTTGGAGACTGGGAATACGACCGTTATGGTGAAAACATTATGCACGAGGCGCAAACCCTTCCGGTTTCGTGTGCTTCATGGGTGACCATTAAAAAGGAAGACAGTTATTTTTCGTTAAAACCCGGTGAAAAAAAGGAATTGGAAGTCACGCTTACCGCTCCTAATATTCCCGGCGATACATTGAGCGTACATACGGCCATGCTGTATGTAACCCAGATGAACCCTATTGATGACATGGATGCCAAAGGCTCTAATATCAAGGTAAGCGTACGTTCGGGTATCAAGCTTTTTCATAAAAATCCCGGGATTAAAAAACGAAAAATCGAAATTAAGGATGCGGTCTTTAATAAAGATACGCACGATATCGGGCTGTTATTTGAAAACCTTGGGAACGTGTGGACCGACGGAAAAATATTTCTCGATGTACTGAATCCCCAGACAGGAAAAAAAGAGCATACAAGCACAACGGTATTTTACAGTTTACCGGGCAACAGCAGGTCTATGGTATTTGCACTTCCAAAGACACTCGAAAAGGGAGTGAAATATATTGGTACGATACTGATAGATTACGGAGATGAGCGTTCACTTGAAATGGCTGAATTAAAATTTACTTATGAATAAGCATTTATATCTTATTTTCTGCATCTGCTTTTCGGTACTTTCTCATGCCCAGCAAGCCCGTTTTTCTGCCTGGAGCAACAATTACCTGCAGATTGATTCCTACAGCGGCAATTTATCAAACGACGCCTATACTTTAAAGATTGACGGGAACGGGTTTATCCAGATGCCTACATGGCGTATTTCGGTTCGTTTAAAGCAACCCATAAGCAATGGCAGCCAGATTTTTCCTGCAGACAAAATAAGCCTGCTTCCTACGGCGACTTCCGGGGAGTTTAATCCGAACGGCCCGCCTACTGTTGTACAGATAGGGATGCCGGGACAGGTAATACTGAATACTTCACAGGAAGTATTCCTTGTTCCGCAGTCGCAAGCTGCCCTGTATAACAACCCTAAAAGCAATAATGCGTACTTTAACCTGCTTATGCCTTTTAACCTCAAAGTAGAAGGAGGGGCGTACCTTGGTTCGTTTACGACCTGGTCAAATTTTACAATGGTTCTTGAATTCCGTTTTTACGACCAGAACAATACCGTATTAGGCACCAGCGAGCAACGCTACACATTACAGATAGGGAATTTGTCGGGAACCCCACCGGTGACCAACCAGATCTCGCTTAAGGTGGCAGCCCACGCGAAAAACACGCTGCTTAACCTTACAAACCAGACCGACTATGTTCAGGGCGCACAGATCATCGTTCCCAACGGCCTTATTGCACAATCCAGTACGGATTACCAGTTGAAGGTAAAATCGATATACGGTACCTTCACATCGCAAAACGGCAATACCCTGCCGTTGCAGACGGTACATATGTCGCTGGTCCCTTCAACAGGAGCCACCGCTACGGTATTTCCCATTGTATTGAGTGCCGGAATGCAGAAGATTGCAAACGGAACTTCTACACAGGGGAAAATGGCATATTATGACATAAAATATGCAACCCAACCTAACGATATCACACTTTTACAGGCAAAAATGGAAGAATATTCCACCGTTTTGCAATATGAAATAACACCTCAATAAAGAGACCTGCATCCATGAGAAATTCCAGTTTCCGGAAAATATTGTTTATTTTTTGGTTTGTCTTCATTGCATATAGCTGTATGGCACAAGATACAGGCGGTATTCAATTGGAAGCAAACAGCGAAATAAATGCCGGAAAAACGGATTTGCTTGATGTAACCTTATCGGTAAAAAATGCTGAATCTAAGGTATTCAGCGGAAAAATCCTCATATCCGTTCCCCAGGGGATGCGGAGCATATCGGGAACCTCAATAGATGTGGAACTAAAACCCGGCGAGCAGCAATTCATCCCCGTGAAAATATGGATACAGAAAGAGGCGGAAGCAGGTATGAACACTCTTTCTTTCAGCATCGTTAACGGTCGGAACGAAGTGGTGTCGCGCCAAAACATGGAACGCCAGGTTGAAGAAAACAACCAGCTTAAGATGTACACCGACCTTTCGATGATTTATCTGAGTAACCCCAATGATTCTCTTCGCATAAAAACGCAGGTAAGCAATCTTGGAAACAGGTCGCAGGACGTTACGCTCGTGGTAAAAATCCCGGAACTTGTTGGGGAAACAAACTTTTTTGAACTTAAAGGCAATATACAGGTACAACGTGATTCTACCTTTGTTTTTACCTTTATGCCTAACCGCAGGCTGTTACAGCTGCAACAGTTCAATATACAGATTACAGGCCTGCGCGGTGCGGAAAAGGAATTGTTCGGAAACCTCAACATCGTGGTACAGAACGTGGCTTCATCCCAACAGTTCGTTCATTCGCAGAATACGGTTTGGAGTAACTTCCGTCAAAAAAATACCGTGACCGCCAGCTACCGTCAGATAGGAGAGGACACCGGAATAGCACAACTGCAAGGTGCCGCCGATATCGACCTTCCTGCCGGGTATCTTTCGCTGCGTGGTATAGCCTATAAAAGCAGCAACGACAACCAGTATGTTTTAAACAATACTTCACTTTCGTATACCCTTAACAACAACCAGCTTGTCGTAGGAAACTTAAGCAAACCGTTCGAAATGTCACTGCTGGGGCGCGGAATGTCGATCCTTACTGGGGACGGCAGGAAGGACAAATCGGTTGAGGTAGGTTTTATTGATCAGCAGTTTAACCTTATACAGCAGAACGGCTTTCTTAAAAACGGTTACGGTTTTTATGCACACGGTATACTGGGCGGATCGAATTATTCGAAAAATTTTGCGGGTACCTACCTTTTCAGGGAAGATCCGTTTGAATCAGCGAAACATCAGATGGTCAGCGGTGAAATGACCAGGGAATTTACAGCGAAATGGCGCCTGAATACCAAAATACATGGTGCTTTGAGCAGTTATGACGGACTTTCGTCAAACAAAGCATCCTATGCCCTTGAAACCCAGTATAACGGGGTTTTGGGTGCTTATAAGCTTTTTGGAAATTATTTCGTAAGCAGTTACTTTTTTCCCGGAAACCGCCGCGGCGTTACACAGCTACAACAAAGCATCAACAGGGAAATAGGAGAAACCGGATCCTTAACGGCTTCCTATTTTTATTCGCGCTTTGCACCGAAATCACCTGTTTACTTCATGCAGTCAAAATCGGCCAGTTCCCGTGCGGAATTTATGTACCGCTGGAAACCCTTCCAGGAATTGGGAATGGGTATCGGCTACCAGTTTCAAAACGAAGCTTCTTCAAATTATAACGGTATTGTAGGCCTGGATGCTTCTTATTTGCCAAAACTTTACGCCCACAGGCTTACCGAGCATTTTAACTGGGCAAGTCCAAACCAGCTGCACTTTATTCATCTGGAATTTGAAAACGGCCTTGCGAAGTACCCATTGCAGAAAAAAATGGCATTCCAGGGAAAAGCACAGGCAAATTATTCGTATAAAGCATTCAATTCCAGCATTTCATACCAGAAGGGCAGCTATTACCTTTCGGAATACCTTTCTTATTACAGGACATCACCCGATAACAGCTTTTACCGCCTTATGGCATCGGCATCATTCCAGAAACAGTTTTTTGCTGAAAAACTGATGCTGAACTCCGGAGTTTCGTATATGGACGACCCTATGATAGGAAGTACACCATCACTTTTCTTCAATACCAGCTATTCACCCAACCAAACGTGGCAGTGCTACCTCAATACTTCGTGGTACAAATACGATACAGACCGCACTTTAGCTTATGCTTACCCCAGCCATCTACTGACAATCGAAGCAGGAATCCGTTTCAATTTTGACCGCAGAACCCCATCTGCCGGAAAGAAAAGCCGGGTAAGTGCCCGCGTTTTCTATGACAAGAATGCAAACAGCATATGGGATGAAGGAGACGAACTGGCAACTGATTATATGACGATACTCAACAACACATCTTTTAAAACAGACGATAAAGGCCAGCTGTTTTACCGATCGGTGCCGTTTGGAGATTATACCATACAGACACTTGTTCAAAAGGGATGGTATCCTGCAGTGAATGCTTTTAACGTATCCGATTACCGCACCAGTATCGACATCCCGTTACACCAGAATGGTTCTGTAAACGGTTCGGTAACTTATGAATATGACGAGAAACGCGTGCTTGATTTTGAACCTAAACTCGGAGGCCTCGTCCTGAATATTCTGCAAAACGGGAAAGTCATCCAGAAAGTAGCGACAACCGATGAAGGTCATTTTACCGCATTCCTTCCAACGGGAACGTACCAGGTTGTGCTCGCTGAAACCTCTTTGGCAGAAAATACGTTCTGTGAAAATCCCGTATCAGAAGTGCGTGTTGAATCTGGTAAAATGACCCGCCTGCCGGCATTCATCATCCAGGTAAGGCAGAAAACAATCCAGATTAAAAGATTCGGAAGCTGATGGAACATCATGTTCAGCCAACTATCTTCACCCTGATTTCCTCCTTTTTTAGATAAGGAGCGTGCTTGTATTTCTAAAATAAGTATATTTGCCCTAATGAAATGGTTATTTGCAATATGGACGCTTTATATGCTGGCACTTTCTTTCGTGCCCTGCAGTGATGCCGTATCCGTACGCAACGACCACCAACATGCATCTGCCGGACATACGGAAAACCACATGCACCTAAGAGACCGCGGACATGCCGACAGTTGTTCTCCTTTTTGTTACTGTGCCTGCTGCGGCGTGCCAACAGCTTTTCAGCAGTATGAGATGCCTGAAATTTCCGTTCAGCACATTCCTGTTGTTTCGAAAAAGGTTATCATCCGTAAAAACATACTTCAGTCCTCTTACTTTGGAAGTATCTGGCAACCTCCTAAAATTACTGTATAACATTGTTTTAAGCCTGTAATCCCCTTTATGCGGATCGGGCATGCTGTTCGCAAAGCTGCGAACGGTCGTTATTGTTATATTTTAAATTTTAGAATTTGTGCTAGACCGTATCATTAAATTCAGCATCCAGAATAAGATTATTATTGGGCTGATGACGCTGGTATGGATTATCTGGGGAATATGGAGCGCATCCCGACTTCCCATAGATGCCGTACCGGACATTACCAACAACCAGGTGCAGATCTACACCACTTGTCCAACCCTGGCAAGTCAGGAAGTAGAGCAGCTGGTAACTTTTCCCATTGAACAGAGTATTGCCAACATTCCGGATATTGAAGAAGTACGCAGTATTTCGCGCTTCGGATTATCTGTTATAACGGTCGTATTCAAGGAAAATGTGGATATTTACTTTGCACGCCAGCTTATTGGCGAAAAACTCAAAGAAGCAGAAGAAGCCATTCCGGCGAATACCGGGAGGCCAGAAATGGCACCTGTAAGTACCGGGCTCGGTGAGGTATACCAGTACATCATACATCCCAAAAAGGGAAGCGAGCATAAATACAGCGCCAAAGACCTGCGTACCATGCAGGACTGGATCGTAGCCCGGCAACTGATCGGAACGCCGGGTATTGCAGAGGTCAACAGCTTCGGAGGAGAGCTTAAACAATATGAAGTAGCTGTAGATCCCAACCGTCTGCGTGCCATGGGCATCGGCATCAACGACCTGTTTGACGCTCTTGAACAAAACAACCAGAATACGGGTGGAGCCTATATCGACAAAAAACCTAACGCTTACTTTATCAGGGGGATAGGCATGGTTACTTCACTTGAAGATATAGAAAATATTGCCGTTAAAAATTCGGGCGCTGTACCGGTATTTATTAAGGACGTGGCCAAAGTACATTTCGGATATGCCACCCGCTACGGAGCCCTAACCTATAACGGTGAGGTTGATGCGGTAGGAGGTGTGGTTATGATGCTTAAAGGGGAAAACAGCAACGAGGTGGTCAACCGCATCAAGGAAAAGCTTCCCGTTATCCAAAAATCATTGCCGAAAGACGTCGTTATTGAACCTTACCTGGATCGGACCGACTTGGTTGACCGGGCCATACAAACAGTAGAAAAGAACCTTATTGAAGGAGCGCTCATCGTAATCTTCGTACTCGTGCTTTTTCTGGGAAATTTCAGGGCAGGGCTTATCGTGGCTTCAGCCATTCCGCTGTCGCTTCTTTTTGCTTTGGGCATGATGGATTTATTCGGGGTAAGCGCCAACCTTATGAGCTTAGGCGCCATAGATTTCGGGCTCATAGTGGATGGTGCGGTTATTATTGTAGAAGCAACCCTACACCACATTACCCAGCGTAAATCGAAAAAAGTGCTTACCCAGCACGAAATGGATCAGGAAGTATATGAATCAGCTTCTAAAATACGTACCAGTGCGGCATTTGGAGAAATCATCATACTCATTGTATACATTCCCATCCTTACACTTGTAGGAGTAGAAGGAAAAATGTTTACCCCTATGGCTAAAACAGTAGGTTTTGCCATTTTAGGAGCGCTCATCCTTTCCCTTACGTATATCCCGATGATGTGTGCCCTGTTCCTTTCTAAAAAGACAGAACACAAACGCAATTTCAGTGATCGTATGATGGATTTCTTTCACAGCATCTACGAACCTCTTTTGCGCAAAGCAATAAAGATAAAATATGTGCTTGTGGGCGGTACTCTTGCTGTTTTTGCCTTAAGTGCTTTCCTTTTCAATAACATGGGGGGCGAATTCATTCCTCAGCTTAAAGAAGGTGATTTTGCTTTTCACTGTATTCTTCCGCAGGGAAGTTCCCTGAGCCAGAGTTTAGAAACTTCCATGTTGGCTTCGCGTATTATAAAGCAGTTTGATGAAGTTAAGATGGTTGTCGGTAAAACGGGGGCACCCGAAGTTCCTACCGACCCCATGCCTCCTGAGGCCACCGACCTTATCATCGTATTAAAACCTCAGGACGAGTGGAAATCGGGCAGGAGCTATGAAGAACTTGCCAATGCACTCATGGAAAAACTAGAAGTGGTACCCGGCGTATTCTTTGAGAAAAACCAACCCATTCAAATGCGTTTTAATGAACTTATGACCGGAATAAGACAGGACGTTGCCGTTAAAATATTCGGCGAAAACCTCGATACCCTTGCACTTTACGCCGACAAAGCCGAACAGGTGATCAAATCGGTAAACGGGGCTACTGCACCACAGGTGGAACGCATCAGCGGTCTTCCACAGATCAATGTAACGTACAACAGAACGCGCCTGGCAAATTATGGGTTGTCTGTTGTGGATGTAAACAATATTCTCAGTACGGCTTTTGCAGGTAAAAGTGCCGGAGTGGTCTTTGAAAACGAGCGTCGTTTTGATCTTGTCGTACGTCTTGACAGCATCCACCGTACCAGTATTGAGGACGTACGAAACCTTACAATTTCAACAAAAACAGGGCAGCAGATACCGCTTACACAGGTAGCTACCGTTGATTATAAGCTGGGACCTGCACAGATAAGCCGGGAAGCCGGGAAACGCAGAATTGTCATCGGATTCAATGTTTCGGGACGCGATGTGCAAAGTGTCGTAGAAGACATACAGGCCGAGCTCAATGCAAAAGTACCTTTGCCGTCTGGTTACTATTTCACCTACGGGGGGCAGTTTGAAAATCTTCAGAAAGCCAGTGCCAGTTTAATGATCGCCGTCCCTGTTTCTTTATTGCTCATCTTTATGTTGCTGTATTTTACCTTCCATTCGTTTAAACAGGCTGTACTTATCTTCACCGCGATTCCTATGAGCGCCATAGGAGGGGTGTTTGCCCTTCTTATTCGGGATATGCCTTTCAGCATAAGTGCGGCCATAGGCTTCATTGCCTTATTTGGTGTTGCGGTTTTAAACGGTATCGTCCTTATAGGGACGTTTAACCAATTGGAAAAAGAAGGGGAAGACAATATCCTTAAGCGTGTGATGGAGGGGACTAAAACGCGACTTCGCCCCGTACTCATGACAGCTACTGTTGCTTCACTTGGCTTTCTGCCAATGGCCATCAGTTCCGGAGCAGGGGCAGAAGTACAGAAACCTCTGGCAACGGTCGTGATAGGGGGACTTGCAAGTGCCACGTTCCTTACGCTTTTCGTACTGCCGTTGCTGTACCTTATCGTCAACAGTAAATTTCGACCAAACCTTAAAACTTCTATGAAAACCTTCTTATTCACAGGTATGCTTCTGGGAAGCATGACCATGCAGGCCCAGCAGCCCGTTACCCTGAATCAGGCAGTGGAAACGGCTCTTACCGGAAATCGCCAGTACAGCATCAACGACGCTGAACTGCGATCTTCGTCTTTCAATGTACAAACAGCCAGTGAGCTTCCGAAAACAGGCTTTTTTGTTGAGAACGAAGACCTTCGTCCCACTGACCATACCGGTGTTTTAAAAATAGGAATCATGCAGAACATCGAATGGCCGGGACTTTATGCCGCGCGGAAGAATTATTTCCAGGAACAGTTAAAATCCACACAGCTGAACAGGGAAGTGCTCAACCTCAATATCGTGAAGGAAGTTCGTTCGACCTATTTCCAGTTGTGGTACCTGCAGGAGCAACACAAGCTCCTTCAAAGGCTCGACAGCATCTATACTTCGCTTTATCAGGCTGCAGAAACACGTGTGAAAGCAGGTGATGTTGCCAAACTTGACCAGATTTCTGCAGAGGTTAAAATGAAAGAGCTGCGAACGCGTATAAACCAGAATACCCAGGATTTCAGTATGGAACAAAAACAGCTTATGCTGCTGTTAAACGTTGAAGACCTTATCGTTCCGGTTGATATGCCCCTCATAAAAATAGAGCAGGAACCGGAAGGAGAAATTGCACAGCATCCGCTGGTACTAAAGCAGCAGCAATCTGTTCATGTCGCGGCTTCGAATATTTCTGTTGTTAAAAACACCAACAAACCAGAATTCTCTGGCCGTTTCTTCAGCCAGCGCCTTTGGGGAGCTGAAAACCCTATGTCCGGCTTTTCGGTCTCCGCCTCGTTCCCGCTTTTCGGAACAGGTGCTTACAGAAACAAGGTAAAAACAGCCATAGCTGAAAAGGACGTGGAGCAGGAAAAATTGCTTTATGAACAACAGTATATGCAAACCCAAAAGCAGAATGCCCTTACCGAGATCGATAAAAATGAAGAACTGCTCCGTTTTTATGAAGACAGCGGGTTGCAACATGCTGATGCCATCATCAAAGCATCGAGCCTTGCATATAAGGCCGGCGAAATCAGTTTTGCTGAGCTTAGCCAGTTCCTGAGCCAGGCCATAAGTATACGTCAGAACTACCTCGACGTACTGAACCAATATAACCAGTCGGTCATTCAATATCATTATTTCAACAACAAATAATTTACCATGAAACACCTAGTAAAACATCTGTACCTACCTGTAATCCTATTACTCATTGCCAGTTGCGGTCAGAAGAAAGCAGAAAGTGATGCTCACGGACACGGACATGAGGAAGAACAGCATGAAACGGGCGGAACAAGTGCCACACTTACTCCCGAGCAAATTAAAGAGGTCGGTATTACGTTTGGTTCTGTTGAACAGAAGCAGCTTACCGCAAGCATACAGGCCAATGGCTTTTTACGTGTACCCAACGACAGAAAAGCCAGCATTACGGCCTTGTTCGGAGGGGTTATCAAAACACTCAATGTCCAGCTTGGAGACCATGTACGCAAAGGACAGGTAATTGCGACCATTTCCAATCCGCAATTTATACAGTTGCAGGAAGATTACCTCACCATTAACAGCCAGTTAGTACTGGCTGAACAGGAAATGCGGAGGCAGAACGAATTGTTCGAAGGGAATGCCGGGGCCAAGAAGAACCTTCAAAGCGCCTCTGCAACACTTAATGCCCTTAAAACACGGAAGGCATCACTGCGCAAACAAATACAGCTTATGGGAGTGAACCCGGACGGCCTTAACAACGGAAACCTTAAAACGGTATTAACCGTGATAAGTCCCATATCAGGAACAATAAGCAATGTTACGGCTTCCATAGGCAGTTATGTGGACGTGTCTTCTCCTGTAGCGGAAATTGTTGACAATGAATCGCTTCACCTGGACCTGCAGATATTTGAAAAAGACCTGCTTAAAGTTAAGGAAGGACAGATGGTTCATTTTACGTTAACCAATAACCCGGAAAAGACCTATGACGCCAAAGTATTCAGCATCGGTACATCGTTCGAGAACGACAGTAAAACGATTGACGTACATTGTAAGGTGACCGGAAATGTCGACGGCCTTATAGACGGGATGAACGTGACCGGTATGATTGCTACGGATAATGTTTTTCTTGATGCTGTTCCTAATGATGCTATAGTGGAAGCCGATGGATCGTATTACATCTTTATACGGACCGAAGCAGAAAAACACGTTCATAAAGAAGGTGAGGAGCACGACCATGAACACGGCGCGCAAAGCGGAATTACATTTGAAAAAATAGAAGTAGCAAAGGGTGTTTCCAATTTGGGATACACTGCTATTACACCTGTAAAAAAGCTTGCCCCGGATGTCGTAATAGTGACCAAAGGAGCCTTTTTCATCAATGCAAAATTAAGCAATTCAGGTGGCCATGCCCACTAAAACTTAAATAAAAAAAGCCTCTTAAAAGAGGCATTTTTTATTTAACAAGACTAAACTTTAACTACAGATAAACAACATAAAACAATAAATATCAGTGAAATAAAACTATATTATAATATTTTTCACTATATTAATATCATTGAGGAATGAGGTGTCATGCGATACAACAATGAGGGTCCCTTTAAATTCATTAATTGCCTTTGTAAGGATTTCAATATTCTGGACATCCAGGTTATTGGTCGGTTCGTCAAGTATGATGACATCCGGTGCTTTTATGGAGATGGTTAGGCAACATAACAGCAACCGCATTCTTTCCCCTCCGCTTAAAGATTCACATGGTTTGTTCCATTCATGGCTTGTAAATAAAAACTGGCTGAGTTTTGTTTTGATCTCGTGCTCCGGCAAGGAGTCCGTATTGGCTGCCTGAGCCTGTTCATAGACGGTAATTCCCGGCTGAATTCCGGAATAATCCTGATCTATATAAACAGGTTTTACCTGGGTACGCGTCAGCACGCCTTCAAAAGGCTCCAATTCTCCCATCAGCATCCGGATCAGTGTTGTTTTGCCCGAACCATTTGCGCCCTTTAACGTTACACGGTCACCGCTTACAATCTGAAAAGTAAGGCCTTCCTGCCACAGATTGGCCTTTTCATAGCGATAATTTAGCTGTTCTGCCCGGAACAGCATTTTTCCATTAGGTATAGAAGAAACCCCAAAACCGAACTGTATTTTGTCTATACCCGGAAGCCCGTTTCTTAATGCACGCAACTCTTGCGAAATTCCGCCTATCTTTTCTTCATGAACGCCTTTTAGCCTGGCCGTACTGTTCTCGGCACCATTCCTTAGCGTGTTCATCATGATTCTGGCAACACCGGCTTTTTCCTGTTTTTTCCTGCCTCTGGCATCTGCCTTTTGCTGCCTTTCCTGGGTTTCCCGTTCTTTTTCCCTTGCCTTCTTCAATTCCTTTTCCTTACTCAGCACATCGTGGGCCAGGGATGCTGCCTCCAGGCGTTTCTGTTCACAGAAAAAATTATAAGTGCCGCCATACGTTGTTATACCGCGCCTATCTAATTCATAAATAACATCAAGAAGGTTCAGCAGCACACGGTCATGGCTCACAACCAGTACGGTACTGCCCGTTGAAACGATAAAGTCGTACAGAAGCTGCCGCCCCTGTATATCAAGGTGGTTGCTTGGTTCATCGAGCAAGATAAGTTCCGGCCGGTGGATATGGATTCCCGCAAGAAAAACTTTTGTTTTCTGGCCTCCACTCAACGTATCCATTTTCTGAAAAAGGCCAATTTCCGATAATTTCCAGTACTCCAGAGCTTCGCGGCAACGGTCCTCAACTGTCCAGTCGTCGTTCAACGCCTCATATAGGCCTTCAGTAACATTTCCTTTTAAAATTTCGTGCAACGCCCTGAGCTTTCCGTCTATATTCAGTGCTTCCGCAACCGTAAGATGATTGAACTGTCCGAAAACCTGAGGTACATAATAAGGCAAAGCTTCTGTTATAAGGCTTCCTTCCGACGGCTCAAGTTCTTTCGCCATTATTCTTAAAAGAGTTGATTTTCCGGCACCGTTATTTCCAACCAACGCCGCTTTAGTATTCTTGTTCACAGTAAAACTGATGTTACGGAACAAAAGATCCCTGTTGGGATGAAAGTACGATATATTCTGTAAGGTAAACATGATTCATTTTTAAAGATGTACAAAATGAAACAAACCACTTGGTGATTTATTTTAATCTAACAATCTGAAAAAATGTGCTTTTCACATACCTCGAAACTTTTTAATGAAAGACAAAGTTACAAAATATTTCCGTTCAAACACACAAAGACGCTCATTTACTATAATTTATGGTATACAGGTACGGGAGATGCTTATAATAAATGTAGATTTGTACTGTATAATTCTGACTCTTTATCATGACTTTAAACCAGCAACCCGAACTTAAAGAGGCTATCCTGCGTCAATCCCAAAAAGAAAAGGATAAACTTTTAGTGCGACTCATCAACAAGGATAAAAGGCTTATGGAACAGCTTCATTACCTCTTACTTGAAGATGAAAACGACCTTTATTCGCGTATCCGTCAGGTAAAGGAAAAACTAGAAATCGTTTTTTCGAGAGCGATTAAGGGTAATGCGAAACAGCGGGCTGCAAAACGGTATAAAGAACTTACGGCTTATCTGAAAGCTGCAAGCGGAATCGTAAACGAGCATGCTGCCATCACCAAAAACAAGGAAAGTGAACTTGATTTACGCCTTATGATTGTTGAATGGTCATTCCAAACCTATCCCCATATTTACGAAGAAGCTCTCCGTTCTGCTTATAATGAAGCCCACTTTGTTTATCAGGCAACCCGTATTAAAACCATCATAACCCTTTATTCCAAACTGCATGAAGACCTGCAGTTTGAATATAACGACCGCCTTTCAAGCGTTATGGATTTTGCCGGTAAAACGATATTGAGAAGTTATATGCAGGCAGCAGGAATAACAGCTTCTTTCTAGGTAGGGCAGTACCCTGAGATTACTTTAAGACCTCTTCCAGGAACATCACGGTATGATTCCATGCCCGTTGCGCCATTACAGGATTGTAATCTTTTGAGGACGGATTCGTGAAAGTATGCTTGCTGTCTGCATAATAGATGAACTGCCAATCTGCATGCCCTTTGCGCATTTCGTCCATGAACGAATCTATATCCTGCTTCGAAACCGATTCATCTTCAGAAGGGTTTACGATCAACACTTTGGGCCGTATCTCTGAATAGGTTTTATCGGCTTTTTTAAGTCCGCCGTGAATTGATACCACCCCGGTAAAGGGCAGGTTTCCGCGCGCAGCCTCAACAGCGCCCGTTCCTCCGAAACAGTAACCTATTACAGCCGTTTTTTCAGCTATGGCTCCCAATGAGACAAGCTGTTCCAGGGCAAGTCTTATTTTATGTTGAAACGCATCAGGATGTTCCTTGTAAAAACCGGATATCTTTTTAGCAGCCTCCATTGACGAAGGCGTATCGAAGGTTCCGTATATATCGGCAATCAGTACATTGTACCCTTTTTGGGCCAGTTCTTTTGCAGCAGTACGCGCTTCCTCATCGATTCCCATCCACGCCGGAAGGATGAGAACTCCGGGTAGTCCTTTTTTTTGAATTATGGCTTCTGCAATATGCTCAGAAGTTCCATCGGTATAAGTAATTTTTTTAAGTTCCTGTGCCATGGTTGTAAAAGAAGATAAAATAAAAACAAAATATATAAACTTGCTCATATGCTGTGAATTAATCAAAATAAAAACGGTCTAAAAGTACATTATTTAAATTTATTAAAATTCGCTTACACAGAGGTTGTTTTTGTTTTAAAGTTTCTCTCTTAAAGCCGGTTTTTAGACCTCATCAAAAAAACAAACCCGGTATATATAGAAAAAGAAAAAAAAGCATTATTGGAATAAAAGCAAAATACTTATCAATTTTACACAAAAAGAAACTTTTTTTTATACTTTATATTTTTTTAAATGAATTTAATTAACATTAACGTATTAAAATATTGTATATATTGCTAATTTATTATATTTATGCTAAAATAATATACATGAAACAAAATACATGTCCAAATTGCGGATCCGATTTATACGTTAAGGCAGGAATTGTAAATGAGCGTCAGCGTTTTAAGTGTAAAAAGTGCAACTACTTTTTCACGGTAAACAAACTGGGAAAACAAATTGACGACTACTATGTAAACAAATCACTTCAGCTTTACCTGGAGGGGCTTACATATCGTGAAATTGAACGTATACTCGGAATTTCGCATGTAACCATCATGAACTGGGTTAAGAAATACAACATCAAGCGTCCTTATAATTCCGAATACCACCCTACCTATAAAATCCTTAATGCCGCAGAGCTCAGCAAGTATTTCGACAATCCAAAAAACATTAAAGGTTCGGGTGTAATTGTGACAGAACTGGGAGATAAGTTTATGGTCATAAAATGGGAACGTTTCAAGAATTAATATACATATTTAACAGATATATATATTATTTTTCACCATAATAAAAAAAAGATTGAAGTTCGTACTGCACACAAAACAAACCAAACAGTATAAACTTTACATTATGAAAGGAAAAATAATTTTGGGGATTGCCCTGAGCCTCTTCTGCTCGAGAATGTATTCACAAGCCGCACCTGATTACGGCAGCGGTCTTAAGGTGAACCTCAATGAAGGAGGCAGCAAATATTTCCGGCTTATAACATGGGCGCAGGTACAGGCTTCATACAACAACAACGTAGCTGAAGATCAGAGTAAAACCAATTTTAACCTAAGACGGGCACGTGCTATTTTATATGCACAGCTCAATGAAGATTTTTTAATCCTTACCCATTTGGGACTGAACAGCCTTAATGCAAACAATCTTTCCCCCACAGGTACAGGTGAAGCATCACAGTTTTTCCTACACGACGTTATAGCACAATACAGGGTTGCACCAACCCATTATCTTGGCGGAGGACTTCATTATTACAACGGGATTTCCCGTTTGAATAATCAGGGAACGCTAAACTTCCTCACCATGGATAACAACCGGCAATCATGGGCGACCCTGGGGCTTTCTGACCAGTTCGCCCGTCATCTGGGTTTTTATGCGAAGGGAGAGTTCGGCAAACTTCATTACCGTGTATCCGTTAATGACGCCATAACCAACAGTCTTGACGCCCGGGATGCACAGGAAGGGCAGGCAGTATACGGCGGAAGAAGACTGTTGGGATCTAAAAAAGCAGGGAAAACGTATGCGGGGTATTTTGAATACAATTTCCTGGATATGGAATCTAATTTCCTGCCCTACAAAGTAGGTACCTATCTTGGAGCCAAGAAGGTATTCAACCTTGGAGCCGGCTTTTTCACGCATCCATCAGGAGCGGCTATTTTATCTGATAATGAAACAAAAGGCGAGGATGTGAACATATTTGCTGTTGATGCTTTTTATGATACTCCTATTGGAGAAAACGGAGCCGCCTTTACCGCTTATGCTACTTACCAGCACAATGATTACGGAACCAACTATCTTTACAATGCTTACGGTACGGGAAGTATGACATACGCACATGTAGGCTACGTCATACCCGGAACAATAGGTAAAAAGACAAAACTGCAGCCTTATGCTGCTGCTGCCCTTAACAGCTATGACGCTGTAAAGGACAACCGGAATATTTTCAATATTGGAACCAATATTTACCTCAGCGGAAATAATTCAAAACTTACCCTGGAATATTCACACGAAGATTTCGGCACGGCCAAAAAAGACGTCATTACCCTTCAGGCCATGATTTACCTGTAGCAACCAACAACAAACTAAAACTATAAAAAATTATGAATACCGAAACTAAAAAAAGTAGTATTTGGAGCGTTATCATGGCTTCATCCATGGGAACGCTAATCGAATGGTATGATTTTTACATCTTTGGAAGTCTTGCCATTGTACTGTCTACCAAATTCTTTCCTTCTGATAACCCTACAGCAGCATTTCTTTCCACGCTCGCCACATTTGCTGCCGGATTTGTGGTTCGACCTTTTGGAGCACTCTTTTTCGGAAGGCTCGGCGACCTCATCGGAAGGAAATATACCTTCATGGTTACATTAATGCTAATGGGTGGGGCAACCTTCGTTATCGGATGTATCCCAAGTTATGAATCCATTGGATTTATTGCTCCTGTCATTGTTTTAATCATGCGCCTTTTACAGGGCCTTGCCCTTGGAGGGGAATATGGAGGAGCCGCCACTTATGTGGCTGAGCATGCTCCAAAAGGACAACGCGGTTTCTGGACTTCCTGGATACAGACAACAGCGACCGTAGGATTGTTCATCTCGCTTGTGGTCATTCTCATCACCCGTTCACTTATGTCGGAAGAACAATTTGACACCTGGGGATGGCGCGTTCCTTTCTGGCTTTCCATTGTTATGGTGTACGTTTCGTACCTCATCCGTAAAAACATGAGCGAATCGCCCGAGTTTGCCAAAGCAAAGAAAGAAGGAAAAACCAGTACCAACCCGCTTAAAGAAAGTTTTGGAAACCGTTTTAACCTGAAGTTTGTACTGCTGGCTCTTTTTGGAGCTACCATGGGACAGGGGGTCATCTGGTATACAGGTCAGTTTTATGCAATGAGCTTTCTGAAGACCGTAATGGCCGTAGATTCCAATCAGGTAGATTCCCTGCTGGGAATTGCCTTATTGCTTGGCACCCCGTTTTTCGTGGTATTTGGCTGGCTCAGCGATAAAGTGGGCCGAAAACCTATTCTGCTTGCAGGTATGCTTATTGCCGTCATCTCCTACAGGCCGATTTACCGTGCTATGTATGCCAGTACCGACCTTAAGTTAAAAACAGAAATAGTAGAGAAAAGGATCAGCAGTTCCGAACTTAAAACCGACACAAAATCTGTCGATTCTGTCTATATGGTAAAAAAATTCTATTCAGACGGTACAGAATATCATGAAACCAGTACTGTTCACCTGGAAAATGGAAGTGCAAAATTCAATGAAAAAGGAGAAGTGGATAAAAATGTAAAAAAAGCCGTACTTATAAGCAATTCCACCAAGTGGAAACTGGTGTTCTTTATTTTCATACAGGTAATTTTCGTCACAATGGTTTACGGACCAATTGCCGCCTTCCTTGTAGAACTGTTCCCTGTTAAAATACGGTATACTTCCATGTCGCTTCCTTACCATGTTGGAAACGGAATTTTCGGTGGGCTTTTACCTGCCATTTCTACCTACTTTGTTACAAATGCACAAACATCGGGACATCCTGAATTTTTTCTGGAAGGGCTTTGGTATCCTATAATCGTAGGGGCAATCAGCTTTATCATCGGATTGATTTATATTAACAAAAAAGTGGCCAAATACGCCGATAAATAATAAGAGTTATGGAAGCATTAAAAAGAATATTAGGCATCCTCTGGATCTTGCTTGGAGTAGCAACAGCATATTTTCTAATCGATTTTGGTTATCCGCGCCTTACTTCGGGAACCCAGGACGGTATTGTTTTTGGAATTATTATTTTGTTTGTTTTAATGCCGTTAATCACGCTGGGGTTAATAGTATTTGGGTATTATGCATTAACAGACGAATACAGCGATAAAAAATTATAACTAAAGTTTATTGTGTTTAATTCCGTTTTTTAACATGAAACAGTGCAAATGCACTGTTTCTTTGTATATTTAGAATATGAAAAAAAGACATAAACAGAAGTTCCTGTTGATTGCATTGCTTTTATTTACCTTGTTTAACGTACCGATGGTTTTTATGTTTAACCATAAAACCGGCGTTGCGGGCATACCGGTATTTTACCTGTTTATTTTCTCGATCTGGCTTCTGGCCGTTCTTTGGTCTTACTATATCCTGAAGAAATACTATGAGTAATTATGTACTTGTTTTTATAATATTAGGCTATTTTGCCTTCTTATTCCTTATTGCCCTGTGGTCAGAAAAAAACGTAAACAGCAAATGGGTAAACAATCCGTATGTATACAGTCTTTCCCTTGGTGTTTACTGTTCTGCCTGGACCTATTACGGAAGCGTTGGTATAGCGGCAACAAGCGGTATCGGGTTCCTGACTACTTATCTGGGGCCTGTTATTGCAGCTCCGGTATGGGTGTACATTCTCCCCAAGATTCTGCGTATTGTCAAATACCAGAAGATTTCATCCATTGCTGATTTCATCGCATTGCGCTATGGAAACCACCGGTTTATAGGGGCACTGGTAACCGTTATATGTCTTATTGGCATCATTCCCTATATCTCCCTTCAGCTTAAAGCTATCTCTGAAACATTTCAGATCATCGTAAACGAACAAAGTGTGAGGACACATTCTATATTTAAAGATTTTACTTTTTATATTGCTGTACTTGTTGCCCTATTTGCTACCTTTTTCGGTACTCAGACCGCTGACACGACTGATAAACGTAAGGGAATCGTATTCATTGTTGCCGTTGAATCACTTATAAAACTGGTTATTTTCATCATGATCGGAATATACGTCACTTTTTTCATCTATGACGGAACTGAAGATCTATTAGAAAAGGCCGGTACTTCGTTTGATGTATATAGTTTAAGTACGCTCAGCGGACTTACAGAAGGAGTTAACATGTTCTACATGATTGCCTTATCCTTTATTGCCATTTTCCTGTTGCCCAGACAGTTTCAGATGACGGTTGTTTCTAACGACCGGGAATCACATCTTAAAACCGCCATATGGTTTTTCCCCATGTACCTGCTGCTTTTTAATATTTTTGTTATTTATATTGCATGGGCCGGAAAGTTAAATTTCGATGCAGATACTGTCAATGCAGATTATTATACATTATTGCTTCCGTTAAAGTACGGTTCATTCTGGATGGCACTGCTTGTTTTTATCGGCGGTCTTTCTGCCGTAATCTCAATGGTGGTTGTATCTACTGTAGCATTATCCAATATGGTAAGTAACTCTTTGATCATCCCTTACGGCTTTTTGGAAACCCTGAATAAGAATAATCCCGAAAAAAATGCAAAGTACATTAAAAACATCCGGCGTTTTTCAATCTTCACACTCATCGTACTTGCCTACATTTTCTATTTTAACTTTTCTATTGAAATTACCTTGTTTTCTATAGGGTATATTTCATTTGTAATCATTGCGCAGCTTGCACCTTCATTCTTTATTGGAATGTTCTGGACAAAAGGGAACTCCTCCGGAACCATTATGGGAATCTGTGCCGGTTTTCTTGTAGTGGTATATACGTTAATTATTCCCTTCATCTGCGATGCAATATTGGGAAATTATGAATTTACAGGCAATGGCCCATTCGGTATTTCCTTATTGAAACCCTACAAGCTTTTTGGACTGGACTTTCTTACGCCCATTACCAATTCGTTCTTTTGGAGTATGGCGGCAAATACTGTAATGTACCTAATTGGTTCTGTTTACATAAAGGAAAGCTACCGGGAGCGCAATTATGCTGAATTGTTTGTTTCCGATTCTACCGATTTTGCCTTATTTTCGGAAACGGGTTACGTATGGAAAGGGGAGGCTTATGTAGCAGATATCCGGAACGTACTGGAACGTTTTCTGGGCACCGAGAAAACAGCTAGGGCCATCAACGTATTTTTTACCCGGAACAGCATTCCCAAACAGACCGTCACGGCCGATGCACGGTTTATCAATTTTTCTGAAAAACTGCTTACCGGTATCATCGGAAGTACTTCTTCCAGAATCCTGATAAGCAATGTTGTAAAAGAACAAGCCATTGGACTGACAGAGGTACTGAAAATTCTTGAAGAAAGTAAGGAAACCATAAGCAGCAACAAATTCCTGAAGGAAAAATCAGAACAATTAACAAAACTCACAGAAGAACTCAAGGCCGCGAATGATGAACTCCTTTTAAAGGACCAGCAGAAAGACGATTTTCTGGATACCGTGGCTCACGAGCTGAAAACCCCTATTACGGCTATTAAATCATCTGCTGAAGTATTGCTACTTGACGATGAAATGCCCCTGGATCTTAAACAGAGATTTCTAAACAACATAGTAGATGACAGCAACAGGCTGTCTAAACTTATCAACAATATACTGGATCTTGAAAAGCTGGCAAACGGACGGGAAAAGCTTGACATTACCCTGAACGATATAAGGCTGACAATTTCCGATTCCATTCATTATGTAGGACAACTGGCTTATGAAAAAAACATCACGATTAAAAATAATGTTAAATCTTTATTTTTTAATTATGATAATGACCGCATTTTACAAGTTTTTATTAACTTGCTTACAAATGCAATTAAATTCGTAGATCCCTCAACCGGCGAAATTGAAATAACCATGAAGGAGGAGGGAACTTATATAGTGCTTGCTGTGGAAGATAACGGAAAGGGGATTCCGGAAGAAGATTTCGAATTTATATTCGATAAATTTTACCAGTCTCATAACCAAACCACCAGAAAGCCGGTAGGCAGCGGGTTCGGACTTTCCATCTGTAAGCACATCGTAGAAGGGCATAAAGGCGCGATATGGGCTGAACAAAAAGTTAAAGGTGTTTGTTTTTTTGTAAAATTACCTAAATGAAGAAGATTTTAATTGTTGATGATGAACCCAACATCATAATGTCATTAGAATATGCTTTACAAAAAAACGGGTTTGAAGTATTTGTAGCAAGGGATGGCCAGGAAGCTCTTGATATCCTTAAAAAGCACATACCCGACCTTGTTCTGCTCGATATTATGATGCCGAACGTTGACGGTTTCGAAACATTGCAGAAAATAAAGGAGAATGAAAAACTGAATGCTGTAAAAGTCGTTTTTCTTTCTGCCAAAAATAAAACAACGGATATTGAAAAGGGACTGCAACTTGGTGCAGCAAGCTATGTAACCAAACCTTTTTCACTGAAAAAAATGATTGCGGAAATCAACGAACTGCTTAATTAGGCTTGTTTTGTGTGCAAACTGAACATGTTTCATTAACGGTATGATTTTCAGATACGACTTCTTCTTATTGCTGAACAACACAGCAATATGTTTTCCTGTATTAAAAAATTTATCGTTTTAATAATACCTTTTTTACGCTACAGTATGGAAGTATATAACGATTTATACAAACTAAGTTTAAAAGAACCCGAGCGGTTCTGGAAAGAGCAGGCTTCAAAAATTTCATGGAAGCAGTTCCCGCAAAATATCTTAACCCGGAATACCCAATCGTATGCATCGTGGTTTTCAGACGGCATGCTTAATATGAGTTACCTGTGTATAGATAAACACATCGAAGACGGATTTGGCGATGCAACAGCACTTATTTACGATTCTCCTGTCACAAACAGGAAACGCACCCTGTCATTTAACGATCTGTACAGCGAAGTAAGCCGGTTGGCCGGAGGCCTTCAGAAACTCGGTGCATGCAAAGGCGATACCGTTCTTATTTATATGCCTATGATTCCCCAGGCCGTTTTTTCAATGCTGGCATGTGCCCGACTTGGAATTACGCATACCGTTGTTTTTGGAGGATTTGCTCCTAATGAACTGGCTGTACGCATCGACGACTGCAAACCAAAAATTATTTTAACAGCATCAAGTGGAGTGGAAGTAGACCGCATTCTTCCGTATAAACCTTTTGTTGATGCAGCAATAGAATCAGCAGATCACAAACCGGACCATGTCGTGTTATACAAAAGATACCTGGGGGCGGTTGTTCCTGAAAAGAAATATGATATCGACTATGACTCCCTGGTAAACGAATCATCTGAGACAGATGCGGTTATGGTGGAATCAGCACATCCTTTATACGTACTGCATACTTCCGGAACTACGGGGAAACCTAAAGGTATTGTGCGTGATACGGGAGGATATGCAACTGCACTTAAATTCACCATGGAGTATATCTACAATGTAAATCCAGGTGATGCTTTCTGGGCTGCAAGCGATGTAGGATGGGTCGTAGGACACAGCTTTATTGTATACGGCCCGCTATTGAACAGGAACGCAACAGTACTGTACGAGGGGAAACCCGTAAAAACGCCTGATGCATCCTCTTTCTGGCGCATAATAAGCGAATACAGAGTACGGTCTGTTTTTGCGGCTCCAACCGCTATCAGAGCCATAAGGAAGGAAGATCCCGATGCACTTCTTATGAATGGATACGACATTTCCTGTTTAAACTATTTTTTTCTTGCCGGAGAAAGAAGTGATTCCGCAACGGTTTCCTGGTTAAAAGATAAAATCAACCGTCCTGTTATCGATCATTGGTGGCAAACAGAATCGGGCTGGCCCATGGCTTCCATTATGACGAAAATTGATGAACCGGTTATAAAACCCGGATCGGTTTCCAAAGCAGTATGCGGATTCGACATACGCATTGTCGATGAAGAAGGCAATGAACTTCCTCCTAACAAAGAAGGGTTCGTTGTAGTGAAGCTTCCATTACCCCCCGGCACCCTCACAGGTATATGGAACGGAGAAGAACGCTTTGTTTCTTCATACCTCACGCCTGTTAAAGGTTTTTACTTCACGGGCGACGGGGGCTATAAAGATTCAGAGGACTTTATTTACATCACAGGCAGGGTAGATGATGTTATCAACGTTGCAGGACACCGGCTTTCCACAGCTGAGATGGAAGAAGTGATTTCAGCACATCCCGGAGTTGCGGAGTGCGCTGTTTTCGGTATTCATGATTCGATTAAAGGGCAAACCCCTCTTGCGCTTATTGTAGCCAAGCCAGGTTACACCATTGCAGAATCGGTTACAGAACAGGAAATTGCTATGAGGATAAGATCCGAAATCGGAACTATTGCAAGCCTTAAACGCGTTATTTCCGTTGAACGGCTGCCCAAAACGAGATCCGGGAAAATACTGCGCAGGCTCTTAAGGGATCTCGCAGATAAAAAAGAAGTTCAGGTACCTTCCACAATAGACGACCCTGCCATAATAGATGAAATAGTTCAAGTATACCAACAACATAAAATATAACAAATAAAAACCACATCATGAGTAATTATCATATCAAGCATTTTGAAGAATATTTTCATATTTACAGAAAATCTGTCAACCATCCGGAAAGTTTCTGGGAGGAACTTGCGGAAGAACACTTTGTATGGCATAAAAAATGGGACCGGATTTTAAGCTGGGATTTTGAAAAACCCGAAATCAAATGGTTCGAAGGAGCAAAACTCAATGTTTCCGAAAACTGTATCGACCGCCATCTAAGAACGCGGGCTCATAAAACCGCCCTTATATTTGAACCCAACAATCCGGATGAACCTGCACAACATATAACCTACCGGCAGCTTTATCACAGCGTGTGTAAAATGGCGAACGTCCTTAAAGCCAGGGGAATAAAAAAAGGGGACCGCGTGTGCATTTACCTTCCCATGATTCCGGAACTGGCCGTTGCACTTTTAGCTTGTGCCCGTATAGGAGCGATTCATTCGGTTGTCTTTGCCGGTTTCTCTTCATCAGCTCTTGAAGCACGTATCACAGATTCTTCGTGTAAGCTGGTTATTACGTCGGATAAATCATACCGTGGTTCTAAAACCATCAACATCAAGGAAATTGTGGACGAGGCATTAAAAAAATGCGATTCTGTAGAAACCGTTCTTGTGGTGCAACGTGTAGACGGTCAGGTGAACATGCAGGAAGGAAGGGACTTGTGGTTGCAGCCGCTGATGGATGCTGCTGCAGATGAGTGCCCGATTGAAATTATGGATGCGGAAGATCCGCTCTTTATTTTATACACCTCGGGTTCAACAGGAAAACCAAAAGGAATGGTTCATACCGCTGCAGGATATATGGTTTACACTGCCTATACATTTAAAAATATTTTTCTATATAAAGAACATGATGTTTATTGGTGTACCGCCGATATTGGATGGATAACCGGACACAGCTATATTGTTTACGGACCACTGGCCAATGGAGCTACGACCGTGTTGTTTGAAGGCATACCGAGTTACCCGGACTTTGGGCGTTTTTGGGAGACTATTGAAAAACATAAAGTTTCTATTTTTTATACAGCTCCGACTGCTATACGGTCACTTGCAAAAGAGAGTCTTGAATATGTGGAAAAGTATGATCTTTCTTCACTCAAGGTATTGGGGTCTGTAGGAGAACCCATAAACGAAGAAGCATGGCACTGGTATAACGACAACATTGGTAAAAAGCACAGTCCCATTGTGGATACCTGGTGGCAGACAGAAACAGGTGGTATCCTTATTTCACCTATTCCGTTTGTTACCCCTACTAAACCTACTTATGCAACACTTCCCTTTATAGGAATACAGCCGGCCCTTATGGATGAAGAAGGAAAAGAGATACAAGGAAACCAGGTGGAAGGAAAGCTTTGTATTAAATTCCCTTGGCCCGGGATTGCACGTACTATTTGGGGAGATCATGACCGCTACAAAGAGACTTATTTTTCTACTTTTAAAGGAAAATATTTTACAGGAGACGGGGCTTTTCGGGATGAAGTAGGCTATTACAGGATTACGGGGCGGGTAGACGACGTCATCATTGTTTCAGGTCATAATCTGACAACGGCCCCGATTGAGGATGCCATAAATGAACATCCTGCAGTAGCAGAATCAGCCATCGTTGGTTTTGAGCACCCCATTAAGGGAAATGCACTTTATGGTTTTGTAATGCTCAAGGAAACCGGAGAATACCGTAACCAGGATAATTTAAGAAAAGAAATAAACCAGCAGATTTCGGATAAGATAGGACCCATTGCCAAACTTGACAAGATCCAGTTTGTGGAAGGGCTTCCTAAAACCCGTTCCGGAAAAATCATGCGCCGGATTTTAAGGAAGATTGCCGGAAACGACTTAACTAATTTAGGGGATACCAGTACGCTTCTGAATCCTGAAATAGTAGAAAGTATTATTAAAGATGTTCTATAAAAACAAATCCCGCTTTTCCGGCGGGATTTGTTTTATATTATTCTTCAGAATCTTGATCATCTTCATCTTCATCTTCCAATTCATACTCAAAAAAGGAAAAGACCGATCCGCCGTATTTACGGCTGTTGGAAAAATGTTCCAGTTCCTCCATACTGGTATGCGCGGAATGTTCAATTATAAGAAGTCCGTCTTCTTCAAGCAAATCGTTTTCAAACACAAGCTTTGCAATGCGTTCAAACTGTTCCTGCGTAAAATCATAGGGAGGATCTGCAAAAATGATATCGTACTTAACTTTATTCTTTTCCAGAAACCTGTAAACATCCGATTTGATCGCCGTAATATCCATTTCAAACTCCTGGGCGGTTTTCCTGATAAAGTTCACACAGCCGAAATCGGCATCAACGGATGTGATGGGTTCTGCCCCGCGTGAGGCAAATTCGTAACTGATATTCCCGGTACCCGCGAACAGGTCAAGCACCCTGAGCTCTCGAAAAGCAAACTGGTGGTTCAATATATTGAACAGCGACTCTTTACTAAGGTCGGTTGTAGGGCGTACGGGTAAATTTTTCGGCGCTGTAATCCTGCGTCCTTTAAATTTTCCAGATATAATTCTCATGATTGTAATAAAATGTAATGTTGTTCCAATTGTTCAGGAGTAACCGATAAGGTCTGTGCCACCGTATGCAGGTTAAGCGCCTGAACATTGCGTATAAACTTATACGCGGTTTTAAATAAATCTGAATGTTCATCAACCTTTCCGGCAAGCTGCACGAGCTGCTGCTGGGGATCCATCTTTAACTGTTCCATTACAAAAAGAACATAATAGATGAAATCTTCGGCCGTTTGGTATTCATAGCTGTTGAAAAACAACAGCTTTTTATCCTGAATAATGACGATTTCAAAATGTTTTTCCGCTATATGAACAAAAAATTCCCTGTTTCCGTTCGCCGCGGATTTATTAATAAAATGCTGTAAAAGAGCGGTATGGATATGTTGGAATTCGAAACCCCCGAACTTATCGATGAAATAATTGTTAAAGGCTACATACGGTACATAGATGTTTTCTATTTGCTGTTGCGGCATCGAATCATAGTCGAAATAGTCGGTAGGAAAAACCTTGATGTTGTATTGCAGGTAGCTGCCTAGCGCTGTTTCATCAAAAAGGGCAGAGGGTACAAAGGTATTGAGGTTGTTGTCGTGAAATATAAGCACGTCATCGTATCCCGACTGCAGCATGTCTTCCTTATCAAAAAAAAGATCCAGTTGCTGTTCAATGGTCTTATAAGGATCCAGGGAAAATGATTTAAAGTGAACCACCTGGTTGTTTACCTGGTTCTTGACACAGAAACTGAAATCATGCAGTGAAACCTGTAAATACAATTTTTGAAACGTACCGTTACTCATAAGCATCTTAATGAATATGCTTCAAAAGTACAATTTTTTATTGATTTGGCAGACGTTCATCAAAACAATGGTATCTTTGCAGGAACAATCCCAGACCAGCATGACCGTAAACGAATTTTACCTTCAGTTAAAACATACTTTTCCGTTTGCCGTTACCTTAAAACAGGATGCTTTTTTAAATAAAATAGCACGATTTGTATTAAGCGAAAACCAGGACGAGCTCTTTGTCCTGAAAGGATATGCCGGAACGGGAAAAACAACACTGCTGTCCAATCTTGTCAACCAGCTGGCATCCGTTCACCTTAAATACGTAATGCTTGCCCCAACGGGACGTGCCGCCAAAGTGATTTCCAATTATGCAAAACAGCCGGCCCATACCATACACAAAAAGATTTATTATCCCAAAAAGGATAAAAATTCGGGACTTGCCTTTACCATGCAGGCCAACAAGCACAAGAATACCATTTTTATTGTAGATGAATCTTCGATGATTTCGGACCATGTAACCGATGCGACAATGTATACGCACGGTTCCCTGCTCGACGACCTTATGTATTATGTATATTCGGGTCAGAACTGTAAACTTATCATCGTTGGAGATACGGCCCAGCTGCCGCCTGTAGGAATGGATGAAAGCCCGGCATTACTGGAAAGCAAGCTCGCCCTTCACTACCAGATGAAGGTTGACCACATAGAGCTTACCGAAGTGATGCGGCAGGAGGAAGGATCCGGCATACTTTACAATGCAACGGAACTGCGGGAACAGCTGCAACAGGAATTTTATGATTTTTTCGCATTTGACATCAAACCTTTTAAAGACATCATACGGCTACAGGACGGTTATGAAACCTTAGATGCCATACACGATGCCTTTTCAAGAAAAGGAACAGAGGAAACCATCTTCATCGTACGTTCCAACAAAAGAGCCAATCAATACAACCAGCAGATCAGAATGCGGGTTTTGGATCTTGAAAGCGAATTGAGCTCCGGAGATTACATTATGGTAGTAAAAAACAATTATTTCTGGCTTAAAGATTCCAAATCAGCCGATTTCATTGCCAACGGGGATATTTTGGAAATACTGCAAATTTACAGACATCATGAACTATACGGTTTCAGGTTTGCTTCGGTAAAGGTGCGCATGGTCGATTATCCCGAACTGGCCCCGTTTGACACCATTGTATTGCTCGATACCCTGAATTCGGAATCGGCCAGCCTTACATATGAACAGTCGAACAGGCTTTACCAGGAGGTTCTGCTTGATTATGAAGACGAACCAACGGCCTACCGCCGTATGCAAAAAGTAAAAAATAATGAGTACTTTAACGCGTTACAGATTAAATTTGCCTATGCAGTAACCTGCCACAAATCGCAGGGAGGGCAGTGGGATACCGTATTTATAGAGCAACCCTACCTGCCGGAAGGCATCAGTAAGGATTATATGCGATGGCTTTATACGGCCTTAACACGTGCCAAGGAAAAAGTTTATTTAATAGGTTTTAACGATGAATTTTTCGATGAATAAATTAAAGATTATTGCCGTAATACCGGCACGTTACGCTTCGACCCGTTTTCCGGCGAAACTTATACAGGACCTGGGAGGGAAACCTGTAGTTGTACAGACATACCTTGCCACTTTGGCAACCGGGCTTTTTGATGAAGTGCTGGTTGCAACAGATCATGAGCTCATTTTTAACCTTTTGAAGGAATATAGTGTCAATGTCGTTATGAGCGCCGATCACCATGAAAGCGGCAGCGACCGTATTGCCGAAGTAATCGAGCATATAGCATGTGACGTGGTAGTCAATGTCCAGGGTGATGAGCCTTTTGTAAGCAAATCAAACCTCGAAAGCCTTATCCGGGTATTTAAGGAAGATAAAGACCATTCCATAGACCTCGCATCCCTGATGTTCGAGATAGAGGATGAAGAGGTGATCCGGAATCCAAACAACGTAAAGGTTGTTGTAGACCAGAACTTCAGGGCATTGTATTTCTCCCGTTCTCCGATACCTTTTGCCCGTGATGGAAAAAGCTACGTCCCGTATTATCAACACATAGGTGTTTATGCTTACCGTAAAATGGCACTTCTTGATTTTACGAAATGGCAGATGAAAGGACTTGAAGCTACTGAAAAACTGGAACAGCTGCGTTATCTTGAATATGGAAAAACCCTGCAAATGGTCCTCACGGAACATGTAGGAGTAGGCATAGATACTGCAGAAGATCTTGAAAAAGCAAAACAGCTCTGGAAATAAAAAAGCACTCCTTTCGGAAGTGCTTTTTTATTATGCGTAAACTATTTATTTATCTGCTTCAGCATTTGTTCTTCTTTATAAATTAGGGGAACCACATTGTATTTTTCCCAATATCTGTTTTTGTAGTTTTTGCCTAAACGCGTAAGCTTATTGCTGTCGAAAAAATCCTGGGGATTCGGTTTGGCAAAAGATTCATCGACTGTATCTACCAGCAGTTCCACAAAACCACCCACCTTCGTAAGCTGGTTTGCAACCTGTGATACGCCGAATATGCGGTAAGCTGTATAGGCCAGCGAATATTTACCGTTGTACAGGTTAAACAACGTTGTTTTGGCATAAAAGCTTCTTTTAAACATATGGTTCGACTGCTGCTGAAACTGATTGTTTTTTATATAACCGGGTGCCAGGTTAGCCTTTACTTCCCTTATAAGGTAATCTTTGGCACCATAGGTCACGGTACCTGTTAATGTAGCATTTTTGGCATTTTCTACCGGACTGAAGTTCAACACATTCAGCTCGGTTCCGTCGGCTGCCTTTTTGGTCGTAATGTACATATCATATTCCTTATCGTTTATGATTTTCTTTACAAGTTCAAAATCAAACTCGTAAGAAATACGTTCCCTTAAATCACCCCAGAAATAACGGATACCTGTTAAAGAATCAAATTTTTTGGCTTCTTCATTGGTAAATTTAATTGTGCGGCTCTCCCGTACGATGGTATTGCTTTTGTTTATGGATTGCAGGTAATAATCGAGCTCTGCATCTTCATACTGGTACATAGTACCGTTGATGTACATAAGTTCGCGATAGTAGGTATTCAGTTTCAGATCCTTTGCAAAATTAGCCTGCGATGTCTTAATTGCTTTGTTGATTTCGTCTCTTAACGATACGGTAAGGATCACAATTTCATCCAGAGATTCTACCGAAGGCCGTATTTTTACGTTGATGCTATTGGCGTTATCTACTGTTACTTCCTTGGAAAAATAATCAAGATGCCTGAAAATAAGCTTTGTATCCTCTTTGGACATATTGAACTGATAGCGCCCTTCAGAATTCGTAACAGTCGTTTTTCCGGAACTATTTCCCGTCACCATTACATATTCAACTGGTTTGCCGGTTTCGGCATCTTTAACGACACCCTGAATCAGTTTTTGCGGATACATACTGTTAAACAGGAACAGCATTAAGATAAATGCAGCGTTTTTCATTGTTTTTTGTTTTAGTTAGTAATGTTTTGAAGTAAGTTGTTACATCCTAACAAAAAAAGGACCACAATTCGTGATCCTTTCTATTTTATTCAAAAAAATGCTTAAAATACAAACATGGCTCTCTCGCTCATCATATCGTTTACTTCGTCGGCCACTTCTTCAATCACAGCTTCATTCGCATGATTCATAATAACGCGGTCTATAAGGTCTACCACCGTTTCCATGTCGCTTTCAACAAGTCCGCGCGTTGTAATCGCAGCAGTCCCTACACGGATTCCCGATGTAATAAAAGGCGATTTATCGTCAAAAGGCACCATATTTTTATTTACGGTAATTTCGGCTTTAACCAGGGCATTTTCAGCCTCTTTTCCCGAAATGTTCTTATTGCGTAAATCAATAAGCATCATATGATTGTCTGTTCCGCCCGAAATAATGTTGTATCCGCGTTTAGTAAAAGCTTCGGCCATTGCCTTGGCATTTTTCTGTACCTGTAGTGCATAATGCATGAATTCGTCCTGCAAAGCTTCTCCGAATGCCACTGCTTTCGCCGCTATAATGTGCATCAAAGGTCCTCCCTGATTACCCGGGAATACAGCTGAATCCAATAAAGAGGACATCATTCTTGTCTCGCCTTTAGGTGTTTTTAAACCAAAAGGGTTTTCGAAATCTTTCCCCATCATAATCATACCTCCACGCGGCCCGCGCAGCGTTTTGTGCGTGGTAGTGGTAACGATATGGCAGTGAGGGATAGGATCAGACAACAACCCTTTTGCGATAAGTCCGGCAGGATGCGAAATATCGGCCATAAGAATAGCTCCTACAGAATCGGCTATCTTTCTGAAACGTTCAAAGTCCATATCGCGTGAATAAGCTGAAGCTCCGGCAATGATCAGCTGCGGCTTTTCGCGTTCTGCTATTTCCTGGATCTTATCGTAATTAATAAGTCCTGTTTCCTGGTCAACACCGTAGAATACCGGATTGTACAATTTTCCAGAAAAGTTAACAGGTGATCCGTGTGTTAAATGCCCTCCGTGTGAAAGATCAAACCCCAAAATTTTGTCTCCGGGTTTTAAAACGGCTGCATAAACCGCCGTATTGGCCTGTGATCCCGAATGGGGCTGTACGTTTACATATTCTGCATTGAATAAGGCTTTAGCTCTGTCAATGGCCAGTTGTTCCACGATATCCACCACTTCACATCCTCCATAATATCTTTTTCCGGGATATCCCTCTGCATATTTGTTTGTTAAAACCGAACCTGCAGCCTCCATAACCTGGTCGCTTACAAAGTTCTCCGAAGCAATTAATTCCAGGCCGTGAACCTGTCTGTCTTGCTCATCTAAAATTAAATCAAAGATTTGTTCGTCGCGTTGCATTTTTAGTAATTCTTTAAATTGAACTCAAATTTATAAAAAATCATTGTTATATTCGCATAAGCAATCTAAATAGAATAAAATTTCATGAAAGCAATGAATATACCTGCGAACAATCCTGCTTTAAAATCGTGGTTAAACGTATCAGAAAACAGTGATTTCCCCATCCAGAATATTCCGTTCGGTGTTTTTTCCGTTGAAGAGGACCACCTCGTAACCGGAACCAGAATAGGCGATTACGCCATAAGCCTCCCTGCCTTAAACGACCTTGGTTTTTTCAAAGATATTGATTTTGACGACAACGTACTTTATGATGAAACCCTGAATGCCTTTATTTCGGAAGGAAAGGAAGTATGGAGAGCCGTACGCAACAGGATTTCGGAAATTTTCGAAGCCAACAATCCAAAACTGCGCGATGACGCAGCTGCCCGTGAAGAAGTTCTTTTCAATGTTGCGGAAGTAACAGTTGAACTTCCTGTTTTTATCGGAGATTATACTGATTTTTATTCAAGCCGTGAACACGCTACCAATGTTGGTATGATGTTCCGCGATCCCAGCAATGCCCTTTTACCGAACTGGTTGCACCTGCCGGTGGGTTACCACGGAAGAAGTTCTACCATTGTACCTTCAGGTACACCTGTAAACCGCCCTTTGGGGCAATCATTGCCTAAAGGTGAAACACTACCGGTTTTCGGTCCGTCAAAACGCGTTGACTTTGAATTGGAAACAGCATTTATTACGGCAGATGCAAACATTATGGGCGACAGGGTTTCCGTTGAGGAAGCAGAAGACCAGATGTTTGGAATGGTACTGCTTAACGATTGGTCTGCCCGCGATATTCAGTCATGGGAATATGTTCCGCTCGGACCATTTTTAGCCAAGAATTTCGGTTCATCCATATCATGTTGGATCGTGACCATGGATGCATTGGAACCTTTCCGTTGTGCCGGTCCTGCGCAGGAAGATCCGAAACCACTGCCTTATCTTCAACAAAAAGGAGATCATGCGTTCGATATTAACCTTGAAGTAATCATACAGCCAGAAGGTGACAAGGAAGGGAAAACCGTTTGTAAATCAAACCTTAAATACATGTACTGGAGCATGGCGCAGCAGCTGGCACACCATACCGTTAACGGTTGTTTGGTAAGTTCCGGCGATTTGATGGGATCCGGAACGATATCGGGTTCTTCCAAAGACAGTTTCGGTTCTATGCTTGAACTTACATGGGGCGGACAAAACCCTATTGACATGCCCGACGGCTCAACAAGAACCTTTATACAGGATTACGACACCGTAATCATGAAAGGATATTGTGAGAAGGACGGTGTACGTATCGGTTTCGGAGATGTTTCTTCACAGTTGCTTCCGGCCATCCCGTTCGAGAATTAATATATCGAAACAAAAGTGTTAAAAATCCATTCAAATGAATGGATTTTTTTATTAAATTTAACCATTAAATAAAAAACACCATGAAAAAACTACTATTCTTTTGCCTGGCCCTAAGCCTGGCCGCATGCGAGGACGACATAAAGGATGTAACAGAAAAAAACATTCCCGAAACCCCGCCCCAGGGATTAAAGATGAAAATGAAAGAAGGCTATTTTACGCACAAGTTCTTTTACCATTCGAACGGATTTGTCGATTCCATAAGCATCACAAGGGACAACGCCATATCTGAAAAATTCATTTATAACAATCTAAACCAGGTAGTGGAAGTGCGCTATCATTCGGGACACCCGGATTTCCCTCAGTACGATAAAGACGAAATCACTTATTATACGTATAATTCGCAGGATCAGATTGACACTGCCAAAACATACGATAAAAACAATACGCTGCTTAAATCTGAAAGCTATAGGTATAACAGCGACGGAAGCCTGAACAATCCTATGATGACTGTAAAGGATGAAAACCTGATCATTCAGAAATCCGGCATCGGTACATCCACATTTACGTTTGATTCTTTCCGGAACCCTTATTACAATATCTATCCCAAAGCTTACCGTACGATAAAGTACATTAACAAAAACAATATAATAAAAAGGGATGAAACCTATGGAGGTAATACTGTAGTGTATCCGTCTGTTTTAAAATACAATCCGCAGAATTACATCATTGAAGAGCGCATTCAGAATGCTCCATTGGATTCAGACGACTACAATCAGTTTTTTTATTAAAATCTGGAAAATCAGCCTTATAATGTAAATGGCAAAAGCATTTTTGTTTTTGCCATTTTTTATTTCGCTGATTCCCTGAAAAATTCCGGTTTTTTATTGTGAAATCTATAAATTCCCGACTGAGATTTATGAAGCAAAAAGCGTATATTTGCGGTTTGTAAACAATAAATATGAAATTCGATTTACTTCACACCGATATACATTCAAAAGCCAGAGCCGGAGTTATTACAACGGATCACGGAACCATCGAAACCCCCATCTTCATGCCGGTTGGTACAGCTGCAACCGTGAAAGGTGTCCACCAACGCGAATTAAGAGAAGACATCAATCCAGATATCATTCTCGGAAATACGTACCACCTGTACCTGCGTCCCAAAACCGACGTTCTGGAAAAGGCAGGCGGACTTCATAAATTCATGAACTGGGATCGCAATATCCTAACAGATTCTGGTGGATTCCAGGTATATTCTTTATCGGGGAGGAGAAAAATAAAAGAGGAGGGAGTTAAGTTTAAATCTCATATCGACGGTTCCTACCATTTTTTTTCTCCTGAAAATGTAATGGAAATACAGCGGACGATAGGGGCAGACATCATCATGGCTTTTGACGAATGTACGCCGTACCCTTGTGACTACCGTTATGCAAAGCGTTCTATGCACATGACGCACCGCTGGTTAGACCGATGCATCGAACACCTGGGAAAGGTTCCGGTAAAATACGGATACGACCAGGCCTTTTTTCCAATTGTACAGGGATCTACCTTTAAGGATCTAAGGGCACAGTCGGCCGAATACATTGCAAATGCAGGTGCCGTAGGAAATGCCATCGGGGGATTATCTGTAGGAGAACCCGCTGAAGAAATGTATGAAATGTGCGAAGTGGTAACGAACATACTGCCAAAAGACAAACCCCGTTACCTTATGGGTGTTGGTACTCCTATCAACATACTGGAAAACATTGCTCTGGGAATTGATATGTTCGACTGCGTAATGCCTACACGAAACGCCCGTAACGGAATGCTGTTCACATCGGAAGGTTTCATCAACATAAAGAACAAAAAATGGGAAGACGACTTCAGCCCGGTCGATCCAATGGGGATTACCTGGGTTGATACCGAATATTCCAAAGCCTATTTACGTCACCTGTTTGTCTCTAACGAATACCTGGGCAAACAGATTGCAACCATCCACAATTTAGGTTTCTATATGTGGCTTGTGCGTGAAGCGCGTAAACAGATTCTTGCAGGAACCTTCTATACCTGGAAGGAAAAAATGGTCAAACAAATGGCAACACGCTTATAACGGCTTAAAATGAAAATCATTGACTGGTATATACTGAAACGCTATCTGGGTACATTCTTTGTAATGATCCTGCTTTTCGTACCCATTGGTATTGTAGTGGACGTAGCCGAAAAGATTAATAAGATACTGGAAAACGAAATCCCGTTGGCGGACGTACTCAAATACTATGGGAACTTTACGATTTATTTCGCCAACATGCTTTTTCCAATCTTCCTGTTTATTTCCATCATCTGGTTTACCTCAAAATTGGCCAGCAATACGGAAATTGTAGCCATTTTAAGTTCGGGTATTTCCTATATGCGTTTCCTAAGGCCCTATATTGTAGGGGCAACCTTTATTTCCATGTTCGCCCTGCTTATGGGGTTCTTCATTGTTCCGAAAGCCAGTCTGGGTTACAATGATTTCAGGTACAAGTATTTAAAGCGAAAGGAAGTGAGGGAAACCCAGAACGTTTTCAAACAGATCAGCAAAAATGAGTTTATCTTCGTGAGTAATTTCAGTTACGGAAGCAAAACGGGCTATAAATTTACACTTGAAAAATTTAACAACGTTGACCTGGTATCCAAAATTCAGGCAGAGCGTATCGTATATAACGACAGCACCAAAGATTACACCCTTTATGATTACAGAAAGCGTACAGTAGGGGTAAATGATGATAAAATAGAGAAGGAAGCGGAAAAGAGGATCAAATTCAATTTTGACGTTGACGATCTTACACCTGCCATTTATGCTGCAGAGACCATGACGTTGTCAGAACTCAACCAGTTTATTGAAAAAGAAAAAATGAGGGGGTCTGCCAATATCAGTTCCTACCTTGTTGTTAAATATAAAAAGTACAGTGTACCTGTATCTGCTTTTATCCTGACCATTATTGCGGTTGCTGTTTCTTCGATGAAACGCAGGGGAGGAATGGGGGTCAACCTTGCCATGGGTATTGGTTTGGCCTTTACCTATATCTTCTTTGATAAGATATTCGGGACGCTGGCCGAGGCGTCAAGCATCAATCCTTTATTCGCCGTATGGTTTCCAAACGTTATTTTCGGAATTTTAGCCGTGTACCTACTCAACAATGCCAAACGTTAATTTAAAAAACCAGCTGCATCTCCATATCATTGTATTTATATGGGGATTTACAGCCATATTGGGGGAATTGATCTCCCTTCAGGCGCTACCGCTTGTTTTTACAAGAATTGCCATTGCAGTATGCGTCATTTTACTGTACCTGCTCATCAAGAAAAAGAACCTGGCGATTAGTCCAAGGGATATGCTGCGTTTCTTTATCTTC
Source organism: Flavobacterium sp. (assembly GCA_040396655.1). Taxonomy (GTDB): domain Bacteria; phylum Bacteroidota; class Bacteroidia; order Flavobacteriales; family Flavobacteriaceae; genus Flavobacterium. Next base: position 23,091 of record JBEBOB010000006.1, on the reverse strand, counting down.
GGATTTGTTATAGCCATTCACTGGCTTACCTTTTTTCATGCCATTAAAATTTCAAACATATCCATTACACTGGCCTGTATTTCGACCGGGGCCTTTTTTACTTCGATACTCGAACCCATATTCTACAAACGTAAGTTCATCCTTTATGAGATTCTTTTAGGATGTCTCGTTGTAGCAGGCCTTCTTTTGATCTTTAGGTTTGAATCACAGTACAAAATGGGTATTATAGTAGCGCTGTTATCGGCTTTCCTGTCGGCATCGTTTTCGATTATTAACGGAAAACTTGCGAATACGCACGACAGCGTTGTCATAAGCTTTTACGAACTGCTCGGAGGGCTGTTTATCCTGGCCTGCTTCCTGTGGTACCAGGACGGGTTCACCGCTGAGAATTTCCATTTTAAGGAACTGGACATCCTGTGGATCGGCATTCTGGGATCGATCTGTACGGCTTACCCGTTCATCTCCACCATTAACATCATGAAATACCTGACGCCCTATACCGTTATGCTTACCATTAATCTGGAGCCTATTTACGGTATCCTTCTGGCAGTCATTCTGTTTAAGGACCAGGAAAAAATGACGACGGCTTTTTATTTGGGAGCGGTTATCATATTGCTTACCGTATTATTAAATGCCTATTTTAAAAATCGGAGTAAAGCAACTGCCTAATTAATAAAAATAGTATATTTGTAGCCACAAAAAAAGACAAACAACGAGGTTTATGGAGTATTTAGATTTTGAATTACCTATAAAAGAGTTAAACGAACAATTGGATAAATGCCAGATTATCGGACAGGAATCTGAGGTGGATGTTACCGACACTTGTAAAAATATAGAAAAGAAACTGGAAGAAACCAAAAAGGAGATATACGGCAATTTAACGGCGTGGCAACGCGTTCAGCTGTCGAGACATCCAAACCGCCCGTATACGCTGGACTATATCAAGGCCCTTTGCGGAGACAGCTTTCTGGAACTTTTCGGAGACCGTGGTGTAAAGGATGACAAGGCCATGATCGGGGGATTGGGAAAAATTGGCGACCAGTCTTTTATGTTCATCGGACAACAAAAAGGAACCAATACCAAAACACGCCAGTACCGTAATTTCGGTATGGCCAATCCGGAAGGATACCGCAAGGCATTGCGCCTTATGCGTATGGCTGAAAAATTCAATGTGCCCATCGTAACTTTCGTCGACACTCCGGGCGCCTATCCGGGACTGGAAGCTGAAGAACGCGGGCAGGGAGAGGCCATTGCACGCAATATTTTCGAAATGTTCCGCATTAAGGTTCCGATCATCGTAATCATCATTGGTGAAGGTGCTTCGGGTGGAGCTCTCGGAATTGGTGTGGGAGACAAGGTTTTCATGTTGGAAAATACCTGGTATTCCGTAATATCACCTGAGTCATGTTCATCTATCCTTTTCCGCAGTTGGGAATACAAGGAAATGGCTGCCGATGCACTCAAGCTTACTTCGGTAGACATGAAATCGAACAAGCTCATAGATGAAGTGATTCCTGAACCATTGGGAGGTGCACATTACGATCGTGAAGCTACTTTTGAAACAGTAAAAAACACCATCGTCAAAACGTATGCTGAATTGTCCAAAAAGAATATCGACAAACTCATCGATGAGCGTATGGAAAAATACGAAAACATGGGAGAGTTTTCAGAATAACATTAAAGCAATGATATAAGGCCGGGCAATTGCCCGGCTTTTGTTTTTATTCAAACAAGATTTCAACCTCATTAACTTATCAACATCAAATTGTTACCAAAAAACATCCTATAGTTAATAAGTTTGCTTAGGCAATTCATATTAAAAAAAGTAAATTCGCTTTATGGAAAAGGACAGAGCAATAAAACCAAATTATAAAGAACAACAGAACGTCATCGCGCTCGAAAAAGGCAAGTTGCCACCTCAGGCCGTGGATCTTGAAGAAGCCGTTCTGGGTGCCATGATGATTGATAAAAAAGGGGTGGACGAAGCAATCGACATCCTTAAACCGGATGCTTTTTATAAAGAGGCGCACCGCTGCATTTATGAAGCCATAGAGATGCTTTTTAAAGCCAGCCAGCCTATCGACATACTCACCGTTTCCACCCAGTTGCGTAAAAACGGCAAACTGGATATAGCCGGAGGTGATTTTTACCTTATCAACCTTACGCAGAAAATAGCATCATCGGCCCATATCGAGTTTCACTCACGCATTATCCTTCAAAAATACATTCAGCGCAGCCTTATTAAGATCTCTGCCGAAATTATTGAGGATGCCTACGACGAGTCTTCAGATATCTTCGAGTTGCTGGATCAGGCCGAGTCCAAACTTTACGACGTAACACAGGGAAATATCAAGAAAAGTACCGAAACGGCTCAATCGTTGGTTGCACAAGCCAAAAAACGAATTGAAGAAATCGGAAAAAGAGAAGGTTTATCCGGGTTACCAACAGGTTTTCATAAACTCGACGGACTTACATCGGGCTGGCAGCCATCGGATCTTATCATTATAGCGGCACGTCCGGGTATGGGAAAGACCGCATTCGTACTTTCCATGGCCCGGAATATTGCCATTGATGCCAATCGCGGAGTTGCGTTCTTTTCCCTTGAGATGTCGAGTGTTCAGCTCATCACACGTTTGATCTCATCTGAAACAGGTTTGTCTTCGGAAAAGCTTCGTACGGGAAAACTTGAACAACACGAATGGGAGCAGCTCAACGTGAAGGTGAAGGATCTTGAAAAAGCGCCACTTTTTATTGATGATACGCCTTCGCTTTCTATTTTTGACCTGCGTGCCAAAGCCCGACGGCTTAAATCGCAATACGATATTCAGTTGATCATAATCGATTACCTTCAGTTAATGACGGCGGGAGGAAATAACAAAGGTGGGGGGAACCGGGAGCAGGAGATTTCCACTATTTCACGAAACCTCAAAGGGCTTGCAAAAGAACTCGATATACCCGTGATTGCATTATCGCAGCTATCGCGTGCGGTTGAGACCCGCGGTTCTTCTAAACGTCCGTTGCTTTCCGATTTACGGGAATCCGGAGCTATTGAGCAGGATGCCGATATCGTATCCTTTATTTACCGTCCTGAATATTATAAGATCGATGTATGGGATGATGAAGAACAAAGTCCTACTGAAGGGCAGGCCGAGTTTATCGTTGCGAAACACCGTAACGGGGGGCTTGACAACATCCGCCTGAAGTTCCTGGGTAAATTCGGTAAGTTCGACAACCTGGAAGATTTAAGTATGCCGTTTGACGAATTCCCTTCGAGTATGAACGAGCGCCATGCATTGAACGACCTTCCTCCGGGAGACCAGATCTTCGGAAGCAGTTTCAGCAACGACAACGATGTCCCTTTTTAAATACAAAAAAATCCCGAAACGAATCGGGATTTTTTTTTTTACATCTTTTTAAAGTTGAAGGTCACATCCTGTTTCAGGGTTGCTTCGTCAAATTTGAATTCTACTGACTGCATCAATTTTAAATTTTCAGCGTCATTGCCTTCAATCTTAAAAATCTGATCTTCCCCTTCAATTGTAATAGTAAGCTCTGTTCCATTTTTTTTATAGGATCCCGATGCATCTACTTTTACTTCTTCTCTGTCTTCCGTTGCAGGTGCATACATGTAATAGTCTACTTTGTTATCGGCCTTAAAATCGAACTGCAGCGTCATCTTTCCTTCAACGGGTTGTTCTTTTACATCTTCGACAAGATCATTATTGATGTATACTTTAGAACTCAGGGTTTTTAAATCCCATTTTCCAAGAAATACATCTTTAGTAGGCTCCGGTCCTGCCTTTTCATCATCAGAACAAGAAGTAATCGTGAACAAACCAAATGAGGCAACTGCCAGATAAAAGTAAATTTTCTTCATTTTTATAAGTGTTATAATGTTAAAAAAACAAATATAATCTAATTATAACGATACAACAAACTGCTTTTTACAATTCTTTTCATAATTTTTATTTTTAAACCGGCCGGAGTCAAAATAAAAAGGGAAGTAAAAATACTTCCCTTTCCTATTCTTAATAAATATTAGTTTACTTCTTCATAGTCGATGTATTCACCAACTTTCTTACGTTCCTTAGGTATTTTATTCTGCTTTAAGCTTGATTCAAAATCATCATGTGTTTCATTTCCTGAAGTAGGCCCATATTGTTGATTCTGATAAGCGCGCTGTTGCTGCTGAAAATTATCATTCAGTTTGTCTACTGCCTTTTTCATGAGATAAGGAGCTAATAACTTAAAAGCAAACTTTATAAAGTAATAGATCAAAACAATGATAAGCACCGTTTTGAAAAATCCCATTAAAGACGCCTGATCCATTTTTCTTCTTTTTAATGTTTTTCCAAATATATCAAATATAACAATGCATATTTCTTATAAAAATCATAAAATCTACCAAATCGCCTTTAAAATGGTTTACAACTAAACATTTGTAATAAAAAAATCCGCTTCAGTGAAGCGGATTTTTTATTAGAATTTTCTCGCAGCAGTAATCTCTGCAATTTTTACTATAACCTCTGTTGCTTTCAGGATACTTTCGACAGGAACATATTCGTATTTTCCATGGAAATTATGTCCGCCGGCAAAAATATTAGGACACGGCAAGCCCATATAGGAAAGCTGGGAACCGTCTGTACCTCCGCGAATCGGTTTGATGATAGGCTTAATCTCGAGCTCCTTCATTGCCTGTTCCGCAATATCTACAATATACATGACAGGCTCTACTTTTTCCTTCATGTTGTAATACTGGTCCTTGATTTCGCATTCCACAATTTTACCACCGAATTTCTCTGCGTATTTTTTATTGAACTTATTGGCCAGCTCGCGAATCACCTTTTTACGTTTTTTGAATTTCTTCATGCTGTGATCGCGGATGATAAGCTGTACTTCTGTTTCTTCAAGTGACCCGTTTATGTGGTTTACGTGGAAGAAACCTTCGTAGCCGCTGGTTTTTTCAGGAACCTCTTTCAAAGGAAGTTTGGAAATAAATTTTGTGGCAAGCAGCATGGAATTGATCATTTTACCCTTTGCATAACCCGGGTGTACGCTTTTTCCTTTAAAAATAAGTTTCACCCCTGCAGCATTGAAGTTTTCATATTCCAATTCCCCGATCTGGCTACCGTCCATGGTATAGGCCCATTCAGCTCCAAATTTCGCTACATCGAATTTATGTGCACCGCGTCCAATTTCTTCATCGGGAGTAAAACCGATTCTGATTTTTCCATGCTTTATTTCAGGATGCTTAACAAGGTATTCCATAGCGGAAACAATCTCACAAACGCCCGCCTTATCGTCGGCCCCCAACAGTGTGGTACCGTCCGTTGTAATCAACGTCTGTCCTTTGTATTGCAGAAGATCATCAAAATAACTCGGAGATAAAACAATGTTCTGCTCTTTGTTCAGAAGAATATCGCCACCATCGTAATTCTCAACAATCTGCGGCTTCACGTTGGCACCTGTAAAATCGGGAGATGTATCAAAATGTGAAACAAAACCTATCGTAGGTACTTCATGTGCAACATTGCTTGGTAAGGTCGCCATGATATAGGCGTTTTCATCTATCGACACTTCCTCCAAACCTATTTGCTTCAACTCTTCTACGAGTTTATTGGCAAGGTCCCATTGTTTTTTTGTTGATGGGGTGGTTTCTGAATTAGGATCTGATTCTGTATCTATGGTTACATAGCTGATGAACCTGTCGATAATATGCTGTTTATTTTCCATTTCAATTAAAATAATTTAAGTATAACAAAATTATTAAAAACAGATTACTTAAAGAAGCTTATTCCGTTTATTCTTTTAATACCCTAATTAATTTTAAAGAGCTCTTTTATCTTTTGCTGGATTTGCTTAGCTTAGTAAAGATTTTAGAGGTATTTCGGGTAAACAAACACGTAATATTCGCTGATCTCAATAAATGATAATCACAAGATGAAAAAAGTAACAGGAGTAGGAGGGATCTTCTTTAAATGTAAAGACCCTAAAAAAATGATGGAATGGTATAAGAGCCATTTGGGAATGGATACGAACGATTACGGGGTCACTTTCGAATGGAGAGAGCTGGCAGATCCTGAGAAATCCGGTGCCACGCAATGGAGTCCCTTTAGTGAAACCACGACATATTTTGCACCCTCTTCCAAAGACTTCATGATCAATTACCGTGTGGAAAATATTGAAGCTCTGGTAGCAGCGTTAAAGGAAGAAGGGGTAACGGTTCTGGATGAAATTGCATCATACGATTACGGAAAATTTGTCCACATCATGGATATGGAAGGAAATAAGATTCAGCTATGGGAGCCTTCCGCATCCTAGACGTTTTCTTCCTTTAAAATACTTTATCATGATAAAGGGATTATACGAAACGCATATCCAGGTCCGTAATTTAGAAGATGCCGTTCATTTTTATACGGAAATACTGGGCTTGCATATCGCGCACCACGATGAGACAAGACCTATCGTATTCTTATGGATCAACGAAGACAAGAGCGCTATGTTAGGTCTTTGGGAGCAAAAGGAACATTTTGAGCCCCGCCATTTTGCTTTTAAGGCTGCTAAGGACGATATTTTAAATTTTGCAACAGACTACCTGAAAAGTAAAGGACTGCATCCTTATAATTTTCTTAAAGACGGTTCTGAAAAGCCTATGGTTTTTGCATGGATGCCCGCACTTGCCCTTTATTTTAATGATCCGGATGGTAATGCCCTGGAGTTCATCTGCATGCTGGAAGGCGAAGGCAGGCCGGAACTCGGTGTTCTTTGCTATGAAGAATGGCTTAAACTTACTGATTCAAATCAATAAAAATAGCCCTGACGTTTGCCATAAGTTCAATAATATATGAAATAGACGATTTGTATAACAGTTAAGATAATATGCATAAAAATGTCTGTGCGTTTTCATGTACTTTTGATCTGGTACTGCTAACGTTTATTTTTTAGTATTATGGTATTTAAACCGGTAGCACACCTATTTTATCTAAACATGAAACGTTATCTCTCCGGATAACGTTTTTTTATAATATAGGTTTCCTCCATTTTAAATCATTAAATTAACGATAGGAGATGGAATCTTTTAAACCGGGTCTAAAATGAATAAAATTTGCAATTGAATTAACAAAATCTGCAACAGATTAAAAAAAAATCAACTACCTCAAAACTTGTAATAGTGTATCTTTGAGAAACCAATTACAATACTTTTTGAAATTTTAGCAGGGATAAAGTATTGGATAAGGGTACAATTAACATCATTTTTTGAACACCAGTTATTCCCGGATAACTGGTGTTTTTTGTCCTGGGCTAAAAAATGCAGTCTTAAAAAGAAATACAAGCAATACCGGAATTACCATGAATACTCAATTTAAACATTTAAAGGATGACCAGGTCACATATAAACAGATAAAGGGAATCGAAAACTACAATAAAACAACGAAATGTACCTATTTTCTCGTTGTTCTGTTCATTAAGGGTAGCGGGATTCACTATATCGACGAAGTAGCATACCCGATTGCAGAAAAGCAACTGCACTTCCTTTTTCCGGGACAGCATCATCATTGGGTTACCGGTCCAGAAACCTTAGCGCATAAAATAGTGGTCGGAAAAGGGATATTTGAATCCTTTACAAGCATTGACGAACTGCATTTCATAAGGTATAACCTGCATCCTGTTTTTAAACTTTCAGATACTAAGTTTTTGGCTGTAAATCATGAAATGTCAAGTATCGAAAGGGATTTAACCATTATAACCGGGGATCAGTCGTGGCGGGAAATCGTAAAACTGCGTATGGATGTGCTTGCCATGATGATGAAACACGAAGTAGAAAGCCACATTAAAGATACGTTGCTGGCCGGTACGCCCAATCTTGTCCGGGATTTCTAGAACCTTATCAATAAATACCATACCCGGCATAAAGCTGTAAACTGGTACGCTGCAAAGCTCAATATTTCTGCTAATTACCTGAACATACTTTGCAGGAAGCACCTCAACATAACAGCATCCGGCATGTTAAATCAAAGGCTTATGCAGGAAGCAAAAAACCAATTGAGGTTTTCAGAAAAAACGGTCAAGGAAATCACATTCGAACTGGGTTTTGAATCGGTTTCGATGTTCTCGACCTTTTTTAAAAAGAAAAGCGGATTCTCTCCTACGGAATACCGTAATATTTGAAGCTGAAATACTGATTTTTTTACTAATTTAACGTTATGATTTTTGTTGAAAATGAATTTGCAAAGCTTCGGAGGGTAGTATTAGCGGAATCTGAATTTGGATTTCCCCAGGAACCTCGCGCCCAGGACCTTAAATTCCTGGACGCTTCAGCTATCAGGGAAAATTTTGAAAACAGGGGCAAGGATTATGCGGAAGCATTTCCCGAACAACAACTGCAATGGCAAAACGAGCGCGATGAACTTTATAATTTATTAAGAAAATACGATGTTGAAGTAATACGTCCGCGCAAACTTACCCCGGAAGAAAAACAGGCAGCCGGTCCCAACGGTTATGCCAATTTTTTCGTAAGGGATCCCTTTTTTACGATAGGACATCACGTTATTGAGGGTTCGCTCCGGATGCTTCACCGCAGGAATGAGATTTTCCCGGTACGGGCCGTTTTGGAACAGGAGGTATACCGTGAAGACTGTCAATATGTTGCCATCCCTCAGCCCGCCTTAATGCCGTTGAACGCAACAACACACGGAAAAGGACCTTTTCTTGAAGGAGGCGACGTGCTCTTTTTGGGAAAACAGGTGCTGGTTGGTGTCTCAGGTCTGGCGTCGAACGAATTGGGAATTGAATGGTTAAAAAAATTGCTTCATCCGTTGGGCTATTCGGTCGAACTGGTACCGCTGCATCCGGAAATCCTGCATCTTGACTGTGCCCTGGGATTTATAAAACCCGGATTAGCGGTACTGTGCGAAGAGGCATTTCTAAAAGGCGTTCCTGCTTTGCTTAGAAACTGGAAAAAGATACCTGTTACGCTTGATGAAGCCAAAAACCTCGCAACCAACGGTTTGCCTGTATCATCAGATGTTTACATAACAGACCCGCAATTTAAAAATATAGGCCACCTTATTGAACAGGAAGGTGTAAAAGTTGAATATGTCGATTTCAGCATAAGCCGCAGTTTTGGAGGTTCTTTCCGCTGCAGTACACAGCCTTTGCTGCGCATTGACTAACTTATTTTTTGCTTAAATATTACAAAAGAAAAAACGTTTTTCTGTTAAAATACATTATATTTAGTTGTAATTTAAAAAATAACTATTATGAAAAAGTACTTTTTAGTCCTGGCCGTAACAATGGCCTTTGCTTCATGTAACAACCAGAAAAAGAGCGATCCGGTAAACGGGGCAGAAAATATCCCCACAGCAGAAACCAAAGTATCTGCAGGAGATCTCGTAGGCAAAAACTGGAAACTGGTGATGATTGATGGAAAAACAGTGGTACTCGATTCGGAAATGGGAACTCCTCATATCAAATTTGACAATACAGAACAGGTTTCAGGTAATCTGGGCTGTAACGGTTTCGGGGGAAGTTACAAAGCTGATGGAGACCAGATAAGCTTTTCAAAAATTACAGCTACACAAATGGCATGTCCGAACCTGAAAGTAGAGCAATCTTTTCTGGAAGTTTTAAATACTGCCAAAACATTCCATATCAGCAACGACACCTTAACACTGAATTCGGGGGCATCAGAAGCAAAACTCGTTATTCAATAATGTTTAACAATACCCTGACCCCTGTTAATAGTTAACAGGGGTTGTTTATTTTACCAATCACCAGTAAGTACCTCCTTAAACATCCCTTTTCTGTACATTCTTACCAAATAGTTGCAAATCATATTCAAATAGTTACTCATATACTCTATTGCAGCATTTTATTAAAACCTTTTTTCTACTTTAGTCCTGCATTTGTCCACAAACATAGCTTTTGAGATACATTACCTGTCGGGCAATACTGCCAGGTATTGGAGAGCTTACAATTAATGCTTTTGTTTTTTGAGCGTCATAACACGCTATTTATTTTTTTATATACAATTTTTTCTGAAGTGGCAATGCATAAATGCGGGTTATATCCCCGCATTTATTATTTTTATTACAGATGAAAGAGAACCCGATGAAAACGAAAACTTTTTAAAAACCAAAAGACACTCTTTTATTTATAAAATCCCGGATAAAAGTGCCCGGAACGCCCTGTTTATATGAATTATTTTATATTTTTGACGAATTCAAAATTATAAGAACAAATGAAAGAATTGATCGAAAAAATCAATGCCGAGTTTGAATCCTTTAATACGGACTCAGGACTCCAGTTAGAAAAAGGCAATAATACGGCAGGAACAAGAGCCCGTAAGGCTTCGCTAAATTTGGAGAAGCTTTTGAAAGAATTCCGCAAATCCTCATTGGAAGCTTCTAAAAAGTAAGTATAACCCTCCCTTAAGGAGGGTTTATTATTGAAAAACGCACTGTCTTCCACGTTTTTTTTAAGTAATCGTTTGTGTATAGAAACCGGTACATTTATCTTAAACACCGCATTTCTTTGTTCATCAATCCCGGCAGAGTTAGTGGGACGGCTACAGAAACTGCCATATGGCTTTTCATGGCTGTCATCCTCTTTATAATTGGTTCTATTTAAAACACGGGACAGAAATTCAGAAAGCGCTTGACGGCTTGCCCGACAAAGTCGGTGTATCCTTACCTATCATTCCATTTTAAAGTGGGCAAAGCCATATGCTAAACACTAAAGTTCCAGGCTACTTCAATAACGCCATCCGTTTTGCTAAAATATTTACAGTTAAGTCCTGTCCGATTACAGTTTAGTAAAAAGGCAATAGTTATAATTTGATAAACAAAAGGAATAATTTAAAAAACTTTTCTTTTTAAGGTTTGTCCTATATTCGCTAATAGTATAGATATCGGGACAAAGCAATATTAAAATAGAGGAGGAGGAGTAAAGTACGCTACTTTTTTTAATCATTCAAATCTTTCATTTAAGTATCTGCTTTCATGTTCTGTTAAATTAAAGATTATATCAACATGAAAAACAGCCATTGCGGAGTTACATTTACTCTGAAATATGTATTAATTGCCCCATTTCTTTTAATAGGTACCTCTGTATTTTCACAGCAAACGGGTATAAACACTAAAACTCCCAATGCGACGCTTGATGTTGTCGGATCAAATTCGAACGATACGCCTCCAGGGGTTATAGCACCGCGTATTTCAGGAAACGATTTAAAAGCGCTGGACAACCTTTATACAAGTGCGCAAAACGGTACTATTGTATATGTAACCGAAGGCCTGACGCCTTCCACCACTACCTCGCGTACAATCAATGTCCTTTCAAGCGGATATTATGGTTTTGATTCCTCAAAAGGCACTACAGGCCAATGGTTTAAAATGTTCAATATTGCGCCAAAGGTATTATCAGGCGGCGACTTCCAAGATGCCGTTCCGCTAAACGGCAGGGTAACCGTTTCAGCGCTAAACGGTAGTACCGGGATGAAAGCGTTGTTAACCCGGCGGTTTACCCTGACACAAAAATCGTTGGTAACGGTTTCATTCTCTGTCCCGGTTTCGAATGTCACATCTGCATCCAATAACAATCCTATCAATGATGGCGCATCTAAATTATTTGGAGTCAATGTGATGCTCTCAGGAACCGGAATTCCAAACAATTTCCTTTTTCTGCGTGAAGCCGGAACTTATTCCAATACAAGCAATCTTGCCACTAATGGTATTTTTCAGGTAGGAACTTCGCGCTCCATCGTTCTGGAGGCCGGAACTTATACTACAGAATTGCGCGCCATTGTATATACGAAAGACAATCAGAACGGAATCACCGCCACCTTTGGAGACTCAAATGCAGCTTATACAGTCTTTGACATCATCGCCGTCCCTATGGATTACTGATAAATAAAAGGTGAATGTGAAGCAGACTTCATAGAAACTGCTGCTTTTTTCAAGTTTAGCTCTTGTTTCCTATACGTCATACTTATTTGATAAATACCGAATACAAATCAGGATAAAGAGGGGCTAAAGATACGGCTTAGAACTTTTTTGTAGAAAAAATGATTCGGTTTACAAAACCTCAGCAGATATCTTAGTATGGATTTCTAAAAGGAATTAGGCATAAATATGCCTCAAAAGAAAATTTTATCGTAATTTAGAGTGTAGCTGTTGTTCCAAAAAATTGGAACAACAGCTACACTCTAAATAATAACGATATGGAAACACATGAATATTCAAACGGGGAAATCACCATATTGTGGAAACCGGAACTCTGTATTCATTCCGGCATTTGTGTAAAAACTTTACCAAAAGTATATGATCCCAAAAGCAAACCCTGGTTAAAGCCTGAGAATGCCACATCTGAAGAACTAAGAAACCAGGTGGCCCGGTGCCCTTCCGGAGCATTAAGTATAAAACAGCTTCAGGGAAAAGGTTGATCATCCTAAAAAAAGCATGGTACCTGCGTATCGCAACAGTCAGTCCTCTGTGTTCTGCTGTCTAAGCGATTTATTGCCATAACAGTAAAATCCGATCAACTTCTTCATTACCCTGCAATCTTTTTCACACCATTCATATAAGGAATAAAATGAAATATCTTTTAGAAAATCCTGTCACAGGAAATATTGCTGAACAAAAATATAAAACAGCCATCACATGGCGTAACGGGACATTTATTACAGACGAACCTGAAAAGCAGGGAGGACAGGATTTAGGTCCCGATCCCTATACGCTTCTTTTAAGTTCCCTCATTACCTGTACTCTTGTAACATTGAAAATGTATATCGACCATAAGGGCTATGATATAGCACAAATAGAAATTAAAGCCAATATGTTTCACCGCATAGAAAACAACGAGATAAAGACCCATATTGAAAGAACGATCCATTTTGCTGAAGAACCGGATGAGGAGATTGCTGCGAGGCTTTTGGATGTAGCCGAGCAATGCCCTGTATCTAAAATGCTGAAACAGGGTACTGTGGTACGTACTGCGATATTGTAAATATCAAGAATTGTACATTAAACCCTGTTTTACCCTTAAACTTTAAGTTTGATAGGTTTATTCGATTCCTTTAAGCATTTAAAGTCAATCCCGATACTTCATAATCAGAATAAAAATTCTACCTAAATTTTGCAGATCCACATGCTCTATGTATATCCGCATTATCAGTTTGGTTAAGGAGCCAAAAATGTTCTGACACAGTAGAAAAATTTTACGAATATTCCCGGGCCCAAATGAGCTGCTTTCTACCATATGATACGGCCACCTGTTAATCAGATAATGCGCATTAAAAAAGAGGCTCAGTAAAAATATGCTGATTATACAGGTCAGTTTGAGCCTGATCCTGCATTAAAGGGGGAATTTTTAATCCTATTAAAAGTTTATAAATATCCTAACAATACATGTCTAAAATATAGCTGCCCAACCGATCAAACTCCTAATTATTTATCTTTATATAGTATAACAACCTTTATCCTAATTTGTATTTTGTATGTTTAAGAAACTTATCTTGATTTGTTCTGTTTTAATTGTCGTATCCTGCAGCCGGGACGCTGATGAATTTCATCATAATACATCGGACTATAACCATACAGGGCCGGTAGGAGCGTCTGGCAATGATCTTTTGAGCAATAAAAGGTACAAGTCGTTATTGATCGAGATACAGTATATGCCGGGATACGCGCCAGATGCGCAGGCGTTGGATCATTTCAGATCTTTTTTGGGAACCCTGGTAGACAAAAGTGAAGGAATAATCATCACAACGAACGAAATTGATGGTACTTCCGGCAGTTTATCAACTGAAGAAATCAGGCAAACCGAAAATAAGAACCGCACGGCTTTCTCCTCTCTGTCTGGGGTAGCCGTATACATCCTGTACACGAACGGTACTCATGCCTCCGGTTCCTCTACATTGGGAATCGCATACCGCAATACTTCGGTAGCCTTAATGGGTAAAACCATACATGATAATTCGGGAGGAATAGGGCAGGTGAGCCGGGCAAAGCTTGAAGCAACGGTGCTTGAACACGAAATGGGGCATTTACTTGGACTCGTGGACCTTGGTTCTCCTATGCAGACCAACCATAAGGATCCTGAAAACGGCAATCATTGCGACAACCGGGATTGCCTGATGTATTATTCAGCAGAAAGTACAGATATCCTGGGGCTGCTTGCAACCGGTAACATTCCGCAACTGGATGCTGACTGTAGAGCAGATTTAAAAAGCAACGGCGGAAGATAATGTAAAATAGGCATAAGCTTTAATTCATACAAAGAGGCTGTTGAAAACAATCAGAAACGCTAAACTCTGCTTATATTTTAGCACTGTTTTCAAACAGCATAAATAAAAAAACCCGACTTAACGTCGGGTTTTATTTTCTGGCGGAGAGAGCGGGATTCGAACCCGCGATACCCTTTTGAGATATACACACTTTCCAGGCGTGCTCCTTCAACCACTCGGACACCTCTCCTTTTATTTTTCAAGGTGCAAGTATAAGACTGTTCCGGCTATTTTGCAAATTTTAGAGCTTATAATTTTATATAAAAACAGATAAAAATGAATTCCAGGCAGTTACAAACGTGTTTTATTGTGCGTGCATCCAGTATTCAGGCACAAATTAACCAAACTGTCTTGTTCCCAAAATAAAAGCCGATGGAAAATCCACCGGCTTTAGGTAAATATTATGCTTCAGCATCTTTTTTCTCAAGTAAAAACCTATAAATAAGTCCCCCGACGATTGCGCCTGCAATAGGGGCAATCCAAAACAGCCACAACTGGCTCATTGCTTCACCACCGACAAAAAGGGCCTGTGATGTGGAACGCGCAGGATTAACCGATGTATTGGTAATAGGGATCGAGATAAGGTGGATGAGGGTAAGTGCCAGACCAATGGCGATTCCTGCAAATTTACCGTTGGCCCATTTATCTGTGGCGCCTAAAATAACAATAAGGAAGAAGGCAGTTAGCACAAACTCAGCCAGGAACGCAGCTGCCATACTGTAACTTCGGTCCATATAGCCCGGCATTTCATAAAAATTCGTAGCAAAGGCTCCGGGTCCTTCCGCTGAAAAAGCACCGGCCCCGTTTAAAATAGTATATAATACACCTGCTGCAGCGGTAGCTCCTAAGACCTGCGCAATAATATACTGTAACAGTTCCTTACCTGAAAAACGCCCACTTGCCATAAGTCCGAATGAAACAGCCGGGTTAAAGTGCCCTCCCGAAATATGTCCCACGGCATAAGCCATCGTTAATACCGTTAAACCGAAAGCCAGGGCAACTCCCAACAGTCCAATACCGATATCCGGCACACCTGCAGCAAAAACGGCGCTACCACATCCTCCAAATACTAACCAAAAGGTTCCGAAAAATTCTGCGAAGTACTTTCTCATAATAAAGTTTTGTTTTAATTAAACCTATTAAATTTAACATTTATTTTAATATAATTAACATTTTACATATAATATTGATAAACAAATACGCAACTTGCAAAAATCAACTCCGCCATAACAGATTTAATCTGTTTTTAATTTAGGATGAACCGTGCGTGAGTGATAATTGTTTAGTTTTAACACATTAATTGTAATCATAATGAACGCTACTGATTTCTTTAACGAACATGGGGTTTCCCTTATTTATCTGTATGCTGCCCCGCTACACATCGTTTTAATCCTTATAGAAATGGTATACAGCTACAAATACCATAAGCAAATCTACAACACGAAAGATACGCTGACCAACCTTTACCTGGCCTGCCTTAACTTCGGACTCGACCTTTTAATGAAGGCTTTCGCGATGGGGATCATGTTTTTCTGTTTCGAACACCGGCTGTTCGATTTTTCGTACAACTCGGTTGTTTATTGGTTAAGCGTATTCTTGCTTCAGGATTTTGCCTATTACATACATCATTACGTAGATCATCATTCCCGGTTTTTCTGGGCCGTGCATGTTACACATCATAATTCGGAAAAGTTCAACATTTCAACGGGATTCCGTTCTCCGGTGCTTCAACCCCTTTACAGATACCTGTTTTTCGCCCCGCTTGCCTTTATCGGGTTCAACCCCTGGCATATTATGTCGGCCTATGCGCTATTCCAGATTTACGGCACCTGGGTCCATACCACAACAATTGGAAAACTCGGGATTTTGGAATGGATCCTCGTAACGCCTTCCCATCACAGGGTGCATCATGCGTCAAACGACCGCTATCTAGACCGTAACATGGGCATGGGCCTCATTATCTGGGACCGTATCTTTGGTACGTTTGAAAAAGAGGATGAAACATATGAGCCTATAAGGTACGGACTGACCCATAAAATACAGGATAAAGGTCCTGTCAATATCGTTTTTCATGAATGGCGCGCCATTTTTAAGGATGCATCCCAGCCGGGAATAAAATTCCGGGACCGGTTAAAGTATATTTTTTACCCGCCGGGATGGTCGCATACAGGAGAATATAAAACTTCCGCCATACTCCGAGCAGAAGAAAAATCAAAAAGACCCGACAGGGCAGCCTGATGACAAGAGTTTCCAGATCATCTTTTTTTTGTATTTTAGTAGAAAGAAACGGCTCAGAACGCTGCAGTCATTTCAATTTCGTAAACAACAACCACAAATACATCCTTTTATGAAAAAATGGACCATCAAATTGATTATGGCAGCTATGGTTTTAACGGCACTGTCATGCAACAAGGAAAACAAAAGTACAACAGACGAACCGGAGGTGACGCAGCAGGATACGCTGAACAGCACAGGAGGAGATGCATCTGCCGCCGGAAAAGAATTTGATATCAACAGTATTCCGGTATCGGACAAGGAACTCGGAGCATTCCCTTTCTTCAGCCTTCCTGACGGGCTGGCTGAACAGAACAGGCCGATACAGCGTAAATTTGACCGGTTGTTCTTTCCTCTAAACGGAATTATGACACCGGTAGAAGGAAAGCTTTGGAAAAGCAATATCGTGGTTAAACCGGGTACTTCAGACGAATGGTCACTGCCTTATTTTGAAAAAAGTTATGATGAAGCCATAAAAGCGGCTGGAGGTGTTAAGGTTTTTGACGGACAAATTTCAAACGAGGAATACGACCGCTATAAAAGTCAGGCTGCTTATCTGGGCGAAGATGGTTCGATTGGTTATACCGATCAAAATATCAAAGTATATGTGATACGCAGGGCCGATGGAGGTGATGTATACATACAGCTGACCGGCAATACGGCAGGCGGCTACCTCAACATCCTGCAAAAAGAACCGTTCAAGCAGACGATCACCATGCTTAAATCGGATGAGATACAGAAAGAACTTACCGAAAAAGGGAAAGCGGTGCTGCACATTAATTTTGATGTTGATAAAGCAACCCTCAAAGCCGACGGCAAAGAGGCCGTAAATGAAATTGCAAAAGTATTGACCGCCGATAAATCTCTTAAAATTGCAGTTAACGGATATACTGATAATACGGGAGATGAAAAACACAACCTTGAACTTTCAAAGCAGCGTGCTCTAACAGTGAAGAATGAGCTTATAAGCAAAGGTATCGCTTCGAACCGACTGACTTCTGAAGGATTTGGTCCGAAAAACCCTATAGCGCAGAATACTTCGGAAGAGGGGAAGGCTCAAAACAGAAGGGTAGAGCTTGTAAAGCAATCCTAACGGGAGGGTCCTATTGGGAATTGATCTTAACATCAAATCTTCATGACGGGTTGTAACGGCCCGTTTTAAATAAAAAAGCACCTTATTAATAAGGTGCTTTTTTATTTAGTCATTTGATATTTTATCTGCTGCAGTACAAAAATTTTATCATATCGTTGTGCAATCCATACTAAGATTGTAACATAGATAATCTCTCAAAAGTAATTTTAAAAAATGAATCTTTCCCATAAATAGGGCAAATTACTTCATCTCAACAAATAACTCTTCTTTTGGCCTTCTTACACGATCCATTTTACTCCACCAGTCGACCTCCTGATCCCGGTAACCCAAAGCCAGCATAACGGTGCTTTTAAGCCTGTGTTCCTTTAAATTGAGTAACTCGTCTAACGCCTTATTATCAAACCCTTCCATAGGCGTTGCGTCAATTTTTAGATCAGCAGCAGCAAGCAGACCAAATCCCAGGGCAATATAAGTTTGCATTGCTGAATTGTTAAAGTGTTCGTCTTTACTTTTATTGCTCAACAAGTTCAAAAGATTCAATCGATAGGCATCTGTTGCACTATTTGGTAGATTTCTTACCTGATTGCTGAATTCAAAAAAGGAATCTACACGTTCTTTGGATATTTCGTCCCAGGCCGCAAATACCAAAATATGCGAGGCTTCAACGATCTGTTTTTGTTCCCAGGCAATTGGGGTTAATTTTTCTCTTAGCTCAGTATTGGAAATAACAAAAACCTTAAAGGGCTGTAAGCCAGAACTAGACGGAGCCAGACGAATAGCTTCTAAAATTTGCTGAAGCTTTTCATCTTCAATCGTTTTTCCATTAAAACTTTTAGTTGCTGATCTCCAGTTAAGGGCTTCTTTTAGTGACATAATTTAATTTTTTAATTTAATATAAATGATCATCATCGTTGTATTCTTTCGATGTTACGGTTATTGTTTTACACACTGCAAATTTAGATGTTATCAGGGTGCCAAAACACACCTGTTACCAATTGGTAACCAGTTACTAAATGGTAACCAAGATGCTTTTATACCTTAATTTCAACTATTTTTGTGCTATAAATTGATGAATATGAAAAAAGAAAGAATTGAAATTGAAGAATCCTGTAAAATTCACATTCGCGGGGTAGAAGATACTATGTCGCTGTTAAATGGTAAATGGAAAGCAATTATTCTCAGCTATTTATATTATTGTGGGAAAATGAGGTTCATGGATTTAAAAAGACAGATAGAAGGTGTAGCATCTAAAACATTATCTAAAGAACTGAAAGACCTGGAATTGAATCGATTGGTAAAAAGAACCCAAAATAATACCATGCCGGTTTCTGTAGATTACGAAATTACCGATTTTGGTAAAAGCCTCCACCATATCATAGATGCAATGGGTGATTGGGGGATACAATACCGACAGCAGTTAATACAGAAAAAATGATCTTTTTATCTTCAAAGAGTTTTTTGAATATCGGTAATTTATAATAGATTTTTTATAGCTGGTAATAAAAGGAGAAACTTTCAATTTCTCACTTAAACCGCCATTTCGCAAAACCGATGCTATGCGCAGTTTTTTTATTCTTTTATAAAGTAATTAATTCCGTAAAGCGCATTTACACAATGGTTGTTCCAATGTTTTTCGAAATCGAATTTAAAATCAAAGATTGCAATTTCTTTACAGTCTATTTTATTAAGATTGTAAATCATAAGAGAATATTTTAAGTCTTTGTAAATATCAGATAAGTCATCCAATAAATCTCCTAAAACAGTTTGACTTTCTTTTTCAATTTCAGTTGGATTTAAAGTCATCCAATAATATCTATTTTCACCAAGTTTATTTGAGATAATAGTCATTATTTTTTCAAATTCTTCTTTATCCAATTCATCATCATATTCGTAATCTGTTAAAAGTTCAATCTTTGGAATATTTAATGCATTTCGATAAAGCTCTAAGAGTTTTACTTGAATTGCTTTCAAATATTCAATTTCATTTAAATTAGAAATTTCTTCGATTGTATAACAATATAAAGTTGCAGAATTATAAAATGCTTTAAATTCTTCTGAATTTTCGATTTCTTGAACACTTAAATTTGACACAGATTTTGGATAAAATTGCATATAATAGAAAAAGTATTAGCAATAGTGCAGGACTAGAAAGCCAAACTTTCTATTTTGCACTAACTTTAGCAACAGCCTTTTATTATTTTCTAAATTTATGAAAAAAGTCAATATAATTGACTTTTTGCGGAATAGAAAGCGGATACTTTAATTTTAGCCTTAACCCGCCATTGCGCCAAATCTATGTTAACTGCAGTGGTTAATTGTTTTTAATGACTTCCATTCGTGTTCAATATTTTCCATAAGAATTGCATTATCGAACTTTATTGAACCTTCTGGAAATATGTTTTTATCTTCGAAAAAGCTTGACTTTACATTAGAAACCTTTAGCGGTTTTACTTTCCATTCGTAAGTTTCCAATTTTAAGCCATCAAAATTATTTCCGTTTGGAGAATAACCAATTGATCCATTTTCAAAAAAAACCGAAACATTATCAATTGTTTTAAAGATTGAATTTTCATCGAAATTATCAGATAATTCTGCGTCAATTTCTATTATTGTATTGTCTGAGCTTTTAAAATCTAGGTGATAATTATTGTTTTCTTCAACTACATTGAACTTTGCGAAATAATGTTTTCCAGGAAAAATTTTTCCTCCAACTAAAGCATTTAGTTTTAAATTCGTGTCTCTTCTTGGAATGAAAACTCCTTCTTTTGTTTTACCATTTTCTTCCCATTCAACTGCAATTCTATGTGCTCCATTTTCAGAATTTACACCAACAAAATTTGGAAATCCTTTAGGCTTAATATTCTTCAAACGAATTAAGCAAATTCCAACAACAGCTTTTCCTTCAAATAATTTTGGTCTGAACGGTTTTGGTAAAATCTTTTCGACAACCTTTGGTTCTGCTATGTAATTTACAAGCATTCTTCTTTCGATAATTCCGTGAATTGTTGGGATTTTCATTTTATACGTTTTGTTGGGAAACCATTGCAGTTAACGGTTTGCAGCTACCCGGAGGTGGCGATTTAGAAGCACTTCACTGTCAACTAAGCACAAACTTTGATAGTAGCACAAAGCTTGATTTAACCTCTGAACCTCCACTTTTGGGTAGGTGCTGTTAGCTGTAGTTTTTATTGTTGTCATTTAGAACGTTGTTGTCAATTTTTCAGCAAGGTCAACAGGAACTTGCGGATTGATTTCCAAAATAAGTTCTTTTTTAATTAAAGATATTGTCGGTTCTATATGTCTAAGCTTCTTGATTATTTCTTTGTCGAATGATAATAGCTGTTTGACAAGTTCACTTGCGTCTGTATATTTTTGGTCATTTGAAGTCCATACACCATTCCCATTTGCAAGTGTATATTCAATAGAGAATAAATTTGCCAATCCTTCCTCTAATACATTTGCGTTTTTTGTCCCAGTAGGGCATAAGCAATGTACTGCTTCATGAGCAACCTGAAAAACTGCTCTATTCAAATCGTCAATGCAATTAAGTGAAATTTGAATTACTATATGTTTACAGTTGCCCGGGTAACAAATTCTTGGATGTCCGTCTTGGTTAAATTCAACTCCTAAAATTGTATATGAATAGTCTCTGGGACCATATTTTTCTTCTGCTGTTCTAATAATATGTCCAAGCTTGGATGTTATTGTCCAACTATGACCATCTGGAATTGGATTTGAAATAAAAATTGAGCTCATTTAATTGTTGCAAATATTTTAAACATGAGGAGGAACTTTGTCTTTGATTTTTTGGTCAACTTCCGTAATTAAGTCATCTTTAATAAATTTAATAAAATCATCAATAGCGTTAGCATTTTCAGGATGTTTGGACTTGTATTCTTCTCGCTTTGCTTTTATTGCTTCTGTAAACCTTCTTTGTGTATACTTCACGGCCATCTCATTATGGATTCTGTCTTTAATTTTATTAAGAGTCATTGCAATATCCATTGAGAGTGCTATAAACATGTATTCCATGTCCTTTTCTAAACACTCTCCTTCTTGGTCTATCCCAAAAAGCTTTTTTAATTGATTATAACTATTTGTCTGTTCAAAACATTTTTCAAAAGTGTCGACTGAATGTATATGAGCAAATTTGTTTCTGATTTCCATGAAAATTTGGAATTTCAGCCTTTGTTCTTTGTTCAGATAATTTAGGTCAAGCAATAAATTTGCTTTTGCATTAAAGCTTAAAGCTTGTGATGAGTTGCCAAAAGATTTAGTGTCTTCATGTTTAACAGCTAATAATTGAGCCATAATAACATTTAGTATATGCTCAATCTTCACAGACATTTCAACTGTAAATGCTCTCGGAGATAAATTTTCGTTTATATCTGTCATGATTTTAAAATTACAACTAACGGTTTATCGCTTGGCGAAGTAACGAAAAAATATATCACAAACTTTAAAAATTGCCGAAACTGAGCAACGCTATTTTGCCAAACTGGTGTTAGCGGTAGTGTATACTTTACTTTGCTGCCCAAATTTCAATTTCAATTTTCAATTCTGGAAGTCCTAATGCAGTTATGTATGCTATAGTCATTGAAGGATTTTTCTTTCCAAATAAATTGCCCCATTCTTTATCAAAAAAATCCCAATTTATTTCTTCTGTAGCCCAAATATTAACTTTAATTACATTTTCAGCAATCAAACCTTGACTAGACAAGAGTTCATTTATGTTCTTTAATGTTAAGATTACTTGTTCATTAAAATTTTCAGGGATTATACCATTAATATCTATTCCAATTTGCCCAGAAAAAGTGTATAAATCAGAGTTTTTTGGAATTATAGTTACGTGTGAATAATTTCCAACAGGTAAAGGAAAATTATCAGGATTTAATCGGATTATTTTATTTGTATTCATTATTAATTTTTTGTGAGTTTACACTAAAAAGATTTCTAGTTTTAAATTGATCTTAATTTTAATAAATGGTTCTAAAACACTCTTTTTTTTTAAATTCAAGACGAGTGGTAATTTCCTAAGGTATTCTTTGTTACATTATCGCTAACATTGTTATTTCACGAAATAAAACACGGTGTAGCTTCGTAAAAGCAACACCTACAGGCTTATTTCGTTAAAATTTTAGCTAATATAACCAAATATTTATTAAATTAACATTTAATGATATTATTTCGAGAACAGTGAAACGATTATAAAAAATTCTATAACAGATAAAAAGTGGAAATCAATTTTATATAAGGGAAGTTGCTGTTTATACTAGGATAAAATGATAAGATTATAATCATCGGTGAAATAAAAAAAACCTATACTCTTATAAAGTATAGGTTTTGTACTTTTAATAACTTTTGGAAAGTTATTCTTTATAATTTCGCGGAGAAAGAGGGATTCGAACCCCCGGACCTGTTACAGTCAACAGTTTTCAAG
>JBEBOB010000005.1:0-153690 GCA_040396655.1 Flavobacterium sp. | reverse complement strand
GAAAGCGCGTACTGCGTGTTTATCGTAACATCAACTTAAAACTGCGGGTAAAGCGAAAACGGCGTATTCCTAACCGTATCAAAGAAAAGCTCTTGAGTGCAGCAACGCTCAATGAAACATGGTCAATAGATTTTATGAGCGATGCTTTATCTAACGGACGACGATTCAGAGTATTAAACGTTATGGATGATTATAACAGGGAAGCTTTGATTAATGAAGCCTTTTATTCAATTCCAGGAACAAGGTTGGTTCAAAAGTTACAGGAATTAATGCTACACAGGCCTAAACCTACGAGGATAAGAACTGACAATGGACCTGAATTTTTATCAAAAGTCTTTACTGAGTTTTGTAAGGAGAAAGATATTGAGCTGCATTATATACAACCGGGTAAACCTGCTCAAAATGCTTATATAGAGCGTCTGAACCGTACCTTTAGAGAAGATGTCTTAGATGCTTATCTTTTTGGATCAATAGCAGAAGTCAATTCCATTGCATATCAATGGCAAATCGATTACAATGGTAACCATCCTCATAAATCGTTAAACGGGTTAAGTCCCTGGTTATTTGCAAAAGAATCTTTGACTTCTTAAAAGATGATTTCTATATTTATGCATTGTTTGAAAAAGGGGAAGTCTTCAGAAAAAATGGAAAATTTCCGCTTTTTTTACAGTCAGTTATTTGATTCGTTTGAAGCTACATCATTTTTGATTTATTCAATGTTGGATTATCGACAATAAGTTAATTACTTAAAAAAACCAGCCCCGAATAGGGGCTGTTCTTTTTAATCATCCATTCCTTCCCCATTAAGGATTTTGGAAAGGTACCGTTCAATACGCGCTTTGCGCGTGGCAGGCTGTTTGGCTTGGGAAAAATGGAACAGGTAGGCTTTCTGCCTTCCGGGACTAAGGCTTTCAAAAGCCTTTTTTACATCGTTATTAGTTTGTAATACTTCTCTGAATTCATCCGGTACCGGATAGTCTGAAATGCTCTTAAACGTGATTTTTCGGCCCGATTTTTCAAGTTCTGCTGCTTCGTGTATATAAGCTGTAATAAGTTCTTTCTGTTCCAGGATCTCTTCTGCATGCGTAAATCGCAACTGACGGGCTGCCTGTACGTTTTCGGTTTGCTGTACGAGCAGATTTTCGGGATCTTGAAGCAGGGCCCCTTTATGGAACAGCAACGCAACATATTCTTTAAAGCCGTGAATGAGCACCACGTTTTTACCTTGAAACGTATAGCAAGGATGCATCCATTTAAAGTCCTGCTGTAATTCTGCGTTTTGCGTTACGATTTCGTGTAATAAGGTCATTTCTTCTTTCCAGCTGCGTGCCTGCTCAAGGAACTGTTGTATCTTACTGTTCATAATTCTGGATTCCGGGTGTGATTTTTCTTGATACAGGGCGCAGGTACCACGAAACAACGGTGAGTACGAGTAAAAGTACCGGGCCGAAAAGCTCTGTAAAAGGGTCGTGAACGGCCAGGTGTGAAATTACGGCACCCGACATGGCAAAAAAGAAACCAGCATAGGCCCATTCCTTTAGCAGCGGCAGGCGCGGCAGCAGTACAGCCGCAACACCAAGCAGCTTCCATACCCCGATGATGTAAAGGAAATAGGAAGGATAGCCCAGTTCGCGGACTGTTTTCTGTACTTCTTCGGCAAGCCCTGCAAGCTGCACAATGGCCGTGGATACCATACCCAGGCTGAGCCATACGGTGGCAATCCAATAGAGGATGTTTCGACGTTTTGACATACAGTTTAGCTTTTAAAGTTGTGTAGTACTTCTTGTAACCTGTTGTGGGCCATGTTGATTCCCTGGGCAAACGGCATTTGCAGGAGCTGGTCGCGGAATGCAGTCGATTTAAAGATGATCTGCATAACGAGCCTGCTTGTGGTGTCGGTAAGTTTTTCAAATTCCATAAATTCGAGCTGTACCGGAAAAGGGGTGTTGCGCATTTTAAACGTGCGCGTGATCTTATGGCCGCGTTCAAATTCGAGGATGACGCCGCTGGCACCAAAAACGACCTTCCCGTCGTGCGAGGTTTCGTATTCCCAGCTTCCGTGTGGCCGGTTTTCGAGTTTCAAAACCCGTGTTCCCATCCACTGTTCTACAATATCGGCCTCCTCATAAGCTTTGAACAGCAGGTTTACAGGAAGGTCGAATTCGCGTGTAATAAAAAGTTCCTGCCGGCCTTCTTCGGCCCGGATGTGTGTTTTAGATTCCATATCAGGTTGTTTTGTGGTTTTTCATAATCTGTTCAAGCTTGTTGAAGCGTTCTTCCCAAATGGCCCGGAACGGTTCTATAAAATCGGCAACCTCTTTCATTTTGGTGCCGTTGAGGTGGTACACGATTTCACGTCCGTTGGGTTCGGGCCGCAACAGTTCGCAGCCGGTAAGGATCTGCAGATGTTTCGAAACAGTTGGGCGTGCCGTATCAAAATGGGCCGCGATGGCACCGGCCGTCAGGGATTGGGTCGACAGCAATACCAGTATAGCCCTTCTAGTAGGGTCGGCGATGGCCTGGAAAACGTCTCTTCTTAAATTCATTATGAAGCTATTTGACTACAAATATATGTGTAGTTATTTAACTACGCAATAGTTCTGTAAAAAAATTGAGAAAATGGAATTATGGAGTAGGGTAAAGGACTATATGTGTGTTTCTTACAATAAGCTCAATGGCCTGTTGTGCACGTTTTTCATTGGTATATCTTATGAGCAGTTCAGTACGGGAGCGGTCTGCATTCGTAAGGAATAGAGTGAAGCTCTTTTGTGAAATGTCAAGGTTGGGTTCCCAGTCACGATACCTGTGGCTGTTGGGTGTATACTGATAATGGGTGGAAAGCGTACCCTGCACAGGAAGAAGGTAAGGTAGTGCAGAAGTGATAACCCGGGTGCTTTCCAGCGGAAACCCGAATAGGAACAGACCTTCATACAACTGATTCTGGTGTACGAAAATTCCCTTTTTTAAGCAGAGGAATACGGCAAACACAAGGTTGAGCACTAAAAGAAAAAGTTGTGTTTTATGATAAGATCGGTAATCATGGGTTCCGATCATCCCAAGCAACAACATAAAAGTTACAAAGGTAATAATCAGTAAATTACGAAATTGCATAAAATCAAGCCATCGCTCGTACACAGGGGCGTTATTTTGAGTTTTCAAGTGTTTTCATAAGTTAGAGCAAGGTAAAAAATTTTTGAAGAAGAAGTTCAAAAAAGGTATTGTAAAAAAATTCGGAGGATTTTACAAAACGTTCAGGGCTTTACTTTTGAAAAGAAAGCCCGTAAAGTTCTTTAAGCGTGTTTTTACGATACAATCGGTGCGCTGTTGCAGGGGTGCAGCATGCGCACTGATTTTAGTTGCCTGCTGTGGAAACGGTATCTTTACTGTAGGCAATTTCAAGGTTACTTAGGAATGTACCGCCGGAGCGTTCCCAGTTTCCCTGGCTCTGATGACGGAACAATAGGTTTTTTGAAGGCGTTTTTTTTGCAGATATTCCAAAATTGAATTCCCCGGACGGCAATGGCGTATAGTCTACAAGCTGAAGGGTAACCGCAACGGCATCGAGTTGCTCGAATACAAGGCTGTAATCCGTTAAATCGATCTTTTGCCATCCTGTACCGGATGTTTTGAAGATGATGTTTTCGCCGAGAAGCAGCTGATCGGGCATATTGTTTTTGACACTGTAGATGTTGAGTTTCATTGTAATCTGTTCAAATCGGGAACTCGGGATGATATGGAACCCGTATGATTTTATGCGGGTTGTGGGATAAAGGCGGAAAATGTTGCCTTGTTCGATAGCAGGATCATCCTTCTGAAACATCTTGGAAAAGGTGAGCATCGGTCTTGACGTTGTGCCCTCCGTTGTATTTTTCATTTTAACTGTGTTGATAACGATGGTTTCGAGCAGGTTGCTATCCTGTTCCAGCACCACATTTCCGTCTTTCGCCAGCTCTTCCCCGCTAAAGCTTTTATCGGTATAACCCGGAGCACTGAATATAATTTCGTCGTGAAGATCAGTAGGTATGGTAAGTTCATAATGCCCGCTTTCCGAAGCAACGGTTCCGGTTTGGGAATGCTGTATACCGATGGAACAGAACGACACAGGTTCATTATCGCCGTTTTTAACGGTACCGTGTACAGTGGTTTGTGAGAAAACATTTAGCGTAATCAAACAGATTAAGAGATAGAGGTGTCGAAGCATTTTTTCAGTGTTTTTTAAAGTATTGTTATAGACCGCATTTTCAGGACCCAAAGGAAATCCGGATAGGCAGGTGGTTTTTGTATGGTGTAAGTGTCCGCGGAGTTTAAAAGTAAAGACGCTGAATGGTACGGAGTGGGCTCCACAGCAGTTTTACTTCGGACTCGTTCTGGTAGCTTATTTCGGTTGTCTGTGAAAGCATATGGGGGTGCTGCTCTTTTAAAAAGGCTTTACCGGCAAAAAGCAGCAGGAATAATAAGGCGATGAATTGTGCCATCTTCTATGGTTTATTTAAGGTCGTGATACAAAAATAAAAAGACGGCACTTGTATAAATTGTATAAATGTAAACTTCAGATAAAAAGCCAGATGTTTTCTTTTGCCGTGTCCACATTTTCGAAAAAGGTACCCGGATTGGTGTTGGTAAGAGACTTGAAATCCCGTATAAAATGGGACTGATCGTAAAACAGGGCACCATGCGACAGCTCGGTAAGGTTGCGGCTGCTGTTGTGCTGCAGAAGCGATGTCCGGAAGCGGTGGATTTTACGGTATTCAGAAGGCGCCTTACCAAGGTATTTAAGGAAAAGCCTGTTGATGTACTGCCTTGTGAATCCATATTTTAGGGCTATTTCCTCCATCTTTAGGTTGGTTTCCACGTCGGCAAGTATTTGGGATATAAGGTTAAAATCCTGCTGTATAAACTTTGAAAGCCAGTAGGTTTCGAGCATTTCTATCTGTTTATCCCTGTCCGGCTCTCCGAATATAAGCCTCATAACCTCGTTAAAATCATCAAAAGGAGTAAAACGGGTGCTTCCCGAACAGGAGGAAAAAGGATCCTTGATGAAATGGTGGATTGCCAAAGGCTTAAAATAGATGGTGATTTCGTTGACCATGCTTTCGTACACAATTTCGAGTGGTACCGTATAGCGGAAAACCAAATCCGAGACAATGTTTTCCATGGGAGATGCCGAAATGGTATATACCGGATCTTTGAATTGTACCTGGGCGTTTTGGGCAACCGTGAGGATGCTGAAATTATTTGGAAATGTAAAGTACCTGACCGGTTTCTGACCTTCAGAAAAAAAATAGTATCCTTCCATGTAGTCTCTTAATAAAGACGTTTTCGGCCGGTAAAATAGGAATTTCATTTGTTTTTGTTTTGGTCAAACCGCAGTACTGAACGGTTGTGCATTGGCTTGGGTCAAAAATAAGCATAAACCCGAAGCCGTTTTCTTAAGGAGATGCCAAAAATGGGAGCTCTGGCGTTTTTGTTGAAAGATGAGTATAAACGGTCTGGAAACATAGTACCGAGATCAAAGTGCATCTAATCCATAAAGAGGGCCAGATATAGAAAGAAGTCTTAAAGTACCTGAAAAGAAGGGGTTAACAGTGACAAATGAACGCTTTTAATAGATTGTATTAAAAGAACAGCTGCCTTTGGCAGCTGTTTTCTATTTTTTGGATTTAGAACCGGATTTTTTAACCGGGACATCTTTAGGTTCCTTACTATATACCTGCGGTTTTTCGCCAGCCATGGCATGCAGCTGCTGTTCCTCGTCCCGTACTATGGTCAGTTGCGTTGTGTAAAGGTTTTTACGCCCCGATTTTTCCACTACGGTAACCGATTGGTCATCGACCAGATTCCGCATGATGCCCGCAATCTTTTTAGAATAGGATTTGTCTTTCGGGATAAGTTTCAGTACAATGAGTTCGTTGCGTATATCTTCCACCGATCTGCGTTCCTTTAAAAAGCCGCCTTTTACGATGCGTTCGCGAATGAGGTGTGTAAGCCTGATCTTGTCTTTGCGTTCCTGTGGCAGAGGGCGGAGGGGTTCCAACGGTATATTAAGGCTCCTGAGGCTTTCCATAGGATAACGTACCGCCTTGGCATACTCCACATAATAATCAATATTGGTGACCTCGCCTCCTTCCATGCTGATGACCGTCCTTTCCGGAATGTCCATCATAAAGGCAATATCGCCAACAGAATAATTAAGGGAGATTCTTTTCTTTCGCAGCTTAAGTCCGATAAGGGTCCGGTAGTCAGGAGAAATAAGGATATTCTTTCTCTTGGCCTGTTCGTTTTTCATAAGTTTGGTGTTATTTAGTGATTATTTAATCATTGATTTGCATGTTAAATATTTTGTATCTATATTTGTAACAGCGATTTGTGAATGAGACAGGAATATTCCGGAGCCGGAATAACTCCCAAAGTTTTCTTTCACAAAAAATCATGAAACACCAGAAAAATGTGAGCAGCAGTAAGATTATATCCATTAAATATAATCAATCAAGTGTTCAGAATATAAAACAACTGCAATACCCATAAGAGGTGGGTTGGAAAAGGCATTAAGCCAATCCTGAACCGAATGGGACCCCCTGGATTTTCGGAATACATTTCTCCGGAATTACATTTTAACCGCAGATTAAAAGTAATACCTTTAATGACAAATTCCAAATCCGGGGTGGTTCTCACCTCTGAATTAAGATAAAAATTTCCATATTTGCATAGTGTTTTACGGAATACGGACAGCATCTTTAATGCCTGTCTTAAAAAGATCCGAAAAACGGAGGTGGAAAATACCTATTTCATATGAATAAGGCGCGTAAGTTTAATAGAAAGATCCGTTAAAATAATCTTCGCGTTCCCGTTGCGCTCTATATGGTAAACAGCTTCTTCAATCTCGTTGTAGATATCGAGTATGTTGTGCTCGTTTACAAAAGGAGCAAAATTCTCAAGTTTAAAATTCTCGGCTTTAGGAGTAAGGTACACCAGTTGCGGTGTACTGTAGTTAAGCAGCAGCGCCTGGCGGAACAGCTCCATACAATGGTTGAGGAACTGCTTCTGTTTTTCACGGCCGATAACCGAAATTTCGTCGCTCCATTTGATGAGGTCGCTTACCACTCGGGCGTTCTTGTTTGCCCGGAAGGCAGCCCGAACCCAGGTAACGAACCATTCGTCAAACGGGTATTCATCCGTAACGTTATAGCGCAGTTTTAAAGCCTTGTTGTAATTACCCTGGGCCTGTTTGGCTATGCTGTGGGCATCGACTTCGTCACAGTTCTCCATCTGCATAAGGCCCTGTATGATATCCGGTTCGTTCAGCGCATTGAAATGCAGTAATTGGCAACGCGATAAGATGGTCTGTAAAATAGCTTTTTCATCTTCGGCAATGAGGATAAAAACGGTTTTCTCGGTAGGTTCCTCGAGAAGTTTGAGTAGCTTGTTCGAGGCTTCAGTGTTCATCTTTTCTGCCATCCAGATGATCATGACTTTATAACCGCCTTCGAACGATTTAAGCGTTAGCTTCTTAAGGATGGAGGCCGCTTCATGTACCGATATGTTGCCCTGCTTTTTTTGCACCCCTATGGCTTCATACCAATCGTTGAGCGAACCGTAAGGACTTTCCCTTAAAAAGGAAGTCCAGCTGCCCATGAAATCATCGCTCACGGGGGTTGATTTTACCGAATCGTTCGTGGCAACAGGAAAAACAAAATGCAGGTCGGGGTGCTGCAGCTGGCTGAATTTGAGGTTACAGGCTGCCGAACCTCCTTCATTTTCGTTCCCCTTATTGTGGCAGATGATGTATTGTGCATAAGCAAGCGCCATGGCAAGCGTACCGCTTCCCTCGGGACCTATGAATAACTGGGCATGTGGAATACGCCCGTTCTGAACATTATGGATAAGGTGGTTCTTAAGATGGTTCTGACCAACGATTTCGGAAAATTTCATACAACAAAAATAACTTTTTAAAGCGGTTGTTCCTAATGCAATATTTAATAAAATTTTAAATGTAATAGTTTTTGTTACATTTAAAATTTTTCTACATTTGTACCCTAATCCTATTCAGATGAACAATTTACGTTTTGCGACCCTGCTGCATATTTTTTCGTTGCTGGCCTTTGAAAAAAAACAATGGCTTACTTCGGAGTGGATGTCCGGGAGCATCAACATCAATCCTGCTGTCGTACGAAAAGAACTGTCGTGGCTCAGGGCCAATGGTTTTATAGAAAGCAGGAAAGGCAAGGTGGGAGGGGTAAGGCTTGCCAAAGATCCCTCGGAAATCCTGCTGGGCGACGTGATGCGTATGGTGGTACACGACGAGCAGATCCTGAACAAGAAAAACAGTCCCAATCCTGATTGTCCCGTTGGAAGGCAGATGAATGAAAAGCTCGACGAACTTTACAGCGGCATCAACAGCAGGGTTTTTGCTCATCTTGACGGTATAACATTAGAAACTTTTATAAAAACAATTAAAAATTAAGAATATGAACGTAACAGTAATAGGGGGAACCGGATTTGTAGGTTCCAAAATCGTAGCAGAACTTGCGGCAAGGGGCCATAAGGTGCAAACCATTGTAAGGAATCCGGAAAAGGTACAGCAGGCCGGCGTATCTGTTGTAAAAGCAGACGTACTGCATGACGATATTACCGCATACCTTAAAAATGCGGATGTCGTGATCTCGGCTTATAATGCAGGATGGACGAATCCGGAACTTTACCGCGACTTTGTGGAAGGATCGCGCAAAATTGAAAAAGAAACAGAAGCGTCCGGAGCTAAAAGGCTTATTGTGATAGGAGGCGCGGGCAGTTTATATGATGCAGAAGGAAACCAGCTCGTAGATGCAGCCGATTTCCCGGAAAGCATCAAGCCCGGTGCGGCAGCTGCAAGAGATTATTATAACGAGCTTAAGCAGAATACCGCAATGGACTGGACGTATTTCAGCCCGGCCATTGAAATGCATCCAGGTACTTCGGGAACACGTACGGGTATATACCGCACGGGAGCAGATCATCCGGTATTCGACGAAGCAGGAAGAAGCGTGCTTTCTGTTGAGGATGTTGCCGTAGCCATTGCAGATGAAGCAGAACAGCACCGTTTCCCAAAACAGCGGTTTACGGCAGCTTATTAAAAGCGGCACACCTTTTCGGGATATATAAAAAAGAACCTCTAACTTTGCCATTTTTTAAATGGAGTTAGAGGTTTTGTTTTTCTTGTGCATCGTGGCGTTCTGCGCCGGTTTTGTAGATGCCATTGCAGGCGGCGGCGGACTTATACAGACGCCCATGGGGCTTGCCCTGCTTCCCCAGATACCGGTAGCATCGGTTATTGGAACTTTAAAAATACCGGCCTTTTCCGGAACGTCCCTGGCTGTGATCCAGTACCTGAAAAAAACGGTCATAAACTGGAAGTTTTTTGCCGTGCTGGCATTGGTCTCTTTTGGAAGCGCCTTTCTGGGCTCTTACGTACTTACGGTTGTGGATAACGGCTTTATGAAACCATTGCTGCTCATCATCCTGCTGGTGCTCTGGATCTTTACTTATTTAAGGAAAGGCTTTTCAAGATGGAAGGAAGAAGAGGTGCCCGTCCGTAAACGCTGGATATACGGAGTGGCAATTGCAGCGGGAGTTGGTTTTTACGATGGGTTTATCGGACCCGCCACGGGAACTTTTTTCATTATGGGGTTTATTTTCCTCGTAGGGCTCGATTTCTTTCACGCATCGGCCTATGCCAAGATGATCAATCTGGCGACCAATTTCGGCAGCATATGCCTGTTCCTTATCAAAGGACAGATAATCTGGAAAATAGCTTTGCCCATGGCCGTATGCAACGGACTTGGAGGATATTGCGGCGCAAAACTCGCCATACTTAAAGGACAGCAATGGGTTCGCTATGTTTTCCTTGGGATTATGTTTATTGCCATATGCCGGTTCGGGTACGAGGTTTTGCGTTTCGATTTTTAATGAAACGATAAAAGCAATTAATTGTATATTTGCGCTTTGCAACAATTCAACTACAAAAAATAGAGATGAAGACAATCAACGATTTCAATTTCAACAACAAAAGAGCGATTATCCGCGTCGATTTCAATGTCCCTTTAAATGATGCATTCCACGTTACGGACGACAACCGGATCGTGGCGGCCAAACCAACGATCGACAAGATCGTTAATGAAGGAGGTATTGCCATTCTTATGTCGCATCTGGGAAGACCTAAAAACGGCCCGGAAGAAAAATTTTCCCTTAAGCATATTGCTTCGAAAGTAGAAGAAGTACTGGGAAGAAAAGTAACTTTTGTAAACGACTGCGTTGGAGCGGATGTTGAGGCTGTAGTGGCGGCTGCACGTCCGGGAGACGTTATCCTGTTGGAAAACCTTCGTTTTTATAAAGAAGAGGAAGCCGGTGATGAGGTATTTGCCGGAAAACTGGCCAAACTTGGAGATGTTTATGTGAACGACGCTTTTGGAACAGCACACCGTGCACATGCTTCCACAACTATTGTGGCGCAATTTTTTCCTGAAAACAAATGTTTCGGTTTGCTGCTTGCAAAGGAAATTCAAAGCATCGATAAAGTACTTAATTCTTCCGAAAAGCCGGTGACGGCGGTACTCGGCGGCTCAAAAGTATCGTCTAAGATCACCATCATCGAAAACATACTCGACAAGGTAGACCATATGATTATTGGAGGAGGAATGATGTTTACGTTCATCAAGGCGCTGGGTGGAAAAATCGGTAGTTCCATTGTAGAAGACGATAAACTGGCGCTGGCGCTGGAAATCCTTGAAAAAGCAAAAGCTAAAAATGTACAGATCCATATTCCGGTTGACGTAGTGGCGGCCAACGCATTCTCAAACGATGCAGATACGCAGATCGTAAGTGCTGATGATATTCCGGACGGATGGCAGGGACTGGATGTAGGGCCGAAAACGCTGGAACAGTTCCACAATGTTATCATGGCATCGAAAATCATCTTATGGAACGGGCCTTTGGGTGTTTTTGAAATGGAAAAATTTGCAGCGGGAACCATTACACTGGGCAACTTTATTGCCGACGCAACAGATGCAGGAGCCTTTTCTCTTGTTGGAGGCGGTGACTCGGTTGCAGCGGTTAAACAGTTTGGACTTGAATCCAAAATGAGTTATGTTTCCACGGGCGGCGGGGCTATGCTTGAAATGCTTGAAGGCAGAACCTTACCTGGAATTGCAGCTATTTTAAATTAGATAAAGAATAACAAAACCGCCTCTATAGGGCGGTTTTTATTTTTATGAACTTAAGGAGCTACTCCTTGTAATTGGGGATGGTCCACTTGGCCATATGCCAGTTCACCATGTACGGATACGGTTCATAAAAGGCATCGTCTTCGTTAAGCGTATACCCCTGCTCAAAGTTTGATTTGGCTTCCCTCATAAGGAGCTCAGCCGTACTGTTGTCGTTTTTTTGAAGCAGGCAAAGCCCTTTATAATATTGTGCGTCGGAAAAATTACGGTATTCTGCAAGCGACCTGTCGAAATACAGGATCGCCTCATCATATTTTCTGAGTTCGTACTGTATGATCCCCATGTAAAACAGATCCAGATAATGAATTCCAGAGGCGCCGCGTTCCTTTATCGTTTTATCAAAGTCTTTTTGTAAAACCTGCGCGGCTTTTGCAAATTCGTTGAGCTGTAGATAGCACAGGGCAATATAAAAAGGATAGGAATGGTCGTTCTCGTATGCATATCCGAATTCTTTTTCTGCGAGCTCCATATCGGCAATGGCTCCCCTGTAATCCTTCTGGAAAATACATTTAAGGTAGCCTCTTCTCCCCAGGTAGTTTTTCCGGTCGTAAAGTACAGCCTTGTCGTAACAGGCTACAGCCAGTTCGTACTTTTTCATCTTCCAGTAGGGAAGTGCCTTAGCCTGCCATAATTCCGCTATGGTAGGATCTTTTTCCAGTCCCCGGTTTACATAATCCTCCCACCCCTGTAAGGTATAATGGTACCTGTAGGCTCCGTTTTTCAGATAGGTATCGATAATGCTTTGCCGGTTGTCCTGGCTGTAAGCGGAAGAAAAAACCATACACCATAATCCTGCGATAAATATTTTTGTTGTTGCTGTCATTAATAAGGATTCATAAAACTTCAAAGAAGTTTGGTAGATGTATTTACGTTAACAAATAAAAAGAGTCGAACCATAAAAATAAATAAGAAGATACCATTCTCCTCACTGTTGTTTATTTGTTAGAGGAAGATGCTGATTCCTATCTGAGCTCCGAAATTTTTAAAATAGAGTTTGTTGCTGCCTGTTGAAAAGTTATAGGTAGTAGAGAGCTGATCGTAATTTAATCCAAGGTCAACAGCCACTTTTTCGCTAACCATATAAGCAATTCCTCCTTTTAACTTCCAGTGGAAAAAATTGGTGTCGTTCTTTATGTTGTCACCTTGTATTTTAGATCTGCCAAGAGCATAGCCGGCACCGGCTCCTACGTACGGAAAAGCTTTGGAATCTGTTGAAAAATAAT
Organism: Flavobacterium sp.; assembly: GCA_040396655.1. Classification (GTDB taxonomy): domain Bacteria; phylum Bacteroidota; class Bacteroidia; order Flavobacteriales; family Flavobacteriaceae; genus Flavobacterium. The sequence continues at coordinate 141,212 of JBEBOB010000005.1, read as the reverse complement.
AAGTAAGAGAAGGAAGTGCAGATAACAGAACGTTCTTTATTTTCTTATTTTCAATACCGCTTGGTCCCGGAAGATCTTCATGGCTTGTAGTAATGTTATATTCGAATTCCAGTCCGACGGCGAGATTTTTTACGACGAAATAACCTGCGGAAGGAGCAAAACTCAAAGTTGTTGATTTTTGACCTTCAACAGAAATACCGTTGGATTTAGAAACCGTTTTTCCGCTGTTAAAGTCGAGTTTGGAGGCTCCAGTAATCACCCAGTTGCCTTTTTCCGTTTGTGCGTTGGCCTGGCAGGCTGCGATAAGCAAGGCTGCCGAAAGAAGTTTTTTCATGATGTTTTTTTATTTGCCGCAAACATAAGGATTTTAAATTAAACTCATTAATATAAAAAGCGGGTGTAAACCCGCTCTTCGTGAATTAAAACAGTATGAAAAAATTAATGCTTCTGCTTTCTGTAGGCGTAATAGAATACGATGGGCAAAATGGTAAACGACAGGATAAGGCAGATGATGAGCCCTCCTACGATCATAATGGCCAGCGGCTTCTGTATTTCAGATCCCATTCCTGTGGAAAGGGCAGCCGGAAGAAGCCCCATAGATCCCATAAGGGCGATCATCACCACGGGGCGTATCCTGCTTCTGACCCCGTTTACGATGGCTTCTTTTAATTTCATTTTGTGTTTGAGGTTGTCCCTGATAACGCCTATAAGAACGATACCGTCAATCGTGGCGACCCCGAACAGTATAATGAAGCCGATTCCGGCCGAAATTCCGAAAATAGTGCCCGTGATCCACAGCGACAGGAATCCTCCGATAAAGGCAAACGGCAGGGTAAGGGAGGCTATGGCCGTATCTTTTATGTTTCCGAAGTTGGTATAGAGCAGCAGCAGTATGAGAACGAGCGAAACCGGTACCACGAGTGCCAGCTGTTTTGCTGCGCGTTCTTTGCTTTCGAATTCACCTGCCCATTCCATATAGTTCTCTTTCGGGAGCTTTACTTCGCGTTCTACCACCTGTTTCGCTTCCTCGATAGTACTTCCCAGATCGCGTCCCTCGATACTGAAACCGACACCTATATAGCGGCTGTTTCCTTCGCGGTAAATAAAGGCCGGACCTGTCTGGTAGCCGATGGTGGCGATTTCCTGTAACGGGATGTTCTGCCCGTTGCTCGCGGGAATGAGGATGTTGCTTATTTTTTCAGGGGTATCACGGTAAGCTTCCTGAAAACGAAGGATTACATCGAACTGCCGGTCGTTTTCATAGAACTTGGTAGCCGTTTGTCCGCCTATGGTCATCTCAATAACGGCCTGTACATCACTGGTCTGCAGCCCGTATTTTGCCATTTTGGAATCGTGAAGCTGAATGCGCAGTTCCGGTAAGCCTATGTTCTTGTAAACGTTGATATCGGTAATCCCGTTTACTTTTGAAATGGAACCGGCTACCTTGTTGGCATATTTTTCAAGATCGTAAAGGTCGTCTCCGAAAATTTTGATGACAAGCGAACTTTTAACTCCTGCCACATATTCTTCCACGTTGTCCTGAATGGGCTGGCTGAAACCGAAATTAATACCGGGATAGTGATTGAGCTTGAGACGCAGCTCCTGTATGATTCCTTCCTTGGTAATGGGGCGTTGCCAGTCTTTGGTATCCTTAAGCTGTACGTTGAACTCTATGTTGAAGAAACCGGTAGGGTCGGTTCCGTCGTTCGGGCGTCCCGTCTGTGTAAGGATGAAGTCGATTTCGTCACAATCTTTCTGCATAAGTTCCTTCATCTCTTTAGTAAGCCTGGTAGATTCCTTAAGGTTTACACTGTTGGGCAGGGTAGCGCGTATGTAAATGGCTCCTTCATTGAGTTTAGGTAAAAACTCCGACCCGTAATGCATAAAGCGGAATACGCACAGTACCAGTATCCCCAGGAACAGGAGCAGGGTGGTTTTCTTATTTCGGAATGCCACTGCGTACATACCAAAGATGGTTTTCTGGAAAAACCGGGTAACGATATTCTCCTTTTCATCAATATTCTTGGTAAAAAGCAGCTTACACATGGCCGGAACATACGTAAGGCTCAGGATGAGCGATCCCAACAGCGCATATCCGAGTGTGAAGGCCAGCGGTGTGAACATCTTTCCTTCAACTTTCTGAAAAGAGAAAATAGGAAGCAGGGCCACGATGAGGATGAGCAATGCAAAGAAGATGTAGGAAGCAACGCTGCCGGCACTTTTCTTAATGACGCCGAGTTTGCTCATTTTGGCAAAACGTTCCGGTCCTACCTTATGAGAAAGCGTGGCCAGTGCTACAAACACCGTTTCTACGATTACGAGCGTTCCTTCAAGCAGCAGTCCGAAGTCAAGGGATCCCATCGAAATAAGGTTGGCCGGTAAGCCCTGAATCTTGAGCATAATGATTGCAAATAGAAAAGACAGGGGAATAACCGATGCAACAATAACCGTGGACTTCCAGTTGTAAAGGAAGATAAATACGATGAGCGATACGAGCAATATACCTTCCACAAGGTTCTTGGAAACGGTTTTGACCGTATTGTCAACGAGTTTGGTACGGTCTACCACGGTTTCGATCTTTACATTTTCGGGAAGTGTCCGTTCGTTAAGTTCCGTTATTTTGGCACGGAGGTTTTCAATAACTTCCGAAGGGTTTTCCCCGCGCAGCATGATTACGATGCCCTCTACGAGGTCATTGTGTTCGTTGTAGCCTACCTGTCCTAGCCTTGGCTTGTGCGAAATCACGACGTCTGCCACATTTTTAATAAGCACCGGGGTGGATCCGTTGAGCTTTATGGTGATGTTTTCAATATCTTCGATTTTGTCAAGCAGTCCCACACCGCGTACCACGTACGCCTGGTTTCCCTGTTCAATAACGTCTCCTCCCACATTGATGTTCGATTTGGAAACGGCTTCGTAAACGTCTAAAGGGGAAAGATCAAAGTTTTTAAGTTCGGTAGGGTTGATTTTGATCTCATAGGATTTTTCCTCACCTCCGAAGCTTACCACATCGGCTACCCCGGGCACCGAAAGCAGTTCGCGCTCAATAACCCAGTCCTGTATGGCCGTGGTTTCCTTAATGGGCAGATCGCTTTTGATTACGTAACGGAAAATTTCTCCGGTTGCCCCCGAAGGTGGCTCTATTTCTGAACCTGCACCTTCCGGAAGGTTAACGCCTCCTAGCTTGTTGGATACGTACTGTTGCGCATAAAAGTCGTCGATGCCGTCTTCGAACTGTACCGTTACAACCGATAACCCGAACAGCGAAATCGACCGGATGTTGGATTTATGCGGGATGTTGTTCATTTCCTTTGAAATGGGCAGCGTCACGAGTTTTTCCATTTCCTCGGCACTGCGTCCCGGCCACTGTGTGATGATACGTGCACGGGTGTTCGTAACGTCGGGAAACGCTTCAATGGGGGTGTGTTTAAGGGCGTAAATTCCACAAAACAGCAGCGCCAAGACCGCAAACAGGATAAAGGTGGTATTGCGCAGCGAAAACGTTACGATTTTTTGTACAAATTTCTGCATGGTCTTACGGATTTACTTGTTCAAAAATAATCAGTGTATTGGTGCCGATGATTTTTTCGTCTTCAGCAAATTTTTCACTAACGAATGTGTATTCTTCATTACTGGCAACCGGGGTTATTTTGCGCGTTTCGAGCGAGCAGTCGCCTTTATATACCACTACGTATTCCTTATTGTTTTCAAAAACCTTGGCTTTGTTGGGAATGGCAAAGGCATTTCCGAGTACGTTGGTTTTATCTATGATGATGTCTGCACTGAGGCCCGGCATAAGGTTGAGGTCCTGGTTTTCCAGTACTACCCGGGCTTTGAGTACATGTTCGTTGTCGTCGAAGACGTTGTATATCTTATCGATTTTACCCGTATAAATACGGTCGGGATACGCCATGGTGCGTACCTTTACCGCATCACCCTTTTTAATAAACTTTAAATTGCTTGCGTAAATGTTCACCATAACCCATACTTCTTTAAGGTTGGAAATGGAGAACAGGGCATCTTCGGAATCTGATGTAATGGATTGCCCCGGACTTATGCCCTTCTGAACGATGTATCCGTTTTTAGGAGCCAGAATCTGGAACTGCCCGTTACCTGTTGCGCGGAACATATGCAGCGTTGCATCTATTTTATCCACTTCTATTCTGGCAGCCTGCAGTTCATGCTCTGCTTCAGAAACTTCGGGAAGGGAAGCCATGCCGTCGTTTAAAAGCTCTTTGCGCGTGCTGAGCTGCTTGCGGTACAGGTCTATCTGGTTGAGGTGAAACCTTTTCTGCTGTACGAGATCCTGGATTTCGCTTGAGCGCACAAGACCCAGCACCTGTCCCTTCTGCACGTAATCTCCAAGTTCAAACTGTACTTTTTCAACAACGCCCTGAAGCAGGCTTTTATAGATAACAAGGTCGTTTTCGTTGTATTCTATCTTTCCAGACAGAGTTAACTGTTCCCGGATGGGCTGTTGTGTTACGGGAAGTATTTCAGTTGTCTTTTTGAGTTGTTCGTTCAGACAGAAGCTCTTGGGTTTTTCTTCGGCAGCAACAGATTCGGTATCTTTACAGCCCGTTAAGAGCAATCCCAGCAAGGGTATAAGGTAGATGGAGTTTCTCATAATGTTAAAAATCTTTTCCTGCAAGGTATTGCAGTTCTTCAATGGTATGGTTATAGGTTTCTAAAAGCTCAAGATAGGCCGTTCGGGATTCGCGGTATGCCTGGGTGAAATCGATGAATTCAATAAGAGTAACCTGCTTGTTCTGCAAATGTTTCTGATAGTTGTCGATCATGGCTGCCTGTTCTTCGGATTGGGTGGCCGGCCAGCTGCGCAATGACTGTTCCAGCGTCCCGAGCTGGTTCTGGTAAAGGCTGATGGAGTTGTCCAGCGCCGATTCAAGTGCCTGCTGTTGGGTATGTTGCTGTTCTACTTCAAACTTTGCGGCCTTTATGGCGCCTTTGTTCGTATTGAAAACCGGAAGGTCAAGGCTTAAACCGATGCCGACAAAATCGCGCATGATGTTTCCCCCGCGGTCATAATTGACCTGAACTGTGAGGTCCGGTATGCGCTGGGCTTTTTCAAGGAGCAGCTGGCTGTGTGCCCTGTTGAGTTCGTTCTGCTGGCGTTTTAAACCGATATTCTGATTTCTGGCCTGGTCCTTTAAATCAAAAGGAACAGGTTTGGGTGTATAGTCTAGTTCTGGAAAAGCCAGTTGTGACATTTCGAGCCCGTTGTTTCCTATAAGAAGCCTGAGTTTGTGCAGGTTTTCATACTTTTGGCTTTCCAGCTCAACTTTTTCTTTCTGAAGCCCTATAAGTTCTGTCTGTATCCGGTAAAAAGACACCTTAGGTACGTTTTGAAGGGCAGCCTGCCGTTCATATTGAGTGTTCATCTGGGTAAAAAGTACCAGCATATCATTTAAAAGACGGTCTTCCCTGTGTATTTTATCGAGTGTATAATAGGTTTGTCTTAATTCTTTTTTAAGCTCGCGCATGAGCTCCTCAAAATCAAAAACCGCATTATTCTTTTCTATTTCCTTAAGGGCGACCCTTTTTTTCCTTTTTCCTGCGGTTTCGATCAGCTGTTCCAGTTCAATGGAAATTTGCTGGTTGTTGCCGTATTTACCGAAAAGGAAAGGCTGTTCTTCTACCTGGTAGGTCTTCCATAAATTTACTTCGGAAATGCTTAGGGTAGGATTGGGCCATAGTCTTTCCTGAACAATTTCGGCCTGCGTTTTCTCTATCTCGAATTTCTGTGCAATGAGCGCGTAATTGTTCTGGAGAAACTGTGCCTCGAGTTCGTTCACGGTATAGGTCTGTGCCTGTGCAGTTGCGGCAACTGCCATGGAAAAAACGGCTAAATAAACTTTTTTCACTTTCTGCTGCTTTTAGAAGTTCAAAAGTAGCAAGCCAAGATTAAGCGGAATTTTAAGCTGTATTAGAATTGGATTAGAACTTGTTTAAAAAAGAAGTTCCACAATGGTTCCTTTCGGCTCGTTCTGTCTGATATCAAGCCGGATACGGTGAAGGTTCAAGATAATGCTTGCCATGGAAAGTCCGATACCTTTACCCTGGTAATTTTGTGTATTGTGTCCGCGGTAGAAATTCTGCCTTATCTGCTGAAGATCCTGTTGGGGGATTCCAATGCCCTGATCCAGGATCTGTAGTTGTAGCTTTCCGTTGTTTTCGGAGAACACGATCTGTATCATTTCGTTGTTTGAATATTTGATCGCATTTCCTACAAGGTTGTTAAGGGCTACCTCAAGCAGTTTTTCATTCCCCTGAACCGTAAGCAATGCATTATTGGCAACACGTATATCGACATTTATCCTGGCTTCGTGATAAAGTACTGCATTTTCGATCACCTGCCACACAATTTCATCTATGCGTACCGACTGAAATTCAAAACTGGTTTTGGCCCCCGAAAGCATCATCATCTGGTCAAGTGTTTCCTGCAGGTCGTTTGTATACTGCTTCAGCTGGGAAATGACTTCCGCATATTCTTCTGTCGTCCTTTTGCGGTGATCGGTTACTTCTAGTGTCCCGAGCAGGGCCGAAATAGGGGTCCGCAGCTCATGCGACACATAATCGATAAAGTTTTTCTGTACGTTGAATGTCTGGGCAATACGCTCTATAAAATGATTGTAGGTTTTGATGAGATCCTCAATTTCGGCATAGGATTTTTTAAGGACCAGGGGCTCGTTGAAATTTTGCGAATCGCGTTCTTTTATCTGTCCGATAATCTTTATTACGGGTTCATATGCAATATAGCCCAGGTATTGTGAAAACATATAAATAAAAAGGAGCCCGATGACCGATACCGAAAGGAGGATGTGGAGCAGCGACTGCATCTGTTCGTTGAATTCGTCTTTTGGCTCACGCGCAATGACCACAAAATCCCCCTGGTTGTCATGGTAGTAGATGCCGTTGTAAAAAAAATGTTCCGAGCTGAGGAAATCGTTCTTTTTCCGGCGTATACTTTCAATAAAGGAAGCCGAAATATTCTTATCGAACTTCATGTCTCCGCTGAACCTTTTGTTTTGCGCATCGTAAATGATGATGTTTTTGCGTGATATGGTTTTCAGCAGTTTGCTCTTTATATTCTCATGTTCCAATACAGGCAGTTCGTCCTGTTCCAGGTAATAGATGGCCGCAAGCAGCGATTTGTTCTCAAGGGACTGGATCTCTTTTTTCTCCATCTGGCTGTAGAACGAAAAATAGATGATCCCCGATACGATGAGGATGATAATGCTGAAGATGACAACGGAATAAAGTGACAGGCGGTGTTTTAACTTCATAACCTAGGCTTTAAAGATGTAACCGACTCCTTTGATCGTGTAAATGTATTTATTGCCGTTTTTTTCGATCTTGTTGCGCAGGTAGGAAATGTAAACATCCACCACATTTGTATGGTTGTCAAAGGTAATGCCCCAGACGGCATTGAGGATTTGGATGCGCGTAACAGTTTTGTCGATGTTTTCGATTAAGTAATTCAACAGCTTAAATTCGCGCGGGGAAAGCTCTGTTTCCTGTTGAGCCACAGTTACCTTGTATTGGTCAAGATCTATTTCAAGATCGCCGATCTGTATTTTATTGCTCACGGTTTCCTGCTGGCGGAACTGGTTGCGTCTCGTCAGCGCCTTGATGCGGGAAAGCAGCTCGTCGAAATGAAAGGGCTTTGTAATATAGTCGTCGGCACCGTAGTCAAGGGCCATGACCTTGTCCTGTACTGCGTTCAGTGCACTGAGCATGAGTATGGGAGCATATATTTTTTTAAACCGCAGGGTCTGTACAAGCTGGATACCGTCAATTTCCGGCAGCATGATATCGCAGATGATAAGGTCAAACGGAATGTTGAGGTAATGGGCCAGGACGTCTTCGGCCGATTTGCACAAGGTAACCAGATAACCGTTCTCTTCCAGTCCTTTAATGAGAAAGTCACTTATGCGTTTGTCGTCTTCAATTACCAGAATTTGCATAACCCAGCCTTTTTTTACAAAAATAAGCATTAAATGATAATGAATCGCTTGATTCTGAAGTTCTAATATAATTTTAATTTACCAAAATACACATTCGGACAGTTGATATTCGGTGCGATTGATTAATTTTACAGAACCATTATTTCCGGATAAAACATGAAGCAGACGATCGTATATTTATTCCTGATGATCTTTTTTCTGAGTTCCTGCAGTAAAAAAAAGAATCCGATTGTGGGCAATCTGAATCCTTCTTACGGCAACAGGAACGAAGTGGTGCTGGTTATAGACGACAGTTTATGGATCGGAGCAACGGGCGATAGTATACGTTCGAGGCTTGCCATGCCTACACGCGGGCTCCCGGAAGAAGAACCCGTTTTCGATCTGGTTCAGATAGATCCCAGGATTTTTACGACCAAGATACGCACGGCCCGCAACGTGGTGCTGTTCTCTACCAATACGGCTCAGGAATTCCTGCTTGAAAAAAGTTTTTATGCAACCCCGCAAAACTTCTTTTTTGTAAGGGCACAGAATTCGGGCGACCTCATCAAGCTGTTTAAAAGTCATTCCGATTCCATTATTTCGGTTTTTAAAGCATCAGAACTAAACGAACAGATGCATCAGATTGTAAGGTCTTCCAACGGAGAACGGCATGAACTCAAGGATTTTTTCGGATGTACGCTTAAAATTCCGGACGACTATTACCTCCAGGTAGAAAATGATTTTCCCTTTTTGTGGTACCAGAAGGATCTGTCTTCCGGAAACCTCAATCTGGTGCTGTATGAATTTCCCATTGCCGAAATTGAAAACAGCAGCGGATCGGTGGAAGAACACCTTATTGCGGCAAAGAATTATATAGGCAGGGAGTTTCTGAAAACAGCGAAGGATTCTGCCTATGTTATTACCAACAGCAGGGTAGTGCCGGTATTCGGAAAAAGTACTTTGCAGAATTTCCCCGTATACCAGATGATCGGAAACTGGGAAACGGTAAACGATTATTTAACCGGCCCCTTTATTTGTTATGCCATCCGCGACGACTATTATAAACGGTACCTGTTTATTGAAGGATACATCAACAATCCGTTCAGAAACAAGCGCGACCAGCTGCTTGAAATGGAGGCCATAATTAAAACTGTTAATTTTAATGAAAATACAGATTAAAACATTTGACGAGCTAACGGTTCGCCAACTTTACGATATACTGAATTTGCGAAACCTGGTATTTGTCGTAGAGCAGAACTGTCCTTACCTTGATACAGACGGAGCCGATAGCAGGGCACACCATGTAGCTATATACGGTGACAACGGGGAACTGGCTGCTTACGCACGCATTTTCAGTCCCGGTATAAAATACCCCGAAGCAAGTATAGGGCGTGTGGTGGTAGCACCTGCACACAGGGGAACCCATCTTGGGCATTTGCTTATGGAACATGCCGTAAAGGCGGTCGAAGCGCTTTACGGAACGGGAACGATTACGATTTCGGCCCAGGCACACCTACAGCGCTTCTACACAAAGCATGGATTTGAAACTGTTTCCGGCGAATACCTGGAAGACGATATCCCACATGTGGAAATGATACGAAAAAAGGAGCTTTAAAAGCTCCTTTCTTTATTTTTTACGGTCTTCCCTGCGTTTGAGGGTAAAGTCCGGTACACTTTTATTAAGCACCAGCGGATAATATTCGATCTTAACCGAACTGTTGTCGAGTCCAAAGGCTTTTTCTTCTGATAAACTGTGTTTGCGTATGAATGCGTAACAATCCAGGAAGAATTTTTCGTGCCATGGCAGATCGTTGTCGTAAGACACCAGTTTCTCGATGATGATGTACTTGTAATCGGCGGTAATCTGGTTCTTTCTCAGTGAGTGGTAGGTACTCAGCTTGTTGAATTCCCCGCACTGACTCAGGTCTTCGAGTACCTTCTTGAACAGCAGGCTTATCTTTGGAACGATGCGGAAACCCAGATAAAAATCAACACGGATGATTTTGTCCGAGAAGCGTTTGATCTGATATTCCATACCATAAGGTTCATCGAGCACGTTTACGTGGATCATCCAGTAAACATCGGCGCGCTTAGGTCGTTTGTAAAGAATGGAATAGATGACTTTCGACTCAATCTCATTCTTGTTCTGCGCATTGGTAAGGTAGATGAGGTTGTTGGCATACTGCGGAATGGAATCATCGTTGCTGAGATCTTCAATCACCGGAATATAATCATTGAGTTTAACATATTCCGTATAGTTCTTACGGATGCGTTTTCCAAGGAACCAGATAGCCATTACACTGGCTAATAGCCCCGCGACAAGAAGGGAAACATAACCTCCGTGGTGGAATTTGTCGATATTCGCAATAAAGAACGAAATTTCAATGATGCTGTATACAAATACAAAGGAAAGGATGACAAATTTGTTGAAACGTTTTAAAATCATGTAATACGTAAGCAGGATACTTGTTGCCATCATACACATTACAATAGCCAGACCGTATGCAGCCTCCATATTGCTCGATTCTTTAAAGTGAAGCACGATCAATATACACCCGATACAAAGAAGCCAGTTTGTAGAAGGTATGTAAAGCTGTCCCTTAATTATAGAAGGGTATTTTACAAGTACGCGCGGCCAAAGGTTCAGACGCATGGCTTCGTTAATCATTGTAAACGAACCAGTAATAAGGGCCTGTGCAGCAATAATGGCCGCCATAGTGGCAATGACGATACCGATTGGGATAAACCATTGGGGCATCATAAGATAAAACGGGTTCTGTATGAATTCCACTCCGTTTTCAAAAGTTTTCAACTGTATATTGCCATGTGACAGCAGAAAAGCTCCCTGTCCCAGATAATTTAATGCAAGCGTGGTTTTAACGAACATCCAGCTCATACGTATGTTCTTGATCCCGCAGTGTCCCAGGTCGCTGTACAGGGCTTCTGCCCCTGTTGTACACAGGAAAACAAATCCCAGTACATAAAAGCCTTCCGGATGCTCGGTCAGCAAAAGATAAGCATAATACGGATTTACCGCATGAAGGATTTCGGGAACTTTAAGAATCTGAAGAATACCCACTCCGGCCAGCATAAGGAACCACATAAGCATGATGGGACCGAAGAACTTACCGATGGTTTTGGTTCCGTAACTCTGGAAAAAGAACAGTGCCAGAATGATACCGATAACAAGGGGGATGGTCTGAAGTTCAGGATAATAGATTTTTAACCCTTCCAGAGCGGAAGATATGGAAATGGGCGGAGTGATGATCCCATCTGCAAGCATGGCGCTTCCCCCGATTATGGCCGGAATGATGAGCCAGCGCTTTTTTAATTTTTTTACAAGGGTGTACAATGAAAAAATACCACCTTCGCCATTGTTGTCGGCTTGCAGCGTAAGCCATACATACTTAATGCTCGTTTGTATTGTTAAGGTCCAGAGTACGCATGAAACAGCCCCGAGTACTAAATTTGGATTAATGGGAGCATTTCCGAAAATAGCCTTCATTACATATAAAGGTGAAGTCCCGATGTCGCCGTAAATGATACCTAGTGTAATTAATAAAGTTCCGATACCGACTTTATTAATGCCATGTTTTCCTTCCACTTGAAATAGAAATTAGTTAAAAAAAAGCCTTTTTCATTTTGAATTTCATACCGTAAACGACTTTAATCGCGATCTGGTTTACAAAATCCTTAAAAAAATTGGCCAAATGTATAAAATAAATATGAATGAAGTTACAAAAAAAACAAATCTCTTAATGTAAAGTTCTGTTATTTTTGGCTTAAGGAATATAACCATCGGATGTAGCTGTGTTGTAAGGCTATTAAGAGGTCTTTTTGTTGTTTAAGGCAACGAACTTTTGAAAAAGATCTTTGGTTCTGGATTCTATTTCTTTGAATTCAAGCCGCTCTTTCGTCTGGTAAAAGAACATGATGGCGTGGGGCTCCTGCAGGTCGTTTAAAATAAGGTGCTTGTTCAAACGGTAGCATTCCCTTAAAACCCGTTTGAAATAGTTGCGGTCAACCGCTTTTTTGAAATATTTTTTGGAAACCGAAACCCCCATCTGTAAAGGAACATCTGCTTCAGCAACAGGTACAAAAACCAGCCTCAGCGGGTATTTTGTCACCGTGCGTCCTTCGGAAAAAAGCAGATCGAGATGCTTTTTCTTTTTGAGTTTCTCTTTTTTGGGGTACGTATGGTCCATGATTGTATTAAGCTGTGGCAAAAGTACTGTTTTTCGGTCTATTTATTCGGATGGGTAACTAAAAATTGAACGTTCGGAAAAATATTAGTATTTTTACATATTTGTAAAAGAACGGTTAAAATGAAACTACACGCAATCGAGGCCGGTAATTTTAAACTGGACGGAGGGGCCATGTTCGGCGTTGTCCCAAAAACATTGTGGAATAAAACGAATCCGGCAGATGCCAACAACCAGATTGATCTGGCCGCACGCTGCCTGCTTATTGAAGATGGTAACAGGCTCATCCTCATCGATACAGGAATGGGAAACAAACAGTCCGAGAAATTTTTTGGATTTTACCATATGTGGGGCGATTTTGATCTTGAATCTTCGCTGAAGCAAAAAGGGTTTCACAAGGATGACATTACGGATGTTTTTCTTACGCACCTTCATTTTGACCACTGTGGAGGGGCGGTTTCATGGAACAGTTCACGAACAGCCTACGAACCAACGTTTAAAAATGCCGTATATTGGAGCAACCGTTCGCACTGGGATTGGGCAACGCGTCCTAATCCAAGGGAAAAAGCATCTTTCCTTACCGAAAACATTCTTCCTATAGAAGAGAGCGGGCAGCTTAAATTTATCGGTACCTCTGAGAATCCGATGGAGCTCGTACCCGAACTGAATTTTGGAATTTTATTTGCAGACGGCCATACCGAAAAGCAAATGATTCCGCATATCCGTTATAAGGATAAAACCATCGTGTTCTGTGCCGACCTTTTACCTACTGCGGGGCATATTCCATTACCGTACGTTATGGGTTACGATACCCGGCCCCTGCTTACAGTTGCAGAAAAGGAACGGTTTTTGAAGAAGGCTGTGGCAGAGAATTATTTTTTGTTTTTGGAGCATGATGCGCATAATCCCATTATTACGCTGAAGGAAACCGAAAAAGGAATCCGTTTAAATGAAGTTTTCAGCATTAACGATATTTTATGATTCGATAATGTAACATAACGCATTTTAAACGACTAATTATGAAGTATTAAATTAAGTTTATATCAAATATGAAAATCAACAAATCCATTTACCTGTCAGCATTGGTAGCGTTAGCGTTGACCAGCTGCAAAACGGCGCAAAAATCTTATTTACAGGATTTAAGCAGTTTAAAGCCGATTGAATCTGCCGATCAGTTGCCAACACGTAAATCCGCATTAACTGAAAATGACTTACAACGCTGGAGTCATCTGGATATTTTGAAGGATACTGTTCCGGGAATGTCCGTTGACCGTGCTTATGAAGAAATTATTAAGGACAAAATAGGTAAAAAGGTTGTTGTAGCAGTGATCGATTCGGGAATAGAGATAGACCACGCCGACCTGAAACCTCAGATTTGGGTAAACCCAAAGGAAACTGCCGGAAACGGGAAAGATGATGATAAAAACGGATACATCGATGATATACACGGATGGAACATTCTTGGTGATACAAACGAAGAGCAGCTTGAAATGACACGTATCGTTAGTCGTGGGGACGACGGTTCAGAGCAGTATAAACGCGCAACTGCAGAATTATTAGAAAAGCGTAGAGAAGGCGAAGATGCTCTGGGGCAGTTTTTGTTGTTGAAAGATTCTCATGAGAAAGTAGCATCATATCTTAAAAAACAGGTCTACACCAAAGAAGATCTTGATAAAATAGGAAAAGATGCTCCGGAACTGGTTATTAAAGCAAAGAATATTTCCTATATGCTGCTTTCGCGCGGTAAGAATGTAGATGACTTTTTAAAGGAATATGGTGATTATGTGCACGGACAGTTGAATTATAATCTGAACCCTGATTTTAAGGGACGTAAAACAAATGACGATATTTTCGACATCAACGATAAGAATTACGGAAACAACGACGTAATGGGGAACCGCGACCACGCCAAACACGGAACGCACGTTGCGGGAATTATTGCACAGACACGCCATAACAATATTGGGGGTGACGGTGTTGCTTCCAACAATGTGGAAATCATGTCGGTTCGTGCAGTGCCGGATGGAGATGAGTACGATAAAGATGTAGCTTTGGCAATTCGTTACGCTGTTGATAACGGAGCTAAAGTCATCAACGGAAGTTTCGGGAAATATTTTGAGCAAAACAGCAAATGGGTACAGGATGCAATCAAATACGCAGCTGAGAAGGATGTGTTGATCGTGGTAGCTGCAGGAAATGATGCTATGGATCTTAACCCTGCAGGCGGAGAAGACGTAAAACGTTATCCTAACGACCGTATAGAAGGAACAAACACGGAAGTTTCCGATAATTTCCTTGTAGTTGGAGCTTTAAACCCTTCTTTCGGAGAAAAAATGATAGCGAGCTTTTCTAATTTCGGCTCTAAAGACGTAGACGTATTTGCACCGGGAGTTAAAATCTATGCAACGGTTCCTTACGGAAAATACGAATACCTTCAGGGTACATCGATGGCATCGCCGAATGCTGCGGGAGTAGCGGCTATGATCCGTTCTTATTATCCTCAATTAACAGCAGCCCAGGTAAAACAGATCATGAAAGATTCGGGTGTTGCCGTGAATAAGGAAGTAATCGTTTCCGGTAAAGCCACAGACAAACGCAACTTTAAAGAAATCTCTACCTCAGGTAAATTTGTAAATCTTTACAATGCCCTGATTTTGGCAGACAAGGTTTCCAAAGAAAAAAAATAATACTAACAAAAAGCCATAAAACCATTTAACAATCCTGTTTCGGGAATGCTAAATGGTTTTTTACATTTTACAGCTTATGAAAAAATGGTTTCTGGCCATCTTGGTCATCGGGCAGGTTTCCCTGGCACAGCATAAGAACCCTAATCCAGGATACTGGCAGCAACACGTCGATTATAAAATGGACGTAAAAATGGATGTTGAAAAGTTCAGGTATACGGGAACCCAGCAGCTTGTTTATACGAATAATTCGAACGACACCCTCAAAAAGGTATTCTACCACCTTTATTTTAACGCATTTCAACCCGGAAGTGAGATGGATGCACGGCTGACCTCCATTTCAGATCCCGATTCACGCATGGTAAAATCCTTTAAAGGTGCGGACGGAATCGAGAAAAAGCAGAGTAAGATATCGGAACTGAAACCCGACGAGATCGGTTACCTAAAAGTAAACGATTTAAAGCAGGACGGAACGCTTCTAAAAACCAAGGTTGTAGGAACCGTTCTGGAAGTCGATCTTGCGCGTCCGCTTATGCCGGGTGCACAAGCAACATTCACAATGAAGTTCAACGGACAGGTGCCCGTTATGGTGCGGAGAGCAGGAAGGAATTCTGAAGAAGGGGTCGCTTTGTCCATGACACAGTGGTATCCGAAAATGGCGGAATTTGATTTTGAAGGATGGCATGCCGATCCTTATATCGGTAGAGAGTTTCATGGTGTATGGGGCGATTTCGATGTTAAAATTACGCTGGATAAAAAATATACAGTAGGTGGTTCCGGATATCTTCAGAATAAGAATGAAATAGGGCACGGGTATGAAGACGAAGGTGTGAAAGTTTCCGTTCCCAAAAAAACCAAAACGCTTACATGGCATTTTATTGCACCGAATGTTCATGACTTTGCGTGGGGAGCCGATCCCAATTTTATACACGACAAAGTGATGGGGCCCGATAATGTAGAGCTTCATTTTCTGTATAAAAACGATAAAGCCATTGTGGAAAACTGGAAGAAGCTGCAGCCTGAAACCGTTAAACTATTGGAATATTTCAATAAAACCATAGGAACTTATCCTTATAAACAATATTCGATTATCCAGGGAGGCGATGGCGGAATGGAATATGCCATGTGTACGCTTATTACGGGAAAACGCAGCCTTCCAAGCCTTATAGGTGTTACGGCTCATGAGTTCGCCCATATGTGGTTCCAGCATATGCTGGCTACCAATGAAAGCAAGCATGAATGGATGGATGAAGGTTTTACTTCGTTTATTTCCGATTTTGCAGTAAACCAGATCATGGACAAAAAAAACCAGGAAGACGAAAACCCGTTCCAGAGTTCATATAAAGGATACTATTATATGGTAAAGAAGGATGGGCAGCAACCGCTGACAACTCATGCCGACCGTTACGACGACAATATGAATTACGGCATTTCGGCTTATAACAAAGGTGCTGTCTTCATTACACAGCTGGCTTATATCATAGGGTGGGACGATACCTTTAAAACGTTGAAACGATTCTATTACGATTTCAGGTTTTCGCATCCTACACCTAACGATTTCAAAAGGACGGCAGAACGTGTTTCGGGAGCTGTTCTTGATTGGTATCTGGTAGACTGGACACAGACGGTAAATACGATAGATTATGGTATTAAAAATATTGAGCAGAAGGCAAATAAAGTAAGTGTAACGCTGGAGCGCATAGGAAAGATGCCAATGCCTATTGATTTGATGGTTACGTATGAAGACGGATCTAAAGAAAGCTTCTATATTCCAAATACCCTTATGAGGTACAGCAAGCCGAATCCGTTCCCGGAAATAAAAAGAACAGTACTGGCCGGTTGGGACTGGGCTTATCCTTCCTTTACATTTGAATTCGATGTCAAGGGAAAAAAGATAAAGTCTGTAGTTATAGATCCATCCCAGTTAATGGCTGATGTGAACAAAGAAAATAACGTAAAACAGTTTTAAGCATATGCGGCCTCCGGGCCGCATTTTTTTATGTGTTTTTTTTCTGGTATTATTTGTCTTAACATTAGGTAACAGTTAAGCCGGGCGATGATTATGATGATTATGGTTAGGTAAAGATTAATTAAAATTTAACGAATTGGTTTTTAGTGTTTTGTGGTTCTTAAAGCTGTAGTTTTGCCCAAAATTTTAACCACACAACAATGAAAAATCGTCTAAGCACGTTGGCAATGTTTGCATTCTTTGCAGGCACTGCTTCTTATGCGCAAAACAAATTAACAGGTGTTGTCTATGATGCAGACAAAAAGGCTGCAGTTTCGGGGGTAGAAGTTTATGTAAAGGGAACTTCTGAAGGAATTACCACGAATGAAGATGGATCGTTCTCCATTTCCACTGAAATGGTCCAGGGGTATGTGGAGTTTGCTTCATTGGGATATGAAACGAAATCCATATCTTTTAATTTTAAAGAGCATAACGAAATCAATCTGGGGGTTGTTTATCTCAGCGCTTCAGATGAAGCGTTAAACGAGATCGTCGTAATGGCCCGCGGAGTAATCGATGTGGCGGAAGGGCGTAAGACACCCATTGCTGTATCAACCATTAAAGGTGCCGATATTGAAGAAAAAATAGGGGCCAGGGATATTACGGCAACCATGGTCAATACTCCCTCTGTATACGTAACAAGTGAATCATCGGGATTTGGAGATACCCAGATGTATACAAGAGGATTCGACCAGTCCAATACAGCGTTTTTACTTAACGGTCAGCCGATCAGCGGAATGGAGGACGGTAACGTATACTGGTCTAACTGGTCCGGAATGTCGGATATTGCCAATGCCATCCAAATCCAGCGGGGTTTGGGATCTTCCAAACTGGCTATTTCATCGGTTGGTGGAACCATCAACTTTATCACGAAAGCTACCGATATGAAACAGGGAGGTTTTTTAAAGGCCGGAATGGGAAATGACCGGTTCTTTAAATCGTCTGTTGGCTACAGTACGGGCCTGCTTGAAAACGGTTTTGGAGTAACAGCCATGTTTTCACACTGGCAGGGCGACGGATATAACGATATGACAGCCGGTCAGGGACAGAATTACTTTGTATCGATCGGGTACAAAGCCGGCGAAAAACATAATTTCAATTTCCTCATTACAGGAGCTCCTCAGTGGCATGACCAAAACTATGCAAAGCCGATCGGTACGGTTTATACAGATGAGACCAAAACAAAAGTCAGGACTCCTGGATATGATGTTTTTGGAAAAAAATTCAATAATAACTGGGGATACCTAAATGGCAAGGCTTTAAACGACCGTAGAAATTATTATCATAAACCGGTATTGAACTTAAACTGGGACTGGAAGATAGATGAACTTTCGAGTTTGTCAACGGTGCTTTATGCATCTTTCGGTAGAGGAGGGGGAACCGGGCCAATCGGGTCTACAGGCGATGTACTGGCAGATGGAACAAAAAACATGCAGGGAGCTTATGACAAAAACGTTGCGGCAGGAGAGTCAACCTATGCTATCCGCGCTTCTGTTAACAACCATGCATGGTACGGACTTGTTTCCAATTACAGTCACGAATTCACGGATAATCTCACCCTGAATGCAGGGGTTGATCTAAGGTCTTATCAGGGAGACCACTTCCGCCAGCTGACCAACCTTATGGGAGGATCTTATCTTATAGATAATACTTCTACGCGCTTACGCGATCCGAATGCAAGAATTACGAATACCTTTTCAACCAACCCTTGGAAGGTACTGTCGAACTTTGCTAAAAATGCTGAAGACCGCTATGGTTATGATTATTCAGAAACCATTAACTACGGAGGCGTATTCACTCAGTTGGAATATGCAACAGATCGTTTTTCATCATTCTTTCAGGGAGCATTATCCAGCCAGTCGCACGTACGCTACGACTACTACCAGTATACCCCTGAAAATGAAAAGTCTGAAAAAGTCAGCAATGTGGGATACAACCTTAAAGGAGGAGTGAGTTATAACATAGAGAATAAACATGTCTTTTTCGGTAATGCCGGTTTCTATTCGCGCCAGCCTTACCATGACAATATTTATTTGAGTTTCGGAAATGCTGTGAATCCTTTTACAAAAAACGAAGAGATTGTTGGCTTGGAGTTAGGGTATAAATTCATTTCGCAATATTTATCTGTAAATGTAAACGCTTACAGAACAAGCTGGGCTAACCGTGTGGAATCATCGGTAAAAACAGTTGCCGATAACGACACGAAGTATCCCGAGCTGGCCGGACAGCAGCTGTTTACAGTTAACAGAGGGGTTAAACAGGATCATAAGGGGATTGAGGTGGATGTTATGGCAAAACCGCTTTACAACCTGGAGCTGAGAGGATTTGCTTCTGTAGGTGACTGGAAATATAAAGGAAGTGCTATTACCGAGATCAGAACGGAGGACAGGGAAATACTGGAAACAACAACGCGGGACGTCGATGGAGGAAAGGTAGGAAATGCTGCACAGACAACCTTTGGTTTAGGTTTCAAATACCGTATTCTGCCCAATTTGTCAATCGATGCAGATTACCGCTATTACCAGGATCTGTATGCAGATGTTCAGGAAAAGGATAATCTCATGCTGCCGTCGTTCCAGCTGGTAGATGCAGGAATTTCATACGGGCTCAACCTTACCGATACCAATCGTTTAAGCTTCCGTTTCAATGTGAACAACCTGTTCAATGCAGAATATCTGTCACAATCGAATACGGCTCAGAAAGTAGACGACAAAACGGTAGATACCTACAAGGGGATCGATGTCCGCAATCAGGTTTATTTCGGTTATGGGCGCACCTGGAATGCTTCTGTAAAACTGACCTTCTAGTTTTTAAATTAAAAAAGACAGGGAACCACCTCTTTATGAGGTGGTTTTTTATGATCAATTCTGTTTATTCCATTATAGTTATAATATTGTTATTAATATGATAAAAATCATATTTTGTGATATCTTTGCAGTTGGTAAGAATCTAAAACCCAAATTGTCATGATAAAAGTATCAGAATCGGCAGCTAAACGAGCCAAAATGTTAATGGAAGATGAGGGATTTAATCCTGAAACCGATTTTATTAGAGTAGGCGTGAAGAGCGGAGGATGTTCAGGGTTGGAATATGAATTGAAGTTCGACAATACAACCACGGAAAGCGATAAGGTTTTTGAAGACAGCGGCGTTAAAATTGCCGTTGATAAAAAAAGCTTCTTATACCTCGTGGGCACTATTCTGGAGTATTCCGGAGGATTAAACGGAAAGGGCTTTGTGTTCAACAATCCGAATGCGGCACGCACCTGCGGATGCGGAGAAAGTTTTTCTCTGTAATCATAAAAATAAAATGAGAATGTCACAGGAGGAATGTTTTGCAGAAATCCTGTAATTTAAGAGTACTATGTCAAAATATACAGAAGAAGAATTAAAAAAAGAACTCGAAACCAAGGAGTATGAGTACGGATTCTATACCGATATAGAATCGGAAACATTTCCTGTTGGGTTAAACGAAGATATCGTCCGTGCCATTTCCCAAAAGAAGGAAGAGCCGGAATGGATGACCGAATGGCGTCTGGAAGCTTTCCGCATCTGGCAGGAAATGAAAGAACCTGAATGGGCCAATGTTACGTACGAGAAACCCGATTTTCAGGCTATTTCGTATTATTCCGCTCCTAAAAAAGCAGATCCGAACAAAACGCTTGACGACGTGGATCCGGAGCTTCTGGCCATGTACAAGAAACTGGGCATCTCGCTTGAAGAGCAGAAGAGAATGAATAACATTGCAATGGATATTGTGGTGGATTCTATTTCAGTGGCTACAACCTTTAAGGAAACCTTGAGCGAAAAAGGCATTATTTTCTGTTCAATATCGGAAGCAATACGGGAACATGGCGACCTGGTAAAAAAATATCTGGGAACCGTTGTACCGAAATCCGATAATTTCTATGCGGCTTTAAATTCAGCCGTTTTCTCGGACGGATCGTTCTGCTACATTCCAAAAGGGGTGAAGTGTCCTATGGAACTTTCTACCTATTTCCGCATCAACCAGGCCGGAACGGGTCAGTTTGAACGTACGCTGCTCATTGCAGATGAAGGTTCGTATGTTTCCTATCTGGAAGGATGTACGGCTCCATCGCGTGATGAGAACCAGCTGCACGCAGCTGTAGTGGAGCTGATTGCACTGAACGACGCCGAAATTAAATATTCTACGGTACAAAACTGGTTCCCTGGTGATAAAAACGGAAAGGGAGGTGTTTTTAACTTTGTAACCAAACGCGGTCTTGCCGAGAAAAATGCCAAAATCTCCTGGACACAGGTTGAAACAGGTTCGGCTGTAACCTGGAAATACCCTTCCTGCATCCTTAAAGGGGACAATTCGATAGGGGAGTTTTATTCCATAGCCGTTACCAATAATTTCCAACAGGCCGATACAGGTACCAAAATGATCCATCTCGGGAAAAATACCCGTTCCACTATCATTTCAAAAGGTATTTCGGCGGGGAAATCCCAGAATTCGTACAGAGGTCTGGTAAAGATCGGGCCAAGGGCGGAAAATGCACGTAACTTTTCACAATGTGATTCCCTTTTAATGGGTAACGAATGCGGAGCACACACGTTTCCTTACATCGAATCCCAGAACGCTTCCGCCAGACTGGAGCATGAGGCAACAACGAGTAAAATCGGGGAAGACCAGATTTTCTATTGCAACCAGCGAGGGATTCCTACAGAAAAAGCCATTGCATTAATTGTAAACGGCTTTTCTAAGGAGGTACTGAACAAGTTACCGATGGAATTTGCCGTTGAAGCCCAGAAGCTGCTCGAGATATCACTGGAAGGTTCGGTAGGTTAAAAAACGTACAAAAGATAAATACATAAAAAAAATCGATGAAGGGGGCAGGCTCCTAACAGCCGTATCCCGAATTTCAAATTTTGACAAAATGTTACAAATTAAAAATTTACATGCCTCTGTAGAGGATAAAGAAATATTAAAAGGAATCAACCTGGAGGTAAAAGCAGGAGAAGTCCATGCGATAATGGGACCGAACGGGGCAGGAAAATCTACCCTTTCTTCCGTAATTGCCGGGAATGAAAACTTTGAAGTTACCGAAGGGGAAATCATATTGGACGGGGAGGATCTTGGAGATCTTGCTCCAGAGGAAAGAGCACATAAAGGTATTTTCCTCTCGTTCCAGTATCCGGTAGAGATCCCGGGAGTTTCGGTAACGAATTTTATGAAGACGGCTATTAATGAAACCCGTAAAGCCAAAGGTCTTGAAGACATGCCGGCAAACGAAATGCTCAAACTCATCAAGGAGAAATCCGAGTTGCTCGAAATCGACCGTAAGTTCCTTTCCCGCTCTTTAAACGAAGGTTTTTCGGGAGGAGAGAAAAAACGGAATGAAATTTTTCAGATGGCGATGCTCGATCCGAAAGTTGCCATTTTGGATGAAACAGATTCAGGTCTGGATATCGATGCGTTGCGAATCGTTGCAAACGGGGTGAATAAATTGAAAAACGAAAACAATGCAGTGGTGGTAATTACGCATTATCAGCGCTTGCTGGATTATATCGTTCCGGATTTTGTACATGTTTTACACGATGGGAAGATTGTAAAAACCGGAGGTAAGGAGTTGGCTCTGGAGCTGGAAGAAAAAGGATACGACTGGTTAAAGTAACCAGAATTCCCGACGTTCAACCTTTACAATCTCAAATTACAATTCAAACATGGATTTAAAAGAAAAATTTATATCATCTTTTATCGCTTTTGAACAACGTGTAGATACCGCTACGGACCTGCACGATATCCGTACGGAAGCGTTAAAGATGTTCGAAGAAAAAGGGTTTCCTACTAAAAAAGAAGAAGCCTGGAAATATACTTCCCTTAATGCGGTTCTGAATAACGATTTCGCAATTTTACCTAAGAACGAAACCGCAGTGGAGTTTAAGGATGTAAAAAAATACTTCCTAAACGACGTAGATACTTATAAACTGGTGTTTATAAACGGGATTTTCAGTTCCCACCTTTCTTCCACAACACATGACGGGCTGGATGTTTGTCTGATGTCTTCAGCATTGAACAAACCAAAATATAAGATGGTAATCGATACGTATTTTAACGAGGTTGCCGATAAAAAGGACAGTTTAACAAGTTTGAATACCGCTTACGCTGCGGAAGGGGCCTTTATCCATATACCGAAATCTACGGTAGTGGCCAAGCCTATCGAAATTCTGTATTTTACAACGGGGACCGTGCCTAGTTTTGTACAGCCGAGAAACCTTATCATTGTAGGTGAAAATGCACATGTTCAGATCTTAGAGCGTCATCAGAGTCTTACAGATACCGTAACGGTGACGAATGCCGTAACGGAAATATTTGCCCAGAAACGGGCCATTGTGGATTATTACAAGCTTCAAAACGACGTGCTGACCGCAAACCTTATCGACAATACATTCGTGTCGCAAAAGCAGGAAAGCCGTGTATCTGTTCATACCTTTTCTTTTGGAGGAAACCTTACGAGAAATAATCTTAATTTCTACCAACAGGGAGAGCGTATTGATTCCACATTAAAAGGGGTAACCATAATAGGTGACAAACAGCATGTGGATCATTATACCCTGGTAAACCACGAGCAGCCGAACTGTGAGTCGCACCAGAATTATAAGGGGATTTATGATGACCGTTCTACAGGTGTTTTCAACGGTAAGATCTTTGTTGACAAAATCGCACAGAAAACGGATGCTTTTCAGCAGAATAACAACATACTGCTTACCGATAAGGCCACATTGAATACGAAACCGCAACTGGAGATTTTTGCAGACGATGTAAAGTGCTCCCACGGATGTACGATTGGCCAGCTTGACGAGTCGGCGATGTTCTATATGCAGCAACGCGGAATACCTAAGAAGGAAGCACGTGCATTGCTTATGTACGCTTTTACAGATGAAGTGATCTCTTCTGTCGCAATTCCGGATCTTCAGTTAAAGCTTCAAAAGCTGATATCCCTTAAATTAGGAGTTAATATCGGATTTGATATATAAAAAAAGGTTGTCTGTAAGACAACCTTTTTTATTGTAGTTTGGCACCTGTCCAGGTTCCGGACCAGTCTCCCGCGGCAGTGGAACTGTCCCAGTTTCCTGAAGCAGAAATCTCCGTCATTTTACCGATAAAACTTCCGATTTTTCTATTGGCGTAAATATAATTTACAGTGACATCACCTTCTATATTTACTTTTCCGGCAAGTTCAAAATTTGTTTCGGGAAGGGTGTTTGATTTTACAGAGCCGATAATAGCTCCGTTACCATCAACGGTCATTTCCCAGGTTCCGGAATCCGTTCCTGAATAAGAACCTTCCCAGGCTCCTTTGTATTTTGCAAAAGGAGTAGTTAAATCCATATATTCTTCTTCATCGTTACAAGAAGCAACACTTACAGCAAGAAATGCTAAAGGAAGGATAACTAATAATCTCGTTAATATTTTTTTCATAATCACGGTTTAATTTTTTGATAAAAGCGATCACTAAAATAAGATAAATAACCTTAAGCTTTTAAAAAAAATTCAATATTTAACATCTTTTCGTAATATAATAAGAAATAAGGATTTAAGATAAGTTTTTAAGCATTTCTTTCGTCATGGATTCCAGATCGAATTCCGGTTTCCATCCCCAGTCTTTACGAGCTTCTGAATCATCAATACTTGAAGGCCAGGAGTCCGCAATTGCCTGACGGAAGTCGGCTTCATATGAAATCTCAAAACCTGGTTGTTCCTTTGCAATCTGGTCTGCTATCTGTGCCGGAGTAAAACTCATGGCTGCAAGGTTGTAAGACGAACGTATTTTTACATCCTCTTTTGGAGCCTGCATAATCCCTACTGTTGCACGGATGGCGTCGTCCATATACATCATGGGTAATTCGGTATTCTCTGTTAGAAAACAAGTGTATTTATTTGTTTCTACGGCCTTGTAATAAATATCAACAGCATAGTCCGTCGTACCACCACCCGGAGGTGTTTTCCAGGAGATAAGTCCCGGATAACGTATAGAACGTACATCTACTCCAAATTTGTTATGATAATACTCGCACCAGCGCTCTCCAGCCTGTTTGGAAATACCATATACCGTAGAAGGTTCCATTACAGTATACTGCGGCGTATTATGTTTCGGAGTTGTAGGGCCAAAAACGGCTATGCTGGAAGGCCAGAATATTTTCTTTATTTTTCCCTCTTTAGCAAGGTTCAGTACATGAAATAGAGAATTCATGTTTAGATCCCATGCAAAGGCAGGATTTTTCTCGGCCGTAGCAGAAAGCAGGGCTGCCATTAAATAAACTTCATCTACTTCATATTTTTCGATGAGGGCTGCCACCTGATCATAATTCATAGCATCTACGATTTCGAACGGTCCGCTTTTAAAGACTTCCTGTTCACCCTGGCGGATATCGGATGCAATGACGTTCTCTATTCCGTAAAGCTCGCGAAGCTTTAAGGTAAGCTCAGAACCTATCTGTCCACAGGCTCCTATGATCAATATTTTTGTTGTATTCATGTTATTAAATTTGAGTTACAAATATAATCTTTGTAAACTGATTTTTTTACCGGTAGGCTGAAAATTACCCAAAAGCATCTTAATATTTACAACTTTAAAACAATTAATGGGGCCATTATTAGTAAATTTGTAACAGGTTTATCAGGAAAAGCATTTTATGAAATATTTTCTATTTTTAGCGTTAACAGCGGTTCTTGTCCTGGGATGTACGAAAGGGACAGGTCCGGAACAGCGTACAACATCTACAATTTCACAGGATTCGTTAATCAGGACCATCCATCATAAGTGGAAATTCAGTGTGTCTATCTCAAATCCTGCTGTAAGTTCAAAGTTAAACAACTGGGAGGAATGGCGTAATTATGTAAATGAAATTACCATCAGCCCAAGTCCTTCACTGTCTGGTTTTACATTCAAATCTGCCGCACTTGTCCAGAAAGTAAACGCATTGCGCATCAGCATACCCGAACTGTATAACAAGCAGGAAACCAAAGCGCGTATCGCACTGCTCGAAACCAATGTACAGAATCTGGATATGCTGTTGGAACTGGAACCTTTGAATCCAAAGGAAATAACCAAATTGCTGGCTGCAATCCAAAAAAACACGAATTCCCTTATCAATCAGTTCGACGAGTTTGAAGTTAAGTCCCGAATTCCGAAAGAAGAAGGCGAAGACAAGCTTCTGCAACCTGTAGACACTATAAAGCGTGCAACTTTAAATGCGATTCCAAAAGAGTAATGAGTATTAAGAAAGTCTTTGAACATGCTGCCAAAACACGGCAGCTGCAACAACATATCGAAAAACCCGGCAGTAAAACCCATGCACGGGGCTTTATTGGTTCTGCCTTGTCTTTTGAAGTTCAGGCCCTTTTCAAAAAATGTGAAAAACACTTTTTGCTGATTTTTAACGATAAGGAAGAAGCTGCCTATTATCTCAACGATCTCGAACATCTGATATCCAAGGATAACGTGTTGTTTTATCCGGGATCTTATCGCCGTCCGTATCAGCTTGAAGAAACGGATAATGCCAATGTATTGTTGCGGGCCGAAGTACTCAACAGGCTCAACAGCCGTAAGAAGCCTATTGTAATTGTCTCTTATGCCGATGCGCTTTTTGAAAAAGTGGTTACGCGCAGACAACTGGATAAGAATACGTTGAAGATGGCCGTAAACGACCAGATGACGATTGACTTTGTAAATGAAGTATTGTTCGAATACAATTTCAGAAGGGTTGACTTCGTGTCGGAACCCGGAGAATTTTCCGTAAGGGGAGGAATTATTGACGTATTTTCATTTTCAAACGATAACCCGTACCGGATTGAATTTTTCGGAAACGAAATCGACAGCATCCGGACATTTGATGTGGAAACACAGCTTTCAATAGAAAGCAATAAGAAAATTACGATTATACCGAATGTCGAGAACAAATTTCTTCAGGAAAACAGGGAAAGCTTCCTGAACTATATAAGCGCCGATACCATTTTGTTTTTTCAAAATACAAAGGCTATTGGCGACCAGCTGACCAAAATGTTCTTTAAAGCAACGGAAGCCTTCGAGAAATTAGCGACGGATGTAAAACATTTATCTCCTGAACAGATGTTTCTGTCTGCTTCAGAATTTATGACAAAAGCCGATGATTTTACGGTGGTTGAATTAGGTCAGGATCCTTATTTTGAAGCAGATAATACCCTTGAATTCTATTTCAGGCCCCAACCGTCGTTCAACAAACAGTTTGACCTGCTGATTGAGAACCTTAACGAAAATACAGAGAACGGATATAAGAATTTCCTGTATTGCTCAAGCGAGGCCCAGGCAAAACGGTTTGAGGAAATTTTTTCCAGCCTCAGGGATCAGAACAAAAGCATCAGGCAGTATGAAACGGTTGTAATGCCGCTTTATCAGGGATTTTTGGATGTAGAGAATCAGGTTGTGTGTTATACCGACCATCAGATTTTTGAACGTTATCATAAATTCAGCATTAAAAACGGGTATACGAAGAAGCAGACGATTACGCTTAAGGAACTGACAACACTTTCGGTTGGTGATTTCGTTACGCATATCGATCACGGTATTGGAAAATTCGGAGGACTCCAGAAAATAGATGTCGACGGTAAAAAACAGGAGGCCATTAAACTTGTGTATGCCGATAACGATATCGTATACGTTTCGATCCACTCTCTTCATAAGATTTCCAAATATAACGGAAAGGAAGGAGCGCCTCCCAAAATTTACAAGCTTGGTTCTGGAGCATGGAAAGCACTGAAACAGAAAACCAAAGCACGTGTAAAACATATTGCATTCAACCTTATTAAACTCTATGCCAAACGACGGTTGGAAAAAGGCTATGCCTGTGCTCCCGACAGTTATCTTCAGGCAGAGCTGGAAAGTTCGTTCATCTACGAAGATACGCCCGATCAGCTGAAATCGACTCTTGATGTGAAGGCAGATATGGAAAACGAACGCCCGATGGACCGGCTTATATGTGGTGATGTTGGTTTTGGTAAGACTGAAATAGCCATCCGGGCAGCCTTTAAGATGGTCGATAACGGTAAGCAGGTAGCCGTATTGGTACCTACGACCATTCTGGCTTTTCAGCATTATAAAACGTTTGGTGAAAGGCTTAAGGATATGCCCGTACGAATAGCTTATCTCAACCGTTTCAAAACGGCCAAACAGAAATCGGAGATATTGAAGGAACTGGCAGATGGAAAGATTGACATCATTATCGGAACCCATCAGCTGGTGAATAAAAATGTCGCTTTTAAAGATCTGGGGCTGCTTATCATTGATGAAGAGCAAAAGTTCGGTGTGTCGGTAAAAGACAAGCTCAAGACAATAGGGGAAAATATTGATACGTTAACGTTGACAGCTACCCCGATTCCGAGAACGTTGCAGTTCTCCCTTATGGCCGCACGTGATCTGTCGGTGATTACCACACCACCGCCAAACCGTTATCCAATTGAAACCAATGTAGTGGGATTCAACGAGGAAATAATACGCGATGCCATTTCATATGAAATAGAACGCGGCGGACAGGTTTATTTCA
This sequence comes from Flavobacterium sp., assembly GCA_040396655.1. Taxonomy (GTDB): domain Bacteria; phylum Bacteroidota; class Bacteroidia; order Flavobacteriales; family Flavobacteriaceae; genus Flavobacterium. The sequence goes on along the minus strand of JBEBOB010000005.1, from coordinate 112,808 downwards.
TCAACAACCGTATCGAAAATATAAAGGAAGTAGCAGGAATGATCCAGCGCTTGGTTCCGAATGCCAAGGTAGGCATCGGTCATGGGCAGATGGACGGAAAAAAACTCGAGGAGTTGTTGCTGTCGTTTATGGAAGGAGAGTTTGATGTGCTGGTAGCAACGACCATCATTGAAAGCGGGCTCGACGTTCCGAATGCCAATACTATTTTTATCAACAACGCCAATAACTTCGGACTGTCCGATCTGCACCAGATGCGCGGCAGGGTGGGCCGCAGCAACAAGAAGGCTTTCTGTTATTTCATTACGCCGCCTTATACGGCCATGACGGAAGAAGCCCGTAAACGCATTTCCGCATTGGAACAATTCAGCGATCTGGGAAGCGGGTTTAATATAGCCATGAAAGACCTTGAGATTCGGGGGGCAGGAGATCTTCTTGGGGGGGAACAAAGCGGGTTTATCAACGAAATCGGATTTGAAACCTACCAGAAAATCATGAATGAGGCCATAGACGAACTGAAAGAGCATGAATTTAAAGACCTTTATGAAGATGAACAGCACATCGATACCAAGGAATATGTAAAGGACATTGTAATTGAATCAGATTTCGAAATCCTTTTTCCTGATGAATACATCAACAACGTATCGGAACGTTTGACGCTGTACAATGAACTGGCAGCGTTGAAAACAGAAGACGAGCTTAAAGCCTATGAAAGTAAGCTGGTTGACCGTTTCGGAGCGCTCCCCAAACAGGCACAGAATTTGCTGGATTCCGTACGGATTAAATGGATTGCTTCCAAGGCAGGTATCGAAAAACTCATACTGAAACAAGGGAAGATGATCGGTTATTTTGTAAGCGATCAGCAATCAGCTTATTACCAGTCGGCACAATTCCGTAAGGTGCTGCAATTCATCCAGATTTATCCGAATCTGGCCGTACTGAAAGAGAAACAAACAAAGAACGGACTAAGGCTTCTAATGACGTTTGACCATGTAAGATCTATTGGGAAAGCATTGGAAAGCCTACAGAAATTACAACAATTATGAGATTAATAGGCATTTTATTTTTAATGGTTGCAGGTATGCACACGGCATTAGCCCAGGATACGCTTGCCATTGCGGAAAAGCCCTTGATAAAGGATGCAAATTATGCAGGAGGCGGTATAGAAGATCTTTACTATTATGTAAATACCAATTTTAATTACAACAATGTAAAGAAGGAAGATATCCCGGTATCGGCGAGGAAGAAGCCTTACTTTATATTTTATGTTGTATTCGCTGTTAGTGAAGATGGTAAGGCATTTGAATTTTCTCCGAAGGAAATCGCGGCGGAAAATACCTTTTATAAAGAAGCGATACGCGTAATTGCTTCAACAAGGTGGAATGTGGGGTCCGAAAACGGCATATACAGAAAACAGTTTTTGGTATTGCCCATCAAGGCGAGTCTTTCCGATTTTTAAATGAATAACTTTGATACAATAAAAAAATCAGCTTTTAAGCTGATTTTTTTATTGTATGAGCTGTTGAAGGGCCTCATGAACCTTTTCGAAACCGAAACGCGCAACGACCTTTTCGAAGGATGCCGTTATTTCCGCATTCATAAGGTTTCCGATGCTTCCTTCATGCGTATGCTTTATTTCCTTTATGGGTGTATAGGTACCATTTTCAATGGAAAGGCCTATGTTCCGGTATGCTTCACGAAAAGGAACCCCGTTCAGCACCTCTTTATTCACAACTTCCACGCTGAAAAGGTAATCGTATTTGGAATCGCTGAGTATATCTTCATTAATGCGGATGTGCTGCAGCATAAAAACCAGAAGTGAAGTACAGTCGTTTAAAGAACCGAAAGCAGGAAACAGTACTTCCTTTAATAGCTGCAGATCTCTGAAATAGCCCGATGGCAGGTTGGTTGTCATAAGTGCAATTTCGTTGGGCAATGCCTGTATTTTGTTGCATCGCGACCGGATCAGTTCCAATACGTCAGGATTTTTTTTATGAGGCATGATGCTCGATCCTGTCGTAAGATGTTCGGGAAACGATACAAAATTGAAATTCTGGCTCATATAAAGGGTGATATCCATCGCCATTTTGGCTACTGTAGCTGCAATACCGGCCATGGCCTGCGACAGCACACGTTCTGTTTTACCACGCCCCATCTGGGCATATACAGCGTTGTAATTAAGTTCGTCGAATCCTAAAAGTTCCGTGGTCATGGTTCGGTTCAATGGAAACGACGATCCGTAGCCCGCGGCAGACCCCAATGGGTTTTTATTGGTGATTTTCCAGGCGGCATACAGCATTTCAAGATCGTCGGTGAGGCTTTCTGCATAGGAGCCGAACCACAACCCGAAAGAACTGGGCATGGCTACCTGCAAATGCGTGTAACCGGGCAACAGCACATTCTTATACTTTTCACTTAGGTCCATCAGGGTATGAAACAGTTCCTTTACCTGTAGGACCATTTTTTCGATTTCCGAACGGAAAAAAAGTTTAAGGTCTACCAATACCTGGTCGTTTCTCGAACGTCCGCTGTGAATCTTTTTTCCTGCTTCTCCTATACGCTGTGTAAGCATATACTCTATCTGGGAGTGTACGTCTTCGCACTGATCTTCAATAACAAACCGCCCTTTTTCAATTTCGGTATAAATAACCTTAAGTTCCTTTTGTATATGGTCAAGCTCCTCCTGGGTAAGCAGGCCAATAGTACCCAGCATGCGCGTATGCGCAAGAGATCCCAGTACATCGAATGCGGCAAGGAACAGGTCCATTTCACGGTCGAGCCCTACGGTAAATTCTTCCACGGTTTTATTGATCCCGGTATTTTTTTGCCAAAGTTTCATAATACGAGCTGGTCTAACATTTGTATGTAAAGCGGAATCCCTTCCTCAATTTCCTTAACATAGATAAATTCGTCGGCAGTATGCGAACGTGCAGAATTGCCCGGTCCCAGTTTTACTGAAGGAATCGACAAAAGGGCCTGGTCGCTCGTAGTGGGAGAGCCATAGGTATTTCTTCCAAGCGCGATACCTGCCCGTACTATAGGGTGATCCAGAGGGATCGATGACGGTTTTAAACGGGTTGATCTGGGGTGGATATCGCTGATGGTATGTGCGTGGATGATATCGAGAACCTCTTCATTTGTGTACGCATCGGTAATACGCACATCCACCACGAAATCACAGGATGAAGGCACCACATTGTGCTGCGTTCCGGCGCTGATCATTGTAACCGACATTTTGATAGGTCCGAACATCTCCGATTGTTTCGGAAACCGGTACGTCTGAAACCAGAGGATATCCTCAACCGCATTGTAGATGGCGTTTTCACCTTCTTCGCGGGCTGCATGTCCCGATTTACCCGGAGCTTTACACTCCAGCACCATAAGCCCCTTTTCGGCAACCGCCAGATGCATCTGAGTAGGTTCCCCTACTATGGCAAATTCAAGAGGGCCGAGTTTAGGTACAGCATACTCCAGTCCGTGCAAGCCCGAAATCTCTTCTTCGGCAGTGGCTGCTAAGACGAAATTATATTTAAGGTCGTTGCGATGGTAGTAGTGTAGAAAGGTCGCAATAAGCGAAACCAGGCAGCCGCCCGCATCATTGCTGCCCAATCCGAACAATTTACCGTCTATAACGTCCGCTTCGAACGGGTTGCGCGTGTAATCTGCGTTTGGTTTTACTGTATCGTGATGCGAATTCAGTAATATGGTGGGCTTCGCAGGATCATAATATTCGTTAAAGGCCCAGACATTGTTTAATTCGCGGTGGGTTTTTACTCCAAAACCTCCTATATATTTTTCTATAATTTCAGCCGTCTGATCTTCTTCTTTGCTGAACGACTGTGTTCTGATAAGGTCTTTCAGCAGTCGGATACTTCCTTCTATTAATTGTTTCATCTTTTATTATTTGGTAATCGTGGTTCCGGCGGAATCATCCGGTAAATCATCCGCACTTTTGATGACCACGCGGGAAACACCTTTTTTTACTGCCTCCAGGGCATTGGTTATTTTAGGGATCATGCCTTCGGCTATGAGCTTTTGTTCAACAAAACTATTAAAATTAGCTTCATTTAGTACGGAAATGACCGAATTTTGATCCTTGACGTCTTTAAGTACGCCTTTCATCTCAAAACAATACACCAGTTCTACTCTAAAAAACGGAGCCATAGCAATGGCCAGGGTTGCAGCAACTGTATCAGCGTTCGTATTGAACAGCTGTCCGCTTCCATCATGCGTAATGGCAGAGAAAACAGGGGTAATTTCCTGGTCGAGTATTCCATTAAGGAAATCCACGTTTACATTGGCTTCCGTAATATCGCCTACATACCCGAAATCAATATCCGTTACGGGCCTTTTTTCTGCTATAAGAACGTTGCCGTCCGCACCGGTGAGGCCAAGTGCGTTGATTTTAAGCCCCTGAAGACCTGCAATAATGGTTTTGTTCGTGAGTCCCGCATAGACCATCGTGACCACTTTAAGCATTTCAGCGTCGGTAATCCTGCGTCCCTTGACCATTTCGGGATTCAGACCTATTTTTTCACTCAGCTTGGTTGCCGTTTTTCCGCCTCCGTGAACCAGGATTTTCTTTCCTCCGATCTGTGCGAAAAGCTTCAGGAAGGAATCCAGCCGGATTTCATCGTCCAGGATAGCTCCGCCGATCTTTACCAAAGTTAATTTTTCCATACCTTTTCTTTTTGTTCCAACATACGTTTTAATACGGCCTGCGCTGCCCATACGCGGTTTCCTGCTTCCTCAATAACGAGCGACCGTTCAGAATCAAGGATATCAGAGCCCAGTTCCAGGTCGCGGCGAACAGGAAGGCAGTGCATAATACGTGCATTGTCCGCATGTTTCAGGCTTTTCAGCGTAGGCATCCAGTTGTTTTCAACCGGCAATATTTGTCCGTATTCTTTATAACTTGACCAGTTTTTGACATAGATAAAATCAGCCTCTTCAAATGCCTTCTCCTGTTCGTAAAATATTTGAGCTCCGTGCGTAAACTGTTCGTTCAATTCATATCCCTTTGGCTGTGCAATAACAAAATCCAGCAGGTTTTCCGCCTGCGCCTTACACATCCATTCCGCGAACGAATTGGGAACGGCCTGGGGCAGCGCCTTAATATGTGGTGCCCAGCTCAATACTACTTTCGGTTTTTTAACTTTCGGTTTATAATATCCGGTTTCTCCGTCCAGCAAAAAATTTCCGTGTTCCACGATGGTCATAAGGTCCGTTAGGCTTTGAAGAGGGTGGAGTGTGGCACTTTCAAGGCTTATTACGGGCTTTCTGCAATACTCGATGAATTTATGGAACAGGTTTTCGCTGTAATCCTCCCGGGCATCTTTTAATTCGGGGAAGGAGCGAAGTCCAAGGATGTCACAATAACTTCCCATGACAGCCGCAGCTTCCCGGATGTGTTCTGCTTTTGTTCCGTTCATGATCACGTTATCCCGTGTTTCAAGAGACCAGCCCTCCTTATCCAGATTCATTACCATGACATCCATTCCTAGGTTCATTGCGGCTTTTTGGGTACTTAACCGGGTGCGCAGGCTGGGGTTTAAAAAAACGAGTCCCAGTGTTTTATGCTTACCTAATGCTGCACATGCATTAGGAGCTGTCTTTTGTGCGAATGCTTCACTGACGATGTGCGACAGGTTGCCGGCATCCGCAACGGAAAAGAAATTTTTCATCTTCTTGGTTTTATGAAAGATATCCTGTACTGGAGGATGTCTGTTTTTTTAATTGTGAACCCAATGCTTCAAGAAACAGGTCCGCTTCCACTTTGGTGATATTCAGCGCCGGTAATAACCGGATTACATTGGAACCCGCTGCTCCGGTAAAAATCCTGTTTTCAGAAAGAAGAGCTTCCCTGACAGATTTTAATTCGGGCAACAGCTCGATACCGATCATGAGCCCTTTTCCTCGAATCTCACTTATTCCTTCGAACCGTTTAAGTTCATCAAGGAGGTAAGCGCCGATCTTTTCTGCATTTTCAATGAGTTGTTCCGCCCGGATAACCTCGAGAACGGCGAGTGCGGCAGCACACGCCAGGTGGTTTCCTCCAAATGTCGTACCCAATAAACCCTGTTGGGCAATAAATTTGGAGGAAATGGAAATTCCGCCTATGGGAAATCCATTCCCCATTCCTTTTGCCATCGTATAGATGTCTGCCTGTATTTCCGCATGATCCAGCGCATAGAACTTTCCCGATCGGCCATAGCCGCACTGTACTTCATCTGCTATAAACACCGCATTATAACAATCGGTAAGGTAACGGATTTTTTGAAGAAAACCGGTAGAAGCAACCTGAATTCCCCCTACACCCTGTATGCTTTCGATGATGACGGATGAAATTTGCTCTCCCATTTCCGCAAACACTTTTTCAAGAGCATCTTCATCATTAAAGGGAAGGAATACAATATTGTCTGTTTCATTTACAGGGGCTGTTATTTTGGAATTATCGGTTGCAGCAACAGCCAGTGAAGTGCGGCCGTGAAAGCCGTTGTGAAAAGCAATAATCTTTTTACGCTGGTTGTAGAACGAGGCCAGTTTCAGGGCATTTTCGTTTGCTTCGGCACCCGAATTGCATAAAAACAGCTGATAATCGGATTTTCCCGAAACCTCACCGAGTAGGGAAGCAAGCTCCTTTTGACCGGGAATGCTTACGGAATTTGAATAAAAACCGAGTTGCTGCAGCTGATCTGTGATCCGCTTTATATAGTGAGGATGGGAATGACCTATGGAAATAACCGCGTGACCCCCATAAAAATCGAGGTACCGTATTTCGTCGGAATCATAAACGTAAGAGCCTGTTCCACGGCTTATTTCGATCGGGTTTATAGGATATACATCAAATAATTTCATATTTTATTGAATTTAAAAGGCTACCGCCTTAAGTTTTAGACCGGTTGTTTCGTCCAGCCCGAACATGAGGTTCATATTTTGGACTGCCTGCCCGCTTGCGCCTTTAAGCAGGTTGTCGATTACAGACAGTATAACGAGCTTGGTTCCGTGTTTTTCTATATGCAGAAGGCATTTATTCGTATTCACTACCTGTTTCAGATCGATCCCGGATGATGATAAGAACGTAAACGCATGGTCCTCATAATAAGTTTTATACAGCATTTCCGCTTCTTGTTGCGAGATGTCGCAATCCAGGTAAACAGAAGCAAATATACCTCTCGAAAAATCACCCCGCTGTGGAATGAAACAGATATCTCCCCTGAAATCGGCCTGAAGCACCGACAGGCCTTCTCCAATTTCTGCCAGGTGCTGGTGTTTAAATATCTTGTAGGCGGAAACGTTGTTGTTTCGCCAGCTGAAATGGGAAGAGGCAGACAATCCCTGTCCTGCTCCCGTCGACCCCGTAACAGCGTGTACATGCAGTTCTCCGTTTAGTTTCCCGGCTGCTGCCAGAGGCAATAGCGCCAGCTGTATGGCTGTAGCAAAACATCCCGGGTTTGCCACATGGCGTGCCTTGCGGATACGATCTCGGTTGAGTTCTGTAAGGCCGTAGACAAAGTCGCCTGCGAAAGTTTTTAAACGGAAGTCCTGGCTTAAATCGATGATTTTGACCGTGTCGGCAAACCGGAGTTTTTTCATAATTTCTGCTGCATCCCCATGAGCAACACACAGAAACAGCACGTCGATGTTATCGGAAATCTTATCTGTAAAAAGCAGATCCGTATCGCCGATAAGGTCTGTATGAACGTTGCTGACAGGCTTTCCAGAGTTGCTTTTGCTGTGGGCAAAGACAAGTTCCGTACCCGGATGGTTCAGTAAAATACGGATGAGTTCACCGCCGGTATATCCTGCAGCGCCCATTATACCTGCTTGTATTTTTTTCATATGCTTTCGTTCTGATGTATTTTGTGCCAGATGGAAACCTGGTTTCCAAAAATTTTAGAGAATCCCTTTACGTCCTCCCCACACCAAGAGTGATTCATCTCTCCATAAGTACCGAAAGCAGGCGACATAAGATCGTTTGCGGATTCAACACCAATTATGGTAAAGTAATGAGGGTAGAGGTCTATTGTTACTTTTCCGCTTACCTTTTGCTGCGATGACTGAAGAAAGGCTTCCATATTTCTCATGACAGGATCATGAAACTGCCCTTCGTGCAGGAAGTTGCCGTAAAAGGTACCGAGCTGCTCTTTCCAGGTGAGCTGCCATTTGGTCAATACATGCTTCTCCAGCATATGATGAGCTTTTACAAGCAGTACAGGAGCTGCGGCCTCAAAACCTACCCGGCCTTTGATGCCGATTATGGTATCACCCACGTGAATATCCCGGCCTATACCATAGGGCTGTGCGAGTTCCTGTAATTTACTTATAACAGAAACGGGAGGTATTCTTAAGCCGTTTAAAGAAACGGGTTCGCCCTGCTCAAAAGTTATCGTAATACGTTCCGAACCGGTTTTGGTTACAGGAGTAGGCCATGCCTCATCCGGAAGATAACCGAATGAGCCCAGGGTTTCCTGACCACCCACCGATGTTCCCCACAATCCTTTGTTAATGGAATACCGCGCCTTTTCGACATTTATCTCGATGCCGTTTTTTTTGAGATAGTTTATTTCTTCCTCACGTGACAGTTTAAGATCGCGGATGGGGGTAATGATTTTTGCCTCCGGTACAAGGATTTCGAAAACCAGATCAAAGCGTACCTGATCGTTTCCGGCTCCGGTTGATCCGTGCGCAATATACGCTGCACCAATTTTTTTGGCATAACGAGCAACGGCGGTAGCCTGACATATACGTTCAGCACTTACCGACAAAGGATAGGTCGCGTTTTTAAGCACATTTCCGAAAATAAGGTATTTAAGGGTATCTTCATAGTAATTCAGCGTTTCATCAATAACGGTATGGGAAGCCGATCCAAGAAGTTGCGCCCTTTCCCCGATATGCCGTAAATCCTGTTCACTGAATCCTCCCGTGTTAACCACTACGGTATGGACTTCCAGATTTAAGTCTTTTGCCAGGTAAATGCTGCAGAACGAAGTATCTAAACCTCCGCTGAATGCCAAAACAACTTTCTTTTTGTTCATGTTTTCTTTTATTATTGATTAAACGAATAGGGTTGCGATCTTATTTTTTCTGAACATCATGAGGCATCGCTTCACCCATGACGGCTTTTTATGAGGGATAAAAACTCCGGTAAATTGCGTGCTTTCATCCTTTGCTTTTTTTTCTTCCGGATCCCATAGCATGGCAGTGCACAGGCAGTTGCGTTTTTCTTTGCTTTGCAGGATGGGATAATTGATGCAGGAACGGCATCCTTTCCAAAAGGCTTCATCCTGAGTCAGTTCCGAGTAGGGAACGGGTTCATAGCCAAGTTCTGAATTGATCTTCATTATGGCAAGCCCGGTGGTAAGTCCGAAAATTTTTGCGTTCGGGTATTGTTCCCTTGACAATCTGAAAATGCGGTTTTTGATCGATTTGGCAAGCCCGGATTTCCGGAATTCAGGGTTTACAATAAGTCCGGAATTGGCTACATAATTTCCGTGACTCCAGGTTTCAATATAGCAGAACCCGGCCCAGCGGCCGTCTTTATGAAGGGCGATGACCGATTTTCCCTCCGTCATTTTCTGGGCAATATATTGTGGTTCACGCCGTGCAATGCCCGTTCCGCGTGCTTTTGCCGATTCGAACATCTCGTTGCAGATCTGTTCTGAATATCCCGTATGCTGTTCAGTAGCAGGGATGATGATAAAGTCATTAGATGTGTTCATGGAACAGTGAAGGGTAACTTTAAAATGAACAAGACACAATTTATGCGTAATGTTTCAATGAAAAATGATTAAAATGAAATTAAGGGGGCAACCTTACCGGTTACAAAGAAGAATTCCGGTACGAAACCGAAAAATTATGCCCTGGCCCTCAAGCTGCCAAGGAAGGAATCAACATTTACACAACGCACCGATACAGCAGTTGGGATGCTGTACAAATCTGATACGGGATGAGTGTAAATAGCGGTCATTTGTTTAAATGAATTGATGTAGCAAAGTTATCTAATAATTTTTTTAAATAACAAGAAAAAAATAGTAAAATTAATTAACGTATTGTTTTACAATGTTTTAAAACTTTGTTTTTTTAGGTAATGAAGATTAAAATGCAAACAGGCATCCCGAAGGGTGCCTGTTGTAAATACTTTTTTAAAGAACCAACAATAGATATTTCGGTCGTTCAGACATTATTCTGTTGTATCTTTTTCTCCTGAAAAATAATGAAATACATCTATGATCGGTGATTCTGAAATAGCCGGAATGGTATAGTCGCCCATTGTGTTTTTCATTGCGGTAACCGTATGTTCATATGCGTCTTTTACATCGTTTCCCTGGATCAGCAGAAACAGGTTGGTCTTGCGTTCTTTCCCGCTTTCCTCATCATAAGCCAGTAATGAAACTTTAGAACGGAACCAGCGGTCCGATTTGTCAAAGCGGTGTATTTCCGAATAGTTGGCAACCTTGATGTTTACGATTTTAAATTCCTCGCTTACCATTGCAGCGATTTCCGTATTGATACGGGCTTCGGCCTCTGTAAAAGAAAGGGCGTCAACCAGGTAAGGTTCTGTAACCACTTTCTGTATTCCCTTGTCGTCTGGTTTTCTGTACTTTACCTTACATTCATACCATGTTGTGCTCATAAAATTCTGTTTAGGGCGGCAAATATAAGGGATTCAGGAAAGAGAACGCCTTGTTAAGGGAAATAGATATTCACAAAATAAAATCTAAGGAATGTCTTAATAATGCAGTAGAGCCTGTACATCATATTTTTCAAGCTTTTCGCGGCCCTTCAGAAAGTCCAGTTCCATAAGGAAGCAGCACTGAACAATTTCCCCGCCGAGTTTCTCTATGAGCTTACAGGTAGCTTCTGCCGTTCCTCCGGTGGCAAGTACATCGTCGTGAAGCAGTATTTTTTCGCCTGGAAGAATGGCGTCTGTATGGATTTCTAGCATGTCCGAACCGTATTCAAGGGCGTATTCCTGGGAGATGGTTGTGTATGGAAGCTTATTCGGTTTTCGTACCGGCACGAAACCTGCATTTAGAGCCTGTGCCAGTAGGGTTCCAAAGAAAAAACCTCTGCTTTCAATGCCGACCACTTTGTCTACAGCCTGACCTTTTAATCTTTCGGCAAGCAGTTCAAGAGCTTTCGCCCGCGCGGCCGCATTGTTAAGAAGCGGTGTAACATCTTTAAAAGAAATGCCTTTCTTTGGAAAGTCTTCAATATTACGGATGTAAGCGGAAATGTCCATAAATCAGGAGTTTAAAATAAAAATAATTCGTTGAATGACCGTTTCCGGAGCAATGGTCCGCATGGCTTCTTCATAGCCCGGAACCTCTTTGTTTCCGTAGATGGATGTCGGAATAAGCGGGTATTTTGTACGGTCGGAAGTAAACGAGTTTGCCGAGGGTTGGTTGAAAGGGGCAAATCCTGCATACGGATGCGTCTGGCCCCATAACGAAATAACAGGAACGCCGTACATTGCCGCAATATGGGCATTTCCTGAATCCATGGAAAGCATCACGTCAAGATGCCGGATGAGCTGTAATTCTTCCTTAAAGGAAACAGCACCGGCCACGATGTGTACATTGGTCAGGTTTTGCTGCATTTCGTTTAACTGTGTAACTTCTTCTTTTGAACCAAACAGGAATAGTTTATACCCTGGATCTGAAGCGAGCTCAAAGATGATGTTCATCATAAGATCCTTTGGATAAACTTTGGCGGGATGTTGTGCGAACGGAGCTATTCCGATCCATTTTTTATGGCTTTTTTCACCGGTTATTACCGACAGCGGAACTGATATTTCTGGTTTTGGAGGAAAATCCGGATGGGAAACATCCACATTAAAACCAAGCTTTTTCAGAGTGTCAGCGTGCCTCTGAACCATAGGTTTTAACTGCAGGAATATTTTATCCTTACTGCGGGTAAGGGCCTTTTTTTCTGCTCTTCCTTTATCGGTAAATGCTGTTACGGCTCCTGAAAATTTAAAGAATCTCCGCAGTATTTTAGACCTTAAGACATCGTGGAAGTCGGCGACATACCGGATATCCAGCTTCTTCAGATCAAGAAATAAACGGTAAATACCCATAAAACCTTTGTGCCGTTCCTTTAGGTCGGCCCCGAAAAAATGAACACGTTCCATATCTTCAAAAAAAGGACGGAAGAACGGTCTTGAAACAACGGTGACCTTTACATCGGGATACTGGGAAACAAGTGCGCGTATAACCGGTACTGTCATGGCAACATCTCCCATTGCCGAAAGTCTTATGATGAGTATGTGCTTCATTTAATTTTTTAGTGATTGCAGTAAGCTTAGTGAGAATTCCATTACGGGCCTGTATGCCAGGGAAAACGAAATAAGGGGGACGATGATAAAAATTACTCCCGTGTACAACCATATTTTGGACTGTCTGTGCTGTAAGAGCCTTGCAAAAAGGTAAATAAGCAGGTAGTAAATGCTTAGAACGCCAAGAGGCAGCAGCAGCAGCTGCGCATAAGGGTTGAAGAACTGCCAGACAAATACGCCGATAATCAACAGCAGGACAGTAAAAATGGCGATCTGGATTATTTTTAATAGCTGGTTCATAATAAAAAAAGACTTTCGTTAGGAAAGTCTTTCAAAGGTACTTATTTTTTATTTTGATACAATACCGGATTAAGTTCATCGTCGTTGTACATTTTCATCTGCTTGTAGACCTTCATGTATTTATCGCCGTTTTCAATATCGGTGATGAGCTGGCTTATAGATACGAACATATCGTTCTTCTGGTCCAGTAATACATCCAGTTTGGCCTGGCATTTTGCTCTGTGTTCGGCTGATGCGGTTTCACGCGTTGCTTCTTCATGCATGTGGTATATTTTTAAGGCCAGGATTGAAAGGCGGTCAATGGCCCATGCAGGACTTTCCGTATTGATTTTGGCATCGGCTTTTACGGTTACACCACTGTATTTCTGTAAAAAATAGCTGTCGATGTATTCAACCATATCCGTACGTACCTGGTTAGAAGCATCGATTTTGCGTTTCAGTTCCAGGGCAGCGACCGGGTCGATCTGCGGATCTCGGATGATGTCCTCAAAATGCCATTGAACGGTATCTACCCAGTTTTTAGCATACAATAAATGTTCAATAGATCCCTTTTCGTAAGGATTTTCAATAGGATGATTCACGTCATCGTATTTATGGTAATCTGAAATACTCTGTTCAAAAATTGGAAATGCGAATTCTGCAAACATTGATCTTGTTTTTTAATTTACAAATATACTTTTAATACTTTTACAATATCAAAAATAGATCCTTAAGTTATGAAAATTCACTACATCTCCGAACAGAACAGTATTCTGAATCATTTTCTGGCACAGTTGCGCGATGTAAACATTCAAAAAGATTCCATGAGGTTTCGTAAAAATATGGAACGCATAGGAGAGATAATGGCTTATGAACTCAGCAAAACGCTGCCTTATAAAGAAGTAGACGTCCAGACCCCGCTAGGGATGAAGCATACATCCGTTATCGGGGACCATGTGGTATTGTGTTCCATTTTAAGGGCCGGACTTGCACTGCATACCGGATTTATGAATTTTTATGACGATGCTGAAAACGGCTTTGTGTCGGCGTCAAGGATACACGGTAGTTCCGAAATAAAGGTGGAATACCAGGCAGCACCTTCGTTTGAAGGAAAGCACCTCATTGTTCTGGATCCCATGCTGGCAACGGGTAATTCAATGGTAGAAGTGTTTAAAAAGCTGCTGCAGCAGGAAACACCGCGAGAAATTCATATCTGCGTTGTAATTGCCGCTCCGGAGGGTATTGCCTATCTGGAAAAACATCTGCCGGAGCATGTACACCTTTGGGTGGCTACCAGGGATGAAGCGCTCAATAAAGATCTGTACATCGTTCCCGGAATAGGCGACGCGGGGGACCTGGCTTTCGGCGAAAAGTTATAATTTGATAAAGAACAAGATAAGGCTTACGATAAAGATGGTCGCCAAAACGGTTTCCTTAACCCATTTTGTAGGGGTGTTCGAAATAAAATTTCCACCTATAATGGAAAGGGGAAAAAAGGTAAACACGAGCAGACCGTTTGACTTTTCAGGTGCGATAACGTATATAGCCGCACCGATAATAAAACACAGCAGGATGCTTTTGTAAAGGTTCTGCTGGTTCGAAGGAATGGTTTTTAAACTCGTTAGCTGGTAAAAGATGAAGAGCACGGCGATGGTTGCAAACAAAGCCAGGGCAATGTTCTGATAGGTGTTTTCAAAATAACTGAAATTAAACCCCACGGCATACTTGCCCTCCCAGAAGCTTACAAGGTCTATCTTGTAAAACAGGCTGTAGGTATAAAAAAGAATCGTTACCGTAAACAACGCAATGAACGGAATGATCCAATGGCGGTAATCTTCGTTTACGTACCAGATGATGGCCAGATAAAGCATAATGAAATACAGTATGGTCCACGATTCAAAAAGGGTCGCGACAAAAATCCACAGACTCGCATCGAATATTTTGATTTTGGGAAGGTTTAATGTTTGAAGGGAAATAATTTTACGCAGCGCCAGTAATATGAGCAGGTTGGAGATAATAAGCTGCCAGTCGTCATAAAAACTGGGAAAAAGTATTAAAAAGCAGGCGTACAGGAAAAGGGAATACAGGTTATTGACTGCCAGGTAATTCTTCAGCGTAATAAACTGTATAAGCAACACAGAGAAAACCACTGCCACAAACAGGAAGCTTTTTTCAATGACAATGGCCGGAGACTGCAACCAGCTTAGGTCCGACAGCAGATGGATGATATAGGTCGTTAACAGGATAACGCCTATTACGATATATCCTACCGGTCTGCTTTTTGAAAAAAGATTTGCGAGCATTGAAAATATTATTTAGTTTTTGTAAATAACTTGTTGATAATTTTTTTTACTTTTGTTGCAAAGTTAGAATTTAACTGAAACTAAACATAAATAAATTAATAACAATATTATGTGGACATCTTTCTTTAAAGGTATTGAATTTTTATTTGTAGACGTATTATTAAAGCCAATGGATTGGTTAGCATCTTTAGAGTTATCAAACTGGTGGCTGGCCAATACAATTACATGGATCTTTATTATCATCTGTAGCGGTGCCTTTGTTTACTGGATGAAACAGTTACGCCTTTTTGCTTCAAACAATGAAGACGTGCAGGACACTACGGCGCATTCGTTCTTAAAATAAGACCTTAAAAATATACAGCCACGATTTCAGTCGTGGTTTTTTTGTTCATACATCCCTTATAAAATGACAATCGAAACATTTCAGTCTTATAATTTTCCTTTTGAATTACGGAGGGAGATTGTAGCTTTCCTGCATGCAAATCTGGATCCGCATGAAACAGATGCAGAAGCAATATCCAAAGCGTTGAACTATATTCCGGACAGGGGAGGGCATCTTTTGCTGGGATATGGAAAACAAAAGGAGATTATTGCGGCATGCGTCATCAACCATACGCATATGGATCAGTATAATCCGGAAAACTTCTTGGTGTATCTGGCGGTAGAAAAGGAGCAGAGAAGGCAGGGTTATGCGAAGATGATGATGGATGAAGCGGTAAAAGTAACACATGGCGATATATACCTGCACATAGAGTCCGGCAATCCGGCCCGTGTGCTGTATGAGAAGTACGGATTCACAACACCGTATATTGAAATGAGGTATAAAAAATAAAAGCGGGATGTAAATCCCGCTTTTTAGTTGTCTTTATTTTCTGATGCTGTCGTGAGCATGGGTTTCAATACCGTTGTTCCACAATGTAAGGATATCCGTTGCAACTGCTGCGCCGCTGCCTGCTGCAATGGCCAGCTGGCTTCTGTGCCCGGCAAGGGTTCCTGCCACGTACATGTTTTGAAATACAAGATGGTCGTTGTTGGCCAGCTGTATACGGTTTTTCTTGGCAAGTGATTTTCCGTGCGGTATTACATAAGGTTGCAGGCATCCTTCTATCGTAAAAGGCTGGCTCGAATTAACGGCTGCCACAACAATACGGCTTTCATAGATATTATGTGTGGTTGTAATAAGAAAATAAGTTCCTTCATTAACGACAGATAAGACTTTTTCGTCCTTAATCTGCATAATTTGCGGATATAAATGCTCTAAATCGTTTAATGATCGCTTTAAGAGGTCTGATCCCAAAGTTCCGGGGGCAATTCCGTAAGCGTTGTTAAAAAGGGCGTCCCGCAGCATAGAGGACTTCTGGTGGGCAATGATCGCAACTGTTTTATCCTGCATAAATTCTTTTCCCTGTGCCGATCCCAGTATCAACGCACATGAAACACCCGAAACACCGCCGCCAATGATTAAACAGTCTAACATTATTTGTTTTTATTATCGATTGCTTTGGAAGTATTGAAAATAAGCAATAGGATAACGGCGCAGAAAATGGCTACGATGCAGATTAATGCAATCACGCTTTCGCCTTGAAATAAGTTGTTAAAATCTAATTTTGTAATGTTTAATACAATCAAAGCAATAGCGATGGCTATGACTATGTATGTAACGTATTTCATTATTGTTTTAGTTTTGTTTTAGTGTCCGAAGTTACTAATTATTTAATTAGGTGAACAAACCTTTAACATTCGTAGCGAATAATTTAACAGCAATAGCCAGTAAAACAACACCAAAGACCTTGCGTATGACTCCCAGTCCGTTAGACCCGATAATGCGTTCAATAGTACCCGACATTTTAAGTACGACATATACCACAATGATGTTGAGAATGATGGCAAAGACGATGTTGATGGTTTGGTACTCAGCCCGGAGCGACAATATGGTCGTCATAATTCCGGGACCTGCAATAAGGGGGAATGCCAGGGGTACTATAGAAGCGGTCTTGGGTTCCTCGTCACGGTAGAGGCTGATTCCTAAAATCATTTCAAGGGCAAGGAAAAACAGGACAAACGCACCGGCTACGGCAAAGGAGTTAACATCAATACCAATAAGGCTCAGGATAGACTCTCCCACAAACAGAAATGCAATCATGATGCAGGCAGCAACAATAGATGCCTTTTCCGACTGGATTTTCCCTACACGGGAACGAAGGTCGACAATAATGGGGATAGATCCCAGGATATCGATAACGGCAAATAAAATCATGCCGGCCGTAAAGATCTCTTTGGCGTTAAGTTCCATAGCTCAGATTTTTTGCAAAAGTACTTATTCTTTGTTAAAATTACGAATTATTCGGTTAGTTCGCAGATATAAAGGTTAAAAAGTCAGAGGGTTGATAATGAGTGTTTTGTTGCGCGCATTGTTCATCCGGAGTTTGTTGTAACAAATTGTTAGAGGTTTGATAACAAGATAAAATTTTAATCACGGTCAAATAGTTGTAACTTTGTAGCTGAAAATGACGAATGTATGTTTCAGATTGGAAAAACGATTGTTTCAGATGATGTCCTTGAAAAGGAGTTCGTCTGCAACTTAACAGCCTGTAAAGGGCAATGCTGTATAGATGGTGACGCGGGAGCTCCTTTAGATAAAGAAGAAACAGCTATTTTAGAAGAGATCTATCCCGTAATTAAGCCTTATCTGCGCCCGGAAGGGATTGCTTCTATTGAAGAAAACGGGGCCTGGGTTGTAGGTGAGGACGGTGATTACGAAACGCCGTTAATCAACAACAAGGAGTGTGCGTATGTGATTTTTGACGGGGCAACGGCCCTTTGCGGAATAGAACAAGCATATAACGAAGGACTGGTGAAATGGAAGAAGCCCATTTCATGCCACCTTTACCCGATCCGGATAAAAGAATATTCGCAATTTTCGGCGGTTAATTACAACCGTTGGCATATTTGTGACGACGCCTGCGTTCTGGGGAAAGAACTTGAAGTGCCTGTCTACAGGTTTCTGAAAGAACCGCTTATACGCAAGTACGGGGAAAGCTGGTATGCAGAACTGGATCTGGTGGCCGAGGAATGGCGCAGGCAATCACTTGATAAATAGCAGCCTTAAGGGATAATGCACAACGGCGTGGTGTGCCTTAAGCAGATCGCTGCCAATGATGCCGTGTATTTTAGGAAGCTGATATTCTGAAAGCGCCGTGTTTACATGGGTAAGGTCGAGCAGTATGACGGAAAGCCCGTTTTTCTTCCATTTGCCCATCTGAATAGTATTGTCATGTGAAATTTCAGCATACAGGTCGTTGCCTCCGGCACCGGAAGCTTTGGCTTTATGTTGTTTGGAAAGCAGTCCGAAAAAATCCTGTTCATGTAAGTCTATGCAGGTATTAGATGCCCCGGTATCTATGAGGAAAAGGCCCTTGGTACGGTTTAAGGTAGCCTGTACGAATAAATGGTTTGATTTTCGGATGCGGAACGGAATGCTGAAATAATCCTGCTGTTCGAAAACAGTTGTGATATCGTTCATGAATGATTTTTTAGAAGCTAAAAATACAAAATGATTTTAATAGACACACATACACATTTATACAGTGAAGAATTTGATGCGGACCGTGTCGAAATGATGGATCGTGCTCTTGCAAATGGAGTCAAGCATTTTTTTGTTCCGGCGATCGATTCTTCGTATTTTAATGGTATGGAACAGATACGGAAACAGTATCCCGAAAACGTGCATCTGATGATGGGGCTTCATCCGTGTTATGTAAAGCCGGAAACATATGAAGAAGAACTGGCTTTTGTAGAGAAGGAACTGAACAAGGGAGGATATGCTGCTGTAGGGGAAATCGGAATAGATCTTTATTGGGACAAATCCACGCTGAACATCCAGCAAAAGGCTTTCGCCACGCAGATACAGTGGGCAAAACACAGAGGGCTTCCTATTAACATACATTGCAGGGAAGCTTTCGATGAGGTGTTCGAGGTGCTGGAGCAAGAAAAAAGTGAACGCCTTTACGGCATTTTTCATTGCTTTACAGGAACAAGAGACCAGGCGCAGCGTGCCTTAAACCTGAATATGAAACTGGGTATCGGAGGTGTTGCGACTTTTAAAAACGGTAAAATCGACCAGTTCCTGAACGAGGTACCGTTAAAGGATATCGTACTTGAAACAGACGCTCCCTATCTGGCGCCGGTTCCGTTTAGGGGAAAACGCAACGAAAGCAGCTATGTAGCCCTGGTCGCCGGCAGGCTGGCGGAAATTTACAATGTTCCCGTAACCGAAATAGCCCGGCAGACAACAAACAATGCTTTAAATATTTTTAAATTGTAAATTGGAAATATATTTGTTTCATTTGCAAAAATAAAACCAAACTATGTCTAAATTCGATTCGATACGTTTTTATCACGACGAAGAAGTACATGAAGTGCTGCAGAACATTGCGCAGCATCCCATGGTAAAGTCTTTGATAGATTATACGTTTCCCGGTTATTCCGACGATGAGGTAAAGGATCTTCTTGAAAATGTGCATTCCATCCGCGATTTTCAGACAAAAATCATTTACCATACCTTGCAGCGCGTGCTGGCAAATTCATCGGAAGGATTAACCAGTTCCGGTTTTGAGAAGCTGGATGCTGATACATCGTATCTCTTTATTTCGAATCACAGGGACATCCTGCTCGATACAAGTTTGTTAAACGTACTGCTTTTTGATCATGGAAAAATCATGACGGGTTCTGCCGTTGGTGATAATCTGGTACAGAAGCAACTGTTTATGGATCTCGCGAAATTAAACAGGAATTTTATTGTAAAACGCAATATTTCCCCGCGTGAACTACTCGAAAGCAGTAAACTTCTTTCCGAATATATGTTTCATTTGCTTAAGGATGAAAACCGCTCGGTATGGATTGCACAACGGGAGGGAAGGACCAAAGACGGCAATGATGCAACACATCCAGGAGTATTGAAAATGATCGGTATGGCATGCGATGAAGATTCCATGATGGATTATTTCCGGAAATTGCGTATTGTACCTATTACCATTTCGTACGAATACGATCCAACCGATAAGCTTAAAATGCCGCAGCTGATGGCTAAAATGGCGGAAGAATCCTATATTAAGGAAAAAAACGAGGATTTTATCAACCTTATGAGCGGTATTGTAGGGCAGAAAAAGCGCATCCACCTGCACATAGGCGATGTTCTGGATAAAGAACTCGATGATATAAAGAATGAAACTACGAACGTTAACAAGCAGATACAGCTGCTTGCGAAAGTCATAGACGAACAGATTATAGCAAACTACAAGCTGTGGCCTACCAATTATATTGCATACGATCTGTTGAATAATACAGATGCGTTTAAAAATGAGTATACCGAAAAGGAAAAACAGCTGTTCCTGCGCAGGCTTGAATTAAAAGTCGATAAGAACAACGAACAGATGGTTGATATGTTTTTAGAGATGTATGCCAATCCTGTTGTCAACAAATTAAAGCTTAAAGATGAATAAATCGGCAATTCTTCTGATATATACAGGCGGGACGATCGGGATGATTAAAGATTTCGAAACAGGTGCCCTTAAAGCGTTCAACTTTGATCAGCTGCTGGAACGCATTCCCGAACTGCATTTGTTGGATTGTACGATTGATACTTATTCATTTGATGAACCTATCGATTCTTCGGATATGAACCCTGAGCACTGGATCACCATTGCTGAGGTCATTGAGAAAAATTACGACAGTTTCGACGGTTTTGTGGTGTTGCACGGGTCGGATACGATGTCGTATACGGCGTCGGCTCTGAGTTTTATGCTCAGGAATCTTTCAAAACCGGTCATTTTAACCGGGTCGCAACTTCCGATAGGCGATTTGCGGACCGATGCCAAGGAAAACCTTATTACCGCTATACAGATCGCTTCACTGCGTGAAGGCGGAATCCCCGTGATAAAGGAAGTAGGACTCTACTTTGAATACAAGCTGTATCGCGGAAACCGTTCCACGAAAATCAGCGCCGAGCATTTTAATGCCTTTACTTCTCCAAATCTGCAACATCTGGCAGAATCCGGAGTACATCTCAAGATAAACGAGCACCTCCTTGATGATTTCTATGCTTCTGACCTGTTAGAGGTTCAGAAGAATCTGGATGCGAATGTTTTCATCCTCAAAATTTTTCCTGGAATTACGCAGCGTGTTCTGGAAGGAATACTCAATATTCAAAACCTGAAAGGGATTGTACTCGAAACTTTCGGATCTGGAAATGCCCCTACAGAATTCTGGTTTATCAATACCTTGCAAAAGGCGATTGAAAGGGGGATTAAGGTGGTGAACGTTACCCAATGCTGGGGTGGCAGTGTTGATATGGGAAAATACGAAACAGGTACGGCCCTTAAACATATTGGCGTTATCTCGGGATACGACATCACCACCGAGGCGGCCATCACCAAAATGATGTTCCTTCTGCCGCTGAACCTTTCTGCGAATGCGTTTGCAGTAGCTTTTCAAACCCCGGTCTGCGGGGAGCTGCTCAATGAGTAGCATCTAATAATCATTCTGAAAAAAACGGTAAAAAAACGCTAGGTTTTAGCGCTTTATAATTCGGTGTATACCATAAAATTGTATATTTATAACAATAAAAATTGTGGGTAGTGCATAGAGTTATCGTTGTTTTTATATTGCTGCTGGGTATTGAAGCATATCCGCAGAAGAACTTCTTCTTAAACAATGCTTATAATCGGAACATCTTAAAGTTGAATGTTTTGGGCCTTCCTTCTGGTATGGTTTCGCTGAAATATGAGCGGATACTGCTCGATAAGACCAAAACGCTTAATGTAGGTCTGAACTACCTTGCGGAACGAAATGTGCCGTTTCTGAATATGTTCGACTCGTGGGTGGATGATGAGAAGACCCTGAAAATTCTGAAGGGAACAACACTTTCCAATTTTTCATTTATTCCCGAGCTGCGTTTTTACCTCGGAGGTTTGGAGGCCACCGGTTTTTATGTGGCGCCGTCCGTGCGTTTCGATTATTACAGGCTGAACGTACCCATTGAATACCAGCTGGAGCAGTTTTCGGACCGTGTTACCCTGAGCGGACCGCTCAATGTTTTTGCTTTTGGTTTTTCTATAGGAAAACAATGGAAAATATCGCAGCGCTGGTATGTTGACTGGACAATTCTTAACCTAAGCTATAATATGGCGTCGGGGAACTTTGAAAAAAGGGTGCCCCTTACCGCCGAACAGCAGCGCTACCTGGATTATGAACTTAGCAGCTTCCTTATAAAGAATGTTGATTTTACCTATGATATAGATGAAAGGGGGGTGAAGTCAACGGTTAAATCCAACATGCTTATTCCGCGGATGGCCTTAAGTGTAGGATGCCGTTTTTAAATTTCGGGAAAAAGACATACGACAGGCACAGTAACTTTCGTTTTTACATAGATTGACAATACAACGGTATGAAAAAGATGTTATTCATAGCAGGTTTGTTGGGGGTGCAGCCCTTAATAGGCCAGAATATCCAGGAAGATGACAGGAGAAATATGTTAAAGCTCAATGTGCTCGGATTTACATCCGGAAGCATTTCGTTGCAGTACGAACGTCGCCTTGCCCCGAAAACAAGTGTGGCTTTAGGAATGAACATTATGCCTGAACGCGATATACCCTACTTTAATTTCGTTGAGGACATCGTGAAGGACAAAGGGGCGATCGATCTTTTGAAAGACGTGAAGATGACGGCCTTTTCATTGACACCGGAAGTGCGTTTTTATTTAGGAAAAGAAGGCCTGCGTGGATTTTATGTGGCGCCTTTTCTTCGTTATGACCGGTTCAGCGTAAGTTTGCCCGTTGACTATATCTACCAGAACAGGCTGGAAACCGTGACCATAAATGGAAATGTGGACGGATTTTCAGCAGGATTATCCTTTGGGGCTCAATGGAAGTTGTCTGAAAAGCTGTATCTTGACTGTACGTTTGTTGGGATGAGTTACGGTTTTGCATCCGGTGAATTGGGGGGAAAGCGTCCTTTAAATGCCGAAGAGCAGGCAGAAGTACGGAAAGCACTTGATGAGGCCGAGATAAAAAAAATCGATTATACTTATAACGTACACGAACAGGGAGTCGATGTTAAGATAAAGGGGCCGTGGGCAAATGCAAAACTGTGCTTAGCTATAGGTTACAGATTTTAGTTCAGGTTAAAAGCCTGAGTTTTGCTAAATCCGGATTGTTTGTATGTGATACAGAAAGGTAGTTGCTGTAAGTGCACGTTTGATTTTAAGATAAAAAACATACGATAAACAATCTGTTAAATAATTGTTGTTTTGTGCTGTGTGTAAGCGCATTTGAATATATTTGCTTCCGAAATAACCATTAAACATTTATAAAATGAAGAAAATTACGTTAATTGCGGCTTGTCTGGCAGCCGCTTTGTCTGCTAATGCCCAGGATTATTATAAATTTTCAAAGAGTACCGGTGTTTATTCCGACTTAACTGCTGCTACAAGTATGAACAATGGGGAGGTATGGAATATGCCGGAATACGGTCCCTTTAAAAGCTCCTTTCCTGTTACTATTTATGGTGATGACTACACCGATTTTGGTTTTATTGACTATAATTTCATCTTTGCGGATGATACAGTGGCAGATGAGCCTTATGTGACCTTTTTTCCTATAAGCGTACTTCCTACAGACCGGAATTTTTCAGGAACCGGAACATCACAATCTTCCATTTCCTATAAAACAGAGGGAACACAGGGAAGCCGTATCCTGAAAATGGAAATTAAAAACGGTGGTTTGGAAAAAGAAATGGAAACCAGTACTACTTCAACCCTGTATTTTAACTATCAAATCTGGTTTTATGAAGCAGATAAGAGTATTGAGTATCATGTCGGTGCCAACAATATTACATCTAAAACGCAGCTCAATGATACAGGTGTTTCTGCCTCCGGCTTCTTTCTTGAGAGCGATTCAGACTACCGTCTGAGCTATGTAGACGGAACCGTAGCAAACCCGTTGTATGTTGAAACGCAAGATCCTGATGACGAACCGGCCGATCTGGGATCTATTATTCCTGCAAATACCGTTTATCGTTTTGAATTGAATACCTTAGCTCTGAAAGATCAGGAAAAAATAACGTTTACTGCGTATCCGAACCCGGTACATGATAAACTGAATCTTAATTTTGCTGAAAACGTTACCAAGCCTTATTCTGTTTATGATATGATGGGAAGAGAGGTACTGAAAGGTACTTTAACCGATGTTCAGCAGGCGGCAATTGAAACAGGTAGTTTGCAGAACGGAAATTACATTTTACGCATCGGTGGAACAACAAAGAAATTTGTAAAGAAATAAAAGAAAAGAGTCTATGCTATTTCTAAAGACGGGTAATCTGATGGGGTTGCCCGTTGTTTTTTAGCAATTTGAAGAGGAATAAAAATACTGTTAGTTTAACCTAAATTCCGTAAATTTGCAAATTGAATTCAAAAACAGTACAATGAGCACGAAATTCACAGAATATAAAGGACTTGATTTACCTAATATAGCCAACGAGATGTTGCAATATTGGAAAGAACAGTCCATTTTTGACAAGTCGGTTTCTTCCCGGGAAGGAAACCAGCCGTTTGTGTTTTTTGAGGGACCGCCCTCAGCCAACGGTAAACCTGGTATTCACCATGTGATGGCTCGTGCTATTAAGGATATTTTCTGCCGGTACAAAACACAGAAAGGATTTCAGGTAAAACGTAAAGCAGGTTGGGATACTCATGGATTGCCTGTGGAACTGGGAACCGAAAAAGAACTCGGAATCACCAAGGAAGACATTGGTACGAAAATTACGATAGAAGAATATAACGAAGCATGTAAGCGTACGGTGATGCGCTATACCGATCTTTGGAACGATCTTACGGAAAAAATGGGCTACTGGGTAGATATGGACGATCCGTATATCACCTACAAACCCAAATATATGGAGTCGGTTTGGTGGCTGTTAAAGCAGATTTACGACAAGGATCTTATGTATAAGGGATATACCATCCAACCTTATTCACCAAAAGCAGGAACGGGTTTGTCTTCCCACGAAGTCAACCAGCCGGGCTCATACCGTGATGTTACAGATACCACCATTGTAGCTCAGTTTAAAACCATAGAGGATTCATTACCCGAATTCCTTAAAGGGTATGGAGCTGTAGATATTATGGCCTGGACCACGACGCCCTGGACGTTGCCTAGTAATACGGCGCTGACGGTAGGCCCTAAGATTGATTATGTCTTGGTAAAGACCTACAACCAATATACACACCAGCCTATCAGCGTTATTTTGGGAAAACCGCTGGTAGGAAAACAGTTTGCCGGTAAGTTCTTTGCCGTTGAAAATGAAGGAGCACTATCGGACTATAAAGAGGGTGATAAAAAGATCCCTTATTTCGTTGTGAAGGAATTCAAAGGGCAGGACCTTGTGGGAATACGTTACGAGCAGTTGCTGCCTTATGCATTGCCTTTCGAAAATGCAGAAAATGCGTTTCAGGTAATTCCGGGAGATTTCGTTACAACAGAAGACGGAACCGGAATCGTGCATACGGCCCCTACATTTGGTGCTGATGATGCCAAAGTAGCAAAGGATGCAGGAGTGCCTCCTATGCTGGTTCTCGATGCAGCAGGAAATCCGGTGCCTTTAGTGGATCTTCAGGGACGGTTTGTTGCGCAGATGGGCGATATGGCCGGTAAATATGTGAAGAATGAATATTATAATGATGGGGAAGAGCCGGAAAAATCGGTTGATGTGGAAATCGCCATCATGCTCAAAGAAGCCAATAAAGCTTTTAAAGTAGAGAAATACGTCCACAGTTATCCGCATTGCTGGAGAACCGACAAGCCGATACTTTATTATCCTTTGGATTCCTGGTTTATTAAAGTTACGGATGTAAAGGAGAAAATGTTTGATCTTAATGAAGAGATCAACTGGAAACCTAAAGCAACCGGAGAAGGGCGTTTCGGTAACTGGCTTAAAAATGCCAACGACTGGAATCTTTCGCGTTCCCGTTACTGGGGGATACCATTGCCGATCTGGAGAACCGAGGATAAATCGGAAGAATACATCATTGGATCTATTGAAGAGCTCGTAAACGAAGTAAACAAAGCAATAGCTGCAGGAGTTCAGTCAGGCAATCCTTTTGAAGGATTTGTCGTAGGAGATATGAGCGAAAGGAATTACGACAAGATCGACCTGCATAAAAATGTAGTGGATAGTATTGTGCTGGTTTCGCCCTCTGGAAAGCCTATGAAACGCGAAGCAGATCTTATAGACGTTTGGTTTGATTCCGGGGCAATGCCTTATGCACAATGGCATTATCCTTTTGAAAATAAGGAATACATTGACAATCATGAAGCTTTTCCTGCTGATTTTATTGCGGAAGGAGTGGATCAGACACGCGGATGGTTCTATACGCTGCATGCCATTGCAACCCTTGTATTTGGTGAAAAAGCATATAAAAACGTGGTGTCGAACGGATTGGTTCTGGATAAGAACGGGCAAAAGATGTCGAAGCGACTCGGAAATGCAGTAGATCCTTTTGAAACACTGGCAGAACATGGTCCGGATGCTACACGCTGGTACATGATTTCGAATGCGAATCCTTGGGACAACCTTAAGTTTGATCTGGAGGGAATCACCGAGGTGCGCCGTAAATTTTTCGGAACGCTTTACAATACATATTCTTTCTTTGCGCTGTATGCAAACATTGACGGATTTACCTACAGTGAAGACGAGGTGCCTTTAACGGAGCGCCCTGAAATTGACCGCTGGATCTTGTCAGAGCTTCATACACTTATAAAGGAGGTAGACGCGTGTTATGCCGATTATGAACCTACGAAAGCGGCGCGGGCTATTTCGGACTTCGTTCAGGAAAACCTTTCCAACTGGTATGTACGCTTGTGCCGCCGCCGTTTCTGGAAAGGCGAATATGCACAGGATAAGATTGCAGCATACCAGACGCTTTACACCTGTCTGGAAACAGTTGCAAAACTGTCGGCACCGATTGCACCTTTCTTTATGGATAAACTTTATAAAGATTTAACACAGGCGACAGCCAAGGAAACATTTGAATCGGTACATTTGGCGGACTTTCCAGAATACCATGAGGAAATTGTTAATAAGTCGTTGGAAAGTAAAATGCAGAAGGCGCAGATTGTATCATCTTTAGTGTTATCATTGCGTAAGAAAGAGATGATAAAGGTACGCCAGCCATTACAGAAAATCATGATTCCTGTTTTGGATGATAAACAAAAGGCTGAAATAGAAGCTGTTGCTGATCTTATCATGGCGGAAGTAAATGTGAAGGAAATAGAATTGTTAAGCGATGCTTCGGGAATCCTCGTAAAGCAGATCAAGCCGAACTTTAAAGCACTCGGCCCGCGTTTTGGAAAAGAAATGGGGAATGTAGCCAAGGCGATTCAGAATTTCACACAGGAGCAGATCGCCGAAATGGAGAAAAACAATGAGGTTTCATTGGAAGTTTCGGGAAATAGCGTTATATTAACGATAGAAGATGTAGAAATTTCATCGCAGGATATAGAAGGATGGCTTGTGGCCAACGCAAACGGAATCACGGTAGCATTGGATATCACCATCAGCGAAGCCCTGAAGAAAGAAGGAATTTCGAGAGAACTGGTCAACAGGATCCAGAACATCCGTAAGGATTCCGGATTTGAAGTGACCGATAAAGTAAAAGTACAAATGCAGCGCAATTCAGTTATTGAAGAGGCCGTAAATGCAAATATAGAATATATCAAGGCGGAAACGTTGACGGAAACCCTTGTTTTTGTTGATGAACTGCCGAACGGCACGGAAATTGAATTCGATGATTTGATGACCAAAATTAGTGTTACAAAATAAATTGTTTAGTTATGGAAAATGAGAATGTACAAGTTAGATATTCGGATGCTGATTTAGCTGAGTTCAAGGAACTTATTTTGAAAAAAATTGAAAAAGCCCAGGCCGATCTGGATTTGATAAAGAGTGCCTATATGAACGACTTAAACAACGGAACCGATGATACGTCACCTACGTTTAAGGCTTTTGAAGAAGGAAGTGAAACCCTTTCCAAAGAAGCAAACTCACAGCTGGCCACCCGTCAGGAAAAATTTATCCGCGACCTAAAGAACGCTTTAATCCGCATAGAGAATAAAACGTACGGAATATGTCGTGTTACGGGTAAGCTCATCGAGAAAGAACGGTTGAAACTGGTGCCGCATGCAACCATGAGCATGGAAGCCAAAGTACAGCAACGATAATTGATAAAACGCTCTTAATTAAGGGCGTTTTTTATTTTAAATACCTTACATTTGTGCAAATTTGAAAAAAAGCACACATGTCGTTTAATAAAGCTTTGCTTTTAGCTATCCTGATCATCATCGTGGATCAGGTTTCGAAAATTTACATTAAGACCCATTTCATGATTGACGACTTTGTCAAGGTTCTGGGATTGGACTGGTTCCAGATACGCTTCATCGAAAACGATGGAATGGCATGGGGAGTGGAACTTCCCGGAGATTACGGGAAACTGCTGCTTACGACCTTCAGGATTCTTGCCGTAGGAGGGATTCTTTACTGGCTTCGTGATTCAGTGAAAAAGAAGGGATCAGCCATCTTAATCGTGGCTATTGCTTTCATACTTGCCGGGGCAGTGGGGAACATCATCGATTCTGTTTTTTACGGGGTGGTATTTAATGACAGCCACGGTCAGCTGGCAACGCTGTTCAGCGACAAACCTTACGGAACCTGGTTTCACGGAAAAGTGGTGGACATGTTTTATTTCCCTATATGGAAAGGATACCTGCCTGAATGGTTACCTGTTTGGGGCGGAAGCTACTTCACGTTTTTCAATGCCATCTTTAATGTGGCCGATGTTGCCATTTCGGTTGGTGTAGGCCTTTTGATCCTTTTCAACAAGAAAGTTTTTAAATAAGATTTCCACAATTGGGGAACCTTTTTTATCTTTAATCAAAATAAACAAAAACAAATTCTATGGAAGCATTTCAAATCGTTGCCCAGGCAACAAAACAAGAGCAGGCAACCTTTTACAGGAAAACCTATTTAAACCTGGCTTTAGGTGTCGTTGCCTTCGTTATTCTGGAATCGCTGTTTTTACGCATTGAGCCCCTGGTAAATTTTATGTTAAGTCTTACTCAGGGCTACTTATGGCTGGTACTGCTTGGCGGCTTTATGGGCATCAGCTATATCGCGCAGAAGATGGCTTACAATAACGCAAGCTTGTCCAAACAGTATTTCGGATACTTTCTATACATCCTTGCAGAAGCCTTGATTTTTATTCCCATACTTTACATTGCAGTATATTATTCGGGAGGTCCGGCTTTATTAACACAGGCGGCTGTTATTACAGGCAGTCTGTTTTTAGGGTTGACATTTATCGTATTCAGTACTAAGGCCGATTTCTCGTTTTTGAGAAGTATTTTAACGATAGGTTTTTTCCTGGCTATAGGAACTATAGTAGCAGGGATGATTTTTGGGTTTGATCTTGGGCTTTGGTTTTCCGTAGGGATGATCGTTTTGGCATCTGGGTCGATTCTTTATGATACCTATCAGATTAAGAACCATTTCGGAACGGGACAGTATATTGCAGCTGCATTGTCATTGTTCGCTTCGCTTATGTTATTGTTCTGGTATGTATTGCGTCTGCTTATGAGCAGAAACTAGGAACTTTAGACATCTGAAAAATATAAAAATCCTGCAGTAATTGCAGGATTTTTTATTTTAACCAACCAAATTAAATTTTTTTATCAATTCAAAATCTAATCAGTTGAAAACAATTATTGTGCCAGGAGTGAATTATTTTAATTCTGTAATGAATTTTTCTTTTGGCTGACGAACCTTTTTCATTCCCTGTAACCAGTCGCCTTCAGTTGCACGGTATCCTAAGGTAAGAATAGTCTGGGATTTAAGGCCTTTTTCCTTAAGCCCTAGTAATTCATCCAAATCCGCATTTACGAAACCTTCCATTGGTGTAGCGTCTACTTTTAGCATCGCAGCCGCAGCAATAGCGGTCCCGAAACCTATGTAGGCCTGTTTTGCCGTATGGGCAGCCTGTTGCTCTTCGGTCATGGAAAACAACATGCTTTTCAATCCATTTTTATAATCATCGGTATTGTCCAGCGGAAGGCCTCTTTCGGTATTCATGTGGTCAAAGATCGAGTCAATACGTTCATCTGTGTATTTATCCCACGAAGCAAAGATGAGTAAGTGGGAACCGTCCACAATCTGCGACTGATTGTATGCGATAGGCTGTATCTTCTGTTTTAACTCCTCGTTGCTTACCACGATGATTTCGAAAGGCTGCAGGCCGGATGAGGTTGGTGCCAGATGGGCAGCATCGACAATTTGGTTTACGTTCTCTTCTGCAACTTTTTCACCACTCATTTTCTTTGTGGCGTATCTCCAGTTTAATGCATTTATTAATTCCATTTTTAATATCTGTTTCTTATAACAAAGATAAAAGTAATTACGAATACTGTTCTTAATATAGGTTAATAAAAAAACGCGATGTCTATCGCGTTCTGGAATCTTTTTTGCGTCCTTTGTCTTTGTGGTGCGGTTTGTTTTTTTTGCCTTTTTGCTGTCCCGGGGCATAGCGTTTCGCACTGCGGTCGCCGTGGTATTTCTTGGCCTGACCTGGAGGTACTTTGGTTCCGTGGTGGTGTCCCGTCCTGTGAACGGTACAGGATGTGGAAGAAAGTACCAACGTGCCCAGAATACAGATCAACGTAAAAAAGCGCGTCGTTCTTTTAAAAAATAGGTCCATCATGTTGTAAATTTAATGATTCTTTCAGGTGTTATACAATAATCGAGTTTTACATCATGGGCATCAGCATCGCTGATAAGGGGTTCGGGTTCAAAAAACGACAGTCCTACTTTTATTGTATGAGCACTGCATTTCGACAGGAAAATATCGTAAAACCCTTTTCCGTATCCCACTCTGTTTCCGTGTACGTCATAGGCGAGGAGCGGGATGAAGACAACTTCAATAAGCTCATCACCAACCGGGAAACCGTTCTGAGGTTCCGGGATGTTCCATTCGTTTTTGCGTATTACTATATTGTCTGTAAGCAATACATGTGCCATTCTGCGTGTCTCGAAATCAGATCTGGAAATAATGATGTTCTTATCCTTGCCGTTCAGGATGTGAAGAAGGTATTCGGACTGTACTTCCTTATGTTCCTGTATGCTTAGGAAAACGTGATAGTTTTCATAGCTCCATATGGGCAGCTTTAAGGACTGGTTGGCAATCTTAAGGCTCATTTCCTCTACTTCTTCAAAGCTTAATCCGCTGCGTAATTTTTTATATTTGGCTCTAAGTTCTCTCTTCGTCATCTTTTAGTTTGGTTGAAATATGGTAAACGGCATCGCCCTGAAAAACGATGGCGGCCTGGTTTTCACAGATAATAAACCCATCGTTGGGTGCAACGATAGACTCTTCCACAAGCCCATAAGGATCAGTGATCTTTCCGAGCTGAGAGCCTGCCTTTACAAAGGTTCCGTTATGGATAAAGTTATGCAGTATGCCCGAATACTGGGCTCTTATCCATGTGGAATTTTCAATTCGGACCATTTTTTGGGAAGGAGCTTTCGAGGTGAAATTACTGTTGAGCATCTGTAGTTTATCCAGAAAACGGATGGTGCCCTGAATTCCTTCCTCAATAGCCTCATTGCAGATATCCAATGCCTTTCCTGCCTCGAAGAGCAGGTATTTCTTGCCGAGCTTGTCACATGCTTCGCGGAACGATCCGTCTATATTGTTGGAATACAGTACGAAATGAGTCGAGAAGGCATCGGCAAGCTCATCAAGCTCCGGCTGCCGGGGTTCGATCCTGATTTGCGGAACATTGAATCTTCCGCGCCCTCCTGCATGGAAATCAATAACATAATCTACCGAAGGAACCACGTCCTGCATGATGCGGTAGGCAAACCTGCTGGCCAGCGACCCGTTCGCAGATCCCGGGAAAACGCGGTTAAGGTCCCGGCCGTCGGGAAAATCCCGGGACTGGTTTACGAATCCGAAAACGTTTACAAGCGGAATACAGATAATGGTGCCGCAATTCGGATAATTGATGCCCCGTCTTATGATCTGTCGTATGATTTCTATTCCGGTAAGCTCATCTCCGTGCAGACCTGCCGTAAGCAGTACCGTAGGGCCGTCGTAAATAGATCTTGAAACAATAATGGGAACTTTAAGTTCGGTCATCGTATGCAGTGTGGCGATGTTTAACTCAATGGTTTTGGTCTCGCCCGGAATCACCGATTTACCCAAAAGTTCAAAGTTGCGCGTGGTAAAATTCATGCTCTATCAGTGAAAATCATATTTTAAAGATACTATTTATAGGCTTATGAATTCAAAAAAACTTGACGTAAATTTGTTCATTAGGTATTTCATTATGACTTCAAATTCAGACATTGCTTTACAGTTAAAAACCTTACCCGATCTGCCAGGTGTTTATCAGTATTTTGATAAGGACAATAAACTGCTGTATGTGGGGAAGGCCAAAAACTTAAAAAAAAGGGTGTCTTCTTATTTTAACAAGGTACATGATAATGCCCGTCTAAACGTTCTGGTGCGCAAGATCATTACGATTAAGCACATTGTGGTTCAGACTGAAACCGATGCGTTGCTTCTAGAGAACAACCTCATAAAAAACCTGCAGCCGCGCTACAACATACTGTTGCGGGACGATAAGACATATCCTTGGATCTGTATTAAAAACGAGCGGTTTCCGCGTGTTTTTTCTACGCGCAACCTCATAAAGGACGGTTCGGAATATTTTGGTCCTTATACGAGTGGAAGAACGCTGCATACCTTGCTCGACCTTATCCGGGAACTTTACCCGCTGCGTAACTGCAATTACGACTTAAGCCTTCAGAACATACAAAACGGCAAATACAAGGTTTGCCTGGAATACCATATTGGGAACTGTTTGGGTCCCTGCGAGGATTATGAATCCGAAGAGGACTACAACAGGAAAATTCAGAACATACGCCACCTGCTGAAAGGCAATTTTAAGGAGAACATAAAAGATTTCAAGCAGCTTATGTTGAAGTATGCCGCGGATATGAAATTTGAAGAAGCCCAGGCCGTAAAGGAAAAGCTGCAGGTTCTGGAAAATTATCAGGCCAAATCCACCATTGTGAACCCTAAGATTACAAATGTGGATGTTTTTTCCATCATTAGTGATGAAACAATGGCCTATATCAATTTTCTGCAGATCTCGCATGGTGCCGTTATACGTTCGCATACGCTGGAGCTCAAAAAGCGCCTGAATGAAACAGATGAAGAGTTGCTGACACTTGGTATCATTGAACTGCGCGAACGTTTTCACCTCCTTACCCGCGAAGTTATAGTTCCTTTTGAAGTGGATCTTGGAGAAAAAATCAGTGTCACCGTTCCCAAGCTTGGAGATAAAAAGCAGCTGCTCGACCTTTCCGAGCGCAATGCACGCTATTACCGCCTGGATCAGCTGAAACAGATTAAAATCGTTGATCCGGACAGGCATACCAACAGGATCATGGCGCAGATGAAATCTGATCTTAGGCTGAACAGGGAACCGCGGCATATTGAGTGCTTTGATAACTCGAATATACAGGGAACCAATCCTGTTGCGGCCTGTGTTGTCTTTAAAGACGGTAAGCCAAGCAAAAAAGATTACCGGCATTTTAATATCAAAACAGTGGAAGGGCCAAACGATTTTGCCTCTATGGAAGAGGTCGTTTTCCGTCGCTACCGCCGTTTGCTGGACGAAGGAGAGCCATTGCCCGACCTCGTCATCATCGATGGAGGGAAGGGGCAGTTGGGTGCCGCCTTAAAAAGCCTTGATATTTTAGGGCTAAGAGGTAAGATCGCCATTATAGGCATTGCCAAGCGTCTCGAAGAACTGTTTTATCCGGGCGACAGCGTTCCGCTATACCTCGATAAAAAGTCGGAAACCCTTAAGGTAATCCAGCATCTGCGCAACGAGGCGCACCGTTTTGGAATTACGTTCCACCGGAACCAACGCAGTAAAAATGCCATTGATAACAGTTTGACCACCATTCCCGGAATAGGTCCTAAAACGATGGAGAAACTGCTGGTTCATTTTAAATCGGTAAAGAGGCTCTCAGAAGCTCCCGAAGAAGAAATCATAAAGATTGTAGGCAAATCCAAAGCACAGAAAGTATCCGCATTTTTTAATGCGCCTTAACAAACGTGCTCTAAAGCGATTTTTCCTTACGATTTTTGTATGCTCAAATGCCCGGATGACCCTACAGGCCGCTTAAATAAAAAACACGAATTTATTTCGTTTTTTTATGTAACATTTTTCCGTAAAATGATACTCACCTGATAAACAGCATTTGTTTAAAGCAATTTGAATCAGAAGAAAAGCTGGTTTGTTTGTCGTGTTCAGTGTCCTTAGAAAGATGGATTTGCTGGCTGGTGGACCTAAACTTCGGCAAAACAGTATTTGTAAGTATTACTTTATAAACGGTCTAAAAAATCAACACATGATAGAAATTAAAGATCTTCATAAATCGTATCAAATGGGAAAGAATTCACTTCATGTTCTCAAGGGAATTAATTTTGATGTTAAAGAAGGAGAATTTGTTTCCATCATGGGTAGTTCGGGATCGGGTAAATCGACCCTTTTAAATATACTGGGTATACTTGATGAAGCAGACGAAGGCTCCTATACTCTTGACGGGGTTTCCATTAAAAACCTTAACGAAACCGTTGCATCGCAATACCGGAACAGATTTCTTGGGTTCGTATTCCAGTCTTTCAACCTGATTAATTATAAAAATGCGTTGGATAATGTGGCGTTGCCGCTTTATTACCAGGGTATGCCCCGAAAAGAAAGAATCGAGCGTTCCATGCACTACCTCGAAAAGGTAGGGCTGGCAAACTGGGCCAAGCACCTTCCGAGTGAAATGAGCGGGGGGCAAAAGCAACGTGTTGCCATTGCCAGGGCTCTTGCTTCAAATCCGAAGGTATTGCTGGCCGATGAACCTACGGGAGCCCTTGATACCAAGACATCCTATGAGGTTATGGAGCTTATGCAGCAGATTAACGATGAAGGAAAAACCGTACTCATTGTAACACACGAACCGGATATTGCAGAAATGACAAAGCGTATCGTATACCTCAAGGACGGGCAGATAGAATCGGATAAGTTGGTTAACCAGATAAGAGCTTCGCAGTATGTTTAGTATTGAGCGCTGGCAGGAAATATTTGAAGAACTGTCCAAAAACAAACTGCGTACGGTGCTGACGGGTGTTTCGGTTGCTTCCGGGATCTTTATCCTCGTTATCCTGCTTGGAGCCGGTAACGGGATTCAAAACGGGATCCAGAAGCAGTTTGAGCAGGATGCCGTGAACCGTGTTTCCGTTTGGCCCGGTATTACGCAGAAAGAATATAACGGACTGGGAGTAGGAAGGGAAATCCATCTTAAAAATGCAGATTATGAGCTGGCCACAAGCCTGCTGAAAAACTATATAGAATACAAATCGGCCATTTATTCCGTCTGGAGCGGGAACATCGTTTATAAAAAAGAGACGGGTACCTACAGGGTGGAAGGGGTGCATCCCGATTATCAGTTCATTGAAAACGCCTCTATTGTCAAAGGAAGGTTTATAAACCAGACCGATATGGACAATTATGAAAAGAACGTCATTATTGGCCAAAAGGTAGAAAAAGACCTTTTCAAACACGGAGAAGAGGCTTTGGGAGAGGAACTCAATGTTTCGGGGATGATCTACAAGGTTGTGGGTGTATATAGCGATCCCGGAGGCGAAAGGGAAGAAAGCAGGGTTTTTATTCCCCTTGCAACCGCGCAAAAGGCATACAGTGCTGGAGACAGTATACGAAGTATGGCCTTTACGTTGCACAGAAGCAGCGATTTTGATGCGGCTGTTGCGGAATCTCATGAATTTACCAAAAAACTGCAGGATCTCCTCAAAGCCAGACATACGATTGCTCCTGATGATGAAGGAGCATTGGTTGTGAGTAACTCTCTTGATAATGCAAAAAACATCTACATCATCACCGGTGGGGTGAAAGCCTTTTTCTGGTTTGTGGGAATATGTACAATCATTGCAGGTGTTGTGGGGGTAGGGAATATTATGCTCATCATCGTAAAGGAGAGGACGAAAGAGATAGGGATCAGAAAAGCTCTCGGAGCTTCCCCGCTTTCTATCATTACCATGATATTGCAGGAAGCGGTGTTTATTACCGTTATTGCAGGTTTTTCGGGACTTATTGCCGGACTTGTTGTCTGGGAATTGGTGGGACCTTCGGTAGAAGCCGATTTCTTTACCCGTCCCGAAGTGGATTTCAACGTGGCAGTTACCACACTTATAATACTCATAGTAGCAGGAGCTTTTGCGGGATTTGTTCCTGCATACCGGGCTGCAAAAATACGACCAATTGTTGCACTAAGAGGAGAATAGTATGTTTAGCAGAGATAAATGGAACGAAATAATCGAGGCGCTTTCCGCGAATCCCTTCAGAACGCTTATTACGGCATTCGGAGTGTTTTGGGGTATTTTTATCCTCATCATTCTTCTTTCGGCAAGTCAGGGGTTGCAGAACGGGATCAAGCGCCAGATGGGAGGCTTGTCTACCAACACCATGTTCATGTGGACGAGCTCTACGTCAAAACCCTATAAAGGCCTGCCTCAGGGAAGGAATTTTAATTTCAAGAACGGCGACGTTGACGCGATTAAAAGGGATATTGACGGTTTGATGTATGTTTCACCAAGGAACCAGCTTGGCGGTTTCAGAGGAAGCAACAACGTGGTGCGCGGGACAAAAACCGGTGCCTACAACGTTTACGGAGATTATCCCGAGTTTATACTGCAGCAGCCGATGGATATCCTTAAAGGAAGGTTCATTAATTACGGAGATATAGAAAACAGGCGAAAGGTAACCGTTATTGGTGAAGGCGTTATAAGGGAGTTGTATGCCCCGGGAGAAGAAGTCCTGGGATCCTATATCAAGGTACAGGGAGTTAACTTCATGGTTGTGGGCGTGTATAAAAGTATTTCCAATATGGGAGGTGACGCCGAAGAAAGCCAGAAACAGCTGTTTATTCCGTTTACTACTTTTCAGCAGGCTTTTAACTATGGCGATATTGTGGGATGGATGGCCATTACGGCGGATGACGATACCCCGATTACCGATATAAAGAACAGTATTTTTGACCTGCTGAAGCAGCGGCATACCATTGCCCCTTCAGATGACAGGGCTATAGGGCATTTTGACCTGTATCAGGAATTCAAAAAGATCAACGGGTTGTTTTCGATATTGACAGCCGTATCTTACATCGTAGGGATCTTTATCCTGGGGTCGGGTATTATCGGGATCGTAAACATCATGCTCATCATAGTGAAAGAACGCACGCAGGAAATCGGTATACGCAGGGCATTAGGAGCAACCCCGTGGACCGTTATAAAACAAATCCTTACGGAATCTGTTGTACTTTCGCTGGTTTCGGGAATGGCAGGGATCATTTTTGCGTCGTTCGTGTTGTGGCTTATCAATATGGCGTTGTCCAAAGCCCCGAACGCTAACGAGATTCCCATTGTCAACCCAAGCGTACACCTCGGTATCGTGGTCATTGCTTTGATCATACTTGTTTTTGCAGGACTGCTGGCAGGGCTTATACCCGCTATTACGGCCATAAGGGTAAAACCAATAGATGCATTGAGAACAGAATAATAACTGAAATATAAAACAGCCTTTAACTTTGGGAAGGGCAAAACATAAAACAATAAAAATATTATGAAAAAAGGTTGTACCATTACCATCTTGATTTTTTTGGCGCTTGCATTTGCGGGAGCCTTGTTCTGGTTGTATAAAAAGAATGCGGAACCACCTGTTGTCTATGAAACAGAACAGGCCGAGATCCGTTCCATTTCCAAAAGTACCGTCGCCACAGGAAATATAAACCCTAAGGAAGAAGTCCTGATCAAGCCCAATATATCCGGGATTATTGATGAGGTGTACGTAGAGGCGGGAGATTATATCAAATCAGGAGATCTCATTGCGAAAATAAAGGTTGTTCCGAATGTATCCAGCCTGAATTCTGCCAACAGTCAGATCCAGACGGCCAAGATCGATCTGGATAATCAGAAAAGAGTTTACGAACGGCAAAAAACATTGTTTGGCAAAGGGGTAATCTCTGCAAACGATTACGATGCGGCAGAAACAGCTTACAAGCAGGCGGTACAGACCTATAATGCCACCCTGCAAAGTGCGGAGATTATCCGTACGGGAACAACCAAAGGGATGTCGAACATTGCACAAACACTTATCCGCTCAACCGTTTCGGGTATGGTGCTGGATGTTCCGGTTAAAAAGGGAAATCAGGTAATCGAAGCCAATAACTTCAACGAAGGAACCACTATTGCCAGCCTGGCGGATGTAGGGAATATGATTTTTGAAGGAAAGCTGGACGAATCGGAAGTAGGAAAAATAAAGCTGGGGCTGCCGTTGGAAATTACGGTGGGAGCTATTGAAAATAAGAAGTTCAATGCCGTCCTTGATTATATTGCACCAAAAGGGGTGAACGAAAACGGAGCCATGCAGTTTCCCATAAAAGGAAGCCTGGTAAACAAGGATACTACTTTTATCCGCTCGGGTCTAAGTGCAAATGCTTCGATCATCCTTGCGAAGTCAGACAATGTGCTCGCGCTTAAGGAAGGATTGGTACAGTACGATGAAAAAACGAAGAAATCGTTTGTGGAAGTAGAGGTCGGTCCTCAGAAATTCGAACGCAAAAATGTAGTACTCGGCGTAAGCGACGGTATTTATGTAGAAATCAAGAGCGGCATAAAAAAAGGCGATAAGATCAAAGTTTGGAACCAGGTTAAAAAATAGGATTTTCCGATCCTTGGATGAAAAAAATAATTTATGAAAATACGATCAAAAATTACCGTTGCCGTCTGCCTTTTTCTGGGATTGAATGCTTTGGCACAAAAAAGAATGACGCTAGAGGAATGCGTGGCACATGCAGTCGAGCACAATGTCTCGATCAGGCAGATTGAACTTGATAACAAACTGGCCGAAGTAGACCAGAAGGATGCCTTCGGTAGTTTCCTTCCAACTGTCAACGCAAGCGTTTCCCATTCGTGGAACATCGGTTTGAATACGAATATCACTACAGGTATTTTAGAAAACCAGACTACGCAGTTCACGTCGATGGGCGCGTCTGCAGGAGTGGATATTTTTAAAGGGATGCAGAACCAGAACCGGTTCCGGAGATCCAAGCTTGCACTTATTTCCTCACAATACCAGCATCTTAAGATGGAAGAGGATGTCGCGTTGAACGTCGTGAACGCCTATCTTCAGATCCTGTTTAACAAAGAAGCAATAAAGGTTCAGAAACAACAGTTTCTCACAGACAGTTTGCAGCTTGTGCGTTCACAGATCCTGGTTGACACGGGGATGATTCCCAGCGGAGACCTGTTCGATATGAAAGCAACCGTTGCCACAGATAAGCAGCGCATCATTCAGGCGGAGTATGCGTTACTCGTTTCTAAAATGAGTCTGGCGCAGCTGTTGCAGCTGGAAGATTTTAAAGAGTTTGATATTGCCGACGTGGACTACGAATTCGAGGCCAATGCCATTTTCTTTGAAAGTCCTGAATCTATATTTTATAAAGCACGGCAGGAGCGGACCGAACTTAAGATTGCACAAAACAATGTAACGATAGCTGAGAAAGATGTGGATATTGCCAAAGGGGTCTTCCTGCCTTCACTTACCGGTTTTTACAGTTTCAGCTCGCGTGTTTCCTATGCCCAGATTCCCGACGGAAAGGGAGGGCTGATGAACCCGATGCCGTTTTTTGAACAGTTCGACCTGTACAAAGGACATAATTTTGGTTTACAATTGAACATCCCGATATTTAATGGTTTTTCGGCAAGGAATAACCTGGAGCGGAGCAAGATCAACCTGGAAAAGAACAGACTGGCCCTGGAACAGACCGAATTGGACCTGGAACGGAACATTTATACCGCCTATTCCGATGCTAAGGGAGCCATGGAAACCTACCTTGCTACGAAGGAAACGCTGAAAGCGCGTGAAGAGGCTTTCCGCTATACCAAGGAGCGTTATGAGAACGGGATGGCGACAGCTTTTGATTACAATCAGTCCCAAACGCTGCTTGTAAATACACAGTCGGATCTTTTGCGTACGAAATACGATTA
This sequence comes from Flavobacterium sp., assembly GCA_040396655.1. Lineage (GTDB taxonomy): Bacteria > Bacteroidota > Bacteroidia > Flavobacteriales > Flavobacteriaceae > Flavobacterium. The sequence continues at coordinate 72,724 of JBEBOB010000005.1, read as the reverse complement.
TCTTTTCCGTACAAGAATACTTGAATTTTATTTCGGAATTCCCATTATTCAGAGAAATTAAAAGAATGCTTCCGGTACAGGAAGCATTTTTTATGCCGTTATTTCAGGATTTTATTGTACTACGTTGAACGAATTTTTATTAAATTTGAGAAGCAGCTTAATGTTAAATTCCTGATTCCCTAATTAGCATTGTCTAAAAAATAACTATCCGGTATGCTTCGATCTTTTTTGAGATGTCTTTTTATATTGACTATGTGCTTTTCGGCTGTTGCTCAGGAAAAAGAACGCCCGAAAGTGGGGCTCGTTTTAAGTGGGGGAGGTGCAAAGGGGTTTGCGCATATCGGGGTGCTTAAGGTTTTGGAACAGGAGGGTGTTAAGATCGATTACATCGGGGGAACGAGCATGGGAGCCATTATCGGTGGTTTGTATGCTGCAGGTTATACGGCAGACCAGCTGGATTCTATCTTTAAAACAGTCGATACCGATGCATTGCTCCAGGATTATATCCCCAGAAACTCCAAATCGTTTTATGAAAAGCGCAACGACGAAATCTACGCGTTGCAGCTGCCTTTCGATGACTTTAAAATAGGAAGCCCGGTTTCTCTTTCAAAGGGAATGTATAATTACAACCTGCTGAATAAACTGTTGATGCATGTAAGGTACGAGAAGGACTTTTCAAAACTTCCCGTTCCCTTTTTGTGTATAGCTACCGATGTGGTTACCGGAAATCAGGTCATTCTTGAAGATGGGAACCTTCCCCAAAGTATTCTGGCCAGCGGTGCGTTTCCGTCCCTCTATACTCCTGTGGAAATTAACGACCAACTGCTTATTGATGGCGGGGTCGTAAACAATTACCCTATTGACGAAATCCGTAAGAAGGGGATGGATATCATTATCGGTGTGGATGTACAGGACGGAAAAAAGGACCGGGATAAAATAAAGGGCGCACTCGACATTCTTATGCAGATCGCCAATTACGGGATGTACCAGGGTATGGACGTAAAGCAGAAGGAAACGGATATTTACATCAAGCCCGATATCGTAAATTATTCAGTCGTGACCTTTGATAAGGGAGATGAAATCATCAAAAAAGGAAAAGATGCCGCAATGGAGAAGATTGCAGACATCCGGAAAATAAGCAGCGGTTATGTTAAACAGCCGCTTCCGGCCTATATCACCAATGATACCCTGCACATTCATGCTGTAAAGATGAATCCGCTCAAAAGCTATAATAAAGATTATGTGTTTGGTAAGCTGGGCTACTTTAAGCAGGAATGCGTTCCCTTTTCCAGGCTGGAGGAAGGAATAACCAACCTTAACGGTACACAGAATTTCAGCGGCATCAACTATTATTTTGAAAAAGCAGAGGAAGGCGATGACCTTATTTTAAACCTCAGGGAAAATTCCATTAACCGCTTTTTGAAATTTGGACTGCATTATGACAATCTTTATAAAAGCGGCCTGCTTGTAAACATTACGCAGAAGAAGCTTCTTTTTAAGAACGACCTTGCCTCGCTCGACATGGTTTTTGGGGATAACGTGCGCTACAACTTCAATTACCTGGTTGATAACGGGTTCAGATGGAGCGTAGGCCTACAGAGCCGACTGAATAAATTCAAATACAATATCCAGCCTCAGCAGCACAATATTCTGCCTATTCAGGGATATGTCCTGGATGTATACAATTCCGACTGGAACGATTTAACCAACCGCCTCTATATACAGAATTATTACAGGAACCGGTTTCTTATAGGTTTGGGGTTCGAACATAAATATCAGATCGTGGATATCACCAATGACTTCGTAGGCAATCACTGGCTGGACAACAGCCATTACCTTAGCCCTTATTTCAATATAGTGCTGGATACCTACGACAATAAGTATTTTCCCACGCGAGGTGTAAGTTTTAATGCAGAAGTGAAACATACGTTCTATTCTTCTGATTACAACCGGAATTTCAAGCCTTTTACCCAGATAAACGGGGAGTTGGGAATGGTAAAAACGTTTTTTGACCGTGTTTCGGTTGAGGTTAAAGGCGATATAGGTGTTACAATCGGGGCTTTGCCTTCATCGAATCTTAACTATTATTTCGGAGGATTCGGTTTTCAGTCTATTTCAAACGTGAAACCTTTTTACGGATATGATTTTCTTAGTGTAAGTGCTAACTCCTACCTCAAGGCCATGTTACGTATTGATTACCGTTTCTACAAAAAGCACCACCTGAATTTTACGGCTAATTTTGCGCAGGCCGACGATTCCATGTTTGACGATCCCGACTGGATCAAGCTGCCGAAACACAGCGGTTATGCTTTGGGATATGGTTTCCAGACGGTTGTGGGACCAATCGAAATCAAGCAGTCTTATTCCCCGGAAATCAAGAAACATTTCACCTGGTTCGGCTTTGGTTTCTGGTTTTAGGAACCCTTGACATCTGATTTTTTTATTCCTATTTTTTGGTTAAAATTGCTATATCACAAAAAAAATACTGTTATATTTGTTATGTATGAAAACATGGCAAGGATTATTAGCACAATTAAAATACTTCATTAAAAGGAACCCGGAATGAAGAAGGCTAAACTATGCTTTTTATTAGTCATTTTAAAAAAATAACATATGCCTTTATATCATAAATTAGGAAACATACCTCCAAAACGTCATACGCAATTCCGCAAACCAAACGGAGATTTTTATTATGAACAGTTGTTCGGTACTATCGGTTTCGACGGTATGTCGACCAATATGTATCACGAGCATCGTCCAACCCAGGTAAAAGAAATCAAAGGTTCTTACAGCGTTGCTCCTAAGATTGCCAGAGCCAATAACATACAGTCTTACAGATTTCGCGGTTTTCAGGTGGAACCTGTAGCGGATTATCTGGAAAGCCGTACGCCTGTTTTAACGAACAGTGATGTAACCATAACATTGGCTGCACCTACGAACAAAACGCAGGATTATTTTTACAAGAATACCGATGCGGATGAACTGATCTTTATACACCGTGGAACAGGGAAACTCAGAACCATTCTGGGAAATCTTGATTTTAAATACGGAGATTACCTGTTGGTTCCGAGAGGCGTAATCTATAAGATCGATTTTGATTCAGAAGATAACCGCCTGTTTATTGTAGAGTCCCGCAGGCCTATCTATACGCCTAAAAGATACCGTAACTGGTTTGGACAGCTGTTGGAGCATTCGCCGTTTTGCGAACGCGACATCCGCAGGCCGGAAGAACTGGAAACCTATGACGAAAAAGGAGATTTCCTTATCAAAGTCCGTAAACAGGACGAGATTTTTGATATGGTATATGCTACACATCCTTTTGATGTGGTGGGATACGACGGATATAACTTCCCGTATGCCTTTTCAATTCATGACTTTGAACCTATAACGGGAAGTATACATCAGCCGCCTCCGGTACATCAGACATTTGAAACCGATGCGTTTGTTGTTTGCTCTTTCGTGCCCCGTATGTACGATTACCATCCTTTGGCAGTTCCTGCTCCTTACAACCACAGTAATATAGATTCTGATGAGGTGCTGTATTATGTTGATGGTGATTTTATGAGCAGAAACGATATTGCCCCGGGACATATATCGCTGCATCCTGCCGGAATCCCGCACGGACCGCATCCGGGAACAATGGAAAAAAGCATTGGACAGACAAAAACAGAAGAACTGGCCGTAATGGTCGATACTTTTAAGCCTTTAATGGTAACCGAGCAGGCAATGAAGATTGCCGATGAGAAATACCATCAGTCTTGGTTGGATAAATAAAAAATTAAATAAAGAACAAAATAACAATAATATACTATGGCAACTGAATTAAAGTCTGTAGAATACGGTTTAGAAAAAATATTTGAAGGAGCTCAGGATTTTTTACCAATTTTAGGTACTGATTATGTTGAGTTTTATGTAGGGAACGCCAAACAGGCTGCCCATTTTTATAAAACAGCTTTCGGATTTCAGTCTGAAGCTTATTCAGGATTGGAAACAGGAGTTCGCGACAGAGCTTCCTATGTAATCAAACAGGATAAGATCCGTTTGGTACTTACAACTGCCCTGAATTCGGATTCTCCTATCGGGGAGCACGTAAAGAAGCACGGTGACGGTGTAAAAGTTGTGGCTTTATGGGTAGAGGATGCACGTGCTGCTTACGCAGAAACGACAAAACGCGGTGCGGTTTCGTTTATGGAGCCAACCGTTACTTCCGATGAAAACGGAGAAGTGATCCAGGCTGGTATTTTTGCATATGGAGAAACAGTATTCATGTTTACAGAGCGCAGAAACTACAACGGATTGTTCTTACCAGGATATGTAAAATGGGAATCTGACTACAATCCTGCTCCGGTAGGCTTGAAATTCGTTGACCACATGGTGGGGAACGTTGGCTGGAACCAGATGAACGTATGGGTAAAATGGTTTGAGGACATCCTTGGATTCGTAAACTTCCTTTCTTTCGACGACAAACAGATTACGACGGAATATTCGGCTTTGATGTCTAAAGTTATGGCGAACGGAAACGGAAGAATCAAATTCCCTATCAATGAGCCGGCTGAAGGTAAGAAGCGTTCGCAAATTGAGGAATACCTTGATTTCTATGAAGGTCCGGGAGTACAGCATATCGCTGTTGCTACAGATGACATCATCAAAACGGTTTCCGATATGAAGGCACGTGGTGTGGAATTTTTATCGACTCCTCCACAGACGTATTACGATGCCATTCCTGATCGTTTGAAAGACCATATGGATAAATTCAAAGAAGATATCAAAGAACTTCAGAAGTTAGGAATTATGATCGATGCGGATGAGGAAGGATATCTTTTACAGATCTTTACCAAGCCGGTAGAGGACCGACCTACTTTGTTCTTCGAAGTAATCCAGCGTATGGGGGCCCGTGGTTTCGGAGCAGGAAACTTTAAGGCCTTGTTCGAATCAATTGAGAGAGAGCAGGAAAAACGCGGAACTTTATAAAAAGTAACAAGCAAACAACCTTGAAAGTTAAATAGTTGTTAAAATTTAAACAGGTATTTCTTTAATTGAAATTTAGATCTACCTTTGCACTCGCAAAAATGAGGTTATAATGCCTTGTTCGAGTGTAATAAATTTTTCATAATTTATAGTTTTTTGGTTGGTTAATAGCATAAAAGCTCAGTTGGTAACAACTGGGTTTTTTTGTTTTTATGCCTTTTGGAATAAATATTGTTTTGTATCTTTCATAAAAAAATGACATTATGAAAAAATTGATCATAGCACTTTTAATTACGCTTTGCGCTGTTCGCGGATATGCGCAGTCTGCATATGGTTCCGGAGAATATTTTAAGTTTCAGGTTTCGTATGGATTCATCAATGCGGGTATTGCAACACTGGAATTAAAGGATGCAACCTACAAAGGGAAAAGCGTTTATCATGCGAAGGGATACGGATATACGACAGGGGTTTCAAAGGCTTTCTTTAAGGTTAAAGATGATTATCAGAGTTATTTTGATAAATCTACAGGGCAGCCCTACCGTTTTATCCGCAAAATTTATGAGGGCGGATATACACGCAACCAGGAGGTTATTGTGAATTATAACAACAATACCGTATTGTTGAAAGACCACAAATCAAATAAGGAATTTACTTATGATGTACCTGCAAAGGTACAGGACGTAATTTCTTCTTTTTATTATCTGAGAAATCACGACAAACTGGGCAACATGAAGGTGGGGGAAACCATCCAGATTGATATGTTTTTTGATGATGAAATCTTTAAATTTAGATTAAAATTCATGGGTAATGAGAAAATTAAAACTAAATTTGGAACGATAAATACATTGAAGTTTAGGCCGTATGTTCAGGCAGGGCGTGTTTTTAAGGAACAGGAAAGTTTAACGATCTGGATTTCAGATGATGTGAACAGAATTCCCGTTAAAATTCAGGCCAGTCTGCTTGTTGGATCTCTGAAAGCCGAACTCATTCAGTATAAAAACATAAAAAGCAATTTGAAAGTCATAAAATAATGGAAATTTCAAACGAACGACAACAAAAATTAGCAGCATTAGAAGAAAAGTTCAACAGCATCGACCAGAAACTGGATACCCATCTGGAGGGTTTGTTATGGCAAAAACCCATCACGTACTGGGACTATATCCAAACCGACGCCTTATTGGGGTTACAGACACAGCGCACCACGCTACCCGATGAAATGGTATTCATCATGTACCACCAGGTAAATGAGCTTTTGTTTAAGATGATCCTTTGGGAGATAGAACAGGTGGCGTATGCAGAACATCTTACAACTGCTTTTTTTACGGAGCGTTTAGGAAGGATTTCCAGATATTTCGATATGCTTACCACGTCCTTCGACATCATGAGAGACGGAATGGAAGTGGAGCAGTACATGAAATTCAGAAATACACTCACACCGGCGAGCGGATTCCAGAGTGCACAGTACCGTTTGGTGGAATTTGCTTCAACGGATCTCATTAACCTTATCGATGCCCGTTACCGCGAAACGATAGACCGCAATACGCCTTATGAACACGCGTTTGAGCATATGTACTGGCAGGCGGCAGGTAAAGATTACAAAACAGGTAAGAAATCCTATCTAATTAAGGAATTTGAACGAAAATACAAGAAGGAATTCATTGACTTCATGCAGGAATACAACACGCTGAACCTATGGCGTAAATTCAAACAGCTGCCGGAAGAAGAGCAGCAAAACGAAAGTCTGCGTCAGGCGATGCGCCATTACGACCGCACGGTAAACATCACCTGGGTAATGGGACACTTCAAAGCTGCACGTAAATATATTGAAAGCGCTGCGGGCCCTCAGGAAGCTACTGGAGGAAGTGACTGGAAAAAATATATGCTGCCGCAGTACCAACGAAGAATTTTCTTTCCTGAATTATGGAGTGAAGAAGAATTGGAAAACTGGGGAAAAGACGCTTTGTAATGAAATTATTTCAATTCATAGTATTACTCTTTGCATTCGTCTCTTGCGGAAAAAAAGCCGAAGAACCCGAATTTGCTGAAGTGAAACCTAAAGAAGAATATGCAAAACCTGAATTTGCTTATGGCTTCTCTCTTAATGAATATCATGTAGAGCGTGATACTGTTGAACGTGGAGATAATTTAAGCCTGATCCTTGCGCGTCATAACTATGATGCAACGGAAATTCACGATATTGTAACAAAAGTTAAGGACTCTTTCGACGTGAGGAAAATTAAGGCAGGTAAGTTCCTTACCCTTTTAAAGTCGAAAGACGCCATTTCCCGACTCGAAGTTTTAATCTACGAACCTGATAAATCGGGTTTTCAGGTAATCGATTTCCGTGATTCCATTAAAGCGTATACGGTGAATTACCCTGTTTCGTATAAAATTAAAACGATAGCGGGGGAAATCGACGGATCGCTTTCGGCTTCTATACAAAGGGAAGGCCTTGATCCCGGACTGGCAACCGCACTGGCAAAACGATTTGCTTGGACTGTGGATTTCTTTAAATTTAAACGTGGAGACAGATTTGCTGTTTCAGTACGTGAAAAATACATAAATGATTCTATCTATGCAGGTACCGAAGAAATCTTGGGTGCCTATTTCAATTACAGCGATAAGGATATTTACGGGTTTCCCTATTCAAATGAAAAAGGAGGGGAGCTTCAGTACTTTGATGAGAACGGAAAACAGATGCGTACCATGTTTTTAAAGTCGCCTCTGAAATATTTTACAATTACTTCTAAATTCTCCACTAACAGGTTTCACCCCGTACAAAAACGTTTTAAAGCACATAACGGAACGGATTATGCTGCGCCGACGGGGACTCCTATCATGACAACGGCATCCGGTGTTGTAATTGAAACCGGCTATACCTCAGGCAACGGAAACTATGTAAAAGTGAAACACGATGCCATGTACACTACGCAGTACCTGCATATGTCCAAAATACTCGTCCGGCGCGGACAACGCGTTGAGCAGGGACAAACCATAGGAAAGGTAGGAAGTACCGGTTTGGCAACTGGCCCGCATGTATGTTATCGTTTCTGGAAAAACGGAGTACAGGTAGATCCTCTGAAACAAAAGCTGCCAACCTCACTGATTATGGACCGGAACGACCTTCCAAAATATTTTGCACAAATAAAACCTGTTAAAAAGTCAATCGACGAAGAACTTCAGGAAAAATTCGGAAACTAAATGGCATTACTTAAAATTAATCCTACAGAAACAGAATCATGGAGGAAGTTACGCGAACATTTTTACGAGATGCAGTTTGTAAAAATGCAGCAGCTCTTTAAGGAAAATCCCGAAAGAGTAAATGAATTCACCATACTGTGGAATGATTTTCTGGTTGATTTTTCTAAAAACCGTATTTCAGATAAAACCCTGGATCTGCTTGTGAAACTTGCAGAGGAACTCGGTTTGAAGTATGGAATAGCTTCCCTCATAAACGGGGATGAAATCAATGAAACGGAAGGGCGGAAGGTATTGCATACCGATTTGCGGAAGCACGGCGACGGACAAAGTGAGGAAATTAACGCAGTACTGCAGCAGCTTAAGGTTTTTACGGAGGACGTTATATCCGGAACGTTAAAAGGATCAACAGGAAAAGCCTTTACAGATATTGTGAATATCGGGATCGGAGGATCGGATCTTGGTCCTAAACTCGTTACGGAATCACTGGCCGACTATAAGAACCATCTGAAGGTCCATTATATCTCCAATATAGACAATGACAGCATCGAATGCCTTAAACAGAAGCTTGATGCAGAAACTACGCTGATTATTGTGGTATCAAAATCATTTACCACTTTGGAAACCATCCGGAATGCAGACATCCTTAAAAACTGGCTCCTTAAGCATGATCTCAGAACACAGCAGCATCTTGTAGCGGTTTCGTCGAATGTTGAAGAAGCCGTGAAATACGGAATAGAACCAAATAATATTTTTCCAATGTGGGATTATGTCGGAGGGCGTTATTCCCTTTGGAGCGCGGTAGGTTTATCTACTGCCCTGTCTGTTGGATTTGAGCATTTCAGCAAATTGCTCGAAGGTGCTCATGAAATGGATGTACATTTTACGGAGACACCGTTTAAACGGAATATACCGGTTGTATTGGCTTTGTTATCGGTATGGTATAATAACTTTTACTGTTTCGAAACAGAAGCCGTTATCCCTTATGCGGATAAACTAAGGATGCTTCCGGCCTACCTGCAGCAGGTTGTAATGGAAAGCAACGGCAAGAATATCGATCGTTCGGGAAATACGGTGAATTACGAAACGGGAACCATTGTATGGGGGGAAGTGGGAACAAATTCCCAGCATGCCTTTTTCCAGCTGTTTCATCAGGGAACAAAAATCATCCCCACGGATTTTATAGGATTTGTGAATCCTTTTTACCCCGGTGATCTGCACGATCTGCTCATGGCCAATTTCTTTGCCCAGACAGAGGCTTTAATGAACGGAAAAGAAGGCTCCTATCATACAGATGATGTGAACGACCTTAATGCGGTTTACAAGAGTTTCGATGGAAATCGCCCGTCCAATACCATCCTCATAAAAAAACTGACCCCGAAATCTTTGGGTAGCCTTCTGGCCATGTACGAACACAAAACCTTTGTTCAGGGATATATATGGAATATTTACAGTTTTGACCAGTTCGGAGTAGAATACGGAAAAGTACTTGCGAACAACATAAAGGCGGAATTATACGAGAGAAAGATCAAAAAGCACGACGATTCTACTGCGTTCCTGCTTGGACATTATCTGATAAATAAAGAATAAAACGTAAAGATCCCATAGATGGGATCTTTGCTTTTTACCTTAATTTTAGAATAAGCGGGTCTGGATTTCTTTCGGCCTGCCCGCAAGTGGAAACTGTTTCCATATGGCAAACTGTTTTAAATGTTCGTCAAACTTTCGAAGTGTGAGGAAGTTTACCGGAAAGCTTAGGTCGGTTTCATTGAACATATTTCGGGCTTTAAGTAGCTGTTCCGGAGATAACCTGCGGGCAATGGAGAGATGTGGCGTCGTATTGATAACCGTCTTTTTTATTCTGGTCGATTCCTGAATAACCTGCTGCATGAGCAAAGTCATCCTGGTGCTCGATTCCGCATCAGGTTTAATATAGAAGGCGCCATTCTCAAACCAGTCAAATGAATGGCAGCATACGTTGAACGATGCAATTTCCGATGCAATGCGTTCCAGCTGGCTGCATAAAGGAGTTTCCGTTCCTTCCTCGGCAAAGAATTCGAAAATGGTGAAATGCGCCAGGGCGTTCTTGCTGTTGAACCATCCTGCTTCGGCCGCCAGCTGCAACTTCATTTCTTTTACAAGCGCAACGGTACGGGGATCCGGCATAAAAACAACCGAAAACTTGTTCATCTTTTTATTTTTTTTCAAATATCGGCATTAGGATTCAATTAACGGATCAAACTGTTTTTTTAATCAGAAAATTGTATTTTTTTAAATAACTTTACAGCTTAGAAACAAATTTTTAGAAATGAACAACACACTTAAAGTTTCTGTAAATAAGGATTATAACTTTGAATTTACGGAAGAGCAAGTACTTGCGGCAGATGCTGTAAGCTTAGATCAACAAAACTTTCATGTGTTACACAACAATACTTCTTACCATGCCGAAGTTGTGAGCACCGATTTCTTGAACAAAACATACACAGTTGTCGTTAATAACAATGAATATGAAGTGTCCATTGCAAACCACCTGGATCAATTGATCAAGGAAATGGGATTTGAGGTTGGAAAAACCAAAGTGATAAATGCGATAAAGGCTCCGATGCCGGGTCTTATCCTTGAAATCAACGTGGCTGTTGGGCAGGAAGTTCAGGAAGGACAGAACTTACTCATCCTCGAAGCTATGAAAATGGAAAACAGCTTTGACTCTCCACGTTCAGGTATCATCAAAGCCATTGCGGTTGAAAAAGGGCAGGCCGTAGATAAAGGTCAGTTATTAATTGAATTCGAATAAACCATCATGAAAAAAATATTAGTTGCCAACCGCGGTGAAATTGCACTGCGTGTAATGAAAACGGCAAAAAAAATGGGGATCAAAACCGTTGCTGTTTATTCAGTTGCCGATCGTCAGTCCCCGCATGTAAAATTTGCCGATGAAGCAGTGTGTATTGGAGAAGCACCTTCCAACCAGTCCTATCTTTTGGGCGATAAGATCATTGAAGTTGCCAAACAGCTCGGAGTTGACGGAATTCACCCGGGGTACGGATTCTTATCGGAAAATTCCAAATTTGCAGAACTGGCGGAACAAAACGGGATTACCTTTATAGGACCCAGATCGCATGCCATTGAGGTAATGGGTGATAAACTCGCTGCAAAGGAAACCGTTAAGGATTATGATATTCCAATGGTACCCGGTTTGGATCATGCCATTACCGATATCGAAGAAGCCAAACAGGTTGCCAAACAGGTAGGTTTCCCTATCCTAATCAAGGCATCTGCCGGTGGTGGTGGAAAAGGGATGCGTGTGGTGGAAAAAGAAGAAGATTTCGAGGCTCAGATGCATCGTGCGATATCCGAAGCAACATCCGCTTTCGGAGACGGATCTGTATTTATTGAAAAATATGTGGGGTCTCCGCGCCATATCGAGATTCAGATTATGGCCGATACCCATGGAAATGTAGTCTACCTGTTCGAGCGTGAATGTTCGGTACAGCGCCGCCATCAAAAGGTTGTGGAAGAAGCTCCTTCTTCGGTCCTCACACCTGAGATCCGCAAAGCAATGGGCGAGGCAGCCGTAAAGGTTGCGCAATCATGTGATTACGTAGGTGCGGGTACTGTAGAATTCTTGCTCGATGAAAATAAGAATTTCTATTTTCTTGAAATGAATACACGTTTGCAGGTAGAGCATCCGGTAACCGAAATGATCACGGGTATGGACCTGGTTGAGCTGCAGATTCGTGTGGCAAGAGGGGAAGTACTACCTGTTCGCCAGGAAGACCTTGAAATAAAAGGGCACGCTTTGGAACTGCGTGTATATGCAGAAGATCCTCTCAATGATTTCCTTCCTTCTGTGGGTACTCTTGAAACCTATGTTTTACCGGAAGGAGAAGGTGTGCGTGTAGACAATGGATTTGAACAGGGCATGGACGTGCCGATCTATTACGATCCAATGTTGTCCAAACTCATCACATACGGTAAAGACCGTGAAGAGGCCTTGCAGTTAATGCTGAAGGCAATAGATGATTATAAGGTAAAAGGTGTAAGTACCACGCTTCCTTTCGGAAAATTCGTTTTTGAACACGAAGCATTTACTTCAGGGAATTTTGATACCAATTTTGTAAAAAAATATTACAATGCAGATATCATCCGCGAAGCTCAGGCAGAGGAAGCTAAAATCGCTGCATTGACCGCTTTAAAAAGATACCTGGCGGATCAGAAAGTTTTACGTTTACCAAATCAGTTATAAAAATGGAATCAAATAAGTTCGATATATTAAACAGAAAAATTGCCGAATCTAAACTAGGAGGAGGCGAGAAGCGTATTGCAACCCAGCATTCTAAAAAGAAGCTCACGGCCCGCGAGCGCATAGAATATTTTTTTGACGAAGGTTCTTTTGAAGAAATCGGTGCTTTTGTTACGCACCGTACAAAGGATTTCGGGATGGATAAGGAGTATTATCTTGGCGACGGGGTGATTACGGGTTATGGTACCGTAAACGGCCGCCTTGTTTACGCTTTTGCCCAGGATTTTACAGTATTCGGAGGTGCATTATCCGAAACCCATGCCGAGAAGATATGCAAGGTTATGGATATGGCCCTGAAAATGGGAGCGCCAATGATCGGTCTGAATGATTCGGGCGGAGCCCGTATTCAGGAAGGGGTGCGTTCGCTGGGGGGATATGCAGATATCTTTTTCCGTAATGTACAGGCATCTGGCGTTATTCCGCAGATTTCGGCTATTATGGGACCATGTGCCGGAGGAGCCGTTTATTCTCCTGCCATGACCGATTTTACAATGATGGTGGAGAACACGTCCTATATGTTCGTAACGGGACCTAACGTTGTGAAAACGGTGACGAACGAAGAAGTAACGTCAGAAGAACTTGGAGGTGCGTCGACCCACTCTACAAAATCAGGTGTTGCGCATACAACGTCAGCAAACGACGTAGAATGCCTTGAAGATGTAAAGCGCTTGTTGAGCTACCTTCCGCAGAACAATCAGGAAGTAGTGGCAGACGAACCTTATGAATTGGGTGAGGAACTTCGCGAACAGCTGAATACGATTGTACCGGATAATGCGAACAAGCCTTATGATATGCACGATGTTGTAAACAACGTCATTGACGAAGATTCGTTCTTCGAAATACATAAGAACTATGCCGAGAACATCATTGTCGGATTTGCCCGGATCGGAGGAAAATCGGTTGGTATAGTTGCCAACAATCCAATGTTCCTGGCAGGATGTCTTGATGTGAACTCCTCAATAAAGGCGGCACGTTTCGTGCGTTTTTGCGATGCATTCAACATTCCGTTGCTTGTATTGGTCGATGTTCCGGGATTCTTACCGGGGACCGATCAGGAATGGAACGGAATCATTGTTCACGGAGCAAAGCTGTTGTATGCCCTGTCAGAAGCTACCGTGCCTAAAGTCACCGTTATTACGCGTAAGGCATATGGAGGAGCATATGACGTGATGAACTCCAAGCACATCGGCGCAGACCTTAATTTCGCATGGCCAGGAGCAGAAATCGCGGTTATGGGGGCAAAAGGAGCTTCTGAAATCATCTTTAAGAAGGAAATTGCGGAAGCAGCAGATCCGGCAGCGAAGCTTGCAGAGAAAGAAGCTGAATACGCCGAGAAGTTTGCGAATCCTTATTCAGCAGCACAGCGTGGATTCATTGATGAAGTTATATTTCCTCAGGAAACAAGAAGAAAGCTCATCAAAGCGTTCAAAATGCTCGAAAATAAAGTCGTTGACGTTCCTAAAAGAAAACACGGGAACATTCCTTTATAAAATGAACAAACGCTCGATTTTATCGGGCGTTTTTTAGTATTGATTTTGGAAAGAAAGTAAGAATCTGTCTGTAAAAGAACATACAAGGAGTATTTTTATCCTGATCATAATCTGACATAACGTCATACAGAGCAAACTTATTACGTCAGAAATTGTGCCGGAAACAACACGGAATGATTCTTGCCTTACCCTTAGAAATAAAAAACTGTATCAAAGATTGCTTTAAAAAGGTAGCTTTGCATTTAGAAATGAATTGGAATCAATTCGGTTAAAAACAAAATTATGACAATAGAAAAAAATCACGCAGTTACCGTAAACTATAAATTGCATACGGTTGAGACAAATGGCGAAAAAGTATTCGTTGAGGAGACGACATCGGAAAATCCACTAACATATTTACACGGTGTGGGAATGATGATTCCTAAATTTGAAGAAGAGTTAAATGGATTAACTACCGGCGATACAAAATCATTTACAATAGCTCCTGAAGAAGGATATGGTGAAGCGGATCCTAACGCAATTGCACAGCTTCCATTGGAAATGTTCAGCGAATCAGGTTTGCCGCCAGTGGGAGCCATGCTGCCTTTAACAGACGACCAGGGGAACCAGTTCCGTGCCGTTGTTGTGGAGGTTAATGAAAATGCCGTTGTTGCGGATTTAAATCATCCTATGGCGGGAAAAACCCTTCATTTTGATGTAGAGGTTGTAGCAACACGCCCGGCTACCGAGGAAGAATTGGCCCATGGTCATGCACACGGAGCAGATGGTACTGAAACACACTAGTAAAGAGAACGCCCTTTTGATAAAGGGCGTTTTTTATATATCTGTACAAAAAAGAAAGATTGCCGATATAAAAATTTAAGTATGACACATAAAGATCCGTTGCACGGCATGAAGCTACAGACCATACTGGAGGAAATGCTCGTGTTTTTCGGCGGGTGGGAAGCAATGGGAAAAGAAATCCCGATCAACTGCTTTACAAAAGACCCAAGTATAAAATCTTCACTCACCTTCCTTCGTAAAACCCCCTGGGCCAGAAGCAAGGTGGAACAACTGTATTTAAAGGTTTATCCCCATCTAGAGAAGAATAAGGGAGGGGAAAGGACCGATGCTCCTGAAAAGAAATTAAGTACTTGAAATTACCTCTGAAATGCGTATCTTTAAAATAAAAACAATGAAATTAAAGATATACTGCTTGCTCTTGTTTGCAATGAGCGCCTGGATGCAGGCACAGGAAAATCCTTTGTGGATACATGACAGTTTCGACCACGTTGAAGAAAAACTCAATATGTATCCGGTTCCATTAGATGCCGGAGATGAAATACTTACCGCATCAAAGGATGAATCTTCTCTGACGATGGAGTACAAACAAAAGTCGGCCGACAGTAGCCTCATGGAATTCTATACCTGCAAATCATTGAAAAAGGGAGAGTTTCTTACAGAGGTGAAAGGAAACCTTATTTTAAAAAGTAAATCGGAGAACGAACAGGGCATCTCGATCGAGATATCGGAAGGAGTTACCTCCACAGGAAAAAAGGTCCGTGGCAAAGATATTGCCAGTCGTGGTGTTCTGGAGCAGGATCTTCATAAGTTTATCCTGAAATAGCAAGTATTTAAATGTGCTTTAGTCGGTTTAAACCATATTGAGTACCCGTTGGACCACAGCGTCCGTTTCATCTTCAAATACGATATCAAGAACGGGGCTCAGCATGATCCAGTGTTTTATCTTTTCAGCATTGAAATCTTCCGATCCCATTACCCCAAGCTCCTTTAAAGCAAGATAGTTGCAGTATTGTTCAAACTGCCCTTTAATGGGAATTACATACAGCATTTTTCTGAGATGGAGCACCTCGGCCGGAAATTCAAAACCTGCTCCGCAGAGCACGCCTTTTGCTGTGGCAAGGTAGGATGTGAACAGTTTTTCATCTATAGGGAAGAATGTGCAGTTTCCCTGCTTTTTAAATGTTTTGCTGAAAGGAGAGAACACAATCCAGTCCACATTCTTTATCTTTGAAAGTACCTTGTAAATTTTTTCATTATGGAAACTCGGTAGATAAACAAGGAAATAATCCTCAGTTCCGGTATTCATATGACGTATAGAATCGCGCAGTACGGGATGATAGATGGTATCGTCGTATTTGCTGAAATGGAATCCAAGCGACTGCTGGATGGGTGCATATTTCTGAAGTATGAGTTTGCTGAACGGATGTCTGTCTGTTGGTTTTGGAGCAGCGTCATGCAGTACGGCAGCCTGATGGCTCAGCCCTATAATTTTCTGATTCCGGAGTTTGGCAGCATATGCCGTTACCGGTTCAAAATCATTAACGATGAGATCGTAGTGGTTCACAGGTACATTCCGTATCGATTTCAGAAAATGAAAAAGAGAATTCTTCCGGATGATCTTTTTATAGTTCAGTCCTCCTTTTTTGGAGTAAAAAAGCGAGATCCCTTTATGATGCAGGGCATCTGAATGCAAAGCAAGCTGGGAATTCTGTCCCGACATAAAGACATCTACTTCACAAAATGCTTTCAGTTTGGGAATAAGGACATTCGCACGGGCTATATGACCGTTTCCGGTTGCTTGAAGGGCATATAATATCTTCATTTGAAAAACACCTCTATTTCTTTGTATTCGCCGGGAATTTCAACAGGCTGTTCTATTGACGCAAGGAGGTGTACCAGGGGATCGTTCTCATAATGATAAATCTCCCATGTACCGTTGCTGTATTCCAGAGCTGTGAGGTTTTCTATCCAGTCACCCGAATTCAGGTACAGGCAGCTTCCCTTTGCGTTCGTTACCACTCTTTTCTGAGGTTGATGGATATGGCCGCATATTACGTAATCGAAATGATTTTCAATGGCCAGTTCAGATGCGGTGTGTTCAAAATCTCCGATGAATTTTACGGCTTTTTTAATGTTGTTCTTAATCTTTTTTGAAAACGAATACTTTTCGCGCCCCATCCTCGTAAGGATCCAGTTGGAAAGGTTGTTGAGGCGTATAAGGTAATCATAGCCGATACCGCCGAGTTTGGCGATCCATTTTGAATGCTGAACGGAAGAATCGAATACGTCCCCGTGGAATACCCAGGTTTTCTTTCCCCCTAGCTCGAAAATATATTTGTCTGCAAGCTGTATCTTTCCAAAGGTCATTGGGGAAAACTTGCGCAGGAACTCGTCGTGATTTCCCGTCAGGTAAATAACCTGACAATCCGTGAGCGACAGGTTGAGAATATATTTGATGATTTCAAGATGGCTTTCCGGAAAAAAACTTTTCTTGAATTGCCAGATATCGATGAAATCCCCGTTCAGGATTAAGACCCGGGGATCAATTGATCTTAAATAGGATAGTAATTCCGTGGCCTTGCATCCATAAGTTCCCAGGTGGGTATCCGATATCACGGCTACTTCTACGCTTCTTTTCATACGGATTGAAAATTTAAGGGAAGTTAGCGGTTGTTTGTAAAATAATGGTTTTTAAAAAGTTATATTAAAAAGAAGAAAAATGTTATTTAGAGGAAAGTAGTTACATTTGCTTAAAATAACGGTCATGAAATTACCTTGCTTTTTCCTGCTGTTCCTGAGTTTTACGGGAATAACCCAGAACAGGTTTTCCGCGATAGCGGCAACATCGGAATATCTGTCGGAAGCAGATGATATACAGAAATTTAATTCTTATGATTTTTCCCCCCTTATTAAGGGGAAGGAAGATGATGTTCGCTATGGCGTAATCGGGGATGCCTACAAGCGCATCCGTATCAGGATAACGGAAGTGGTGAAGGACACGCATAATCCAGGCCTTTATCATGTAAAAGGAAAGTCGAAGGTGGGCAACAACCGCGAAGATTTCGAAGGAACGCTTATGCTGAAACACATAAGACCTTTAAAAACTGTTATAAGAGATGATGAAAGAAAAACTACGGTATATGAAGGAATAGTACAGGGTACTTATGAATTCAGGGAGCCGAAAGAGCGTCTGCATTCCGGTGTTTTTGAAGGCGATTATGAAGGTAAGTTTTTAATTAATTCTGAAAACGAACTGCTTTACAACGACCTTGATTTATTTCGGGACGCTTATCTCAACAACGTCTATCAGGGATTCTGGACGGATTATACGACGCAAAAGGCAAAAGTGTGTAAATGGGCAGATTTCAGGGTTCCGGACGTAGCTTACAGCTTTGATGGCGGGGCAGGAGCGTTTGCCCCGTCCGAACAATACAATGATAAAGGCTGGAAAAGCTACCGCGATGCATTTTTAAATAATGATGTAACAGCACAGGAGCAGGAAAAAGAAGTTTGGTGGGAATAATATGGTAACGTCATACGAAAAACGCCCTCTTTGAAGTTACCAGTCATTTTGTACAAAAAAACTTCCTTTTTCCTTATCCTTCACAACAGTAAGAGAAACCGGAATGCGGTCTTTCAATTCTTCTACATGTGAAATAATCCCAACGATGCGGTTTTCCTTCTGAAGGCCTAGAAGCGTTTCAAATACGATATTAACCGAATCGGTATCCTGCGTACCAAATCCTTCATCAATAAAAAAGAAGTTCTTTTCGGATTTCACGTTCAGCTGAACACTTTCAGCCAGCGCCAGTGCCAGACTTAGAGATACCTGGAACAGTTGCCCGCCCGACAACGTTTTTACGCTGCGGCTTTTACCCTCATTCAAATAATCTATAATTTCAAAATCATTATTTCCGTTTAACTGTAAACTCAACTGGTTCCGGGTCATTCTGTGAAAGCGTACATTGGCATTTTCACATAATTGCTTCAGGTAAATTGATGAAACATATTGTACAAAGCCGGCAGCAGTGAACAAACTTTTAAGCATATTAAGGTTTGCCGTACGTTTCTGAAGCTGCTCCTTTTGTTTAAGGAGTTCCTTTTTGTCATCAAAAGCTCGATGCACCCGTTCAAGTTCTGCCGATGTTTTCGTCCTGTTCTCTGCAGACGCATTTAAAGCCGTTTCCGTTTCCTCCATTTTCTGTTGCAGGTTCACATAAGCATCTTCGTCAAATGTAACATCTTTAAGCTTTAACCTAAGTTCTTCGATGGTATTCTTCAATGTTTCATACTCTATGGTAAACCGCTCGATCGTTTTACGAACCGAAACCGTATCGAGCCGAAGTTCCAGTATCTGGTAAACCGTTTCTATTGTGAGGTCGTTATGAGGTTCCAATGCGTTTTCAATATGAGCTTCAACAACAGAAAGTTGTTTCCGGAGATCTGTCAGCTGCAATTCCGCAATGGAGACGGAGGTTTTCTGTGATGCCTGCTTAGGGTTCAGTTCATTATACTGTTGGTTTAAAAAATCGTAATCCCTTTCGGTTTTTAGGTTATGTTCTATTAATCCGCTCAACTGCTTCCGGACATCTTCGATGGTATGAGAAATAAAATGCTCAAAATGAAGTGTTCGAAGTTTTGTTTTGTTTTGCTGGAACTGCATTTCCTTACGGGCTTCTTCGATCCTGAAATGTTCCAGGGCTTTGACGTATTTATCCAGATGTTCATTTTCGGCTTCCAGCAACTGGCGCCATTTTTCGAGTTCCCGTGTTTTCTGGTTTACCTGAAGCTCCAGGGATGCAGCCTCTTTCTTTTTGAGTTCGAAGTCTTCCGGATCCGATGCTGAAAAATGATCCCACACGAAACGGGTCATATGTTGGCTGATCTGTTCCTGTATTTTCTCCTGTTCTTCCTTATTTGTTGCGGATTGTTTTTGTAAAAATGCGCGTTGTGAAAGAAGCATTTTGGTCTCCTGATAGTTCTCCTGAAGCGTCCTCTGCTTTTCATCTAATGCAGCCATCTTCTGTACAACAGCATCCAGTTGTGTTGTAACGTCTTCAATTTCGATGATATGGGGATGGTCTGAAGAACCACATAATGGACATGGAACCCCGTCGTGCATGTTATGTGCATAGCGTGACAATTCCCATTGGACACTGAGCCTGCTTTTTTCTGTTTCAAGCCGGGTCTTTTCTGCTTCGGATATATGTTTTTCGGAAATATAGTGTTCTTCTGCCGTTTTTTGGTTACGATTATTGACAGGCAAACGCATCTCTATCTCGGCTATCTGCCGCTGGAGATGACCGGCTTCATGCACCAGTTTCTGTAAAGTTTCGGTGAGGTACTGCTTTTTGGTGTACCAGTTGGCTGCATCCAACAGGATTTGAGGATCGATGCGTTTTTCCGTTAAAGCGTTGATTTCGCCCTGCAGGCCGCTTATTACCCCTTTGATTTCGGTTTGTTTTGTTCTGACTTCCTCGACTTTTTGATTGCCGTTTTTTGCGCGTTCTTTCAATTCTTCAACCTGACCAGAAAAACCGAGCATTTCAGCGATAAGTCCGAGGTCGTTTTCTTCTATCCTTTTAGCAGGCAAGGACTCGTAAAGCGGTTTCAGCTTTTCGAGCTTTTCAACGAGTTCGCTGATTTTTTTGTCAGTGATTTCCAGGTTTTTCCGTTCGGATGCAAGGTGGTCCGTTTTGAGCAGCAATTCCGATTCAAGACGTTTTCGTTCTGTCAGTAGAGAATGAAAAGTATTGAAGACCTGTTCATAATCTTCCAATTGCTGCTTTTGTTTATCCGTCTCGTTCTTTTGGGCAGATAGTTTGTCAAATGCCATTTGTTTTTTATTCAGCTCTTCAAAAGCGCTTTTCAATGCCTTTAAATGTTGAAAACGTGCAGATATTTCGTCGTATGCTTTCTTAATATGTAAATGGGCTTCGGATATCCCGGATAGTTGAAGTTTAAGTTCTTCTATCCTTTCATGGGACACTTCCTCGAACCCCGATAGTTTTCCTTCAAGTTGAGAAAGAAGGTCGGAGTTTTTGCTGTTTAAGACAGAAACTTTATCCTGCAGGTCAAAGCGGTGAAGATTAAAAATTTCTTTCATCATCTGTGTCCTTGCGGCAGGTTTCAGTTCAATAAATTCCTTAAACTGGCCCTGTGGTATGATGATGGTCCTCCTGAAATTTTCCGAACTTAAGCCAATGATGGGTTCTACATTGGAACTGTTTAATGGGATCCACTCATTTTCCTGTAATTCATATAAAACGACTCCCGAATTTGTAATCCTGTCAAAATGCCTGCTGTTGCGTTTATATTCGCGGCTTATTTTATAGGTTTTACCTGCATGGTTTAAGAAGACGAATTCGACAAACAAACGGTTCGACTTCAGGTTCATCATATTGTAGGCGAAATTCGTCGCTCCAAGCCTGTCGGAATTTCCGTAAAGTGCAAACGTAACCGCTTCGAGGATTGATGATTTACCCGATCCTACCTCACCGAAAATGCCAAACAGACCGGCGTTTGTTAAACTGGTGAAATCAAGCGTCTGCCTTTGCTGGTAAGAATAAAGCCCTTCAATAGTAAGTTCAATGGGAATCATATCAGTCGTTCAGAATTTCATTAAACAAATCCATAATTTCATCGTTGGGTTGCTGATCGCCGTTCTTCGATTTGAAATAGTCCTTGAACAGGTCTGAGATATCCTGGTTCAGGTTTATTTCCTTAATATGATGATCTGCTGCTTCCCTGTTTTTTACTTTAGGAATCAGGTGTATGATGCCGTTATGGGCCTGGTACAGCTGCCTGCGGTCGTCTGCCTGGAGGAAAGTTTCACTTTCAATGGTAAGCTCTATCAGCACATCCTGATGCTCTTTTAACCAGTATACCGCTTCCTGTATGGAATCGAACGTTTTGCGGACAAGGGGCTTTCCGCTTGTGAGCATCACTTTTTCGATTTTTGCAATCCCGCCCGGCTCAAGATCCACGATGGCTAGATATTTGACCTGGCCGGCCTCGCTAAAGCTGTAACACAAAGGGGAAGAACTGTAAATAATGGGTTTTTCGGAAGTACCTATGTTTTTGAAGCTGTGAATATGGCCCAGTGCTGTATATTGGATTTGTTCCGGGACCGCTTCGGAATAAATCATGTCTGCGTTTCCTATTTTTATAGGTTTTTCCCCATCGGGTTCTTCCAGCAAGGCTTTACCGCGTTGGTTCATATATAGATGTGCGGTAAGTATGTTCACCCCTTTTTCATCGCAATAAGTATCGGCCTGTTTTTTCCAGTTCTGGGCCAGGATTGTGTTTAAAGCCTCTTCTTTGTTTTCTCCAAGATATTGTTTCAGCCTTATTTCATTGGCATAAGGTGTGTGGAGGATACGGATGGGATAATCAAAATTGTTTAAGAAGATTTCGAATATACCTTCCGATGAACGGGAAATTCTGAAACCGGGAAGTTCGAACGGTTGTACCACTGCGTTTGGATGACCGATGAGGATGATGCCGCAGGCTCTTGCCAGCGGATCGGGAGCGTCTATAAGTCCCGGGGCATCGTGGTTCCCTGATATGGCAATAACAGGTCTCCTGCCGTTATCAGCCAGGCGTTTCAGCGTTTTGTAAAACAATTCTACGGCTTCCACAGCAGGATTAAAATGATCGAATAAATCTCCGGCAATAAGAACTACATCAACTGCACGCTCATCGGCAATCGTGATGATTTCTTCCAATACCGAAATCTGTTCCTCCATTCTTGAGAAACCGTCCAGTTTTTTTCCAAGGTGCCAGTCCGCAGTATGTAAAATCCTCATATCAGTCTTTTGCTTCCGTATCGTTTTGCTGGTTAAAACGCTGCACAATGCGTTTCAATTTTTCTTTGCGCAGGGATTCAGCATCCTGAGCGCGCTTCTTTTTATCGTCGGCTTTCTTTTTATGAGCTAACCGGTTTGTCTCATTTCTCCGTCCCATACAAATATCGTAATTTATGAAGTAATTAATTGTCGTTAAGAAAACTTCCGGATACATAAAACCAACGCCCGTTCATTTTCTGAAATACCGAAAGTTCATGATGCAGCTGCAGGTTGCCTTCAGCATCGGTAAAATAGGCTTTGAATTCCACTTGATTCAGGGATGGAGTACCGATGACCTCAAGTTTTGTCCAATCGTTTATTCGTGCCCATTCATCCAGTTCTGCTTCGTTGTGCAGTTTTCTCTTTGCAGGTAAGGTGGTATTCATAAGATAGGCTGCATTGGGAATTGCAAAAGCAGCATAGCGCGAACGCATCAAAGCTTCTGCAGTAGGGGCGTATTGCTCCCGGCTATGGAAAGGCTTACAGCAGTCTTTATAGTTTTTTCCCGAACAGCAGGGACATGGTTGTTCTGTCGTCATAATTCGTCTAATTTTCAATACAGGCCGCGTTAAACAGGCTCCCACTCTTTATATCGGCAGTCGGGCCCGGAGCAGCATTAATTTTAATTTTTACGTATTCGTTTATAATGCTAAGGTCGTGGTAAGGACTGTTGGAATCCACTTCCTTATTGAACCTGTCTATATAAATATTACGCTTTTTATCGAAAAGGTACTGTTGCGTATGAACATCCGGAACCTCCATATTATAGGCCCTGTTCGCATATATTTTTTCCGGATTTACGAGAAAGTTGCGCGCTTCATGTTCAATATAGGAGAACATCTGCACATCTTCCTGGGCCAACTCCGTTTTTCTTAACGGTATGTCTTCATACAAATCATAAAGTGTATCGTTGAGGATGCGGTATGTAACCGTTTTTGCCTTCGTACTCCGGTAATTGTTCATAATAATGAAATCATTAAAACCGGAATGATTTTCGGCTGTTTCGATGAGGTTTTGTCCGGTCATGCCCGCCCTGCACAAAGAAAGTGTCTTAAAAGAACCCTGGAAATGCTTTACATACGGAAACGAAAAGCAGTTGGGGTCTTCATTGAATACCGAAATCCATGTCCTGGTATCTTCACTGAAAAGGTTTTTGTTTTCTTCAAATCCCAGGAACATTATTTTACTACCTTTTAAGGAAGGTTCGTGCCGCCCGTATATTCCGTACATATATTGTTGTCTGTAAGGTACCAGTTCAATGTACTGGTCCTTCAAATGCCATTTCCCTGTGAGAACGGTGGCATAACCTATGACGACAAAGCTTTTATTGTTATTGATCTTAATAACAGCTCCTGAAGAATCTTTATAATAACCGGAAATATCTTTATTGTCCTGCGCATTTATTGCTAAAGACAGGAACATAAAGAACATGTATCGTTTTTTTCTCATTCCTAATAAGCAAGTTAAAGCAACATTGAATGACTAAGAATAAAAAAGAGGCCTTAAGCCTCTTTTTTACTACTGTATGAATTATTCTTCGTCACCAAGTAAGGCGGGATCTGCATATTTCATTACAAGCCCCTGTAACGACATCCCTATTTCATTTTGAAGGTTGGTTACTTTTTCCTGAAATGCATTCATGTCTTTAGGCTGAACCAAAGTCATTTCTTTGGTTTCCGCAAATTTTTTGTTGGCGGTTTTAAGCTCTTCAGCATTGTAGTTTTCTTCTACCAGTTTAGAAAAGGTGTTGATGAAATCACTTACAAGTCCGTCAAATTCTTTTGTGAATTCTTCTGTTTTTCCCGATTGAATAGATGGGAGTATCTGTTCTTTAGCACTATCAATCTGTTGTTTCACTCCTAAATTGGCCACATACGTCTTTGCATCTGCAGATGCCTGTGCAAAACCTGCCTGTACTGCAAAAAACAGCAACATGCCGTAAATAAACTTTTTCATATTTTTTAATTTAAAAAACTAAAGTACTGCTTTTAATAAGAAGTTCCATAATAGTTAACAAAAAAATGAGGTTTTAAAACCTCATTTTTTTTATTATAGTCCATATTTCGCCATAATTCCCTGTAATTCCATTCCCCATTTCTGCCCTATTTCCAACTGCTCTTTTGCAATTTTTGGAGCAGTCTCACTCATTTTCTTACCTATAGGTGTTTTATAGAATTCGTTCATCTGCTTAATTTCATCATGTGTATAGTACTTCATGAGGGCTTCAGCGTTCTGTTCATACAGATTTGGTAAAATAGCATCAAGGTCTTTTTTGAAATCAGCACGCTTGGCTTCAGGAATATGTTCTACTATAGGTTCAAGGAGCTTGGTAACGGCTGATAAACCTCCGGAAAGTCTTAAACATTCTACGGCATCCTTCTTAAAGTCTGCCGACTGAGCCGATCCGAATTGTACAGCTAATAACAAAGCTGTTATTGTAAATATCTTTTTCATGATCTATAGATTAAAGTTTATACCTTGTGCCAGAGGCAGTTCTTTTCCGTAATTGATGGTGTTGGTTTGACGACGCATGTATACTTTCCATGCATCGGATCCTGATTCACGTCCACCTCCTGTTTCTTTTTCACCACCAAAAGCACCTCCGATTTCGGCTCCGGAAGTCCCGATATTCACGTTGGCAATACCACAGTCAGATCCTGCATGCGATAAAAACAGCTCCATTTCGCGCATGTTGGTCGTAAAAATAGAAGAGGAAAGCCCTTGCGGTACGTTGTTCTGCATGTCAATAGCTTCTTCAATAGAGCGGTACTTCATAACGTAAAGAATAGGAGCAAATGTTTCTTCCTGAACGATTTCAAATTCATTTTTGGCTTCAATAATGCACGGTTTTACATAACATCCGCTTTCATATCCTTTTCCTTCTAAAACGCCTCCTTCAACTACGATGCGGGCACCTTCAGCCTTAGCCTTTTCAATGGCGTTCAGATAATCCTGAACTGCTTTAGTATCGATAAGCGGGCCTACGTGATTGGCAGCATCAAGCGGATCTCCTATCTGTAACTGTCCGTATGCATTTTTCAAGGTTTCAATGGTTTTGTCGTAAACACTTTCATGTACGATTAAACGACGTGTTGAGGTACAACGCTGACCTGCTGTTCCTACTGCACCGAATACCGCTCCTACAAGTACCATGTTAAGGTCGGAATGTTCCGAAACAATGATGGCGTTGTTTCCGCCAAGCTCCAGGATGGTTTTTCCGAAACGCTCCGCAACCGTTTTGGACACGTGGCGTCCAATACGCGTAGATCCTGTAAAAGAAACCAACGGAACGCGTTTGTCGTTATTCATCAGATCACCGGAAGCATTTCCGGTAACAAGACAGCTTACACCCTCCGGTATATTGTTTTGAGCAAATACTTTGGTAATAATATTTTGGCATGCGATAGCGCAAAGAGGGGTTTTTGAACTTGGTTTCCAGACACAAACGTCCCCGCACACCCAAGCCAGAGCAGCATTCCATGACCAAACGGCAACTGGGAAGTTAAATGCAGAGATAATACCTACAATTCCCAGAGGGTGGTATTGCTCGTACATGCGGTGCATAGGTCTTTCCGAATGCATGGTTAAACCGTACAACTGACGCGACAAACCAACGGCAAAGTCGCAGATGTCGATCATTTCCTGCACCTCTCCCAATCCTTCCTGTAAACTTTTTCCCATTTCGTAGGAAACAAGTCTTCCAAGCGCCTCTTTATGTTCTCTTAAAGCTTCTCCAACCTGGCGTACTATTTCCCCGCGTTTTGGTGCAGGTACCAGTCTCCATGTTTTGAATGCCTCGGCAGCTTTAGTCATTACTTTTTCATAATCATCTTTTGAAGTTGTTGTAACAGTTCCTATGAGGGAACCGTCAACAGGGGTGTAAGATGAAATTGTTTCTCCATTTGCAAACCATTCCGTTCCTGTTGAAGAACCCAAGTTTGTTTCTTTTAAACCTAATTGAGCTAAAATTGTTTTCATATCTTTTTCTGGCTTTTAATAAGCCTTAGTTTATTTATTTTTAATTGGAGCTAATATACGCAATTCTGGATTATTACCCAATGAATCGCGGATCGGCTTCCATGATGTGCCCGCAGTTTTTACAGGCTCTTAATGATTCTGACTGGTAAAAATGCTTAAAGTGCGGTAAAAAGTCGGTTTCAATATCATTGAGCTTGAAATACACTTCGTATAGTTTCTCATTGCAATTTTCGCAATACCACAAGAGGCCGTCTTTGGAATCCGAACCAGCACGTTTCACTTCTACAACCAAACCTACCGATCCTTCGGTCCTCATAGGGGAATGCGGCGTTCGGGCAGGCAGCAGGTACACATCTCCTGCATTGAGTTCCATTACTTCTTTTCCGTTGCCGGTTTGTACGGCAATGGAGATCGATCCTTCCAGCTGGAAGAAGAACTCGTCGGATTCGTTATAGTGATAATCCTTTCGGGCATTGGGCCCTCCTACCACCATTACAATAAAATCTTCCGATTCGGTATAAATGTTTTTGTTTCCGACAGGCGGTTTTAGCAAACTCCTGTTTTCATCAATCCATTTTTGAAGGTTAAAGGGTTTTCTTGTCATCATTATCTGCCGCTTAGCCAGGATTCCGGATTGTTAATACTCTCGTTTTTCGTTAAGACGAATTTTAGTACAGCTTTTCCTTCATAGTTTGAAGCTACTGTTCCGATCTTTTGTTTTGTTGATACTTTCTGACCCGTAGAAACGGTTGTTGTGGCCAGGTTCTGATATACCGTGATGTATTCCCCGTGACGGATGAATACCGCTTTTGTATTCCCGATAACCTGTATATTCATAACAACACCTTCAAAGACGCTACGTACGGAAGCACCTTTTTCGGTACTGATTTCCACACCCGAATTGTGAATGGTCAGGTTTGGAAGGTCAGGATGCGGCTGATCACCGTATCCCAATGAAATATAACCTTTTTCAACAGGCCATGGCAAACGCCCTCTGTTGTTGCTGAAGCTTGTTGCCAATGCTTTTTCTTCAGGAGTTAAATCGAATTTACCTGCTGAACTTGATTTGGTAACGGTTGTTTTAGAAGGAGTTGTTGTTTTTCCTCCCGATTTGGCGCGGCGTTCTTCTTCTTCTTTTCTCTTGCGCTCTTCTTCTTCCCGTCGTTTCCGGTTTTCTTCTTCAATTATCTTGCGGATAATCGCCTTGATCTGCTGATCTATTTTCTTTGTTTCCTGCTGCTTGTTTTTTATCTGGCCGCTGTATTTTTTGCTGTCTTTCTTAACCAGTTCCATCAGCTCGTTTTGCTTGTTACGGTCTTCCTGTAAAATTTTACGCTGGCCTTCCTGCTCGCTTACCACATTTTCCTTTTTATTTTTTTGTGAAGCAAGGTGGAGGGCTATACGGTCAAGTTCTTCCGATTTGCTTCTGATCTCGTCTCCCTGGGTTTTGCGGTATTTGGCGTATTGTTTAATGTATTGCAGGCGTTTATAAGCCTGAAGAAAGTTCTCTGAAGACAATACAAACATGATCCGGCTTTGTTCGGATCTCGATTTGTACGATTTTACGATGGTCTTCGCATAATCGTCTTTTAAAACGGCAAGCTCCCGCTTAAGCTTGTTGGAAGCAAGGGTGTTTACATAAATGTCGTTGGTAAGCGTCCGTATCTGCCGTTGCGAATTATTAATTAATTCGGTCTGGAGTTTGATTTTTCTGTTTTGTTCGTTTAACTCAGCCAGCAGGTTGCGTTCCTGCTTTCTGTTGGAATTGAGTAATGTCTGGTATTCCTTGATTTCATTTAAGATGGCAGCCTTGCGCTCTTCCAGTTTGCGTTGTTGTTCCTGATAATCCTGCTGTGCCTGGGAACTTATTGAGAAAAATATAAATATGAGTAATAAAATGCGGTGCATTACAATGAATTTTGTTCAAAAATAACTAAATTTTTATTGGTTTAGAATTCTCAGGTATTTTATATTTAAAATCAATCGATTTATTGACGAATACTTTTCGGTAATCAACGGCAATTTGCACATCGTTCTTCTGCATAGCATGAATCCGTATTTCTTTGGGAAGGTAAACATTTTCACTTGACTGGTACGAAGGATACTGGATCACGAGTTTGTCCGAATTCTTATCCTGTACAATTTCAGTTGAAGCAATCTGATTTTTAGTTCCCATAACAAGGCGCATCAGGAACTGGCTCAGTTTCAGCTCCAGCTCATTGCTTTTGGTAAGGGTATAGCGGTTGGTATTCAGGTCGTAGAAAGCTTTGCCAAGCAAAAGGTTTTCGACGTTCTCATAATTTACTTCAGTTCCCAAAAACTGCGAAATCAGTTTGTAGTTCCCGTCGTAATGGGTTCCCTGAACAATCTCGTAGTAACTTGCCCGTTCCGGCGTAAGGTAGATTTTCGCTCCTGTAAAGCCGAACATCTTAACTGCAATAAGAATCTGTTTTCCCTTTTCGATGCGGATATCCGCAGTAGGGGACTGGTTAAGGTTTTTATCTTTGTATTCAACATCGGCAATGATGTTGAGGGTATTAAAGTCGTTGAACAGACCATAGTGAGCCAATGCGATTTCACTCACAGCTTCGCTGTTTGAAGTTTTTGCTGGAACATCTTCAGAGGCTGTTTTAGGATTGCTTATGAGTTCTGTTCCGTTTTCCGAAGGAGCAGGTGTGTTCTTTTTTGAGGATTTGCAGGAAATCATCAGAACAGCCGTGCTTAATATAAAAAGTAATTGCTTCATTCCGTGGTTTGAAAAGATAAAGAAACAAAAAAATCCGTGAAAACGGATTTTTTTATGATTATTCTAACACACTGTAATCACCGATGCTGATGTTGGTGAATTTGCCGTTAAAAGAGGCAAAATTACCGATCATCGCATTATCCAATTCAGCATTTTTTACCGAGGTGTTTGTTTGGATGAGGCTGTTTTTGATGGTGGCATTTTCTACCTTTGAATAGTCGCCCAGCGAAACGTTAGGGCCTACGGTAGCATTTTTAAGAACCACATGTTCCCCTATATAGCATGGTGGTACAATGGTGGCATTTTCTAATGTAACGGTTGCTGCGATCATATTTTCGCCGTCGTTATAAAGGAAATTCAGCATGCGGTTGTTCGTATCGACCGTTACGTTCTTGTTTCCGCAGTCCATCCACTCCTCGACCTTTCCGGGAACGAAGCGGAGGCCTTTCTGCTTCATGTTTTCAAGAGCGTCGGTAAGCTGGTATTCTCCTCCTTTTTCGATGTTGTTGTCAAGAAGGTATTCCAGTTCCATACGCAGGTTTTCAGCCGATTTAAAGAAATAGATTCCTATGATCGCCAGATCGGATACAAATTCTTTTGGCTTTTCAACGAAATCTACAATTTCATTGTTGTCGTTTAATTGTACTACCCCAAACGCAGACGGATCTTCAACCGATTTGACCCAGATAACGGAATCTGCTGTTGCATCAAGCGAAAAATCGGCGCGGAACAAGGTATCGGCATAGGCAACCA
This sequence comes from Flavobacterium sp., assembly GCA_040396655.1. Taxonomy (GTDB): domain Bacteria; phylum Bacteroidota; class Bacteroidia; order Flavobacteriales; family Flavobacteriaceae; genus Flavobacterium. Next base: position 42,658 of record JBEBOB010000005.1, on the reverse strand, counting down.
CAATAGGGCCCTGCATGCTTTCTTTTGCACATAGGATGGCATGGGCGGTTCCCAATGCTTCGTTCTGATAATAAATAGTTCCTTTCGATCCGAGTTTTTCGGCAATTGCAACAAGGTCCTTTTCTACCTCTTTTCCAAAACTCTCATGAATGATGAAGGCAATCTCGTCAACAGGTTCGTTGATTACTTTGGCAATGTCTTCCACCAAACGGTGTACAATTGGTTTTCCCGCAATGGGGATTAAAGGTTTAGGTGTTGTCAGGGTATGCGGGCGAAGCCGTGAGCCACGGCCTGCCATAGGTACAATAATCTTCATTTCTTTTTCTTTGCTTTTTATTTTACTCCGGTGCTTCCGAATCCGCCTGCACCTCGTTCTGTTGTTGATAATTCCTGAGCTTCCACCCATTCAGCACGTTCATGTTTTGCTATGACCATCTGGGCAATGCGCTCGCCGTTCTCGATGGTGAAGCGTTCCTTTGAAAGATTTGCCAGGATAACGCCTATTTCTCCGCGGTAATCCGCATCGATGGTACCGGGTGAATTCAGGCAGGTAATACCCTTTTTTAAAGCAAGGCCGCTTCTCGGGCGCACCTGCGCCTCAAAACCTACAGGAAGTTCCATGAATAGACCTGTGGGTATAAGCGCACGTTCCATCGGTTCCAGAACAACGGGGTCTGTAAGGTTGGCGCGCAAATCCATTCCTGCAGAAGCAATGGTTTCATAACTTGGAAGGGCATGTTGGGATTTATTGATGATGTTGATTTTCATTTTTTGATAACAGATTTTAAAATTCGTTGCACAAATACTTTTTCATTGTAGTAAATGATGCCCACGAATATAAGAATGAATAATATTCCGATAAAATAATTCTCCCTAAAATTGTAAAAATACACAAAGGAAAGCAGTACCGAAATCCCTAAATATCCGAATATGGCCTTTTTATCGTATGGGATAGGATACGACTTTTGACCTAAAACAAACGAGATAATCATCATTACAGCATAGGCAATAAGCGTCGTAATCGCCGATCCCAAAAGGCCCATAACCGGGATAAGCAGGTAATTGAGAACCAGGGTTACAACAGCACCGAATACGGATATATAGGCACCAATGCTTGTTTTATCCTGCAGCTTGTACCAAACCGAAAGGTTGGTATAGATGCCCAGCATAAGGTTTGCCAGTATAATGTAAGGTACGATTTCCATGGCATGCCAGTAAGCTTTTTGGGGGATGTAATAATGCTTGATGAAATCGGCAAACACGATGATGGAGATCATTGCGAAACTTCCGAAAATCACGAAATACTTTGTGATGGTCGCATATTTCTGCGGTGCATCGTCGTTTTTGGCATAACTGAAGAAAAAAGGTTCAATGCCCAGCGAATAGGCCATACGGAACAATACCATAAAAACACCGATCTTGTATAGGGCTCCATAGCTTGCCACACCTAGTTTTTTATATGAATCGGGTAAAAGCCAGTCTAAAAAAACCTTGTCAAACGTTTCATTGACTACGAAGGCCAGTCCTGCAACCATTACAGGAAAACTGTAAACGATCATTTCCTTCCACAGCGCTTTGTTAAATCGCAGTTTTAAAGAAATGTAATTTTTCGAAAGCAGCAAAAGGGTAATGATGCTTGCCAGCAGATTGGATAAGAACAGATAGCCGACCTCAAAATGAGGGGTATAATATTCTGCAAGGGCATTTTGAGGATGAAGCTTGAAATAGTTCGGGACGAGATACAGAAAAAAAACCGTTAGCCCGGCATTAACGCTTACATTCAGTATTTTAATAAAGCTGTATTTAACAGGACGCTGCTGCGCCCTTAATATCGCAAAGGGAATAACGGCCAGGGTGTCTACGACGAGTATCCAGATGAGAAAGCTTACCACGACCGGTGGAATACCGAAATAGGCATCGATGTATTCTTTAAACAGATAAATGCATAAAAGAAAGACCGCACAGACCGCCATTAAGAATAAAATGGTATTGTTGATGACCTCCTGCCGGTTTTCCCTTTTATTATAGAAACGGAAAAATGCCGTTTCCATTCCGAACGATAAAACCACATTGAAAAACATCATCCATGAAAAGATGAGGGTATAATCGGAATAAGCATTGGTGGGCAGCCAGCTCATATGATAAGGCGCCATGATAAAACCGATCATTTTGGGAATTACCGTAGCGATTCCATATATTAATGTGGTTTTAAGTAAATTCTTGTATACGCTCAAAACGATTCCTTTTTAAAGTGAAGGGGGTTTAAGTACGATTGTACTTCTTCCTTCGGTAATTTAATAACAGAGGCTCCCTGTACGTAAGGAGCTATTTCATACGGGTTGTAGTACAGTACCCATTCCTTGTCGGTCTGATAGAAATTTTCCGGCAGGTGGAATTTGTTGTCTTCGAATGTAAACCCGGCCGCAGCGTAGGAAGTCTGTATATTCAACTGTTTCCTAAACTCTGTTTCTGCATAATTTTTAAAACCTTCATAATTCAGAAACAGATCTTTTCTTGGTATGGTGTCTCCCGTATTCATATCAAAGAAAAAAACCTTTGAAGCCTGCAGGCCGTGAGCCCCGCCCGTGAAAATATAATAATCCCAGACCACCTGGTAAGTGGTGGCGGAAAGTGCCTCATGCGATACTTTAAAATTGGCTTCCCATGCGATGGCTTCTTCCGGGTAAATGCGGTTCACTTCATCATAAGACGCAATGAAATGGAAGGCCAGGGTGTCATAAGAGGTGGTTTTCTTATCGTTTTCAAAACAGATTTTGCTGCTGACAAATTGGAACAGCGTTTTATTTATGTTCTCAGAAACTTCTTCAGGACCCGTAGCAAGCGGAATTTCCAGATGTACATAAGTACAGTTTCCCGGTTTGCAGTTGAGCTTTGTTCGGGCTTCGTAGTTCTTAGTTGAAAACTGCAGGGGAACCTGTTTCCGGCAGCTGACAAAAAACAGGGACAAGCATATGTATAATAAAATCTGCTTCATGGGGACTATAGCTGTTTTTTTAGACAAATCTATAAATTTTAGTCGGTTTTTAGTGATATCTTTGATACAGTTTTTTTAAAGGATTAATATTATGAAATTCAATACAAAAGTAATACATGGAGGCCAGCACCACGACCCTTCAACGGGAGCCGTAATGCCGCCCGTTTATCACACTTCAACCTTTGCACAATCAAGTCCGGGAGTTCATACGGGCTATGAATACAGCCGCGCTGATAATCCAACGCGCACGGCTTTGGAACACGCTTTGGAAAGTATTGAAAACGGAGCAAGGGGTCTTGCTTTTTCATCGGGGCTTGCAGCAATTGATTGTGTTATGCGCATGCTGAAACCCGGAGATGAAGTCATTGCAATGGATGACCTTTACGGAGGCACCTACCGGTTGTTTACCCGATTTTACCAGGATCTGGGAATCAAATTTCATTTTATCGATATTAACGATTTGGAACTGTTCAAATCAAAAATCGGCCAGCATACAAAACTGGTATGGATTGAAACCCCTACGAATCCTTTGATGAAACTTGCCGATATCGGAGCTATAGCTGAAATTACGAAACAGCACAACATCCTGTTCGCAGTAGACAACACCTTTGCAACACCTTATTTACAAAAGCCGCTTGATCTTGGAGCAGACATCGTTATGCATTCCGCTACAAAATACCTGGGAGGGCATTCGGACGTAATTGCGGGTGCACTCGTAATTAAAGATGCAGAACTGGGCAAGAAGCTGCACTTTACACAGTTTGCAACAGGTGCTACCCTTGGTCCGCAGGAAAGTTTTTTGGTACTTCGCGGTATTAAGACCCTGCACCTAAGAATGGAACGTCATTGTTCTAACGGTCAGAAAGTAGCCGAGTTCCTGGCTCAGCATCCGTTAATGGATAAGGTTTTGTACCCGGGACTTCCTTCCCATCCACAATATGCTCTTGCTCAGAAACAGATGAAGAAAGGCTTTGGAGGAATGGTTTCGTTTACATTCAAATCCGGAGCTAAAGCAGATGCCATAAAATTCCTGGAAAAACTAAAGGTTTTCACCCTTGCAGAATCATTGGGAGGAGTTGAGTCTCTGGCGAATCATCCGGCTCTTATGACGCATGCATCTATTCCGGCAGAAAAAAGGGCCGAGATCGGCGTAACAGACGATATGGTGCGTTTAAGTGTCGGTGTAGAAGATATTGAAGACCTTATTGCAGATATCGAGCAGGCATTGCAATACTAAATAAAATTAACAAAAAAGTCGTTTTAATAAAAGCGACTTTTTTTTTCAGATTGGCGTTCATATTCTAAATTATACTATTTTTATACAAATAAACGTTTCAAAGTTTCAACATCCGCATCATATGAAATTCTTTTACCAGCTATTCTTTTTATTTGCAACAGTCGCTTCATTTGCCCAGAACCAATTGTGGAAGGGGTATTTTTCCTATCAGGAAACTAAAGCTGTCGAAAAAGATAACGAGAATGTTTATATAGCTACCGATAACAGCGTTTTTGTCTATAATAAAAATTCAAAGGAAACAGAGATTTTTAATGCCGTTAACGGATTGAAGATCGATGGTATTCATACACTTGCTTATGCCGTTGATTATAAGAAGCTTATTGTAGGAAGCGAAAGCGGTAAAGTTGCAGTTATTGACCTGGCAGCGGATAAGATCTACCATCTCAACGATATCTACACCAAGACAAGCATTCCGGATAACCTGAAGAAGATAAACAGGATTACGGTAAACGGAGGGTTCGCCTATCTGGCCACCGATTACGGGATCACGGTGGTACGCCTCAGCGATAACCACTTCGGAGATACCTATTATATCGGCGCGGAAGGTGATATTGTTTCTGTAAAAAGTGTAGCCGTCCTCAATAATCAGATATACGCCGGGCTTGCCGGACAAGGATTGAAAAAAGCATCATTAAACAGCAACCTCATCGATTTTAATGCATGGCAAATCATTGATTTTGGAAACTGGATCGACCTGGTAAAGTTTAATAACGAGATTGCCGGAGTGAAGGAAGATTTAAGTCTTAACAAAATTTCCGCAACCAATCAAATTGAAAAAGTAGACGACGTCTGGGGTGGTTTTCTGAAGTTAAACGTTTCGGGAGACATCCTGTTAGAAATTACGCAGGAAGCAGTTCGTTTAAGAGGAAGCAGCTACAGCGTTTACAATGAATTTATTTTTTCATTGGCGGAAAAAGGAGGGATATACGATGCAACGTTTGCCGACGGTAATTATTACGTTGCTTCCCGGAAGAACGGTGCCCTTAAGACAGCCGCTGATAACAAAAATGTAGTTGAGAATATTGCTCCGGCAGGGCCGTTGAGCAACAATGTTTTTGCCCTTACTCTGAACAACAGGGATCTGTGGGTGACCTTCGGAGGCTACGGAAGCGATATGAATCCTTATAATCCGAGCGGACTTACGGAGTACGGGATCAGTCAGTTTAAGAATATGCAGACCTGGCAGTCTTTGTCGTTTGATGAACTGAAAAATTTTAAAGCAACCACCAACATCAGTTTTAACCCCCAGTTGAACAACGTTGCTTATATAAGCAGCTTTCACAACGGACTCGGATTAATGGATTTGGCAACGGGAGAAATGGAAGTATACAACGATCAGAATTCCTTGTTAAGGCCCATTGTGCCGAACGATATAAGGGTAAACGGTGTTGCTTTTGATCGTAACGGAACAGGTTGGATGACAAATACAGGTGTAAATCCTTTCCTGGTTTCCATAGATAAAAATAAACAGTTTAAAATCTATCCGGTAAGCGGGTATAATGGGAATTCTGAGGATGGATACCTTACACCGGTTATTGACAAGAACGGGACCAAATGGATTGCTACTCGTTTAAACGGGCTTATTGCCTTTAACGAAACCCGGAATAATAAATCCATGCTCATCACCACGCTTCACAATTTGTCGGATAATGTGGTGAAGGCTTTGGCTCTCGATTATAATAATCAGTTATGGATAGGGACGGCCCGTGGGTTAAGGATCATTCCCAACGTAGATCAGTTCTTAACACAGTCCCAACTTACAGCAAGCGATATCGTAATAGAAGATCAGGGAAAAGGACAGGAGCTCTTTTTTCAGCAGGACATCCTGGCTATTACCGTTGACGGATCCAACAATAAATGGGTTTCTGTAGCAGAATCGGGTGTTTTTCTTATTTCCGGAGACGGAAGGGAAACAATTTACAGGTTTACAAAAGAAAATTCCCCGCTGCCGAGCAACGATATTCTTGGAATTACAATAGACGGTACAACGGGTGACGTGTTTTTTGCTTCACGCAAAGGAATTGTATCTTTTAAGAATTACGCAACTACTCCGTCGGAGAACCTTGACCAGCTTAAGGTTTATCCTAATCCCGTAAAACCGGAATATACCGGAGATGTTAAGATCAGCGGGGTAACAAGCGGTGCAAACATAAAGATAACGGATGTTGCAGGAAACCTGGTATTCGAAACAAAATCACTTGGGGGAACGGTTACGTGGAATACGGTTAACTTTTCCGGAGCAAAGGTATCATCGGGAGTGTACATGATTTTTGTAAGCTCTGAAGACGGAACGCTTGACGGAGTTTCAAAAGTAATGATTATCCGTTAATGCAGGTAAAAACCGAAGTCATCGTCCTGAGTGCTTTAAGGTACCAGGAAAAAAGTTTGATTGTAAAATGTTTTTCCAAGGATTTTGGACTGCAGACTTATTTTATACGCAATGCTTTTTCCAAGAGAAGTAAAGCCTTGAACAGCGCCTATTTTCAGCCTTTGACCTTTTTGTTTGTTGATGCAACCCATAAAAATAAGGGGAATCTTGAATACATTAACGATCTTAAACTGGCTTATCCGTACCGAACTGTTCCAACAGATTTTTATAAGAACAGCGTCTGCATCTTCCTTGCCGAAGTACTGTCTGCAAGCATAAAAGAACCGGAAGGCCATACCGAGTTCTTCCTGTTCATCAGGACCGCACTTGTATGGTTTGACGAGCATGAATTCACAGCCGATTTCCATCTGTGGTTTTTATTTAATGTGACCAAATACCTTGGTTTTTTTCCAGATGATTCGGATACAGGTTCGCTCTATTTTAATCCCGATGAAGGAAGCTTCACCATGCATTATACACCGAACTGTTTCAATGAAGATGAAACCGGGCTGCTGCGGAAACTGATGCAGGTAAAACCCGGTGTCCGGGAGTCTCCTTTCCGGAACACGGACCGCCGGAGGCTTTTAAAATTACTGTTGCAGTATTACGAAACGCATGTAGTGGGTTTTAAGCATATAAAGTCACTGGAAATCCTTCCTGAATTGTTTCAATAAAAAAGAGCGTTGAAAACGCTCTTTATCTTTTTTATTTAAAAACGGTATCCAATATTGATACCCGCATTGAGTTCTATTCCGGAAAATTCGTCAATAACATCCTCACTGAAATTACGCCCTATATTTACGAATGGCGAGATGGTAAAGGCATCGTTTTTTACAAGCTTATAACCTGCACCCACACCTAATATAAAGGAATTCATGTCGGTTGTTCTTTTCTCATATACACCTTTCGCAACCTCTTCGGCATGCTCGTAATCTCCAAAACGGAACTTCAGGAAAGGCTGGGCGTAGAATCCTGATGCATGCTCTCCGTTGCTGCCCCCGAAATAGAAGCTGTAATTTACTGCAACAGCGTTCGTATTGAACTGTTTGAATTTCTCGGCTTTTTTATTTTGTCCGTAATAAGAAAAACGGTCGTTGAGCAAAAGATCGAAACCAATAGACTGATCCTTGTCAATAAAATGTTCATATCCGATTTCAACCGATTGGTTTACAATAGTATTGAAAATGTTTAGTTCCACTTCATTTAACGCCTGTGCGTTTGCCTGAGCAGTACCGATTAATGCGCAAACTGCTAATGCTACTCTTTTCATATAGATTCATTTTTGCGACAAATATAAAATTTTGTTTCTAATTTCTGCCTTTTTCATAAGGATATAAATCCGGTAAAGCATCGCTTTGCCAGTATTCCTTGGTGTTTACATTAAGGATGGACAGTTTGCCTGTAAAGGCCGCCCCTGTATCAACATTCCAGACATTTGCGAAATTCATCGGTGTTGATGCTCCAAAACGGATTACGGGTGTATGTCCTACAAAAATTTCCCTGTAAAGCTTTAACCGTTGCGGGTAGCGTACGTTGTCCTCCTCCAGGTTGCCGTCAACAGCCATCGCCGTTTCCCAAAGCGTGCGGTCCCACCAGAACATTCCCCTGAAATACTCGAAGGATACGCCTTTTAGATGAGTAAAGCCGGCATGAACGAATAAACGGTTATGCTCGTCTACATAATATTCCCTGAGACTCTGAAGAAAATCAATATGCCGGTTTATATTTTCCTGCGGAATATCCCTGTATGCCTGAACGGTAACCTCGCCGCCATGAAATCTCCACAATTCATCATCATCTTCTTTTCTGAGCCATTTTAACAGCATTTCTTCGTGATTGCCCTGCATGAAAATACAGGTATGTGTCGAAGCCAGCTGTATCAGGAAATCAATTACGGCAGGTGTTTCACTCCAGCCGTCGACATAATCTCCCAGAAAAATCAGTACGTCATCTGTTGTAATCCCGGCCCGTACCAGCACCTGTTTCAAGGCTTTCAGGCCTCCGTGTATATCGCCGATAACATAGGTGTTACTCATTTTGTGTCTCGTATTTAAGCTTGCGGAGAATCCGCATTACTTCCTTGAAAGAAGTGTACAGGAAAGTAAATTTAGAGTTTTTAAACACTTCTTTATGGTTAATTAATAAATCTTTGGCTTTGTTGAATCCGTGAAGATAGCACAACATGAGGGAATAACAAAGGTTTTCCAGGTCGTTTTGCTCTGTCGCGCTCAATTTTTTGTTGTTTTTGAGCTGGTTTAACAAAGAAGAATAATAGTTGTATAAATGATAAAGATGGCGCTTGTCGATATAGGGTGTTCTAAAAACGATTTCCGACGTAATCTGGTAGGTCATTTCATCGTTAAAAAGGATCTTCTGAACACTGAACGGAATATAAACATTGTTTTTACGGAACCCTATCTTTACGTATTCTGTAATGATAAAGGCTTCTTCTGTATAGGTTATACTTACTTCGTCGAGAGCCGAATAGAAAATCTTAACCTGTTCGTTGATAAGTTCGATGTCTACACGTGATAAATACGTCTGGTTCTTTTTGACTTTTTCAATTCCGGCCCAGCAAAGCGTAAAGTACTCCTTAAAAACCTGGTATTTGGGTTTCATATCAGGATGTGTTTTCGTAATAAACTGCAGTACGCTGTCTATGGTGTTTTTAAGGTTGGTCACCGACACTTTAAGAATGCTGTCAACAACGGCCTGATTGTCTATTTGCGGAACCAGGTATTCAGGATGTGAAATACTGCCTATCCTGGAAAACGAAGAACCTTCTTCTATCGTATAAATGCGTTTTTTGAAATAGCTTTTTCCTTCCTTCGGGAAAATGGTCACGAGCCCGACAACCATCCCGTTTGTAAGGTGGGGAAATACAACGTTGTCATACTGTATTTGTGGCGGGTTGGCCAGGTAGGCGTTGATGAGGTTCTGGATATGGCTGTCGTCATAAAAATCAACCCCAGTAATGGTATTCTTTTCATCTTCAATGCCTACCAGTATAAACGACTGATTATGAGGGTTTGAATTGGAAAGAGAACAAATATGCTTTAAAAACTTGGCTTTTCCTTCTAAAGTGTGTAAGTTTAGCTGCCGCTTCTTATCGAAAAAGCTGTTTTCGGTATGATGTGCTATTAAGTTCTTGATAAGAAGTCGCTTGTTAATCACGATTTTTGGATTTATCTTAAAATTATAAAAACAAAATGATAATACATACTTAAATTGCCTTATGGTCCTTGTATTTTAACCATTTATTAACAAGTTAAGAGAATAAATTTTAATCAATTTGTACTGAATTAATACAGAATAGAAAACATATATAATGGAAGCATCAGCAGCTACTACAGACATTCGTTCGATCAATGATAAAATTGAGCGTGAAAGTGCATTTATTGATTTGCTTATTGCCGAAATGAACAAAACCATCGTTGGTCAGAAACACATGATCGACCGCTTGCTTATTGGTTTGTTGGGGCAGGGGCATATCCTGCTGGAAGGTGTACCCGGACTGGCAAAGACATTGGCAATCAATACGCTTTCCAAAGCTGTACACGGATCTTTTAGTCGTATACAGTTTACTCCCGACTTATTGCCGGCCGATGTTGTGGGAACCATGATTTACAATGTAAAGGAAAACGACTTTACGATTAAGAAAGGTCCGGTTTTCGCAAATTTCATCCTTGCAGACGAAATTAACCGTGCTCCTGCAAAAGTGCAGTCGGCGTTGCTCGAAGCCATGCAGGAAAAGCAGGTAACTATTGGCGATACTACCCATAAACTTCAGAAGCCATTTTTGGTTATGGCTACTCAGAACCCCGTAGAGCAGGAAGGAACCTATCCGTTACCTGAAGCTCAGATGGACCGTTTTATGCTAAAAACCGTTATCGATTATCCTAAACTGGAGGAAGAGCGACTCGTAATACGCCAGAATCTGGCCGGTACGGTTCCTGTAATCAACCCGGTGGTTAGCTTGGAGCAGATTTTACGGGCCCAGCAAACGGTGAAAGAAGTGTACATGGACGAAAAAATAGAGAAATACATCCTCGATATTATTTTTGCCACCCGTTACCCAGAGCAGTTTAAACTGGAATCCCTAAAATCGTATATCAGTTACGGAGCTTCACCGCGCGGATCCATTAATCTGGCTACTGCAGCGAAATGTTATGCCTTCATCCGCCGCCGTGGTTACGTAATTCCCGAAGATGTTCGCGCCGTTGTTTTAGATGTGCTGCGCCACCGTATCGGTATCACGTATGAAGCAGAAGCCGATAACATCACCACCGTAGACATCATCAACAAAATAGTAAATGAAATCGAGGTGCCTTAATAGGTAACGAACGAATAGATACCTGTTTTATTTTGGCTTTGGTTGGGATAAAATAGGTATTGCATTTTTATTATTTTCTAAAGTCATCATGGAAACAAAAGATATTTTACAAAAGGTCCGGAAAATCGAAATAAAGACACGCCGTCTCAGCGATCATATTTTCTCTGGTGAATACCATACTTCGTTCAAAGGGAAGGGAATGTCTTTTGCCGAAGTACGCCAGTACCAGTACGGAGATGATATCCGTGCTATAGACTGGAATGTCACGGCACGCTACAGTGAACCTTTCGTAAAGGTATTTGAGGAAGAGCGTGAACTTACGCTTATGCTTATGGTCGATATTAGCGGCTCTCAGGATTTCGGATCTTCGAGTGAGTTCAAACGCGATATCGTAACCGAGATTGCTGCAACACTTGCTTTTTCTGCAACGACAAACAACGATAAAATCGGGCTCATCCTTTTTTCGGATCAGATCGAACTGTTTGTTCCTCCTAAAAAGGGCAAATCGCATATTTTGCGTATCATCAGGGAACTTATCCAGTTCCGGCCGAAAAGCAACCGGACCGATATAGGGCAGGCATTCGAATATCTTTCAAAAGTAATGAAGAAGAAAGCCATTGTCTTTGTACTTTCAGACTTTATGACTATGGATTACGACCGTATCCTGCGCATTGCTGCAAAACGCCACGATATCACCGGAATTAAGGTATACGACGCGCGCGAAATGGAACTTAACAACATAGGATATGTGTTGATGCAGGATGCGGAAACAGGAGAAGCGCTTTACGTTAATGCAGGAGATGAACAGGTGCGGAAAGCGTACCGTTCACATTTCGAAGAATACGATACGTATTTTAAAAATACCTTTAACAGAAGTGGAGCCGGGATTATCCGGACAAGAACAGATGAAAGCTATGTTAAAAAGCTGCTCGCTTATTTTAAAGCCCGTTAACATGAACAGAATTTTATTTACGTTATTTTTCAGTATCATTACCTGCGTCTCTTTCGGTCAGGTGACATCTAACGTAGATTCTACCGAAATAAAGATCGGTTCGGCTTTTAATCTGACGATTAAGGCTGCAGCCGGAGAAAACAGTAAGGTTGTTTTTCCCGATGGTAAGACATTCGGCCCGTTTGAGGTATTGGAACAATCGAAAACCGATACGGTTCTGGCAGATAAACGCATGGAACTGGTTAAAAAATATACGCTGACACAATTCGATCCGGGAGCTTATACCGTTCCACGTTTATCGGTATACATAGACGGGAAGAATTATCAGACGGATCTTTTCAATGTGAAGGTGAAAAATGTGGAGGTCGATACGCTCAAACAACAGATGTACGACATCAAGGCACAGGCCGGTGGTGCAACGGATACCGACAGGCTATGGAAATATCTGGTTGCCGTAGTTCTTTGCCTGTTTGCAGGTATAGCAGCCTATTTTATCATAAAGCGCATTCAGGATAAAAACCTTACGGAAGAGGATTTATATAAAACGCCTCTGGAAAAGGTGACCAAAAAGCTTCAGTTGCTCGATTCGAAGAGGCTGGTGCTGAACGGAGACGTAAAGTCATACTATTCCGAGATGACGGATGTTATCCGTGATTATATCGAAGAAGTGTTTGAAATTCCGGCAAAGGAATCCACGACCTCCGAACTGATACAACACCTGGTTCAGACCGTACAGACAAAAAAAATACAGCTTAGCCGGGATACCGTTAATGAGCTGAAAAGGGTATTGCAGACTGCCGACCTTGTGAAGTTTGCCAAATCAGAGCCTATGATGAACGAAATCGAACAGGACAGAAGAACATCTGAGACCGTTTCAGTTTCAATAGATAAGGCAATTCCCCGTTTTTCGGAAGAACAGTCGGAACGCGTTAAATTAAGAGAGCGTCGTTTCAAGAAGAGAAAACAGATGAGAACCTGGATTCCCATTGGGATTTCGGTGTTGTTGTTGCTTGTAACAGGTATAGTTTACGTAGTTCAGGCTGTTAGGTCGGGCGCGGAATGGAGCCTGTTTGCTTCCAACAAAAAACTTTACGAACGGGAATGGGTAACGTCCGATTACGGTTATCCGGCAATAGTTATCAGTACTCCGGAAGCCCTCACAAGAATGCAGGTGCCGCAGTCCGATAAGGAAAAGCAGGAGTCCCAGACAGCCGTATTCTCTTATACGAATTTAAAGACACAATTGGTTATTGCAGTAGCCACAACAGCTACCGGAAACGATTCGCTTAACCTGGAAGATGTTTTAAAACGGAAATTGCAGTTGGTGGCAACACAGTACGGAGCCCGCGACATCACGTCCAATGCAGAGACGTTTACTCAGAACGGTATTAAAGGAGTAAGAGGAACCGGTAATTTTACGGCTCAGAATTTCATCTCGGGCGAGACAGTGAAGTTTCAGTATGATATGTATATTTTTGCACAGCAGGGAGGCATTCAGGAAGTAGCTGTACTTTTTAAGGAGGGCGATGAATACGGTGCAAAAATCGATCAGCGCGTTATAGAGTCAATTCAGTTAAATGTATCAAATTCAAATGAGTAATATAACATTTTTACAGCCTCACTTTTTTTGGTTGTTGTTGCTTTTGCTTCCTTTGGGATGGTATTGGTACAACAACAGGAAGAACGAGAAAGTACCGGTAAAGATCAGCAGTATTGAAGGGTTTAAGAATAAACAGACCTTGCTTAGCAGGTTGTATCCGCTTTTATTCCTGCTGCGTGCCGTTGCTTTTGCCGCCCTGGTTGTAGCTTTGGCACGTCCGCAGACCATAGATAAAAGCACAAAGTCCAAAATTACGAATGGAGTTGATATCGTGCTGGCAACCGACGTTTCCGGCTCCATGTTGTCAAGGGATTTGAAACCGAACAGGCTGGAAGCGCTGAAAAAAGTAGCTGCAGATTTTATAAAAGAGCGGGTAGATGACCGTTTAGGTATAGTAGTGTACGCGGCCGAGGCTTATACAAAGGCCCCTGTTACAAGTGATAAGAACATGTTGCTGAACCAGCTTGCCGATATTAAGTATGACAGAATCATACAGGACGGAACAGGTATCGGTGTGGGGCTGGCTACGGCTGTTAACCGCTTGAAAGACAGTAAAGCTAAAAGCAAAGTGGTGATCCTGATGACAGACGGGGTTAACAATTCCGGTCTCATTGATCCGCAAATGGCCGCCGATATTGCAAAAGAATATAAGATAAAGGTTTATACTATTGGTATAGGGACAAATGGTATGGCAGAAACACCAGTTGCCATTAATCCAAACGGAGAACTGGAATACAAACGAATGAAGGTTGAGATTGACGAGGCCCTTATGAAAAGCATCGCTCTTAAGACAAACGGTAAATATTTTCGCGCAACCGATACCAGAAGTCTGGAAAAGATTTACGATGAAATCAACCAGCTGGAAAAAACGAAGATAGACGAACAGAAGTTTGTACAGCGTACCGAATTGTTCCGTCCTTTGGTTCTTTTGGCGCTTATTTTGTTACTTGCAGAATTTATTTCAAGAAAAACATTGTTTAAAGGATTTGTATAATGTGGGGATTTGATACACCGAGCTATTTTTATTTATTATTATTAATACCGTTAATAATAGGAATCTATGTATGGAATACCGCATGGAAGAAAAGTAAAATAAACGAATTCGGAACAGGAAATTACTTAAAACGTCTGGCACCTGAAGCCTCCACTACGAGCAAGCCGCTTATTAAGATGGTTTTAATGGCCGTTATGGCTTTTGCCCTTGTTTTTGCCCTAGTGAATCCAAAATTCGGAACAAAGATCGAAACGGTGAAGCGACAGGGAGTCGACATTGTTTTTGCCATGGACGTTTCCAAAAGTATGCTTGCAGAAGATATTGCGCCCTCGCGTCTTGGTAAATCAAAGCAGCTGGCCTCGCAGATTATAAACCAGCTGGCTTCAGACCGTATAGGGATTGTAGGATACGCAGGGTCCGCTTTTCCAATGCTGCCCATCACGACCGACTACAGCATGGCTAAAATGTATATACAGGACATGCATACCGATATGGTGTCTTCGATGGGAACTGCATTGCGTCAGGCAATCGAAGTAGGGAGCAATTATTTTGATGATCCCAAAACCAGCAAGGTGATGATCCTTATTTCAGACGGGGAAGATCACGGGGAAGGTATTGGTGAAGCCATAGCCATGGCAAAAGATAAAGGAATCAAGATTATTACAATAGGGGTAGGTACTTCCGAAGGAGCACAGATTCCTATGAAGCAGAACGGACGTATCGTCGACTATAAGAAAGATACAGATGGAACCACTGTTGTTACTAAACTAAACGATGCTACCTTAAAGGAAATTGCCCAGCAAACGGGTGGTGTTTTTATGTATGGGAGCAAAACAGACGAGGTTCTGCAACTTGTCGATCAAACACTTCAGAAGATTGAAAAGACCGATTTTGAGTCACAGCAGATAGCCGATTTTCAATCTCAGTTTCAATGGTTTGTCGGATTGGCATTGCTGGTACTCCTATTAGACAGCCTTGTTCTGGAGAGAAGAACAGCCTGGATGAAGAAATTAAATTTATTTAACGAGAAAGAATCATGAAATATCTTTGGTACATCATCGTCATACAATTGTTTGCGTTGCACACCGCTGAGGCACAGTCGTACAGATCTGAACTGGCAGGTGGAAACCAGAGCTTTGGCGTAAAGAATTATACCAAAGCCGAACAGCTGTATCGCAAAGCATCGGCCATGGACAAGCAGAATACCGGAAGCCTTTACAATAAAGCCAACAGTATTTACAGAATGGAGTCAATGAATGAGGCCGTAACATCTTATCAAACCGCTCTGAAATCGGCCAAGACAAAGGAGGAAAGACACCAGATTTTCCATAATATGGGAAATGCGCTGATGAAGCAAAAGAAATACGGGGAAGCAGTGGAAGCTTATAAAAATGCTCTCCGAAACAATCCTGCTGATGAACAAACGCGCTACAATTATGCGTTGGCAAAGAAAATGCAGAAGGAAAATCCGGAACAGAACAAGGATAACAAAGACAACAAACAGAATAAAGATCAGGATAAAAAGAAAGATCAAAAAGATCAGGACAAAAAAGATCAGGATCAAAAAGACGAAAATAAAAAGGATCAGAAGGAAAATAACGACGGAGACAACAAAAAGGATCAGGAAAAACAAGATCAGAAAGATAAGCAGAATAAGGAAGGAAAAGATGGCGACAAGCCAAAACCGAATCCGCAACAGCAGAAACAGGATCAGTCCAGACAGCAGATGGAGAATATGCTGAAAGCGCTGGACAACCATGAACAGGGAGTACGGGAACGTATTCAGGGACGAGAACAAAAAGGAAAACCGGTAACATCACCTACAACAAAAGACTGGTAATATGTACAGTAAGCATTTTATATTTACATTTATCGCACTTTGTACAGGCATGGCTGCATTGGCTCAGTTTCAACTGAAAGCGGAAGTCAGCAGTCAGTCTATTGGGATTAACCAGCGTATCGAAGTCCGTTTTACAATGAATGATGACGGAGATGATTTCAGACGGCCGCAATTTGAAAATTTTGATGTCGTCGGAGGTCCGATGCAATCTCTTAACAGAAGCTGGGTAAACGGAAAAACCAGTATGGAAAAGAGCTTTTCTTTTTTCCTTCAACCTAAAAAAAAGGGAAATCTGGTGATTGGTTCTGCCTCAGTGGTTTTTGACGGCAAATTATATAAATCGCAACCAATTACCATAAGGGTTGGGGATGCGGTTAAGGAAGAACCGCGACAGCAACCACGAAACCGGGATCCGCTTGCGGCATTTTTCGGCGATGATGAAGAGGATTACTACAACCGCAGACAGCAGCAACAGCTGCCTCAGAATATTGGGGAAGGCATTCACCTGGTAGCCAGGGTTTCCAAAACGAGTGCCTATCTTAACGAGCCTATTACGGTAGAATATGGCCTGTATGTAAGCCACCGGGCAGGATTCAATTCCCTGAACGTAAAGAACACGCCTAAATACGAAGGATTCTGGAACCATATGATGGAACAGAAGCAGATGCAGGTAACGGAAGCCAAACTCAATGGGAAAAACTACCGTTACATCGCTTTGCAGAAAGCGGTTATCCTCCCTCAGAAAGAAGGAAACCTTAAGATTGATCCGTTGGAGCTTGAAATTGACGAACAGTATTTTACAGGAAGGACCGATGTTTTCGGGGTTCCCGAAATTGGAGTGCGTAAAAAGGTTTATTCTTCCGGTACCAAGCAGATACAGGTGAAAGCCTTGCCATTGGATCATCAGCCCGAAGGGTTTACCGGAGGAGTGGGATCTTACAGCTTCTCTGCAAAAACAGATAAAAACAAGGTAAGGGCAAATGAGCCCCTCGAATTAACGCTTACCGTACAGGGTAAAGGTAATCTGGACCTCCTTACATTACCAAAACCTATCGCTCCGCAGGCCCTGGAACTATATGATCCGGAAAAGATAGATCGTGTGACCAAGAACATGGTGTCGGGTATGGAAGGTAGTAAAAGCGAGAAGTATGTAATCGTACCACAATATAAAGGAACCTATACGATTCAACCGATTTCTTTTTCCTATTTCGATATCGCAACCAAAAGCTATAAAACCATTACATCGGATTCTATTACCATTGAAGTTACCGACGGACCGGAACTTCCGACAAATGCTTCAGCGAAAGGAAATGCTGAAACGGTCAGCAAACTGGATATTCAGCCTTTAGAAAAGCAGAATATGGCAGGCAGCACTGCATTTATTACGGATAAAGGCAGTTTCTATGCCTGGTGGCTCGCTCCATTGCTGTTATTGCCGCTGGTTTATGCAAGCAAATCGAGAAATGATAAAAGAACCGAAGATACTGCCGGTAACAGGTTAAAGGCTACTGGTAAACTTGCAAAGAAATATTTGTCGGCAGCGAGGGAAAGAATTGGTCAGAAAGAAGCTTTTTATGAAGCGCTCGAACGCTGTCTCCATAATTATCTTAAAGCAAAACTTAAAATTGAAACGGCAGAGATGAGTAACGATACCATAAGCGAACTGCTTTATCACAACCAAATTGCACCGGCAGACATCCAGACGTTTTTAAATATTAAGACAACCTGTGAAATGGCCCGCTACGCGCAGATGGATATCCAAACCATGCAAAAGGATTACGATGAAGCTGCGAAGCTGATCAGTTCAATTGATAAACAATTAAAAAAGTAGCATGAAACAGTTTTTAATACTTTTTTTAAGTTTTTGTCTTTCCTGCAACCTGTTTGCCCGGGAAAATAACGAGCTATTATTTAACAAGGGGATAGAAGCATTTAATAATAAGGATTACCATTTATCAGCGCAGATTTTCGGTGAACTTGAAAAAGCTGATCCTTTGAATGCCACACTGCATTACAACCTGGGAACTTCGTACCTGAAACTGCAGAAGACAGGATTGAGTATTTATCATCTTGAAAAATCGCTTAAGCTGCGGCCCGGTTACGAGCCGGCACGCATCAACCTGAATTTTGCCGAAAAGCTTAAAACAAAAATGAGTAAAGGAAATTTACCTGTGCCGCAGCAACAGATGCTTTACAGCGTGTTTGACTTTATTACGCCCAACAGCTGGGCTTATATGGCCATAGGGACGATGATTGCGGCAGCCATATTGTTTTGTGTATTCAGAATAAGCAGCACGGCAGCTGTGAAGAAATTGTCGCTCGCATTGGGTATGCTTTTATTTGTAGTGAGCATCTCTTCTTACTTTATTTCAAAGAACCAATCGGGATACCTGATGGCAAATCATTATGTAATTGTAAAAGAGGCCGGAGTGTCCCTGATGTCGGAGCCCCGCGCTGTTTCAAAGATTGAACAAACACTTTACGAAGGTTCAAAAGGGTTTATAAAGGAAGAAACCGATCAATGGATTAAGATACAGCTTCAGAGCGATACCATTGGATGGGTCGAAAAAAGCAAGGTATTGCAATATTAGCAAAGTGGCAGGACAAGGTCTTGCCACTTTTTTTGTAACTTTATAGTAAAAGAAACGTTATAATGATACAGGATGATACACAAATAAAACTGGAGACTTTACAGTCCTCTTTTTTTAAATGGAGGGATTTTGATTTAAGCGACCGTATTGCCATCGTAAAGGATGTAAGGAGCCGTTTGCTTGAAAACAAATACGAATATGCCCGTGCGATCACCACGGATATGAACAAGCCTGTTAAGCAGGCACTGGCCGAAATCGAGAAGTGTGCATACCTGTGTACATATTATGCGGATCATGCTGAAACTTTTCTCAGAGATCAGCACATTAAAACGGCGTGGACTGACAGTTATATTACGTTTCGTCCTCTCGGCGTATTGCTTGGGGTAATGCCGTGGAATTTTCCGTTTTGGCAGGTATTCCGTTTTGTAATCCCCAGCCTTATAGTAGGCAATACGTTTGCAGTAAAACATGCTTCGAATGTGCCGCTGAGTGCAAAAGCACTCGAGGATGTCTTTAATGTGCCCTCGATAGACTTTCCGGTTTATAAAAACCTGCCGGTAAAGAGTTCGGAAGTAGCCGCAGTGATTGCAAATCCCATTGTGAAGGCAGTTTCCCTTACGGGAAGCGAAGGGGCGGGCCGTTCCGTTGCAGAGCAGGTCGGAAAACATCTAAAGAAATGCGTACTGGAACTGGGCGGAAGTAACGCGTTTATCGTGCTGAATGACGCCGATCTGGAAAAGGCTGCCGAAAAAGCCGTAACGGCAAGAATGCAGAATGCAGGGCAAAGCTGTATTGCAGGTAAACGTTTCCTGGTACAGGAAGACGTTTATGCACAGTTTGTTGACCTGTTCAGGCAAAAGCTCGACACTTTGGTATTTGGAGATAAATTTGATGAAGCGGTTACCTTCGGTGCTATGGCCCGTGAAGATCTGGCAGTTGAATTGGAAAACCAGATGAATAAAAGTGTTTTAATGGGTGCCCGGGTATTGACCGGGGGTAAGAGAGAAGGGGCATTTTTCGAGCCTACCATACTTACGGATGTTACAACAGATATGCCGGTTTTTAAGGAAGAGACGTTCGGACCTCTGGCCTGCGTGCTTCCATTTAAGGATTTGTCTGAAGCCGTTGCATTAAGTAATGCTTCCGATTTTGGCTTGGGAGCCAGTATTTTTACGGAAAATACCAAAAGGGTCGAACCTTATCTGCATCTGTTTGAAGAGGGTGCATTGTTCCTTAATGAAATGGTCATATCAGATCCTCATATGCCGTTCGGAGGTATTAAAAATTCCGGATATGGCCGGGAATTATCCCATTTTGCGTTGTATGAATTTGCTAATGTGCAATCGGTTATTATAAAATAACAGCCGGCTTTAAGCCGGCTGTTACCTAAGATTATCAACAGTCCCGACTTTAAAGCCGGGACTTGTTTTTATTACCAGATTTTTACACGTTTTTCAGGAGCAACATATAATTTATCTCCCGGCTGTATATTGAAAGCCTTATACCATGCATCAAGATTTTGAAGCGGCACATAAGAACGGTAGATTCCCGGAGCATGAGGATCTGTTTTTACCTGATTTTTCACATACTCATCTCTTGATTTTGTTCTCCATATCGTACCCCATGAAATAAAGAAGCGCTGTTCAGGAGTGAACCCGTCTATTTTCTCTTTTTGAGGATTTTTGGCAAGAAACAACTGCAAACCATCGTAAGCCGCCGTGATTCCTCCAAGGTCTCCAATGTTTTCACCAAGCGTAAAGTCGCCATCAACATATATACCGCTGAAAGGCTGTAAGGCGCTGTATTGGCTGGCAAGTGATTTTCCTAATTTGGTAAATTGCGTTAGGTCGGCAGGCGTCCACCAGTCCACGAGGTTTCCATCAGCATTGTAACGCGCCCCCTGATCATCAAAACCATGGGAAATTTCATGACCTATTACGGCACCAATACCTCCGTAATTAACCGCCTCATCGGCTTTGTAGTCATAGAAAGGAGGCTGAAGGATTGCTGCAGGAAATACAATTTCGTTATAGGCTGGGTTATAGTAGGCATTTACCATCTGCGGCGGCATCCCCCATTTTGTTTTATCTACAGGTTTACCGTATTCATCAAAATTCTTTTGAATTCCCCAAGCCGTGATCGCTTTCATATTGTCGTAATACGATCCTTCCGAAGGATTCTTGATTGAAAGTTTGGAATAATCTTCCCATTTATCAGGATAACCAATCTTTATGGTAAGTTTGGAAAGTTTGTCTAATGCCCCCTGGCGCGTGGCAGGAGCCATCCAAGGAAGGTTTTTGATACGGTTTTCGTAAGCAAGTACGATGTTGTCGATCATTTCTTTTGCCTTTTCCTTAGCTTCCGCAGGGAATTTTTTCTCTACATAAAGTTTTCCTAAAGCTTCTCCTAAAGAATTGTTCACAACGTCAACAGCACGTTCTTCAATCGGACGCTGTTTTTGTGCTCCGGAAAGTACTTTGCTGTAAAATTCCCAGTTTGCTTTTTCCAGTTCCGGAGAAAGTACAGAGGCAGAGCCGTTGATAAGATTCCATGATAAATAAGCTTTCAGGTCTTCAATCGGAGTGGTTTTAAGCAATTCGTTCATTCTTGCCAGCGCTTTTGGCTGCGATACCACTACTGAATCCAGATTCTTCAGACCGGTTTTATTAAAATAAGCCATCCAGTCGATATTAGATGCCGTTGCCTGTAATTTGCTTAAAGGCATTGGGTTATAGGTCATGCGGTCGTCGCGTAACTGTACCTTTGTAAGCTCAGCCTCGGAAATTTTTGTTTCAAAAGCGAGTACTTTTGCGGCTTTAGCCTTTGCTTCGGTTTCGCTGTTTCCGATGTATTTGAGCATACGAACGATATGGTCTTCGTATTTTTTACGTACTTCTTTTGTTTCGGCATCGTTGAGCAGGTAATAATCACGTTCTCCCAATCCGGTACTTGTACCGAAGATGTAAACAACGTTTTTATTGGAATCTTTGGCATCTGCGCCGATGTAAGTTCCAAAAAGTCCTGTTCCGCCCTGTAAGATGGTGTTTTGAATAAGGGCGTTTATATCTGCCAGATTCTGGATGCTGTTGATTTTAACTAGATCTGCCTCTATAGGTTTGATACCCTGTTCGGTACGCTTGATGGTATCCAGGTAGGTTTTGTATAAATTAACAGCCTTGCCTTCGTCTGAAGTTGCCTTCAGATCCTTGCGTGCTGCAGCTTCCTTAAGCATGTTCAATACATCAAGATCCGTATTTTTAGCCAGTTCGTTAAAGCTGCCCCATGACGATTTATCCGCAGGAATTTCGGTTTTATCAAACCATAAACCATTTACATATCGGTAGAAGTCGTCTCCAGGTTTTACGGTGGTGTCCATGTACTGAAGGGCCAGTCCGTGGTGTTCATTATCGGCATCTGCCTTGTCCTTTTTACAGGATGCAAGAGTCAATACCGCTAACAGGCTCAATTGTGTTATTTTTTTCATTTGACAATTTGTTGATTAATTTTTAAAATTAGTATAAAAATGCAGTAAATGTTACACAAATACGTTTTTTAATTAACATTTATATAAAGTAGGATTTCTTTGTACCAGTGGTATAGAACAAAAGCGCTTAACGAGATCAATCATTAAGCGCTTTCATGTAGTAAAATCTTAAGGGATTACCAGATTTTTACCCTTTTCTCAGGAGCTACGTATAATTTGTCCCCCGGTTTTATGTCGAAAGCCTTGTACCAGGCATCCACGTTTTGAAGCGGTACATACGAACGGTACATTCCCGGAGCATGAGGATCTGTTTTTACCTGGTTTTTAATGGCTTCATCGCGCATTTTAGTTCTCCAGATTGTTCCCCATGAAATAAAGAAACGCTGTTCAGGAGTGTATCCGTCAATAAGTCCTGGACGACCTTTGTCTTTAAGATAAAGTTGTAAACCGTCATAAGCGGCATTGACACCTCCCAAGTCTCCGATGTTTTCACCTAGGGTAAATTTTCCATCCACAAACGTATTAGGCAGAGGCTCAAGGGCGGAATACTGATCAGCCAAAGCACCACCTAATCCCGTGAATTGTTTTAAATCGTCTTCCGTCCACCAGTTTACAAGGTTTCCGTCGGCATTATAGCGCGATCCCGAATCGTCGAATCCATGGGAAATCTCGTGCCCGATTACAGCTCCGATACCTCCAAAATTAACGGCCATGTCTGCTTTATAGTCATAAAAAGGAGGCTGCAGGATGGCTGCAGGGAATACGATTTCGTTATTGGTAGGGTTGAAATATGCATTAACCGTCTGCGGAGACATACCCCACTTGGTCTTGTCTACCGGCTTTCCATATTCTGCCATATTTTTAGCAAATCCCCAACGTGCAACATTCTTCATGTTTTCATAATAAGTACCGCCCTGTTCAGGAGATTTGATTTCCAGTTTGGAATAATCTTCCCATTTATCGGGATAACCGATTTTCACCGTTGATTTACGGAGTTTTTCAATGGCACCCTGGCGCGTAGCCGGAGTCATCCATGGCAGGTTGTTGATGCGGTTTTCAAAAGCCAGGAATACATAATCAATCATTTCCTTGGCTTTTGCTTTTGCTTCAGGCGGGAATTTTTTCTCAACGTAAAGTTTTCCAAGAGCTTCTCCAACGGTTCCGTTTACAACCTGTAGGGCACGTTCCTCTATAGGACGCTGTGCAATGGCACCCGTTAATGTTTTGCTGTAAAAGTCGAAATTGGCTTCGTCAATCGCAGTTGTAAGAACCCCGGTATTTTTATTGATGAGGGTCCATCTTAAATAAGCTTTAAGTTCTTCAATTGAAGCCGTTTTGAAAATCTGTTCCAGTGCCTCCATGTATTTAGGCATGGATACTACAACCTGATCCACATTTTTAAGGCCGGCAGCATTAAGGTAGTTATTCCAGTTTACGGAAGGAGTCAGTTTCTGAAGATCTGCAACCGACATCGGGTTATATGTTTTTCTGCGGTCTCTGCGTTCCACACGGTCCAGACGGGCTTCGGCCATTTTTGTTTCGAGATTTACGACCTGTGCTGCCTGTTTTGCTGCTGAAGCAGCATCGATTCCAAGAAACTGCAACATGCGTGCAACGTGTGTTTCATACTTCTGCTTTTTGTCTTTTGAATCGGCATCCTGGGAAACATAATAATCACGGTCAGGTAAACCAATGCTTCCCGGTGAAATGTTGATGACATTTTTGTTTGAATCCATAGCATCGGCATAAATGTACATACCGAAGAATCCCAAACCGCCTTCCGGCATCTTCTCAGTAACAAGCGATACGATGTCCTTTACATTTTTCACCTTGTTGATCTGATCCAGGGTCGGCTTTATAGGTGTTATACCCAATTTGTTTCTGGTGTCGAGGTCGAGATAAGTTTTGAATACGTTAACGGCCTTCATCTGGTCCGATTTGGGATCAAGGTTTTTATTGTTAACGGCTTCTTTAAGTATGTTTAAGGCATCGATGTCGGTATTCTGACGCAGTTCGTCAAAACTTCCCCAACGCGTACGATCGGCAGGAATTTCGGTTTTATCGAACCATTCACCATTTACAAACCTGAAAAAATCATCTCCCGGTTTCACCTTTTTATCCATATATTCCAGATTGATTCCGTGGCTCTCTCCCGAAGGTGTTGCTTTTTGCGCATTTACAGATGTAAAGATCATCAACATCGTTGCTGGCAAAAACATAAACTTTTTATTCATTTTACTCTAAAATTAGTTTCGTATTTACAAAAATAAAAACAATAGCTTATGCGGCAGTTGTTTTATAACGAATTTAACCCTTTTTGCCTGAACGTTTTGTACTTTTGCAGAAATTTTAAGCAATGAAAGATCTTTTTTATCGCTACCGCTATCTGTTTCTCACAATGGGGATTATCTCAATTGTAGTCTTAAGCCTGTTTTACAATGCACTGAAACCTGAAAAGCAGCTGCCTATTTATACCCCGGCCATGGTGAATCCAGAACTGGTAGACAGTTTGGTTCAGCACGAGAACAACAAGATGAAGCACACGATAGCTGATTTTTCCTTCATTAATCAGAACGGCAAAACCATTACACAGGACGACTATAAGGATGTTATCTATGTTGCAGATTTCTTTTTTACCACCTGCCAGACCATTTGTCCGATCATGACCGGGAACATGGCATGGCTGCAGGATAAGGTAAAAGATATGCCCGATGTAAAGCTCCTTTCTTTTTCGGTTATGCCGGATATTGATACACAGGAGGCTTTACGTAAGTATGCAGATGAAAAAGGAGTAGACGACCGCAAATGGAACCTGTTGACCGGAGACAAGAAGAAAATCTACTATTTAGCAAGACAGTCCTTCCTTGCTGTAAAAACAGATAATACAGGGGAGCTTTACGATATGGTACATACCGAGAATTTCATACTTGTTGACAAAAAGGGACGCATCCGTGGTTTTTACGACGGTACCAATATGGACAAGCCTTCAGAAGACAGTAAGAATATGCAGCAATTACTGGAAGACATAGACTTTTTACGTAAGAAAAGTTAAAGTATTTATAAAATGCAACTTAATTATTAAGGGATATCTGCCAAAGTTTCGGATATCCTTTTTAAATACCTAAATTTGCAATCTAAACTCAATCTAAATAAAGATGGTGACTCTTAATCTTTTAAAAAAGAGCCAGAAGGGAATTATTAAATCAATGAATATTGAAAATATTCCTTTAAAATTAGTGGAAATGGGCTGCCTGCCGGGAAACGAACTTGAAGTTTTGCAGATTGCACCGCTTACAGATCCAATTTATCTGAAGGTAAATGATTCATTCATAAGCATACGTAAAGAATTGGCAAAAGAAATTGAAGTTGAACTCATATAAGATTTAATGAAACAGTTAAAGGTCGCGTTAATTGGGAATCCCAATGTAGGTAAAACTTCAGTCTTTAATGCATTAACCGGGTTGAACCAGCATGTAGGGAACTATCCGGGGGTAACGGTAGAGCGGAAATCGGGAACGGCAGTACTCAGTGAGGGAATGAAAGCGGTTATTGTTGATTTACCAGGTGTTTATTCTGTTAATCCGAGCTCAAAAGATGAGGAAATCGCCCTTAAAGCTATTTTTGATGTAAGCAATAAAGATTATCCCGATGTGGTGGTGGTGGTGGCCGAAGTTGAAAACCTCAAAAGGAATTTATTGCTTTTTACACAGGTGAAAGATTTAGGCTTTCCGGCAATACTGGCGCTCAACATGTCCGACCAGATGGATAAAAAAGGAATTTCGATTGATATTCCTGAATTAGAGAAATCTTTGCAAACCCGTATTGTGCTCGTATCTGCCCGTAAAAAGCACGGAATGGACGATCTTAAAAAGGCTATTATTGATTATGAGTGCTGTCCCACTGCCTCTGTTTTTGACCTGAACCAGGTAGATCAGGATTATTTTGGGTTGCTTAAAAAAACATATCCGGATCAGAACCTATACAAAATATGGCTGTCGGAAACAGGTATTCTTCCTTTTGAGCATGGTAGCGAAGGCAGACAGCTTCCGATACTATCCGATACAGAGAAAAAGAAGCTCCAACACCGCGAAACAATCAAGAGGTACCAGTTTATCAATGACATCCTTAAAAATACGTATACCGTCGATACCTCTAAAGCTACCGGTATGAGGATGCGTTTTGACCGTATACTCACACACCGTTTCTGGGGATATGTTATCTTTTTCCTGGTTCTTATGCTGATTTACGGATCTATTTTTGAACTGGCGGCATTTCCGATGGATTTTGTCGACGGCCTGTTTGCCTCCTTATCCACATGGATTGGAGAAAATCTTCCCGGAGGGAAACTGACGGAATTGCTTGCAGAAGGAATAGTGCCGGGACTGGGCGGGGTGTTGATGTTTGTTCCGCAGATTGCTATTTTATTTTTTCTGATCTCCATTCTGGAGGAAACAGGCTATATGAGCCGGGTTGTTTTCCTTATGGACAGGGTAATGAAGCCCTTCGGATTAAGCGGTAAATCGGTTGTGCCGCTGGTTTCCGGCACTGCATGTGCTATTCCGGCAATTATGTCTGCACGGAATATCGAGAATCCAAAAGAGCGCCTTATTACCATGCTTGTAACTCCGTTTACAACCTGTTCTGCGCGTATTCCGGTTTACATTATTATTATTTCCCTTGTTGTCCCGAAGACATACCTGCTTGGCTTTATCCCTTTACAGGCCTTTGTTATGACCATGATGTACGTTCTTGGATTTGTGGCTGCTCTGGGAGCGGGTTATGTGCTGAGTAAGATAATCAAGGCAGACCGTAAATCGTTCTTTATTATTGAGATGCCTACCTACAAGCTTCCGATACTTAAAAATGTTTTGCTTAATATGTATGAAAAAACCATATCCTATATTCTTGGAGCGGGTAAGATTATTCTGGCGCTATCGGTGATATTGTGGTTTCTTGGGTCGCATGGACCGGCCGATACTTTCGGAGATGCGGAACGTATTATAAGTGAACGTCATTTTAACGGGAATCTTTCCGGGGAAGAGCTCGAAAACGAGATAGCCGGTTACCGTCTTGAGCATTCCTATATCGGGATAATGGGCAGGACCGTAGAACCGGTTTTCAGACCTTTGGGGTACGATTGGAAAATCAGCATAGCGGTTCTTACTTCCTTTGCTGCACGTGAAGTTTTCGTTGGAAATCTGGCTACTCTTTACAATTTAGGGAGTGATGCGGAAGACGACGAAGCAAAAATAGTAAACCGCATGGCTTTTGAAAAAAGAGCAGACGGAACAGCGGTCTATAATCTGGCAACGGGTGTTTCATTACTTTTGTTTTATGCTTTTGCCATGCAGTGTCTCTCCACGGTCGGGGTGACTAAAAAGGAAACCAACTCTTGGAAATGGACCTTCTTTCAAATGATTTTTATGACAGGAATCGCCTATCTTTTTGCAATGGCGGCGTATCAGATATTAAAATAGAATAGTATGCAGCAGGTTATTGTATATGTAATCCTTTGTATGGCAGTTGCCTTCCTTATCAAGAAATTCTTTTTGAAAAAGAAAGGGAAAGGCAACTGTGGGGACGGAGGAAATTGTAAATGCGGATAATTTGTCCTGAAGGTTTAGCCCAGGGCAACATCCAGAATCATCATAACGATGAACCCCCCTATAAATCCCAGAGTAGCAAGATCACTGTTGTCGCCTTGCTGGGTTTCGGGAACTACTTCTTCAATTACGACAAATACCATGGCACCTGCGGCGAATGCAAGTGCATAAGGGAGGGCCGGAGTAAAGAATTCTACTGCCACTGCTCCGATTACAGCTGAAACAGGTTCTACGAGTGCGGAACTTTGTCCGTACATAAAACTTTTGCCTTTACTCATACCTGCACGCCTTAACGGAAAGGAAACCGCAAGGCCTTCGGGCATGTTCTGAAGACCTATTCCTATTGCAAGGGTTAACGCTCCTGCAATGGTAGCTTCGGGAATACCCGCGGCCACTCCTCCGAACAGTACGCCTACCGCAAGACCTTCGGGAATATTATGCAGGGTGATGGCCAGGACAAGCAGTGTGGTCTTGCGCCAGGGATTTTTGGTTTTAACCCCTTCCGTTTTGGATAAATCGTGATTTAAATGCAGGTGCGGCAGGATTTTATCAAGTCCAAACAGAAACAGGGCGCCCATTGCAAAACCAATCGCTGCGGGCAGTACTTTTGTAAATCCTTCTCCGGGACTCATACCTATTGCGGGGTCCAGTAAGCTCCAGAAACTTGCGGCAATCATAACACCACCGGTAAAACCAAGCATGCCGTCGAGCAGTTTTTTACTTGGGTTTTTAAACACAAATACCGAAGCTGCACCCATTGCAGTTAAAAGCCAGGTGAAGGTTCCGGCCGCGAGGGCCGCCCAAACCGGATTAAGTGATTCGAAATAGGTTATTATTTTGTCGAACATATTACAACTTCTTTACAAAAAGATTCTGAGCGACTACCTTGGACAGTGTAAGTTCCTGATTGCGCAGAAAAAGGGTTACGGAATGGTCGAAAGATTCGTGCTTCAGCACTTTGAAAGTAGTTCCCAAAGCAATTTTCTGACGATCGAGATATTGAAGAAAAGCAGTTGAAGTATCTTTTACTCCTACACACATATATTCCTGATTGATTTGAGTTTCAGAAAGCAGTTCTTTTTCACGGAACGGAATATCTCCTTTTGAGTCCGGAATCGGGTCTCCATGGGGATCTTCTTTTGGAAATCCTAAGAATGCATCAAGCGCATTGATGAGTTTTTCCGACTGTATATGTTCCAGTTCTTCTGCAACGTCATGCACTTCATCCCAGTTAAAATGGAGCTTTTCTACAAGAAACACTTCCCATAGGCGATGTTTACGGATAATCATCTTTGCTTTGTGCATTCCTTTTTCGGTAATGAATACCCCTTTGTATTTTTCATGGGAAATAAGATCCTTTTCTTTGAGTTTCTTGATCATATCTGTGACAGACGATGCCTTGGTGTCAATTTTCTGTGCGATACTGTTGGTAGAGATCCCCTCGTCTTCTGTCTGTGATAAATGATAAATGACTTTTAAATAATTTTCTTCTGCGTGCGTAAGCATGTCTTCAAATTTGAAATCAAAGATAATCAATAGGATTAAAATAATCCAACTTTAATTTTACTTAATTAAAAATATATTTTTAGATTTGTCTAAAAATATATTACGATGAAATTTAAATTACTTTTGGTGCTTTTTATATGTGGGAGTACTTGTGTTTTCTCCCAGGTTCTTAACAAAGGTAGGGTGACAGATGCTGCAGGAAGAGGGATAAAATCTCAGATTTATATTGTAGAAGACAACGCAGAAACCGAGTCAAATGAAGAAGGGGTATTCGAATACCTTTTCAACAGAGATGGTGTGTACTCGTTTGTTGTTATAGATGTCAACGGAACGGAGTATAGGATCCAAACAGAGGTGATGCAGAGTGAGGAAAAACTTGTACTGAAACTTTCTTCAGCGGCAGAGCAGACGGATATGCTTGATGAAGTCGTTATTTCAGGCACGCTGAAGCCCGTATTGCGTTCAGAGAGCCTTGTGCCCGTGGAAGTCTATACTCCTGCATTTTTTAAAAAAAACCCGACACCGAATATTTTTGAAGCATTGCAGATTGTTAATGGGGTGAAACCACAGGTAAACTGCAGCGTTTGTAATACGGGGGATATTCATATCAACGGGCTGGAAGGTCCTTATACTTTCGTACTTATAGACGGAATGCCCATCGTAAGCGGGTTGTCAACGGTTTACGGTCTTTCGGGAATTCCTAATGCCCTGATAGAAAAGGTAGAGATTGTTAAGGGACCGGCGTCTTCACTTTACGGCAGTGAAGCTGTCGGGGGATTGATCAACATCATTACAAAAAACCCGCTGTATGCTTCGAAGTACAGCGTGGACATTTTCGGGACTTCATGGGGCGAGATCAATACTGATTTAGGGCTTTCCCTGGCCGTTTCGAAAAAAGTACACTGGCTCATGGGAGTGAACTATTTTAATTATTCAAACCCGGTAGATAAGAACAAGGATGGATTTACGGATGTGACCTTACAGGACCGGATTTCTTTTTTTAATAAGTTTACGTTCCAAAGGAAATCTAAAAAGCAGTTTTCCCTCGCTACACGCTATTTCTATGAGGACCGCTGGGGGGGTGAAATGAACTGGGGAAAAAAGTACCGCGGTGGAGATGAGGTCTATGGAGAATCGATCTATACAAAGCGCTGGGAGCTGCTTGGTCTTTACGAGTTGCCTTTCACGGAAAAAATCACAGGTCAGTTTTCCTTTACGACCCACGACCAGAATTCCGTGTATGGAGATACGCCTTTTATGGCACAGCAAACCATTGCTTTTACACAATTATACTGGGATAAAACATTGGGAAAACACGATCTTTTGTTGGGAACCGCGTTGCGCTACCAGTTCTATAACGACAATACCGTGGCTACAGCAAAAGCAGACGAAATGCTTATGCCCAGCATTTTTCTCCAGGATTCCTATAAATGGAATAATAAATTCAGCTTCCTGACCGGTATTCGTTACGATTATCACAGTAAGCATAAGAGTATCTTTACTCCCAGGGTGGCATTTAGGTATGAATCGGATAAAAGCGACATTATTCGCCTGAATGCGGGAACGGGGTTCCGGGTGGTAAACCTTTTTACGGAAGACCATGCAGCGTTATCGGGTGCACGTGATGTAAAGGTTCTTGAGGATCTTAAACCTGAAAAGTCCTACAATGTTAACCTTAATTACCTTAAAACCTGGATGCTTTCCAGGGATTTCATCCTCCAGGCAGAGGCTTCTTCCTGGTATACCTATTTTACTAATGCCATTATTCCGGATTATGACACGAATCCAAATCAGATCATTTATAAGAATCTCGACGGATATGCCGAAACAAAAGGGGTGAGCGTAAACGTCGATGCCGTATACGCCAATAACCTCAAAATAATGCTTGGTGCAACTTTTCAGGATGTTCAGAAGGTAGAGGAAGGTATCAGAACAAGGCAGATGCTGACCGAACGCTTCTCCGGAACTTGGGCCATTTCCTATACGGTCAATGCGTTGAATACGACGATTGATTATTCCGGAAATATATACGGGCCTATGCGGCTGCCGCTCGTAAGCGATTTAGATCCAAGGCTGCCTTATTCGAAAACCTACAGTATTCAGAATATTCAGTTTACCTATAACGGCATTAAAAGCTTTCAGTTATACGGCGGAGTGAAGAATATCCTCAATTGGACACCTGCTAAAAACAATCCGTTTCTAATTGCCAGAACCCAGGATCCATTTAATAAAAAGGTGCAGTTCGATTCAAATGGAAATGCCCTTGTAACACCCGATAATCCTTATGGCCTCATCTTCGATCCGACGTATGTTTATGGGGCAAATCAGGGGTTGAGAACCTTTTTTGGAGTGCGTTATAACTTCTAAAAATTTTGTTAAAAAAACACAAAGTTGTACTAATGTTTTTGTATGTGATTGAATTTCAGTATATTTGTTTTTGTGTAAAATTCAAAGTATAGGTTTTAACAAATAAAAAGGCCTATATTTGCGCGCTAACAACAATAAAATATAATTATGTACACAGGTTTACAGCATGCACATTCTTTCATTGCCTACATTGCATTGGTCCTATTAATAGTGGCTTCTATAAACGCCATTATCGGGATGACATCGAACAGGGAATTTAAGGAAGTTGACCGTAAATTATCATTATTTGCGCTGATATTTACACACACACAGTTATTAATTGGACTCGTTCTTTATTTCGTTTCGCCTTTAGTACAGTCATTCTCTGTGGCGATGAAAGACAGTACGTTAAGGTTGTATGCTCTTGAGCACCCGCTTATTAACATTATTGCTGTAATTTTAATTACGGTAGGGTTTTCAAAGCATAAGAAGGCGGCGACGAGTCAAGCAAAATTTAAGTCAATTGCAATCTTGTTTTCCCTGGGAACAATCCTTATTTTATCTAGGATTCCATGGAATGCATGGTTCTAATATAAGACCTGACCCTAAAAAGTCAGGTCTCTGCTTTTGCAAGTTTATAGCTTTATAGCAAATGTTAATTTAAAAGTTACGATTTATGAAGAGGTATTATTATTTTATTTTAGTAGGATTGGTTACGCTGGCTGCTGTATCGGGATTTGTCGTTGTAAACGGCATGGACCAAAAAGAAGCCGGTGAGGTTATAATAGGGAAAGAAATGGCGTATGTGAAGCCCGTTTCAACATCAAATTTTAGCAGTGATTCTTCTAAGATAAATGAAAAAACCGCCGAATTAAATAGTGAACTGGTAAAACTAAACGCCGAACTTGAGGCGCTGGAAGATGAGGTAGAGGTAGTACATGAAGAAACACAGGCTTCTTATTATCATGACAAATTTAACGGGAAAAAGACCGCCAGCGGAGATGTATTCAGCAATAAAAAATATACGGCAGCTCATAAAACCCTGCCTTTTGGAACAAAGATACGTGTAACCAACCTCACAAACGACGAAGAAGTGATCGTAGAGGTTAATGATCGCGGTCCCTTTGCAAAAGGACGTCAGCTTGATTTGAGTAAAACGGCATTTATGGACCTTACGCACCACAAAGGGCATGGGACACTGAAGGTGAGAATAGAAGTGCTTCCTGAGAATTACGAAGAAAAACGATCGGAGATTGAAGATGAAATCAACCTTATAGCGGGGATACCTGATAATCTGGATCTGAATGAATTCTCGCTATAGCTTTTTCATCCTGTCCGCCTTTCTTTGTCTGGCAAGCTGTAAAACTGCTAAGACAGGAACAACAGAAAAAAATACAAAGACCTCATTCTATAAAAGTGGGGTCTTTGCTTGTTATTACCATGACAAATTTAACGGAAGGAAAACGGCAAGCGGAGAATTGTTCTCCAACAGGAAGATGACAGCTGCTCATAAAGAGCTTGAATTTGGTACAAGGGTTAAGGTAACAAATATTCAGAACAATAAAAGTGTTATCGTAGAAGTAAATGACCGTGGCCCTTTTACCAAAGGGCTTGAAATAGACTTATCTAAAAAAGCATTTGATGAAATATCACACGATGCGAAAGCCGGAAAACTCGAAGTAAGGCTTGAGATACTTAAAGATTCCAGGTAGTATAAGGATGATTGCTTAAATAGGCGTTATAAAAGCGCTCGTCGCCCGTGACCTCTTCTCCTAGCCATTGGGGTTTTTCAAACTGCTGGTCTGCTGATTCAAGTTCCACTTCTGCTATAACAAGGCCTTCGTTGGCTTCTTTAAAGACATCTACTTCAAAAATAAATCCGTTGAACGGCACTATATACCTCGTTTTGCGGATGATAAAATCTTCACAGAGAAGAAGAAGCGCCTCTGCTTCTTTAACCGAAATCTCTTTTTCCCATTCAAAACGGGTAGAACCGTCA
Organism: Flavobacterium sp.; assembly: GCA_040396655.1. GTDB lineage: Bacteria > Bacteroidota > Bacteroidia > Flavobacteriales > Flavobacteriaceae > Flavobacterium. The sequence goes on along the minus strand of JBEBOB010000005.1, from coordinate 8,750 downwards.
GAAGAACCGATTCCTTTGACTGTGATATAAGCTTTTGGACCTTTCGTCCGGACTCTTACCGTGCGGTTTTTATTCGAATTAAGGTATCCCTGAGTAATGTCATAGCTTTCTTTAATGTTCGACAAAAAAGTAGTACTTTTAATGCTGAATTTTCGTTCGATTTCTAACATGAATAAATGTTTGATTATACATCAAATATCGTAAAAAAAGGATTTATGAAGTTAATAAGAAAACAAATTGCCTATAAAAATATTGATGAGATTTTTACCAGATATATTATACAGGACCAGGTTGTTTTAGACGAAAGTTTGTTCTTTTTGTATGATCTTGTGGGATATTTCAGGCCTAAAAAACCTAAAGCCATCGCCCACATAACATTAAGGGAACTGCTCGATCATCTTATTGAATTTGACGTTCACAGGGAAGTCCTTGGAACCTATATTTCGAATATAGTGGCAGGACGCGGGTTCAAGCTTATGGTTTCCGATGCCGGTATATTAAAGGATTCGGATTTCCTCTATGAAATCAGAAAGCGCCTTTCGGCAAAGATACTTCCCTACCAGTCACAGAAAGATACTCTCGAATATGTGCTGAATCAGGTTTTTTATAAGGAAAATGATTATGAATGGATCCGTAAAATTCCGTTGGAAGAACTGGTGGAACTTTTCGAAATACTCAAGCTAAGCGATATCTACCAGTTTACAAAAGCCGATTCCGGCGTAATGTCGGAACTGCTGTATTCCATGGGGCTACTTACGCAGCGTATGAGCGGCCGCTCTATGGAAACGAGCATCCTGCATATGATTCCAGAGTACAACCATCTGGCAAGTCCCTTTCTCGGGTTTGAAAGCGAATTTCTGGAAATTGAAAACCGCCTGCGCAAAGGAGAGATCCGTTATGTAAATAAGGACGACCTGAACTACAAACAATTGGTTATTCTTCATAAACAATGTGAAGATCTCATTCAGCACGCATTTAAGAACAGTTCTAATTTTGGCATTACCCTAAAGGTCAACCAGGCGCTTTTAAGAATCCGCCAGCAGCTGCAGCGCATCCGCATACTGATGCCGTTTCTTGTTGTCAATGAGCCGGAAGATAAAGTAATCAACAGTATCCAGCTTTCACTGCAGCTCATAGAGTATAATTGTTACAAGAACAATGTATCCAAACTGTTTGCCGAAAGTACGCAGGTAATTGCGAACGAAATTACACAATATACGGCAAAAACAGGAGAACATTATATCACGGAAACAGCCAGAGAATACTTCAAGATGTTTAAGGCCGCACTTGGTGGAGGCTTAATTGTAGGATTTCTATGCGTAATAAAGGTGCTTCTTTCCAAGGCCGACGCTTCTGATTTTGGTTTTGCCTTTCTTTACAGCATCAATTATTCTGTCGGGTTTATCCTTATTTATCTGTTAGGATTTACACTGGCAACGAAACAGCCTGCCATGACGGCCACTACGATTTCCAAATCTATTGAGGAAGGATTGAAAAACAATACGAAAGATGCCGAAAAGCACAGCGCCTTCGCAAATCTTTTCGCGCGTTTGTTCCGTTCGCAGTTTATTGCGTTTGTAGGAAATGTGATCATGGCATTTCCGGTTGCCTTGCTGCTTATATGGATTATTGATTTAACCACAGGTATTAACATAACGGATACCAAATGGCATACGCTGCTGAAAGATGTGAATCCTGTTATGAGTCCGTTGCTTTTTCATGCAGCCATTGCCGGAGTATTCTTGTTTTTATCGGGAATTATTTCAGGAAATGTTTCCAATAAAAACAAACATAACCAGGTGTATTACCGTATACAGGAGAACCCGTTCCTAAAGCGTACGCTTGGTGTGGCGAAAACCACACGTATGGCAAAATGGCTTGAAAAGCGATGGCCGGGTATCGTATCTAATTTCTGGTTCGGGGTATTTATGGGAAGTACACATTCCCTCGGACATTTTCTGGGATTAAACCTCGATATACGCCACATTACTTTTGCGAGCGGAAATATTGCCCTGGGAGCATATGGAGCCGATTTCCAGTTGACTACCGCTACCTGGATCTGGTCTTTCGCAGGTTTGACCCTTATTGGTTTTATGAATTTTATTGTCAGTTTCGGGCTTTCACTTGGATTGACGCTCCGATCCAGAAGTTTGCCGTTCAGCGAGCTGTTTTCACTGTTTAAATCGGTCTGGATCTATTTTAAGAAAAACCCTTTGCGCTTTTTCTTTCCTCCGGGTAAGAAAGGCCGGAAATAAGGAAAGGTTATGGAAAGTACCCATTACCGGAAGATCATCCATATTGATATGGATGCCTTCTATGCTTCTGTAGAACAGCTGGATTTTCCCGACCTACGTAATAAGCCCATTGCAGTAGGCGGCTCAAGTGAACGAGGCGTTATTTCAGCAGCAAGTTATGAAGCAAGGAAATACGGTGTACGGAGCGCCATGAGCGGAAAGCTTGCGAAAAAAAAATGCCCGGAACTTATCTTTGTCCCGCACCGTTTTGAACGTTATCGGGAGGTATCCCGGCAAATCCGTAAAATCTTTCTGGAATATACCGACCTTGTGGAACCTCTGGCATTGGATGAAGCTTTTCTGGATGTTACGAAGAATCATAAAGGATTGAAAAGTGCTACATTGATCGCCGAAGAAATCAGGAGAAAGATTTTTAAAGAAACTGGGCTTACTGCATCTGCCGGAATATCGATCAATAAATTTCTTGCTAAAATTGCCAGCGACCATAACAAACCCAATGGGCAGAAAACAATCAATCCCGATGAGGTAGACGCTTTTCTTTCCACGCTTGAGATTAAACGTTTTTTCGGGGTCGGAAAAAAGACTTGTGAAAGGATGTATCACCTGGGAATTTTTACAGGAGCTGATTTAAGGTCGAAGTCCCTTGACTTTCTGGAAGAACATTTTGGGAATTCAGGTCTGCATTTTTACCAGCTTGCCCGAGGTATCAGCTTTTCGGAGGTAGTCCCGGACCGTTTGCCAAAGTCGATCGGTGCGGAGCGCACTTTTGCGGAGAATCTTACTTCGGTAGTTTACCTCAGGGAAAAGCTATACGATATATGTGAAGAAGTAGCCGCCAGGCTTCAAAAACGGAACCTTGCCGGTAAAACGGTAACGCTTAAAATAAAATACAGCGACTTTACATTGCACACACGAAGCGCTACTTCTCCTTTCTACATAAGGAACAGAGACCTTTTGGAAGAAGCGGCTTCAGTATTGCTGCATCAACAGGATTTAAAGACCTCGGTACGACTCATCGGGGTGCAGGTCAGCAATCTTAATGTGAATGAGAAAAAAGCGGAGTATATACAGTTGAAATTCCGGTTTTAAAAAAATAAAAAAACTCAAACCGAGCGGTTTGAGTTTTTTAGGATATAGAGAATAAGTTTCTTATTTCTTTTCGTAGTCTAATGTTGTATTCGCTTTTGCTTTTTGAGCATTTACTACTTTACCATCTTTATTTAACACGGCAACAACCACACTAACTTTTGAAAGATCTTCAGTTTTGTATGTTAAATTTACAGTTGCTTTAAATTCGTTAGCTGTTGTTTGTCCCGCTGCAATAGTTTCCCCTAAAAAGTTATTAGTGGCACGTACAACATGGTCGTGAACAAAATCCATTACCCATTTTCCACCATTTCCTTGTTCTCCAAACAGCCTATTGTGTTGTGCTTGTTGGAATACCAATCCATCTTCCAGGATATAAACAACGTATTTAAGTTCTTGGTTAATGTTCTGGCTAAATTTTAAGCTTACATCAACTTTACCGCTTGTAGCAGTTAAGCTTGACTCTATTTTAATACCAATTGGTGAGCCTTCATTTAAAAGAGTATATCTTTTCTGGAATTTTTCAAACTCGGTAGATGAAAATGTGTACGCTCCAAAAGCTGTTTCAGGAATAAATTCCTGAAATTTTGTACCTGCTATAGTAGTGTTTCTGTTGAAACTTAAATGTGGCCATCCTGACATTTTAAGTGCGCTTGTAAGTTTTGATAAACCTGGTAATACAAAAGGGTCTTTTACACTACTTGGGTTGAAATCACCGTGAACACCCACTCCAATTACTTTGTCTTTGTATTCCGAATTTTCTAACCCTTCAATTGCAATTGTACCTAATGGACACCAAACGCAACTAGCAGACGTTATATCTTCAATTAATACTTTTTGTTTGAATTCCCCTTTTGTAAAGTCCACTTCTGTGTTTTGGGAATCACCAGAATCATCAGAACTTGAGCAGCCAACAAAACCTAATGACGCTATTCCGAATAGTAAAACAGGCAGTAATTTTTTTGTAAACATAATATGTTGTTGATATATAGTTAATAAAGTGTAAAATAATAGAAAAAAAAAATTATAAAAAAATTATTTGATAATTATTTTATTATTAGTTTTGAATCTAATTTTTTAAAGAACTGCTAAAATATCATGAGATTACGTTTATCATTAGTAACAATTTGTTTGTTGTTTGTGACTTTTGCAATAGGACAAAACAAATTGCCAAATGTAGCATTGAAGAGCTTGGACAGCAAAACTGTTAACATTGCGAACTATAACAATTCATCTAAACCTGTAATTGTAAGCTTTTGGGCGACTTGGTGTGGCCCATGTATCAAAGAGTTAGAGGCTATTAAGAGCAGATATGCACAATGGCAGAAAGATTACGGAGTAGAATTGGTTGCTATTTCTATTGATGATTCTAAAACCATTAACCGAGTAAAGCCGATGGTAACATCAAAAGGCTGGAAATACGAAGTTTTGCTGGATACCAATCAGGAACTTAAAAGAGCGTTGAATGTAGTGAATGTACCTTATACACTAATTCTTTACAAAGGTAAGGTGATGTTTACGCATTCTAATTACACTCCCGGGATTGAAAATAAAATCGAGCAAGAACTAAGTAAAATCGGTAAGAAATAATCAATGAAAAAGATAATTCTTTCGGCGACGTTATTAACGTCGTCTTTCTTTTATGCGCAGGTACGTGTAGGGATTGAATCTAACAACCAGTACTATCTCGATGATGATAAAATCAAAATTGAAGAAAAGGAAGCAGAGGACAGATTTAGATCGAATACTTATATTAAAGTTGATTATTTTAAGAATAAGTGGGAATTCGGAACACAGATAGAATCTTATTATCCAAAAGCCATTATCAATTACAGTCCCGATTTGAAAGATGCAAACATAGGTACGATCTATGCGCGTTACAATGATATAGATAATGGAATAAATATTACCCTTGGTCATTTTTATGAGCAGTTTGGCAGTGGCTTAATTTTACGCTCCTGGGAGGACAGGGCTCTTGGTATTAATAATGCATTGTTTGGAGTAAATGTTAAGATGCGCCTGACAAAGAATCTGGATTTAACGGCTCTTACAGGTAAACAGCGTATCGGGATGGGATTTGATCTGTCGGAAAGCTATATCATGGGATCTAATCTTGAATTTAATGCGGCAGATGCTATGAAGCTTGAAAATGTCGATTTCAGATTCGGGGCAAGTTACGTAGGTAGATTAGATGAGCATAAGGAAACCACATATGCCGGTGTAAATGATTTAATCAGTGCTTTCTCGGGCCGCTTTAATTTAGGAGTAGGCGGATTTAATTTTGGAACAGAGTATGTTCACAAACAAAAAGATATTGTTATTGCGAATGAAGACTATGTGGATGGAACATTTCTAGATGGGAATGCTTTATTGGTTAATCTAGGTTATAACAAAGGGAACTTTGGATCAAGTATTAACCTTAGAAGAATGGAAAACATGTCGTTTTATTCAGATAGAAAGTTGTCCGGAAATCAATATAATAAAGGTGTGATCAATTATATTCCGGCATTAACAAAACAGTATGATTTTTCGTTACAAAATATTTATGTGTACCAAGCACAAGGTGGAGTTAACTGGTTTGAAAAAAGAAACGGAGAAATAGGTGGACAATATGATTTTTACTATGATTTTGTGGAAGGTACACTATTAGGAGGTAAATATGGAACCCATCTGGCGGTTAACGGATCTTATTGGGCAGGATTGAAATCAACTTATGATTTTACTAACAATAAGTTAGAGAATGAGTTTTTGAAATTGGGAGATAAATACTATTCTGATATTGCTGTTGAAATAAGAAAGAATTGGACATCCAATTTTCAGACTATTACTATGTACATGAATCAATATTACAATGCTCCTATCTTAGAAGGAAAGTTTGACGAGGTGAAAACAGATATACTTAGTGTAGAAGGTTTGTATAATTTCTCTGAAACAAGTTCGGTGCGGTTACAGTTGCAAAATATGTGGGCATCCGCTGATAAAGGCGATTGGGGAGCAGCGTTATTAGAGTTTGTTCCTAATACCATGTTTAGTATTTATGTTACAGATATGTATAATTATGGAAATACACATCCCGAAAGCCGTATTCATTATTACAGTGTAGGAGGAAGTTTTTCTAAAGGAGCTACTCGGATAGCTGTAAATTATGGTCGTCAACGTGGAGGTTTAATGTGTGTAGGGGGTGTTTGCAGATATGTACCCGAATCGAATGGATTCACGCTTAACTTAACAACAAATTTCTAATATAGAAAGTCTGAATGAAAATTCAGACTTTTTTTATTGATTATTAGGAAGATAAAATATAAAATCGTAAATTTGCACCTCTTTTTAGCCGGAGGTTTGGGATTGGGCTAAAAAGGTTTAAATAATTATAACAGGCTTTTGTTTTTAATCTTCATGCAATCCCTTTAAAGACAAAATACAAATTTATTATCAGACATGTCTGAACAAACACAAAACACAAAAGAATTCTTAGATACTTTCAACTGGGAAAGTTATGAAAACGGTATTGATGCAGTAGATGCTTCAAACTTAAAAGAATTCGAAGATTTAGTAGAAAAAACTTTCATCTCTACAGATGCGGAGGAAGTTGTAGAAGGAGTTGTGGTAAGAATCACAGACAGAGATGTAATTGTTGATATCAATGCAAAATCTGAAGGTGTTATTTCTTTAAACGAGTTCCGTTACAATCCTAATTTGAAAGTAGGAGATAAAGTGGAAGTTTTAATCGACGTTAGAGAAGATAAAAACGGTCAGTTGGTTTTATCTCACCGTAAGGCTCGTACAATCAAAGCTTGGGATCGCGTTATTGCTGCTCATGATTCAGGAGAAATTGTTAACGGTTTCGTGAAGTGCAGAACTAAAGGAGGAATGATCGTAGACGTATTCGGAATCGAAGCGTTCTTGCCAGGATCTCAGATTGATGTAAAACCAATCCGTGATTACGATCAGTATGTGAATAAAACGATGGAGTTCAAAGTGGTTAAAATTAATCATGAGTTCAAAAACGTTGTAGTTTCACACAAAGCGTTAATCGAAGCTGATATCGAAGTTCAGAAAAAAGAGATCATCGGTCAGTTAGAAAAAGGTCAGGTATTGGAAGGTGTTGTTAAAAACATTACTTCTTACGGTGTATTCATCGATTTAGGAGGTGTTGACGGATTGATCCATATCACCGACTTATCATGGTCTCGTATCAATCACCCGTCTGAGGTATTGGAGTTAGATCAGAAATTGAACGTTGTAATCTTGGATTTCGATGATGAGAAAACACGTATCCAGTTAGGATTAAAACAATTGAATGCTCATCCTTGGGATGCTTTAGACGCAAACTTAAATGTAGGTGATAAAGTAAAAGGAAAAGTAGTTGTTTTAGCTGATTACGGTGCTTTCATTGAAGTAGCAGAAGGAGTAGAAGGGTTGATCCACGTTTCTGAAATGTCTTGGTCTACACACTTGCGTTCAGCTCAGGATTTCGTAAAAATCGGAGATGAAGTAGAAGCAGTTATCTTGACTTTAGACCGTGAAGAGCGTAAAATGTCTTTAGGTATCAAACAATTGACAAATGATCCTTGGACAGATATTACATCTAAATACCCTGTAGGTTCTAAACACACAGGAACAGTTCGTAACTTCACTAACTTCGGTGTTTTCGTTGAATTAGAAGAAGGAATTGACGGATTGATCTATATCTCTGATTTATCTTGGACTAAGAAAATCAAACACCCTTCTGAATTTGTAAACGTAGGAGACAAATTAGATGTTGTTGTTTTAGAATTAGATGTTGAAGGACGTAAATTATCTTTAGGTCACAAACAAACTACTGATAATCCATGGGATGCTCACGAAGCAGCTTACGGAGTAGGTACTGTTCACAATGGTACAATCGCTGATTTAAATGATAAAGGAGCTACTGTAAACTTCGAAGAAGATGTTGTAGCTTTCATTCCATCACGTCATTTAGAGAAAGAAGATGGTAAAAAGTTGAAAAAAGGTGAAACTGCAGACTTCAAAGTTATTGAGTTCAATAAAGAATTCAAAAGAGTTGTAGCTTCTCATACAGCAACTTTCCGTGAAGAAGAAGAGAAAAACGTAAAAGCTGCAGAAGAAAAAGCGGCTACTTCTTCAACAGCAACTGAAAAAACGACATTAGGAGATATCGATGCTTTAGCTGAATTAAAAGCTAAAATGGAAGGTAAAAACTAATTGAATTTATAAAGTTCCTAAGAGCCCGCTGTAAAACAGCGGGCTTTTTTCGTTTAAAAACGATTTGGCTCACGTTTTTTCCAAGGGTCTTATATTAGGAATTACGGAAAGTATTAGATTTCAGGGGAAATTGAAAAGTTAAAATCCTAATGTAACGTATTGAATTGATAGTTGTTAAAAAATAAGATTAAAAAAAGGTTAAGA
>JBEBOB010000004.1:0-158301 GCA_040396655.1 Flavobacterium sp. | reverse complement strand
TAATTTTAATTTGTTTGAAAAACAGGGAAGTTTACCAAAACAGGGAAGTTTACCTTGTATACTATAACTTTCTAATTAAAACACTATGTGTTGTAAAATATGAAATTATTTTTAGTTTATATTTTTTATGTTAAATGATTTTTAGTTTATATTTTTTATGTTAGTGATTTTTATTAGTTTTATAGTTAATAATTTAAAATAAACAAATATGAAAAAAAATTTATTGCTATGTAGTATAGCTTTTATGTTTGCTTGTTCTAACGACAATGAAGAAACTACACAATCAAACTCACAAATTGAGAATGCAACAACTGCATCACGACCAGTAATTCCAATTGAAAATGAGATTGACCAAATGTTTTCAGATTATGTTAATTCAGACATATTTAAAGAAGTTCGACAATTAAATTCTGACTTTTATAATGATTTAAATGTAGGAGACTCTACAATTTCATTTACGCCTACGAATCTTTTTTCATGGATAGAGACAAACTTATCAAGGACAAATTTTACAAATGTACAACAAGCAAAAACACGTTGGAATCATATAATTTCTAGAAAAAATATAGAAGTTGCTCAATTTCAAAATGTTTATGATTTTATAGTAAGTGCTCCTATAGATGAAGCAGTTTATTATTTAGATAAATGGCTGCCAGATAGTGTAGGAAATGTTTCAACTTCAAATTGCCAAACTGACTATAAATCATGCAAGGATAAAGCTAATGCAGCTTACAAGCAAAATTTAGCTGATGCTAAAAATGATCAATCAGGAACACCAACAAATGAATTATATGATTGTGCTGATTTGCAACATGAAAAGGATATCAAAGACTGTACTAAAACTTATGATGACTGTAGAAAGTAACCAAAAAATCTAAAAAAATATGAAAAAATTATTATTGTTATGTAGTATAGTTTTTATGTTTGCATGTTCACATGATAACGCAGAAACTACAAATCCAAACCTATCAACTGAGAGTTCTCCAACTGCAGCAAGGCCAGCTATTCAAATTGAAAATGCGACCGACCAGATGTTTTATGACTACTATAATTCAGATATATTTAAAGAAGTAAATCTATTAATTGTTGACTTCAATGAAGATTTGAATTATTTAGCTCATGTAGATACTGAAGAACAACTATTTTCATGGATAGGAAGTAATTTATCGCAAACAAATTTTACAAGTGTGGAACAGGCAAGAAACCGTTGGAATAATATAGTTGCGAAAAAGAGTATAGAAGTTGCACAATTTCAAAATGTTTATAACTTTATTTGGACTGCTCCAATAGGTGAGGTTCAACTTTATATAAATAAATGGTATCCTAATGGCCAAGATAATACTACAAGTGATATTTGCGATACTAGATTTGATAATTGTACTCAAACTGCTGTTGTTGATTATATCAATAGATCTTTATATGGCTTTCCTGCAAGTTCTACAAATGTAGTAGCACTTTCTCATGCCATGCTTGATGCAGATATGGCTATTTGTAGAAAAAGTTATAGAAGATGTATGGGATACGAATAAAATAATGAATTATCAATTATCAATTATGAAGAAAGTATATATATTAATGATTTCCCTTTTAAGTTTGCAAGGGTTTTCTCAGAAATCAAATTTACCAGATGTTACTAATGAGGAGTTTATTACAAAATTAAAACCGACTACTGATGTTGAATTCTTAAGTTTGTTACAGAGGTCTGTTAATTTCTATACATCAGAAGAATTTTTAAGTAATAAAAAATTGAAAGCAGAATTCAGTAAAAATGTTGGAAGTACCTACAATATAGTACAATGTACTTCGGAAGAATTTAAAAATTGGATTACAGAAAATGTCTTAGAAACTAAATTTAAATCAGTTGCCGAGGGCGTTGCTGCTTTTAACAAAGTTCAAGAATCAGATAAAACTATTAGATTAAAAGAGTCTATTTTATTAGATGAATCATTACCTTTTTATGATAAGTATGGCGATGAAGTAATGAGTCTTTATAGGGCTTTTATAGCAACACTGGTGGTTGGTAATTAAAGTATAATTTAGAATAAATTAAAACCTTTACAATTGTAGAGGTTTTTTTGTTTTTTATTAGCTATATGACTTGCCTGTTCCGGAGGCGGTAAAATTTCTCAAAGAATATGAATCAGGCAAATCGATTAAATGGCACTCATCCTCTTAAATCGTTAAACGGATTATTTCTGGTTATTTACAAAGGAATCCTGGACTTCTTAAAAGACGGTTTTTATATAGGCATTGTTTGGAATATGAGGAGGCCTTCAATTAAGCCACAGCATTCTTTTCTTCCGTTTCACTGGCAATTACTTTTTTATCCGCAAGGATCAACTCTTCTAATTCTTCGATTTTTTCCCGGACCACATCCATATAGTTGGCCTCATTTCGCATGCTGGCAAGGTATTTAAGCGTTTTTTCATCGTGGTGGAAAAACGTCTGGGCCGATTTTGCAGCTTCAAAAGCATCGTGTCCCAAGAGCTTCATCACGTCGATTCCCACGCGCAGGCTGGTATCTAAGGTTTCCCTGTAAATGTGCATGATTCCGGCGTTCATCTGGTCGTAGGCATCGTCGCGGTTTTCGGAACGCACCAGAATATAAAGATGGGGAAACTGCTTCTTAACCATTTCAATCATGCGCATCCGTGCGTCACTGTCTCCCATGGCAATGACGACGATTTTAGCTTCGTGCGCGCCTGCAATTTCCAGTAGATCGTGCCTGGTTGCATCGCCGTAATATACCTTAAACCCCAATTTCCGAAGGGTATGAACGTTATCGCTGTTGTTGTCCAAAACGGTGGCAGCGATGTTATTCGCTCTTAAAAAGCGTCCTATGGTAGTTCCAAAATGACCGTAACCTGCGATAATGACGGCATTGTGTTCTTCTTCCACATCATTTTCGTCAGGGTTATTTTCGGGGGCAACGGCACATTTTGAATGGGACAGAACTTTTTCATTGAACAACATCAAAAGCGGGGTCACCGCCATGCTGATGGCTGTAACGGCCATCATTAAATCGGTCATTTCCTTGCTTAAAATATGTTCCTGGAAGGAAAAGCTTAGCAGTACAAAAGCAAATTCCCCGACCTGGCTCAGGCCAAAACTGAAAATGAAGTTTTGGGAATAACCTACTCTAAAGGATTTTCCTAAAACATACAGGACCCCGATTTTTATTGCCATGAAGCCAGCCACCAAACCCAGGATCAGCATTGGTTTAGAACGCAGTAATTCAAAATCAATCGAACTTCCTACGGAGATAAAAAACAATCCCAGTAATAGTCCTTTAAACGGGTCGATGGCAATTTCAAGTTGATGCCGGTATTCACTGTTTGCCAGTAAAACGCCTGCGATAAACGCTCCGAGGGCCGGGCTTAATCCTACGGATGTCATTAAAACGGCAATTCCCACAATTAACAGTAAAGCCGTGGCGGTGAACATTTCGTTCATGCGGGTCCGGGCCATCATATTAAAAACCGGGCGCAGCAAAAATTTTCCGGTGAGGATCACCAGTAGAATAGCGGACAGCGTTAGCATGGCCTGAATCCATTGCGGGAAATGATCCAGGAACGTTTTGGTTTCAATGGCTGTCGAAACAGCCTGCAATTCCGGATTTACCAGTAACGGAAACAGTGCAAGCATGGGAATTACCGCAATATCCTGGAATAATAAAACGGCAAAAGAACTTCTTCCGGCTACGGTTTTCATCCAGCCTTTTTCAGCCAGGGTCTGCATCACGATTGCCGTGGAAGACATCGAGACAATCATCCCCAAAACGAAAGACGTTTTCCAATCCAATCCCCATAGCATTGCGATTATGGATACCAGAAATGTTGTTCCCAAAACCTGCAAACCACCCATTCCGGTAATTTTTTTCCGCATGCGCCAAAGCCGTGAAGGTTCTAATTCGAGACCGATCACAAACAACATCATCACCACGCCAAACTCGGCGAAGTGCATAATATCATGACTTTCGGTGCCCACAAGCTTTAAAAAAGCGGGGCCTATCACAACGCCGGCTATGAGGTACCCCAATACGGAACCCAATCCCAGACGTTTGGCAACCGGAACCATAATGACCGCTCCGGCCAGGTAAATCATTGCTTGAAAGAAAAAAGTGTCCTGCATATTCGTGGAATTTTTATAATAAAATAAGCTGTTTAAAAGGTAGGGTACGGTTTATAAATAAAAAACCAACTGCCTGCAGAATCGTTCTGAAGCAGTTGATTTTGCTTGGAAAAGCTTAGTTCCATCCACCGCCTAACGCCCGGTATAGTTCCATTTCGGATTCTAATTGCGCGCGTTTGAGGGCGGCCCGTTCTAATTCGGTTTGCAGCAGGTTTCCCTGCGCTATGATGACTTCGAGGTAGGTGGCCATGCCGTTCTTAAAAAGCATTTCGGCGTTTTTGACCGCTTTTTGCAGAATCGCCACGCGTTTGGACGCCACGGTTTGCTGTTCGTTGAGCTTTTCGATTTTTACGAGCGCATCGGAAACTTCGCCAACCGCCACCAAGACTGTTTTTCGGAAGTTGATCACGGTTTTTTCGCGTTCTATTTTAGCTATTTCATAGGCGCTTTTCAATTTGCGTTTTTGCAGCAGGGGCTGTGTCAGGCTTCCCGCAACAATGCCGAACAGGGAAGCGGGCATATTAAACCAGTTGCTGGACTCAAAGGAGTTTAAACCTACGGAAGCGGTTATGTTCAATGCCGGGTACATGGATGCTTTTGCAATGCCGACGCTGGCATTGGAAGCCCTTAAAGCCAGTTCTGCATTTTTCACGTCGGGCCTTCTGCTTACCAGTGAAGCAGGAATACCCGCTTTAAGGTTCTCGTGCAGGTCCGTTGCATTTAACGTGGTGCTGCGTTCCTTTTTATCGGGAAAGCTTCCCGTGATGATGCTCAGGGCGTTTTCCTGGATCACAATATTCTGTTCCAGCTGCGGGATCAGCTGTGCAGCAACGGCTTGCTGGGCTTCTGCCTGTTGCTGTGCCAGCGAGGTTACCTGACCGGCTTCGTATTGCAGGTTGATGACAAAAAGGGTGCTGTCGCTTAAGGACAGGTTCTTTTGGGCAATGACCAGTTGCGCGTCGAGCATGAGCAGGTTGTAATAACCTTTGGCCACATTGGCCACAAGGGTGGTCTGCAGGCCCTTTTTCGCTTCTTCCGACTGCAGGTATTCCGCTAGGGCAGCTTGTTTTCTGTTCCTGATTTTGCCCCAGATGTCGGCTTCCCACGAAAGTCCGATTGCGGCATTGTAATCTTCGATGTGTTTTTTACCCAAAAACGTACTTGTGCTTAACCCGTTGAGACTGTTGTCTGAAGGCCGGTTCGACGTTCCGGTAACCTGCAGGTTCAGATCGGGAACATTAGCCCACTTTGCCTGGTTCAGCTGCCACTGTGCCTGTTCTATGTTTTTTTGGGCCGTAAGCAAATCGTAATTTTGGGTGAGGGCGCTGTCGATGAGTTGTTGAAGGGAAGCATCGGTAATGAATTCTTTCCAGCCTAAATCGGCCATGCTTGTGGAATCCTCGTACGCCACATCCCTGAATTGTTCAGGGATTGCGTCTTGCGGAGCCTCTATATCCTGTGAGACCTTGCACGCATTTAACGTGGTGAGAAGCACCAGGAAGGCTGCGTAACTGCTGATGTATTTTTTCATTATTTTTCTTCGTTATGAATTACGGCTACGGGTTTTCCGCTGAATTTTTCTTGTAAAAACTGGAATACGATGAAGAGCACCGGGATGATGAGCAATCCGAGGATCACACCCGAAACCATACCTCCTGCGGCCCCGATGCTGATGGAATGATTCCCCTGTGCAGAAGGTCCGGTGGCGCTCATCATCGGAATCAGTCCCACCACAAAAGCCAGGGACGTCATGATGATGGGGCGCAGGCGAAGTTTTGCCGCTTCAATGGAGGCTTTAACCAGTGCCTGTCCTGATTTTCGTTTTTGAATGGCAAATTCCACGATGAGAATGGCATTTTTGGCGAGCAGTCCAATAAGCATCACCAGCGCAACCTGTACGTAAATATTGTTTTCAATTCCCGTTAAGCCAATGGCTGCAAACACGCCAAAGATTCCGGTTGGGATCGATAAGATCACGGCCAAAGGCAGAATATAGCTTTCATACTGGGCCGAAAGCAGGAAGTAAATGAACACGAGGCACAGTAAGAAAATCGTTGCAGATTGTCCCCCCGAAGCTATTTCTTCGCGCGTTTGCCCCGAAAATTCAAAGCTGTACCCGGCCGGTAGGTGCTGTTCTGCCACTTCCTCGATTGCTTTGATGGCATCACCCGAACTGAACCCGGGTTTAGGGATGGCATTTATAGAGATGGAATTAAATAAATTGTATCGCGAAGCAGTCTCTGAACCGTAAATACGGCTTAGTTTAACCAGTGTATTGATGGGCACCATTTCCCCGTTTTTATTTTTGACAAACACATTGTTGATGGCCGAAGGATCTGCTCTGTCCTGAATATCCGCCTGAACCACAACCCGGTAGTATTTACCGAATCTGTTGAAATCCGAGGCCTGTGCACTACCGAAATACGCCTGCATGGTCTGTAAAATGTCTTTTACTTTTACCCCGAGCTGGTCTGCTTTTGCATCGTCGATATCCAGCTGCAACTGCGGATAATCGGCTTTGAACGACGTAAAGGCAACGGCAATTTCGGGACGTTTCATGAGTTCTCCTATAAACGACTGGGAAACCCCGCTGAATTTATCCAGTTTACCACCCGTTTTATCCTGCAATACCACATCCAGTGCTTCCACATTACTGAAACCCGGAACAGTAGGAAAACTGAACACAAAGAAGCTTGCGCCGGAAATAGCCCCGAGTTTTCCCTGCACCTGCGTCATGATCTGGTTGATGTCTTTAACATCGCCGCGTTCTTCATTAGGTTTGAGCAATACGAACACCACGGCCGAAGACGGACTCGTAGAATTGGTGAGCAGGTTAAAACCCGAAATGGCCGTAACGTCGCGGGATGCATCCAGTTTGCGCAGTAAATTTTCCGCTTCCGTCATCACTTTCTGCGTTCCGTCCAGAGAGGTTCCCGAAGGTGTGTTTACCGCGATGGCGATAAATCCCTGGTCTTCTGTAGGAATAAACCCGGAAGGCGTGGTTTTAACCATGAAAATAGTGGCAAAGGTGATGAGAACCAAACCTCCAAGGCTGACCCATTTGTGACGGATGAGGAATTTGAGCCCGCCTACATAGCGGTTCGTTAAAGCGTTGAAACTGTTGTTGAAGCCTATAAAGAATTTTTCCTTGAATCCGTGTTTTTTACGGGGCTGGTCTTTATCGTGCGTGCCGTGATGATCCTTGAGGAAGAAAGCGGCCAGGGCAGGACTTAACGTTAACGCATTCACCGCAGAAATAACAATGGCAATGGCCATGGTAAAGGCAAACTGACGGTAGAAAACCCCGGTAGAGCCCTCCATAAAACCGACCGGCAGGAATACCGCTGCCATTACCAGCGTGATGGAGATAATGGCCCCGGTGATTTCGTGCATGGCTTCGCTTGTGGCAACCTTTGGAGCTAAATGTTTGTGTTCCATTTTGGCATGCACGGCTTCGACGACGACAATGGCATCATCGACCACAATTCCAATTGCCAGGATTAGGGCGAAAAGGGTGAGTAGGTTGATTGAAAACCCGAATAGCTGCATAAAAAAGAACGTTCCTAAAATGGCCACCGGAACGGCAATGGCCGGAATAAGCGTGGATCTGAAATCCTGAAGGAAAAGAAAGACCACTATGAATACCAGGATAAAGGCTTCGATGAGCGTATGCTGAACCTGTTCGATCGATTGGTCCAGCGACACTTTTGTGCTGTAAAAGATGTTGTGTTTGATGCCTTTCGGGAAATCTTTTGAAGCTTTTTCCATGAGCTTATTAATGGCTACCTGGATGTCGTTGGAATTGGACCCGGCCAGCTGAATGATCCCGATGACGATTCCTTTTTCGCCGTTTAGGCGCGTTAAGCTGTTATAGGAATAGGCGCCAAGTTCAATTCTGGCCACATCCTTTAAGCGAAGAATGGAACCGTCGGCATTGGAACGGATGGCAATGTTCTCGTAATCTTCCGGTTTGGTGAGTTTTCCTTTGTATTTGATTACGTATTCAAAAACTTCGGTACTTCGTTCACCGAATTTTCCCGGTGCGGCTTCAAGGCTTTTATCCTGAATGGCCGCCATCACTTCATTTGGGGTGACATTGTGGGTCGCCATCTGCGTGGGATTCATCCACACACGCATGGAGTAATCTTTTGTTCCGCCAAAAATAGCCGCAGAACCTACGCCGGGAATACGTTTGATTTCGGGTATGATGTTGATCTGGGCATAATTGGCCACAAACGTCTGGTCGTATTTTGACTCATCTTCGGTCGACATGCCGATGGCCATGATGAAGCTGTTTTGCTGTTTCGCCGTGGTAACCCCTTGCTGTACCACTTCGGAGGGCAGCTGGCTCGTGGCCTGGGCCACCCTGTTCTGCACATTTACTGCTGCCTGGTCGGCGTCTGTTCCCAATTTAAAGAAAACCGTAATGGCCAAAGTACCGTCGTTACTAGCAGTTGAACTCATATAGGTCATGTTTTCAACCCCGTTTATGGATTCTTCTAAAGAGGGTGCTACCGAACGCAATACCGTTTCTGCATTCGCCCCCGGATACACGGCGGTTACCAAAACCGAAGGCGGTGCAATATCCGGAAACTGTTGTAGCGGTAATTTTGTAAGGCCGAGCACACCTAAAATCACCAGTAATATGGAGATCACGGTGGCGAGTACCGGTCTTTGTATGAATATTTTGAACATTTCTGAAAAATTATTTTTTGTTAGTTACTTGTGCAAGCTTTGCGTTTTTTTCGGGTTGAATCTGCTGTCCTTCCTGCAATTTGTCGATCCCGCTTAGTACGATTTGATCTCCTGGTTTTACACCGTCTTTGATGAGATAATGAGTCCCGCTTTTTCCCACAACGGTGATGGGCGATTTGGATACTTTGTTTTCTTTGTCCACTTTATAAACAAAAATCTTGTCCTGCATTTCAAGCGTGGCCGATTGCGGCACCAGGATTGCATCGCCATGCTGGATTTCGAGCCGTACTTTTCCGGTATTTCCGGAACGAAGCAGTCCCTTTGGATTGGGGAACGTGGCGCGCAGTGTGATGGCCCCCGTGTTTTTATCGAACTGGCTGTCCACCATGTCGATTTTTCCCGTTATTGCGTAGGCGCTGTTATCAGCTAAAATAAGTGTTACCGGGGGCAGGTTCCTGATTTTATCGTGGATGGTATTCCCGGCGTATTGTTCTTTAAACCGGATAAAATCGGTTTCGCCCAGTGAAAAATACGCATACACATCATGCACATCCGAAAGTTTGGTCAAAGGTTCCAGGTCTGTTGCAGCAACCAAGCTTCCCTGTTTTTTCGGAAGCCTTCCGATGTACCCGCTCACGGGTGCCGTAATGGTGGTGTATCCCAAATTGATTTTCGAAGAGGCCACGACGGCTTTGGCCTGGTCTAAATTTGCAGAAGCCATACGGTGCGAGGCTTTGGCCGTTTTCATCTGGTATTCGGAAACCACTTTGTTTTGAACCAGGGGAGTGAGCTTGTCGATTTCCAGTTGGGCATTGAGCAGGGCAGCTTCTGCACCGTGAAGATTTGCCAGCGCATTGTTCAACTGCTCACGGAACGGCTGTTCGTTGATTTTAAAAAGCGGTTGCCCTTTTGTTACATAGGTTCCTTCATCAACATAGATTCTGTCCAGTTTCCCGCTTACCTGCGGACGGATTTCCACATCAACCGTTCCCTGAATTGCAGCAGGGTATTCTGAATCGGTCTGGGCGGTGGTATTTTGAATAGGGTAAACGGGAAGGCTTGGAGGTGAAGCAACAACGGCTTCGGGTTTTGGTGTACATCCTATCAGGGTCCACGCAAATAGGGTGGTAGTTAGTAGGGCATTTTTCATTTAAATTGATTTTTGAATTTGTAAAAAAGTGATGGTAAAAATGAGGTGTCTTAATGGAACATCTAAAACTTCTGGTACATATTTATTGTAATTAAATTATTTAACACTGTTAAGTAAAAGAACAAAAAAGCCTGCTTACTTATTTCTTAAACGGTTTTTTAACAAATTGTAATTAAATGATCTAACAGTGTTAAGTGGTTTTTCAAAAAAAAGATCTGCATCTTTTACTTTCAATAAATAATCTAACACTGTTAAGTGAATGCGCAAATTTTTTTATGCTAAGGTTTGCATGATACCATCGATTGCATCATTTAAAATTTGCTTGTTGATTTCTTCCAAAGGCTGATTGTGGTTGACGATGTTAATCGAGATCAACCCGTGTATCACAGAAAAGAATAAAAAATACTTCTGCTTGACCACTTCCGCCGTCGGGTTATGCTTCTTCATGACGTCTGCAATAACGCCTGTGAAGAGCTTGTAAGGGGAATCGGCGGCTTCGCACTGCCCGGCACAGCAATTGATCTGAACGCCGAACATCACCTGGTACATTTCGGTATCGGTGAAGGCAAATTCCCAATAGGCCATCCACATGGCCTTTAATTGCTCGCGCGGATTTTCAGATGTGGCCTTTGCTTTTTCCAACGCTCTCGAAAGCATATTGAATCCCCATCCGGTCAGTTCCGAAAGAATGGCTTCCTTGTTCGAGAAATATTCGTAGATGATGGGTGCGGTATATTCAATGCGGTCGGCAATCTTGCGCATGCTCAAACCGTTCCAGCCTTCTTCTTTAGCAATACCATAGGCAGCATCCAGAATGTTTTTTCTGGTCTCTTCTTTTTGTCTTAAAATCCGATCTTTGCTTGCCATTTTTTTTAGTATTAAATTGTTTAACACTGTTAGGCAAATGTACAATTATATCACAACACGCAAACTATTTTATCATAAAATATTTTTATGGATGATAAATAAAGTTTAATATTGCTGTATATCAGTGTGTTATACTGTTTGATTTTGTTCCTTCAGATCTTTTTTGATCCATTTATGTTGTCTTTAATTTTATGGAAAATGTATAACTAAGCGATCATTTCCAAGTTATCCTGTTTTATGGATTCCTATAGGTCTGCTTAAAATATACGGCCTCAGAAGGAATAACTTATTGCAAATTATATTCGTGTATTTGCTTAAAAAACGACTTTAACAAAAAAGGTTTTTCTCATGCATTTTTACTTAAAGTTATGATTATGACAAATTTTTTTAAGTGAAAAGAAGTAGTTTTACACACAGATCTTTTGCAATTTGCTTCAGCGTTTGAACCAGTTTAAAATAATAATACTAAATTGAATTTGTGATTTTCTCCACACCGCAAGATTAGGATTAGGTTATCGTGGAAATGCTTTAGCTGCAGGTAAATTTGTAGAATGTATTTTTGAATAGATATGAATCATATATTTTTAATATTGCTATTTTCAGCTGCGATTGTAATTATTTTAATTGATAATTTTAAGAAGAGAAAAATGTTGGCTATAAACCTAAAAAGTATCTTTGGCTGATTTTTTTATTTTTAATATTGATAATAGACTTAGTGGGAAAAAAATAACAAAACGTTAAAGACTATGCATAACGGTATATGCATAGTCTTTTATTTGTTTGTTCTTATCGCGATTCTTTAAAAGAACACATGCTTCGCTAAACGCTGTAATCCGTACGTTATTATACCTTTTTAGGCGGAAGGTCGAACGCCAGGGCTTCATGCTCGAAATGACCTTTGTGGGCGCCGTCGCAAAAAGGTTTGTTTTTAGAAAGGCCGCAACGGCAAATGGAAAGCACCGTTCTGCCTTGTAAACCATAAGCATTGCCGTGTTTATCAACAATTTCAAAGTCTCCTTCAATTTTTACAGATCCATTGTCATTAATGGTAAGTTTTGTTTTGGACATAGTATATGTGTAATAGGATAAAGCACAAAACTAGGTATAAAACAGGAGTTTTTTACGCGTACTGTTCTATTTAGAAACATTCCTTTTAAGAAGTACCTTGGTGCTGCCAAATGAACTTTTATACAGGAAATGACTTGAGCCGTGGACTGCAATTTGTTTTTCAGATGATCCTGTTTTGGAACATTATGGTTTCTGAAATTATGTAAAAAAAGATTATATAATTAAAAAAAACACCATAAACAATATTCTTTAAGTTAGGTTGCGCTATTTTATCAAATACAACCTTTTCAATATTATTATTAAAGGATAAAATTGATTCAAAAGAAAATCCATTTACTACTCCAAACTAACCGGGATGTCAGGGAGCAAAGATCTTTTTGCGGTGATTGATTCCCCATTCTTTAAGCGCATAAATAATAGGGGTGAGGCTGTCAGCATACGGCTCAAGCCTGTAGGAAATCCGGATGGGATACTCCTCTATAACAATTCTTTTGAGCAGCTTATGCTGCTCCAGGTCTTTAAGTTCTTTTGCCAGCACCTTTGGTGTAATCCCGGGAATGCTTTCCTGAATATCCGTAAAGCGGTCATTCCCTACACTTATGGAAATGATGATCGGGATTTTCCACTTCCCGTTGATCACATCCAAGGTATCGCGCACGGGCAGCAGCGTCTCCATGCAGTCGCAGTAGGCCTTTTTTTTGCCGTTCATTTTGGTTTACACATTTTTAGTTTCATTAATTTCCTTCATAACCTCGGCAAACAGCCCTGCAGACTTCAGTCGGTCTTTGATATCGTACAGCGTCGATACCATAATGAGCTCATCTACGCCGGTTTCCTCGAGAAAGGCTTTTGTCTGTTTTTTTACGGTTTCTTTGGTACCCACAAACGAGTATTTGAGCATCTGGTGCACACTCGGATGTTCAAAAAGATCTTTTAAGTCATCGGTCATGTCAACAGGTGCGTGCAGCGGCTGTGAATTGCCTGTTAAGATACCGAAAAACATCCGAATGACCGAGGTAAACAATCTTTGTGCTTCTTCATCGGTATCGGCCACAATAACATTGACTCCGGCAATGGTATATGGCTTTTCCAGTACCGCGGAAGGAGCGAATTCATCGCGGTATATGTTCAAAGCATTTTTGAGGTGGTTGGTGGCAAAATGGCTTGCAAAAGCATAGGGCAGTCCTTTCCGGGCTGCCAGGTGGGCACTGTCGGTACTCGAACCCAGTATGTAAAGCGGAACATCCGTACCTTCGGCAATGGGTGCCCTTACTTTTCCCCCGGCATTTGCTGCGGAAAAATACTGCTCTATTTTTTCAATTTCTGCAGGGAACGAATGCGCCGCCTTCATAAAGTCCGACCTTATGGCCTCTGCCGTGAGCATATCGGTACCCGGAGCCCTTCCGAGCCCAAGGTCAATGCGGCCGGGATATAGTTGGGCCAGTGTTCCGAATTGCTCCGCGATGATGAGCGGTGAATGGTTCGGCAGCATGATGCCCCCGGAACCGACCCTTATGGTGCGGGTATTCTCGGCTACGTAACCAATCAACAAAGAGGTGGCGCTGCTTCCCACCGATGCTGAATTGTGGTGTTCCGCAAACCAGTACCGTTTGTAGTGATGCGCTTCTGCAACTTTTGCAAGTTCCAGCGAATGATGAAGGGTTTCTCTGAAGGTACTGCCTGCCGATACTATGGCAAGTTCCAGAATGGAGTAGGCTATCGAATGGTTCATTTTTTTAATTTAATTAATACGTACCGTACTGATGCGGAATCTTTTATGAAAAAGCACCCTACAGTTGCTGTATGCGGTACTTTGCAAAGAACCAGATAAGGAACGTATGTTTTCCATCTACGAAATTACGTTAAAATCACTAGTAAAAAGATAGCAGTTACCTAAAGGAAAGTGGAATTAACGAAATATTTGGAATAAATATTAGTTCGTCACTTAAATTAAATTCCTTAATTTTAAGTTCAGGTTGTACCTTTGATTTTTGCAAAAAGTATGAGTTCAGTCACCATCAAAGAATTTTATCAGGATATCCTGGGGCAGAGCTGCCCGGATATTGAGTTGTTCCTTACGGAAAACATCCATAAAGACATCGGGCATTTCAATGTTTTCGATATCTCTAAAATTTACAGGGCGAGCAAATCGAAACCCGAAATGCCTTACAACAGGCGCACTTATTATAAGATAAGTCTCATCAACGGGCAAAACAAGGTAGAATACGCAGACAAGACGATTGAGATCGAAGATTGCGCCATTCTATTTGCATCACCCAAAGTACCTTACAATTACAACAGCCAGTGCAGTACGCAGTCGGGACATTTCTGCGTTTTTACAAAAGACTTTTTACCCTTGAACAAAATCGGGGCTGAAATTGACAACCTGCCCGTTTTCTCGCCGCAGAGCGATTTTGTATTCCAGATTTCGGCCGGGCAATACAGTCGTTTTGAGAGCATTTTCCTGAAAATGCACGAAGAAATCAACTCCGATTATGCATATAAATATGATCTGTTGCGCAATTATGTGATGGAACTGATTCATTCGGGACAGAAGTTAAAACCTATGGTACCTGCGCAAAACGCAAAAACAGCTGCTTCCAGGACTACCAGTTTGTTTATTGAACTGTTGGAAAGGCAGTTCCCTATTGAAAATATCGGCCAGTTTTTAAAACTCAGGACTCCTGCGGATTTTGCCGGGACCCTGGGGGTTCATGTCAACCATTTAAACCGGGTTTTGAAGGAAACCACGGGAAAAACGACAGGTGAAATCATCGGAAGCCGGATTTTCCAGGAAGCCAGAATATTGCTGTTGCAGACACAGTGGAATATTTCGGAAATCGCTTTTACCTTGGGATTTGAGGAAGTAGCCCATTTTTCCAACTTTTTTAAAAAGTACGGACAGCAATCACCACAGCACTTCCGGGATGTTAAGGTTGTTTGATTCTTACAAATTATAATTTGATTTATGCAAATGCATTCAGGTTCCGGTTTTCGAACTTTGTATAGTTCATTAAAAAACAGAAAATATGTCAGACAATCAAAGAAAAATAGCATTGGTAACGGGCGGAAGCCGCGGTCTTGGTAAAGACTCCGCTTTACAGTTGGCCCAAAAAGGTTTTGACCTCATCATCACCTACCAGACAAAAAAAGAGTTTGCAGATGAAGTGGTAAAAGAAATTGAAAACACCGGGCAAAAAGCATTTGCTCTGGCTTTGGATATTTCTTCCATTGCAGGTTTCGACTCATTCGCCGCAGAAGTTCAGCATATCCTCACTACAGAGTTTGCTTCGCGAAAGCTGGATGCCCTGGTAAACAACGCCGGAATCGGGATCAACGAGCGTTTTGAAGAAACTTCCGAAGCCACTTTGGATGCTATGACGAACATCCATTTTAAAGGGCCTTATTTCCTTACACAGAAATTGCTGCCGTTGCTCAATGACGGAAGCAGCATTGTAAATACCTCTTCCGGTCTGGCGCGGTTCTCTTTTGCCGGATATTCCGCTTATGGCGCCATGAAAGCGGCAGTAGATGCCTTATCAAGATACCAGGCGCTGGAACTGGGAAGCAGAAAAATACGGGTGAATTCCATTGCTCCGGGGGCGATTGAAACAGATTTCGGTGGTGGTTTTGTGCGTGATGTGGAAGATGTAAACAAACATCTAGCTGCTGAAACTGCATTGGGAAGAGTGGGACTGCCGCATGATATCGGAAGTGTGGTGGCATTTCTTTGTTCTGATGATTCCAAGTGGGTTAATGCCCAGAGAATTGAGGTTTCGGGAGGATACAGAGTGTAGCGGAATAAGCATAAAGCAAATAAAACCCATGCATCGGTTGTTGCAATGGGTTTTTGTGTTTAATAGCATATCCTCTCTAATGTTTGGGAAAGGGATTATATCACATTTAATTGTTGTAATTTTAAAGAATCTGTTCAATTTCAGATCTTAAAAAAATAGCGTGTTTTCACATGATGAAATTAAGGATTTTAGCTTTTGTTTTTGCATGGCTTGCTGTAGATTACTTCTTTTTTACGGCCGTACGGACCGTTACGGATCATTATCTTATTTATACCCTGTACTGGCTGTTTGATGTGGTATTGGTTGGATTGACGGTACTGGGGTTCTTTCAGAAAAGAAGGGGGTTGATTACGGGCGCCATTACGGTTTTCCTGCTGACTTTCCTTTCGAAATTCATTACAGGTATTTTATTGGTTGGTGCAGACGTCATTAGGCAGTTTACCGCGGTTCAATCACGAAGCATTTTGATCACGGGCAGCCTGCTTGTGTTTTCGGTAGTATTCATCATTTTTTTAGTGCTGGTGCTGCGGCAAAGCAGGCATTATTACAAAATACACCGCACGACCATTTTGTTTCCGGATTTACCGGAAGCATTCGACGGATTTACCATAACCCAGCTGTCCGACATCCATTCCGGAAGTTTTACGAGTGCAAAAGGCGTTCAGAAAGGAATAGACCTTGTGAAGGCACAGAACAGCGATGTGATCCTTTTTACCGGGGATCTCGTGAATAATGCCGCGTCCGAAATGGAACCCTGGATTTCAACATTCGCCCAGATGAATGCCCCTTACGGCATGTTTTCCATACTGGGCAACCACGATTACGGCGATTATATAGCCTGGAAAAGCCCGGAAGCAAAAAGGCAGAATATGGTTCGTTTAAAAGAAATACATAAGGAAATAGGCTTCAGGCTGTTATTGAACGAATCGGTTTCCATAAAGAAAGAAGGGGCCTCTATAGGGCTTATCGGGGTAGAAAACTGGGGCAAGGGCAACTTTCACCGTTACGGCGACCTTAACAAGGCCATTGCGGGTGTGTTGCACGAACCTTTTAAGATCCTAATGTCACACGATCCGTCTCATTGGGATGCCGTGGTAGCAGATTATGAGCCTATGGTTCACCTCACGTTGTCCGGGCATACCCACGGAATGCAGTTCGGTTTTGAATTCCGGGGTCTCAAATGGAGCCCGAGCAAATACATATACGAACGTTGGGCCGGTTTGTATGAGCAATTCGGCCGCTACCTGTACGTTAACAGGGGATTTGGTTTCCTGGGGCTCAGGGGCAGGCTGGGAGTCTGGGCCGAGATTTCGGTCATTACCTTGAAACGTGGATGAACATGCGGTATTCCCGTGAATTTATTCCAAGTCGCATAAAAGCAGAAAGAATGTTGAATATAAGGTCCTCTGTGGTTTCGTACAGGGTAACCAGTTTGTCTTGGTTTTGCTTGGACATAGGATGGTTTGGACCGCTTTTTTTATATTTTTACGGGTTAAAGACTACACTAAATAATAAACAAACCGAGATGAAATTAACCACACTCTTATTCTTTAGTATGCTATCCATTTTAACATCTTGCAATGGACAGAATTCCCATTTTAAAAACCATTCTGCCGCTTTTGAAAAAATAAAGGTAAAGGGCGACACGGTAAAAGAACTTGGAAACAGTATTATGGTGATGTACAGGAAGATGTTCCGATAAATGCCATAAATCCACATTCCATGTTTTAGTAAGCTTTTATTCGGTTCTGATATCATATACAAAGGATGATGCCATACCTTGAGATGATCTAGGTGTAGCTAAAGTAAAAAAAATCTACAATTTGTATACTATTTCTATAAGGTAATTGGTATACAAATAAACTATATGCGTTGTCACACGCTTTTTTTATAAACGTTCCTTTTTTTAAAATTATACAATATACCGTGAAGAAAAATGCATATCCTGCATTATTCACGAATTTTTAAAAGAAGGATTCATATACCTTTGCCCAAAATAGGAACATCAGATTCTTTTAAAAAGTGATGCCACATGCTTTGAGCAGCACCTTACCGTTTTTGGCACATTTTTTTGTACGTTTTTAATAAAAAAGAAAGATATGGAAATTATAAAACTACACGTACTGAATGGCCCTGCCGGGAGTATGTACAGAAAAAAACTTATTCAGATGACATTGGATATCGCGGATCTTGAATTCAGACCGACAAATACGATAGAAGGATTTTCGGAACGTCTTAAAACGCTTATACCGAGTCTTTATTCGCACAGATGTACGGATGGTGTGCCTGGAAGCTTTTTAAGGAATGTTGATGCAGGTACGTGCATCGTAGATGTAATGGCACATATTGCGTTGGAACTTCAGGGGCTTGCTGGTATGCGAACAACTTTCAGCAGCACCGAACAGACAGATATTCCAGGAGTATACCATATCGTATTCGGTTACCACAATGAGGATGCCGGATTGTACGCGGCGCTTGCTTCCGTAGAAATTGTGGAAGCTTTGAGAAAAGGGAAACCGTATTTTATCAGATACGATATCGAACGTCTTAAAAACATTTTTAATCAAAATAAAATTACAGCTGTAAAAAAAAGGACCCTGGGAGAAGCTGCCGCATAAATTATATAAATGTTTACACAGCAGAAATTCTTTCCGACAGCTTATAGTTGGCTATGTAACAATTGTTACGTATTTATTTAAAATAAAGGGGCAAATTTGCAGGGTTAGAACTTTACAATTATGGATTGGATTTTTGAATCATGGCCTTGGTATATTGGAGGCCCGATTATTGCTTTTGTGATGATGGCATTGCTTTATTTAGGGAAGAGTTTCGGCTTTTCCTCCAACTTCAGAACCCTTTGTTCGGCTATGGGCGCCGGCAAAACCTGTTCTTTTTTTGACTTTAACTGGAAATCCCAGAAATGGAACCTGCTTTTTTTAACAGGTGCGGTTTTGGGAGGCTATGTTGCAGCTCATATTTTGTCTGACAACCAGGTTCCGCAAATTTCGGCCTATACGGTTGAATATTTACAGGATTTAGGTTTTAACAGCGCGGGTAAAAGTTACAGCCCGCCGGAATTGTTTGAAACATTCAACCTTAAAACCATTGCCGTTTTAGTCATGGGGGGGCTGCTCATTGGTTTCGGTAGCCGTTATGCGGGCGGGTGCACTTCGGGCCACGCTATTTCAGGATTAAGCGATTTGCAACTACCTTCGTTGATTGCTGTGGTCGGATTTTTTATCGGTGGGTTGATTATGGTCCACTTAATATTTCCCTTAATTTTTTAAAAGATGAAAAGTATTTTATATATTGTATTAGGCGTGATCTTTGGGATCACGATGTACAAAGCTGAAACGGCCTCCTGGTTCCGCATCGTAGAAATGTTCCAGTTTCAATCGTTCCATATGTATGGATTTATCGGTTCAGCCTTGGTCATAGGGGTCATAGGAATGCAACTGCTGAAAAGGCAAAAAGTCAAAGACGTGGAAGGGCGTCCTATAGTCATACATCCCAAAGAGAAGTCCGTTAGCAGGTATTTATGGGGCGGTATCGCATTTGGCCTGGGCTGGGCCCTGATCGGAGCTTGCCCGGGACCCGTTTTCGTCCTATTGGGTGCAGGAACTTATTCCATGCTCATCGTTATTGCAGCCGCTTTAACCGGTACCTGGCTGTATGGGATTTTAAGGGATAAATTGCCACATTAACACATTATAACATGATAGATAAGAGTTTGCTGCGGGATTATTTCCATGCTTTGTTTGAGGAGGGGTTACTCGACGAAATTGCCGAAACAGGTCAGGTCAGATCGTTTAAGGAAAACGAAATCCTTATTGAGCTGGATCAGACAATCACCCATATGCCCTTATTGTTAAACGGAGCGATCCGCATCATGCGCGACGATGATGACGATGGAGAACTTTTACTGTATTATCTGGAAAAAGGAGATACCTGCGCCATGACGATGACGTGCTGCCTGGGTACTAAAACAAGTACCATACGGGCCACGGCTGAAACCGATGGTGAAATGATTTTGATCCCGGTTCAGAAAATGGACGAATGGCTGGCGAAATATCCTTCGTGGAGGGCCTTTGTCTTTAACAGCTACCAGGACCGTTTAGACGAAATGATGCGTTCTATAGACAACCTGGCATTTAACGATTCAAAAGGAAGGTTGAAAAACTACCTGATAGAAGTTGCCAGTGTAAATAAATCCCGAAATGTAAATAAAACACATGCGGAAATAGCATATGAAATGAACACTTCAAGAGTCGTTATTTCCCGCCTGCTGAAGGCGCTCGAGAAAGAAGGGTTCCTTATACAGCAGCGCAATAATATTTCCATCGTTTCATAGTAAAAGCTTCCGCATACGGAAGCTTTTTTACTATCTCCTTCCTGCCGCTGTAACAATTGTTACGCTGTGTTTTATAGTAGAGTCGGAAATTTGCCGTATTAAAAATAAAACAATGGAAACAGCAGGCTTTTTGTTAACCGTATTGATCGGTTTACTGGTTGGATTATTCGGAGGAGGAGGCAGTATTTTAACAGTACCAGTCCTGGTATATTTATTTGCCGTTCCGGCTACCCGTGCTACAACGTATTCGCTGGCATTGGTAAGTATAACAAGTTTGATTGCAGCAACACCTTTCATCCTGCAAAAAAAGATCGCTTTAAAAAAAACAGTGCAGTTCGGAATTCCATCGCTGATGGCGCTGTATACCGTAAGAGCATATGTTTTACCTGCAATACCGCTGCAATTTGAGTTATTTGGCTACGCCATGGAAAAAAATACCTTTACCCTGCTTTTTTTCTCAGTATTGATGCTCGCATCCGGTTTTTTCATGATAAAGCAGAAGAAAAACAATCCCGACTGTATAGATTGCCCTTATAACTCTTTTGTTTTAATGATGGCAGGACTAGCAGAAGGCATCATTACCGGAATTGTAGGAGCCGGAGGAGGATTCATCATCGTACCTGTACTGATGATTTTCGGAAAATTGAGTTTAAAGCAGGCCGTTGCCAACTCTTTATTCATCATCGGGATAAAATCGTTTATAGGATTCATGGGATCACATGATATTGCAGAACTGGATCTGCTTTTTCTGGTCAAAATAGTCCTCATAGCATCATTCGGGATGTATTGGGGTATACAGCTTAATAAAAAACTCGACAGCAAACAGTTGAAGCCCGTTTTCGGATATTTCGTTATTGCCATGGGTTTTTTGATTTTAGTTAAGGAGCTGTTGGTGAATTGATTAGTGTAACTTATGTTACCGTACGATTTAAAAAGACTTCCGAAATTTACAGTATCAAATTAAAGAATGATAAAATGAAAATAGAACAGATTTATACAGGATGTTTGGCACAGGGTGCTTATTATATTGAGAGCAGTGGGGAAGCTGTAATCATTGACCCGTTGCGCGAAACCCAGCCTTATTTGGATCGTTTGACAAAGGATGGCGTAACGTTGAAATACATCCTGGAGACGCATTTCCATGCCGATTTTGTAAGCGGCCACCTGGATTTAAGTCGGAGAACCAACGCAGCGATCGTATACGGCCCGACAGCAACCCCCGAATTTGAGGCAATAATTGCAGAAGACAACCAGGTTTTTGAAGTGGGAAATATCAAGATAAAAGTACTGCATACGCCAGGCCATACCCTGGAAAGCACCACGTATTTGCTAATCGACGAAAACAACAGGGAAACAGCCCTGTTCAGTGGAGACACCTTGTTTCTCGGAGATGTAGGCCGTCCGGATTTAGCCCAGAAGGCGGCCAGTATGACGCAGGAAGAGCTGGCAGGAATGCTTTACGACAGTTTATATACGAAGATTCTTCCTTTAGCCGATGATATTACCGTATACCCGGCACACGGGGCAGGTTCGGCCTGTGGCAAGAACATGATGAAACAAACAGTGGATACTTTGGGTAACCAGAAAAAAAGCAACTATGCTTTGAACCAGCCTTCAAAAGAAGCCTTTATAGAGGCAGTTACAGAGGGTTTATTGCCGCCTCCGGCTTATTTCGGAATGAATGTGGCCCTGAATAAAAAAGGATACGAACGTTTCGAAAAAATACTGGCACAGGGTATGACAGCCTTGACAGCTGATGAATTTGAACAGGTTGCGGCGCAATCCGGGGCATTGATCTTAGATACCCGTTCAAACGCGGATTTTGCGGAGGGATTTGTACCACAGTCGGTCAATATAGGGTTAAATGGTGATTTCGCACCCTGGGTTGGAGCCTTGATTGCCAATGTGGCACAACCCATTTTACTGGTCACCGCACCGGGTACAGAAGAAGAAGCCGTAACACGTTTAAGCCGTGTGGGTTTTGATCATGTATTAGGGCATTTAGAAGGGGGCTTTGTAGCGTGGAGTAATGCAGGTAAAGAGATCGATAAAGTTAACAGGATCACGGCTGCAGCATTTGCATCTGAAATTAAAGATAAAGAAGTGGTGGTGGTAGACGTCCGTAAAGAATCGGAATATGCCGCTGAACACGTAGAGGGCGCATACAGCAGGCCGTTGGCTTACCTTAACGACTGGATTCACCACATTGACCCGGAGCGTCCTTTTTATTTGCACTGTGCAGGCGGGTACAGAAGTATGATGGCGGCCAGTATCCTGCAGGCGAGGGGATACCGGAATTTCAAAGAGATTGAGGGTGGCTTTGCGGCTATTGCCCAAACACGGATACCAAAAACCGATTTCGTATGTCAAAGCAAAGTATTCAAATAATTTTTTCAGGTTTAATCATCATCATCATGTTTACATTCATCAAAAATATGTTCAGAGAAAATAACAACGAAGCGTTACAGACCTTTATCCGTAATAACGCATTTCTTGTAGATGTACGTACACCGCGTGAATTTGCGGAAGGAAATGTACCGGGGTCGGTAAATATCCCGCTGGATCAGGTTCAAAATCAGTTGAAAAGGTTTAAGAGTCACGAAAAGATAGTGGTATTTTGCCGAAGCGGAAACAGAAGCAGCCAGGCCGTATCTGTTTTAAAACAAAGCGGATTTACCAACGTAATAAATGGCGGAAGCTGGCAACAGGTAAAAGCAGTACAGGATGAAACAGGAAAATAGGGTAGAAGCCTGCTGCATAACGCAGTGCGAGGTGCCGATGAACCGGGAATATTGGGAAACACGCTGGGAAAAACAGGAAACACGCTGGGACATCGGTTATGCTGCTCCGGCACTTACAAAATACATTGACGGGATTGCGGATAAAGATACAGCAGTTTTAATACCGGGGTGTGGAAATGCGTACGAAGCGGAATATTTGTTAAATAACGGATTTACCAACATTACCTTGATTGATATTGCACAGGGGGCGATAGGGAATCTGAAACGGAAATTCGAAGGAAATAAAGCGCTAACCATAATTTGCGAAGATTTCTTCGAGCACAAAGGACGGTATGATTTGGTTCTGGAGCAGACCTTTTTTAGTGCCATCCCTCCGTTTAAAAGAAGAGCTTATGCTGCTAAAATGCATGAAATCCTAACAGAGAAGGGCAGGGTTGTTGGCGTACTGTTTGATGAACAGTTTAATAATCCTTTTCCTCCATTCGGCGGATGCCCTTGTGAGTACAGGCCTGTTTTTGAGCCGTACTTTACCATCGAAAAAATGGAAACCTGTTACAACAGCATCGAATCAAGAAAAGACAGGGAAGTATTTATTAACCTTTTAAAGAAAAAGTAACATGAATCAATGGTTTAAGTCCTGGAATTTGATGCGACTGGTACGTTTGGTATTTGGAATAACCCTCGTTTTTCAAGGTATTGATTTACAACAGTGGTTATTGGTAGCTTTGGGAGTATTATTTGTATTAATGCCTATTTTAAATATTGGGTGCTGCGGAACCAATTCCTGCACCAATACATTTTCAAAAACAAACAAAACAAAAGAAACAACTTTTACAGAAATCAAATAATATGAAAACCTTTTTAAAAAATAACCGCCTTATTGCTTCAGGTATCGTTTTGGGATTGGTTGCCGGGTATTTGTATTGGCATTTTGCAGGATGTTCAGGTACATGTGCTATAACATCCAGTCCGGTTAACAGTACATTATACGGAGGTTTAATGGGAGGTTTGGCCTTTTCATTATTTAAAAAAGAAAAAAAGACATGACATTCGAAGAAATAATTAATCAGGAAAAACCCGTACTGGTAGATTTTTTTGCTGCCTGGTGCGGGCCTTGTAAAATGCAGGCTCCCGTTTTGGATGAAGTAAAAAAAAGATTAGGCGATACAGTTTCGGTCATTAAGGTTGATGTAGATCAAAATCAGGCCGTTGCAGCGCAGTTTCAGGTACGCAGTGTACCTACCTTAATCATTTTCAAAAACGGCGAAATTCGTTGGAGGCAGGCAGGTGTTTTTCCTGCAAACGAACTGGAAGAATTACTGAAGAACAATTTATAATTAAAAGCCTTGTTTGTACAAGGCTTTTGTAACATATGTTACAAATCAGTAGAATACATAAGTGTATTTTGGAACCATAAATCAGCTATTAACAATGATATGAAATTTAAGAAATCGAAAATAAGCAGCTTGTTTTTTTGTTTGATTGGTATAAATCAGATGAATGCTCAAACTATGCAGTTCGAAAGAATATACGATGAAACTTTGGCCCAGGCCGGTTACATCATTGCAAACGAAAATAAAGAGGCGGTCGTTATTGATCCAAAACGCGATATTGATACGTATTTGGAATTTGCCAAAAAACATGACTTAACAATTAAGTACGTTATGGAAACACATATTCATGCCGATTACTTAAGCGGAGCACCGGAATTGGCTCGTGCTGCCCGTGCAGAATTGTTACTGTCGGCAGAAGGCGGGCCACGCTGGCACTATACTTTTGCGCATCAGCCATTGAAACACCAACAGAAAATTAATTTAGGAAACGTTCAAATCGAAGTACTGCATACACCCGGCCATACACCGGAAAGTTTGACCTTTTTAATAAGAAATACAAAAGAGGCTGCTGCACCTTTGAAAGCCGTTACGGGGGATTTTATTTTTGTGGGAGATGTAGGCCGTCCGGATTTGTTAGAAAAGGCAGCAGGGCAGCAGGGATCTCAGTTTACCGGAGCGCATCAATTATTTGAATCATTAAAGAAGTTTACAAAATTACCGAGAGAAACAGAAATATGGCCGGGACATGGAGCGGGGTCGTTTTGCGGAAAAAGCCTTGGTACGATTCCACACTCTACTTTAGCACAGGAAATGGCAACAAGTCCCGCATTTCAATTGCTGAATGATGAGGATGCTTTCACCAGGTTTATTCTCGATGGCCAGCCGGAACCACCGAAATATTTTGCGGTGATGAAGCAATGGAACAAATCCATGCGCCCGCTGGTCATCCGGATTCCGAAGATAAACGAATTGTCTGCAACGGAAGTAAGGCAGGCAGTCGAAAGCAATGTTTTGGTTATCGACGCACGCAAAAAAGAAGAAGTGGAGAAGGGGTTTATTCCCGGAAGCTTACATATTGAAGGGGGAAAATCATTCTCTACATTTGTAGGGTCCTTGATAGATTATAGCAACCAGTTGATCCTGGTGGGGAATAAGAACCAAATTGATGATTTACAGCGTAAATTACTGCGGATTGGAATAGATAATATCTACGGCTATATTCCGGATCTAAACGGTTACAACGGTTTAAAAACATCAGACATTATTACGGCTGAAGAGGTTCAGAAGTACGCGAAGCAACCTGATGTTCAACTGATTGATGTACGTACCGCTTCAGAATATCAGGACGGACATATTGAAGGGTTCAAAAATATTCCGTTGAACTCATTGGAAAAACAGACTGCTAAAATTCAAAGAAACGCACCGGTGATCATTCATTGCCAAAGTGGAGTTCGGGCTGCGATGGCCTATTCCATTTTAGTGAAATTGGGCTATACAAATATTCTGAATTACAGCGGGAGTATTAACGACTGGACTGCTAAGAAATTGCCTTTGGTAAAATAAAAACGGGAACGGGGAAAATGTTCTGTTAAAAAAAAGGCTGACCCTTAGGATCAGCCTTTTTTTATATGCAGGATGGCTTGTTATTTTACCATGAGTTTATGCGAATATTCGCCCAAAGGAGATTTAAATTTTAAGAGGTACATTCCTGTTGCCAGCTGCCCCACATTAAGCCTTGTTTTAGCTTCTACGCTTTTTGGAGCCATGATTTGTTTTCCGGTCAAATCAAACATTTCCACAGTTGCATTACCTTCCAGTTGGGAATCGATAAATACTTCTTCACCGGTAGCCGGATTGGGGTATACGTTTAATTTAGACTGCATTTCCCTGTTTTTAACATCGGCAGGTGCATTTCCAATACCGACCGCATACCACGCATTCACAACCTGGTTCCACTCTTCGGTATTTATACCATACAGCGAAACGGCAGCCTGTTTCGTCGCGTTATACGCATCCATATAGGTAGCGGTAGACGTTAGTCCGGACATCAAAGCTTTGTACGCAATCTTTTCTGCTTTTTGTATTCCAATTCCCTCTACCCAATATGGGTTATTCAGGTCGTTGGTTCCATAACCGCCCGTACTCAACAGGTAAAACCAGAAGTTTCCTACGCCGCTGTTCGTATGAACCCCTCCGTAATCATTA
This sequence comes from Flavobacterium sp., assembly GCA_040396655.1. Lineage (GTDB taxonomy): Bacteria > Bacteroidota > Bacteroidia > Flavobacteriales > Flavobacteriaceae > Flavobacterium. Next base: position 131,962 of record JBEBOB010000004.1, on the reverse strand, counting down.
AAGTCGTTGGGATTGGTCGTCGTATTCTGCCAGTAAGTTCCTTTATAGGTATCGGGTTGGGGATTGTATCCGCTGTTAGGATCAGACATACTGCGCAAATAAGCGGGAGAAACAGTTCCCTTCATAATATTTTCACCTATAAGCCAGTTCGGGCTCAGGTTCACCTGGAACTCTATGGCGGTACCGAATATATCGGCAAAACTTTCATTCAATGCCCCGGATTCATTCTCATAGTTCAATCCCCCGTTTCCGTTTCTTCCGATCACGAGGTGTGAATATTCATGACCGGTGACGTCGAGACCTACAACAGGATTCATCGAAGGGCCACCCGAGCCGTATACCATTCCAAGTATTTCAACGCCTCCCATATCCTGATCTATTGCGGCTGCATTTTCGCTATCCCCGATAAGTTCCCCGGCATCATAATAGTTGTTGATGGCGCGACCCTTTCCGTCAAAACTGTTTCTGTTGTGTACATTCTTGTAATAATCGAAGGTTTTCATAACGCCCCAATGCACATCTATGGCCGGCTTAGACGCAGCAGAAGTGAAATTAGCCGTATTATTTATATATTCATCGTATCCGGTAAACGTACCGTCGGCAGGGTCTATGTACCCGTCCAGATTAGCTCCGTTAAGCGTCCTGATCTTCCTTCCGTTATCCTTTAACCTGAACTTTCCGTTGTAAGAGTCCACAACGATATTCTGGTTTCCCCTGTAATAGGTCGCGCTGGTAGACGGAGTATCTCCTTTGTACACTTTACTTCTTGAAGACAACAGCTTACCAGTGATCCCGTCTATGAAAAAATCATAACTTTTCATGGGAAGTACAGAGGTAAGATTGATCTTTTTCACAAACTTTAAAACGGTTTTTTCATCTATTTCGGTCTTTATGATAACGCTTGTAACTGGTCCTTCCTGAACATTTTTACTTGTGCCGAAATCAACATAAGCAATCTCTCTTACCTTTTCGTCTGAAATGGCAGATGTTATGTTTAAATCGGCAATATTTACGAACTGACCACTTACGAACTGTATCTTTTCATCCTTCACCTGAATGAAGATCATATCGCCTTCAATCTTTACATCTTTATAAAAATGCTGGTAATTATAGTAATGTGTGCCAAGTTCGTCCGAATGTTGGCGCTCCAGTCTGAAACTGTGGTTTTTATCAGCTTCGAAATACCCGTTCAGGTCGGAAACAAGATCATTTAAAGAAACAGCCGAACCGGACAAATCGACAGAAAAAGTCCCAAGGTTGTTCTGATACTGTGGTTTGGGTAAGGTTCTTGTTTGAGTATGAGCGTTTTTAAAGTCTTTAGCAAAAAGCGGACCGCCAAAGCTGGTGAACAAAAAAGTTCCCAGAGCCAGTCCTCCAAACACTTTTTGAAGCAGGTAATTATTTTTCTTCATGTTTTATAATTAGTTTATAATCTTAATTAAGTTTTCGTATAGCTTATTTCCCGGGAAAGCAGGCATTATTATTAAACACGCTCTGCGTTACCAAAGATAGACTGTTAGCAGGTATTCAAAAGCATCGTCTGAAACAGCTCAGGCCTTTAATGCTTGAAAAGAAGCGTATTTTTTGAAGGTTTAATGCAGTTGTTTTTTTCATAAGTTATAGTGTAATTGGTTAAGGTACAAAGTAAAGAAAAATAATGTAGAGTCTTATTTTTTTTAATTATCCATATTCTATGTATTGTTACCATTTTTAGATACCTATGGAAAAAACAGTCTTTTTAAAGCTGTTAAAATGAATATGTATTTTAGAGGATCTTATGTTTATACTATTTTATTTTTTCAAATTCAAAGGGGATTTCCGTTTTTTCATTGGAAACTTTTGCTTTAAGTTTTTTTCCTTCCATTGAATATTCGATACGTTTCGGAAAATCAATAAGATCATTTTTGCAGACAAAGCGTTTTTTGCTGTGCTCGGTCATTTCAAATGTCACAGGTTCTCTTTCATCTGGAGTTTTGACCAATAGGCTCCATTTTCCGTCTGATTCAATTAAGGACATCTGTTCCTGGCTTATCGTGTCGCCTTTGAACATCGTATAGCTTATTCCTGAATAGGTAGTTGCATTTACCTTATGCCAGTTTTCAAAGGTTTGCCTACCGGCCTCATCATTTAATCTTTTCCAATTACCGGTGAGCCACTCGAAATCAGGATGTACTTCTGCCTCAGGCTCTGTACTATTTTTTGAATCTGAATGACTTTGTCCTTTTTGATTGCATGCTAACGCTAAAACAGCGAAGGGTAAGATAAGTATTCTTTTCATAATTTTTGTTTTTGTTTGGCTCATAAGGATTATAACTGCCAAAATACGAAATAAAAGGCAATTTTCAGCTGCTGCTGTCTTATTTCTAATAATGTATCGGTAAAAAGAAGAGTAAGCTTTTATAACAACTCTTTCCAATATTGGAAAATCCGGATGATAAACTGCGTTATAAAGAACAGATGCTTAGAATAAAGAAAACACAGAAAATATATAGAGTGGACTGTAATGACTATCGAAAAGAGAGTTAAAGAACTGTTTACATAATTCCTGAACCGATACTAAATGAAATAGGACTCAAAATAGTGAATATGTAATATTTTTTTATAATATTTAGGCAATTTATTTAAAAGTATAACGTTATGTTAACATAACGTCAAATAAAACAATACTAAATTTTAATAATTAAAAACAACAGTTTAGCTTATGAAAAAAACTCGGATTATGATGGCAGCTTTTTGCCTTGGTCTTTTAGCCCTCACAGGCTGTTCAGAAGATAACAGCACGCCTGAACAGCAGGAAGCAGCGGTTGACCATTTAATCGGCAAATGGAATTTTACCAAACTCGGGCAAAGAATCGAAATGGACGGAGAGGTGGTTTTTGATAACATTGCCGATCCCGGTAATGCGATTTATATAGATCGTTATACGTTCAACAAGGACAATACCGTAAATACCTATTCGCATTATCCGGCAACCGAAGACCGGGAAGCAGCAACCTATGAAAATACATACGATTATGAAAAAACGGGTAACCAGCTTATCATAAAAAATGTACAGAATGAAGTGTTTACCATTCTGGCATTGGATAAAAACCAGCTGAAGCTGCAGGATGTACTTGAATTAAACGACGAAAGCGGGCATTTGAAAGTAACTTCAGTATACACATTCGAAAGGCAATAGTACGGCATTTCAGAAAACGACCTTTAAAGGTCGTTTTCTATTTACTCTATTGGATTTTGGTGCAGAGAGCGGCTGGTAACAACCTATAACCAAGATACGTTGTATGCTTGCTTAATGTTCCGGAACTTAAGTGAATAGGCACCAAACCTGTGATCTTGAAAATGGTTTGTGTAAATTGAAAATCCTGAAGATCCTTATTAAAGCGATTTATTTCCTGTTATTCCGGTATGTTGGGAAAAGGCGGCGAAAGAAATTAGAAGCGTAAGTATTTATAAATAGTTTATTGAATGTGCATGTTTAGTAAATTCCCTGTCCGAAAGTAAGAGGTTATGATCGGGGGCAAGCAGCGAAAATGCCATCTGTCGCGAGGGTTTGGTTTGCAAAGGACCATATGGGTGTATGCCTACGTATGATCATGAAGGTAGCGGTACAGTGCTAGAATGCATGCAGTTGTCCGTAATTCCTTTTCAGATTGAGTTCTTTAAACTTAAAAAAATGAATTTCAACAGCTTCTTTGTATCAAGAGGTAATCGCCTTTATCACCCAGTACCTTAAACTCCGGCTTGTTCAGGTAAGAATCTTTTGTTAACTGTTTGTTTCGCATCGGAAGTTTGGTGAGTACGCTTGTCCTGATGGTTGTTTGTTAGTTTAAACAGGTGTCATATTTGAAAAGCATGCCTGAAAATGATCCGTTTAGGTGCCAATGAAATAATAAAAGGTAAGGCATCTGTATTTTAGTTCCGGAAGTTTTTTACTCTCAGCTTCAGAAATTCCTTGGGTGAAAAGCCGGTGTGCTTCTTGAAAAAAGCGGTGAAATGAGGGGCTGATTCAATACCCAGGGAATAGGAAATCTCTTTAACAGAGAGGTTGCTGCCTACTAAAAGGCTTTTTGCTTCCAGCACCACCTTGTTTATAATTGCTTCTTTAGCAGTGATCCGGAGGGTCTTTCTGCACAAAACGTTGAGATAGTTAGGATGTATATTAAGCATTTCTGCATAAAAAGCTACTTCGCGGTTTTTACAGAAATAAAGGTCTATAAGTTTTAAAAAGCGGGAAATAATAGGATTGTTTACATCGGAAAAGTTATATTCTCTTAATTGCACACACATTGATTTGAGTACGAGGTAAACTGTCTTAAATCGGCTTATAATTAAGCTTTCCTCTATTTTTTCTGATTCGAGCAAACGTTTTATTTCTGAAAATTCATGCAGCAGCAGGATGAAGTCCTGCTCGGTCAGTTCAAAAAAGGAAACCGGCCTTAACTTACCTACATACAGGTTCGAAATGGATGAAATAGTTTCGTAGATGCTTTTTGAAGCTACCAAAAGGTGGGCTGTCGTTCCCTCTTTTATGTTGCATAATACGCATTGTCCCGGAAATACCGTCAGGGCCGTTCTCCCCGCAATAAAATGCAACTCCTCATTGATTCTCACAAAACCAGTTGCTTTTTCAAAAAGAATTATATTAAAATATTCCGCTTTTTTAGGAACAGTAATCTCCAATGGCTGTTGTATAACCTTGTAAAATATTTCAGGATGTTCAACCTGTTCCGGTACTGATGGTGAGGAAGTTTTAAGTTCTTTTTTTTCAAGGAGTTTTGTAAATACGGACATAATAAGATAGGGACATGATACAGCGTATTACATACCATGTAAAGTTATGATGCAAAATTAAGAGAAATATAAATTATCGTTTCGTAATTATTAATCAAAATATTGCAAATATCATACAAGATGTTGTATAAAACGTGATTTTCTTTTTTCCTTAACCGTGTATAAATTGAAGGCTATGTTTTGTTGAAAGAAGGAGATTTCGACCAAAAGGGAGGATTGTTTGTATATTTCATTAAATGACTTGCGTGTAACGTGAATGTCGGTTATATGGTAACGGTAATTGTACTACTTTTGTATTGAACGTCTTAAAGGGAGGTTTATAGTTAATAAATAGTGATTTTCACTGTAGAAACAGGGCTTAAGCCCTGTTTTTTATTTTGCGCTGTTATGTTTAGATGTCAGTCTGTTATATGTTGATGTACTATTTCTTCAAAAACAGAATCAGCACCGGTTACAAGAACGTACGCTCGAACTAAGTAGTTTTAAATTTTAACCTTTTTCTTTTGTTGATATAGAATATTCACATAAAAATTTTAAGGCGTTAAATGTTAGGAAAGTAGTGATAACATTCGAAACGGAACGGTCATAAGCTAAACAATTGTCTATATACTCACAATGCTTGCAAAAACAATCTGTTGTTAAATACTTAAAAAAAATGTTTGCTATTTTTAAAAACGATAACGGACTACGTTTTGTTATTTTGTTGGATTGGCATTTTTGCTGATCGGGAATGCAGGGAATTTTTCCTGCATTTTTTTTTGAAGTAAGAAAATGTTTTTTTCCGATTACTTAGTTAAACAAAATTAGACTAGATTTATATACTAATTTAGTTTCAGAAAGATCCTATTAAAATGAAAATCAAAATCCACCATATAAACGGAAAAAAATTAGCTGAAGTCGGTTCATCCAGTGTCCTTATCAATAGTGTCGAAAGCGCATTGGACCTTTTAGGGAATCTGTATTATGAAGGGGTTGACAAAATAATCCTTTACAAAAAGAATCTTCTGCCTGCCTTTTTTGACCTTAAAACAGGAATCGCAGGTGAAATACTGCAAAAGTTTACGAATTACCGCATGCCGCTTGTCATAATCGGAGATTTTTCACAATATACAAGCAAAAGCCTGGCTGACTTTATCCTGGAAAGCAACAAAGGCTCCCAGGTTAATTTTACGGCTGCTTTATCCGATGCCTTAAAATGAAGAAAAGCAGGTACTGTTTATAATTTTTATAAAAAAGCTTTAATGTACGATCAACTGAAATTTGAAAAATATACCGAGGAAGATTTTCCGCTTTTTAAAGAGCTCGTCAAAGACGATGAAATCATGAAGTATATTTCGGGCAAAGGCTTAACGCCTAAAGAAGCTCAAAAAAAGTTTGCCTTCATACTTGAAATCAACAAAGATCCGCAACTCGGATATTTCAAAATATACGATACTGAAACCAGGGCGTTTCTTGGTGACTGCAAACTCGTGGAATACCGTAAAGATACTTCGGTATTTGAAATAGGCTACCTGCTGCGGAAGCAATTCTGGCGGAAGGGCATTGGCAGCCGTATATGTAAAGCCATGCTGACCTTGGCAGATACACTCGATCCAGGCAAGGACGTTGTGGGAATAATTGATCCCGGAAACGAGGCCTCCAGAAGGCTGCTTGTGAAATTTGGTTTTAAAAGCTTTTTCGTAGGGGAGGAAGAGGGAATTAAAACAGAAAAACTTGTTTTAAAGCGGATAAAGGCAAGCAGGGATAACAAATAAGAACACAAGCTGGTTATTTTTTGTAATGGGGGTAAATAATAAAGCCCTCTGCTTCTACAATGGCTTCTTAATTTTTTTTAGTCTTTGAAAGAATTCATTGGATTTAAGGTCTTAAGATACGAATTGTTACATCACGGTTAAGTAACAACAGCATAATTGTGTCGGTTTTTAACCTTGGCATTTTGACCGAACGATTTTTTTACTACTTTTACCTTAATTTTATTCAATCTAAATTAACTGTATGAAAAAAATAGTATTATCGGGGTTGCTTGTCCTCGGAACCGCTTTGAGTGCGACGGCACAATGTAAAACCGTAACAGGTTTAAATGAAAACTTTGACGCGTGGAAGGACATCGATAAATGCTGGAACGCAGAATCGGGAAAAGCCATGCTGTATGCAAGTGAAGGAAAAGTAACTTTTTATTCTATGACCAATCCGCGCGAAAAGATGATATTGTCGACGCCAAAACTCAAAGCCGGAACATATAACCTAAGCCTTGATATTTCGCACAACGGGGGCAATGCTACGCTGGAACTTCTTTCCATAGGAAGCACATCCGATGCCGCATCGTATGTTTCCATAGCCAAGCCGTCTGAAATATCCGGAACTAAGAAAACCTATACCCTTACTCTTAAAAAAGATGCGCATCTGGGTCTTAAAGTTGTGTTGAACGGCGTACACCAGGCGGTTTACATCGACAACCTCGTATTAAAGGCCAAAAATTAAGTTCAGGCATAGCGCTCCGTTACTTTAATAAGCAGCCATTTAGCTGTACAATAAAAAAACAGTTGCGTAAATTATTCCAAAATTTTTATGGATTATTTCCCTAAAATAAAGAGATCTAATTTTATATTAAATTTACCGGTGAACTCTAAATAGTTTACCTATTTAAGTTCAAGTTACTATGAGAATCAAAATCCAGACCATTGGAAAATGCAGGAAGTACTCCTGCATTTTTTTATATATGAAACCGGACAACTGCCAAGTATCTGCTTTGGCAGAATCTCCTCATTTTTTTCACTTATTAACTAAAGACCGAGTTCCTTAACCGAAATTTCTCGCATTTCCACCTTGCGTATTTTTCCCGAAACGGTCATAGGAAAATCACTGACAAATTTCCAGTATTTCGGAACCTTGTAATGGGCGATACGACCTTTGCAATAGTCGATCAGTTCCTGTTGTGTCAGCGTAAAGCCGTCACGTACCTTCACCCATGCCATAACCTCTTCACCGTATCTTTCACTTGGCACACCTATAATCTGTACGTCAAGAATATTGGGGTAGGTGTAAAGGAAGTCCTCAATTTCCTTAGGCGAAATATTTTCACCGCCGCGAATGATCAGGTCTTTTATACGGCCCGAAATGGTCACATAACCTTCATCGTCCATCACGGCCAGGTCGCCTGTATGCATCCAGCGGCCGTCATCTATTACCTTTTTTGTGTTTTCAGGATCGTTCCAGTATTTAAGCATCACCGAATAGCCGCGTGTGCACAGTTCCCCGTGGATACTGCGCTCCACGATCTTCCCGTTTTCATCGACGATTTTGATTTCAAGATGATCCTGTACGGTTCCTACCGTAGATACCTGTTTCTCCAGAGGCGTTCCAATAAGCGTCTGTGTCGAAACAGGAGAAGTTTCCGTCATACCGTAACAAATGCTTATCTCGCGGATGTTGAGGATGCTTTCTACCTGTTTCATAATTTCGGGCGGACAGACAGATCCTGCCATAACACCGGTCCGAAGGCTTGAAAAATCATAGGTATGGATGTTTTGGGATGCCAGTTCTGCAATAAACATGGTAGGTACGCCGTAGAGCGAGGTACATTTTTCCTGCATAGTGGCCTTAAGCGTGAGCTCCGCATCAAAGCTGTCGTTGGGAATGACCATACAGGCACCGTGCGCCGTACAGGCCAGGTTGCCGATGACCATGCCGAAGCAGTGGTAGAACGGTACGGGAATGCATACGCGGTCTTTTGAGGAATAACGGAGCCTTACACCAATGAAGTAGCCGTTGTTGAGTATGTTGTGGTGCGAAAGCGTTACGCCTTTCGGAAAGCCTGTAGTACCCGAGGTATACTGTATGTTTACAGGTTCATCGAACTGTACTGCGTTTTCATACTGTTGCAGCACCTCGTCCTGTACATTTTGAGCTCCGCGCAGGAAAGCATCCCAGTTATCGTCAAAAAAGATTTCGGTTTTAAGGGAAGGGCAGAATTCACGGGCATCGGCAACCATTTGTTTATAATCGCTGGATTTAAAATGCAGCGATGAAAAAATATGCGAAAGCGTACATTGGTTGATAACGAATATGAGTTCGCTGGTTCTGTAGGCGGGGTTGATATTGACAAGTATGGCTCCGATGCGTGCCGTTGCATACTGAAGCAGCGTCCATTCATAACGGTTCGTAGACCAGATTCCCACCCGGTCACCTGACTGAACATTTAAGTTGAGGAGCGCCTTTGCTACTTCCGTGGTCTGTTCGTAAAATTCAAGGTATGTAGCCCTGTAGTTCTGGTGTACCGAAACGAGCGCTTCGTTATGTGGAAAGCGCTGCACTGTATTGTAAAGGTTTTTTCCGATGGTTTCCCCAAGCAGGGGCAGGAGCGAGGCTCCGAATGCGTAAGATAAAGACATAACAGCTCAAGTTTTATTCCCTTAATTTATAAAAAAAGTCTTTAATGATTCTTAAAAAAGCCCGTAAAAAAAATCAGATATATCCTTATAAATGGTGCGGTTGTTGTAAGTATTATAATGTTCCTGGTGAACAGGACAAAAAGGAAGTCGGACTAACAAAAGGAGGGGCGGTATCTGAAAAGAGCAACCTGTTAAGGTTGCTCTTTGTTTTATTATTTATGCATTAAAGTATCAATGATTTTGCCCACATTTAACATCTTTTATATTTAATATAGAAAGTATTATGCAAATGGATGCTTAGTTTTAGCATGATTTTAAAAATGATATTTTATGAAAAAAAGTATGGTACTTGGTATTCTAGTTGCCGGGGTTGCAACATCAGCTATTGCAAATGGGCATGTTTTTAATGAGAAAATAATTCAAAAAGCAGAGCAGAGTCTCGTAAAAGGGCATTTCAGGGTTTTGGTAACCAAATTTGAAGTTGGGCCGGGAGGTTCATTAACAAGTGTAGTGGTAGAAGACTATATCACAACAGAGTGTCTTGATTTTTTGGAGGCCGATAATTTGAGAATAACTAAACAGAACAGTTATTTACCACAGCGTGTTTCGGTTTCTGTAACTAAGGTTTCTAATTGTTAAATTGGTAATAGGAAATAATAAGGTCGGTTCCATCACCGTCCTTATTATTTAGATTTATGATTGTCAGATTTTCTTATCTAACAGACTTGCTCATCGTAAGTTTATCAAAATACCGGTCATCGTGCTTAAAAAAGTCCTTAACGATGCCACATTCTTCGAATCCCCTGTTTTTATAAAGGGTAACGCCACCGGTGTTGTTGGTATATACTTCAAGCCAGAGCAGTTCCAACAACTGGTTTTGCTGTGCCCAGTCTATAGCCACCTGCATAAGCGCAGTACCTAATCCCAGGTTGCGCCATTCCTCCAGCATGCCCATTCCGATTACGCCCGTATGCTGCATTGCATTCCGCATAGACCCGGTTATATCTATATTGCCTATGATGTTATCTTCATATAAAGCTACAAGCAATAACGAATTTTCTTTTTCGGCAAACGAACTGATCCAGGAGCGTTCTTCTGCAACGCTGAGTTTAAATTCATCTGATGATTTCGGAATATAATCGCTTTCGTCCAGGTATGTCCTGACGGTTTCCCTTAAATTTTCCGCGTCCGTTGGTTCTGCCTTACGGATGAGGATTTGTTTTCCGTTCTTAAGCTGTACTGTTTTATGGATAAGTTGTTTCATGGTCCGGAAGGTTGGTTCTTACTTTAAAGAGGCTGTTTCAGGATACATAAGCTTAAAAGCATTGTATGTTCCCTGATGCATCATGGTGGCATGTACTTCACCGGGTAAATAGTCGAAATAAACCTTCAGCTTATTTCCGCCTTTTGATTTTAATAAACTGCTTAAAGCAACGGCATCATCGTACATAATGGCATCTTCTTCCTTCTGGCATGCTCCGACATACACTTTGAGGTCCCGTGCAGTTTCTTTTTCCAGTAATGTGGGAGCTTCCTTCAACAGTAATTCATTACCCCACCAAAGACTTGGGCTCATAATGATATAGTTGTCGAATAAATGGCGGTGTTTTAGCAGGATTTCGGTTGCCAGAAGGCCTGCAAACGATTCTCCTATAACCGTACGTGTGTTGTTGGTTCGGTATTTCTTATCGATAAAGGGCTGCAGCTCTTTTTCTAAAAAAGCGATATATTGTGCAGATCCGCCGTATTGTGCAAACTGCTCTTTTTTAAAGCCCATACGCTCTACAAAATCGAGGTTTTCTACAGCGAACGAAAAATCCCTTCTGCGGTTGGTATTCTCGATACCCACTACAATCGATTTCGGAAAACGGTCAATCCACGGTTGATTGTTGTAACGTACAAGCCCTACAATATGGATAAAATCTTCTTCAACACCTCCATCCAGTACGTAGATCACGGGATAACGTTCCCTGGTTTCTTCGGTATATCCCTGCGGCAGGTATATGTTAATAACGCGTTTTTCATTAAGTTCGGCCGAAGCCAGCGTATCAATGAGCGATAGGGGATAAACGGCTTGTGAAGGCCGAGATAGCGTACTTTTAGGTTTTTCGTATAACTTCCAGGCTAAAAGACCTGTGATGGTCAGAAGTACCACGATAATAAGCATTCCAATTTTGTTCATAACGTTCTTTATTGGTATCATTTTTAGGACATGTTGAACTCAACTTCAAACATCCTGTTTTTTTCAAAGATAAGGAATAAGGATGTTACTTTCGGGTGATTCCATCATAAACCAGTTTAAAAAGAAACAGGCAACATTTTAATCGGTTTGTTAAATCCATTATGTTACAGATGCGATCATGAACTACTTTATCATAATTTTTTCCTTAACATTTCCCAGATTTGTTTTGATGTTTAGGAAATAGGTCCCGCCTGCCACATCAGATATTGATAATGTTTTAGTGTTTATGTTGAAAAGCTTCACGACTTTTCCTGAAGCATCTGTTAGTTGTATGTGCTGTATCCTGATATCATCATCATATTCCATATTTAAGATGTCGGATGAAGGATTGGGATATATTTTCAATTTTAAGCCAAGGTCATTGGTTTTTAAAGACAAGGGGGTAAAGTGGAATGCTAAATCATCCAGGTACAGGAAATTGGAAAGTTCGCACTTAGTGGCGCCGTAGCCTTTAGCCTCGAACCATATGCTTACAGAATCGGGAACCGTACTGGGATTAGGATAAGAAACAGGCAATTGGAAATGTTGGTAAGTACCAACTGGGCCTAATAGTAAGGAATCCCGGCTCATTTCAGTAAGGGTTCCTGCCGTTGTAGCCTTATAGGTGGCAATATGGAGTATCATTTTTTTGTTCAATGTGTCATTAACCGTAAACGAATCACGAAGGTATTTGTAATAACCTGAAACCCCGTATAATTTATCGTTGAGCTGCACTTTCGGAATGTTAGTATGAACATTAGAGCTGCTTCCATAAGCCAAAATACTTTTTGATCCAAAATACCACATGGCTATTACAGCAGCATAAGTACCGCTGTGAGCGTCGGTAGTGCGCAATATGCCATGCGAACTGGCCGACCAGTCCATTATTATGGCATTGTGTGGCGCAGTGCCAGAGTTTTGAACTCTTTCACTGGTATTCAGTATATAAGGATGGCATGGTGCAAATGTCTGATCTTTGGTAGTGGGAACAAGTACCGTAGCAGAATTCCAGTCTTCAAACCCCGGATTGTTCTGAGCTTTCAAACCCGTAAGAAACAGAGTGAAGGCAATAAGATAAATATTTTTCATACGCTTTTTGTTGATTAATAATCTTTGTTTTCTTTATTTTACTGTAAATGTAAACAAGAATACTGTTAAAATAATACTTTTTTTATGATGTATTGTTTTGAAAAATAATCTTTTACGAAAAGAAGAATTCTTGTATTATGGTTGGGCTGTGTGGACAATGAGATACACTGCTGAACCTGGTTACAGCTCAACGTTTCCGATGTAGAAGAAGCGACTCTTTTTAATTTACAGGAATAGGGAGGGGGACGATAGCAGCTGGAAAGCATACCGAGATAAAGTTCATCCGGACTAAATGTTTGTCTAAATCATCTTATCACTTGCGCGTTTCCACCATACATGGCAATTGTTTTAAAAACGCGTATTATATTTACTGTACAATGCGTACACAATACGTGATTTCTTTGGTAAAGTCAGTCAATGGAACTGACGGAAAATGCAGGAGCAATCCTGCATTTTTTATTTGTCTTTCAGTTTGGAATACACCGCAGTATCGAGGAATTTTCCGTTATAGTATTCATTTTCCTTAAAATGAGCTTCTTTAACAAAACCGCATTTAAGCAATACTCCGGCAGATGCCGTATTTTCAGGATCAATGACGGCTTCAACGGAATGCAGTTTCATATGGTGGAAACCATAATCTACCACTTTTGCAACGGCTTCACTTATATACCCTTTTCCCTGAAAATCAGGAAGCAGCATATAACCCACCTCCGCACGATAATGGTCGGGCTTTATACGGTAATACCCTATGGTTCCGATCATTTCAGACTGTCCTTTGAGTGTGACGGCCCAGTTGATAAGCTCATTTCCGTTTATTTTCTCGTCCATGGTACGTATGTGCTCTGCGGCCTCTTCCAGATTGGCAGACAGCGGCCTCGGAATATACTGCATAACAGATGCATCCGAGCGAAGCGCAAACAGTTCGTTGACGTCATTTAAGCAGGTACGTCTCAGTATCAGTCTTTCGGTTTCCAGTTCCGGAAATACCGAGAAATCTATTTTAAGCATAGTTTAGATGGTATTCAGGTAAAATTATGTTTTTTTTTATAAACAGAAAACAATATAAGGTTTCTGTGTTATTGTATACGTTTTTTTCTTTTGTATACTTTATCCCTTTGTAGGGCCGGAATACATACTTATTTCCTGTATCTGTACCAGTCACCGTCTTCAAACAATACCAGCTAATTGTACTGTAGTTTATAAAATTTTGCACGAGGTCCCGACAGGTCCAATTTACCCGGTAATGAGTCGTTAAGATTTAATGTAATTTAACTTTTTGATACGGATTGTTTTTAAAACGATTTCTTTTTAGTATTTTTAATAGAGAATATTTTAATAAATAGTTAAGGTTATGGATAAAGATTATGTACAGAAAAGGTTAAAGAACTGGTGGTTGCTTTTACTTTCAGGTATTTTATTTGTTTTGCTCTCCCTTTATATTTTCAGGCAGCCCCTGGCGTCTTATGTTGCACTTTCGGTTTTATTTGCCGCAACTTTTTTGGTAGCGGGCATTTTTGATGTTGTATATGCTGTGAGCAGCAGAAGTCACGACGATGGATGGGGATGGGCCTTGTTTGGAGGAATCCTGCACGTGGTCTTCGGTATTTTCCTTATATCCTTTCCTGTCCTTACCGCTACTGTTTTACCCATTTTTGTTGGATCGGTCATATTGATCAGGTCCCTCCTGGCGGCTTTCCATGCATTCAGCATTAAAAGGGCCGGTATCCCGGGATGGGGATGGGTTTTGTTTTCGGCCGTTATCGGTATTTTTCTGGCGGTTATGATGCTTGCAAACCCTGTTTTCGGCGGCTTTACCATTGTAGTATATACAGCTGTTTCCTTCTTCATGCTCGGAATTGTACAGATTGTACTTTCCCTGAGGCTAAAAGCAATCAGCAAACAATTAAAGTAAAGCAGTAGTTTAAATTTCCGGTATATATGATATTAAAAGGAAGATTATCGGTTTGGGATTTTGTAAAAACCATAAAATTTGACCTTATAGCCATCATTGTGTTCAGCATGGTAATAGGCTCCATTTCCGTACAGCATTATTTTATAAAGCTCGTCATCCCTTTGGGGCTTGTGGGGATAGTGGGTACTGCCATATCGCTGCTCCTGGCATTTCGCACAGGGCAGTCTTACGACCGCTGGTGGGAAGCCCGCATCGTGTGGGGTGCTATTGTCAATGACAGCAGGACCCTTATACGCCAGCTTAAGGAATTCCTTCCTTCAGAATGTAACGATGATATCAGGGAATTTGCCGAGAGGCAGATTATCTGGAATTATGCATTGAGCGAATCCTTGCGTAAACTTCCATTTTCAGCAAAAGTGCAGGAATATCTAAACCGGTATGAAATTACCGAATCCCATGTCCCAAATGCCCTTTTATTGCTGCACGGAATGCATTTAAAGCGTTTGTCTGATGAAGGAAAACTCAGTGAATTCCGGCAGGTACAAATCGATGGCACATTGTCGCGCTTCTGCGATTCAATGGGCAGGTGCGAGCGTATAAAAAATACGGTTTTTCCAACTTCGTACAGTGCGCTCATGCACCTTCTTATCTACCTGTTTACACTTTTTCTACCCTTCAGCCTCGATGATCATTATCCTTTGATAAAAGCCCTGCTTACCGCAGGTATTCCCATTATCTTTATTTCCATTGAACGAACAGCTATCCTTATGCAGGATCCGTTTGAAAATCTACCTATGGATACTCCTATGACCAACATAAGCCAGAATATTGAGTTTGTGCTTATGCAGCAGCTGGGAGAGTCAGCTCAAAAACCCGCACCAGCGGATCCGGGATCCTATTACATACTGTAGTCAGAATTAAAAAAAGGTTTAACAAATTTTGAAAGCACCAATCTGCGGCATCCTTGCCAGAATGAAGAGATTTTCAGAAAGAGTTAATACCACATTATAAAAAACAGAAAGATAAGACACAATAAATTTTCTCACCCTTTCAGATTTTTAATACTAAATATTTGCGTATATCATGCATAAACTTGCGTAAACAGTGAGTCGGTGTTATTGTAAAGCAAATCTGTTTTATATTTGATCCTACTGGGATAATTCCGGTTTATTTATGGGTGAGATTAGATTAGGGACTAATCTGTAATGCAGGGGAAACCCTGCATTTTTTATTTTTGCTATTGGGCAATAAACACCGGGATCTTTACCGCGTGGCGCAGCTTATTAACGGTTTCTCCAAATACAAAATCTTTGATACCTGTATGGCCGTGGCTCCCCACAATAAGAAGGTCAGCCCCGTATTTCTCACAGATTTCGGCAATGCTTTTAACACGGTTGTTGTACGCAAGCTCATATTCGGTATGGTACCCCCTCGACATAAGGAAATCGGCATAAAGCTGCAGGCGCCCCAGATCTTGTCGAGACTCAAAATCATCTGTGGCACTTCCGGTATATTTGACCGATGCACTTTCCACCACATGCGCCAAAACAAAGACCGTGTCAGCTTGTGAAAGCTGTAAGGCATATTGCAGGGCCTTCTGGTCCGAAGTTGAATAGTCGAGAGCCACCACAATTTTTTTAAAAGCACCGCGACCTTCAAAATGCGGAGCTTCAAATGGCGGATGCACTTCAAGTTCCGCTGTTTTAGGTTTGCGCAGCACAGGGTAAAGTACCGTCATAACAAGTAGAAAAAGCAACCCAAGGGCGCCGGCGAGAAGCAGGGAAGTTATCCATATGTTGTCGGCTGCCGCTATCCATTCCGAAACCTCGTCGTAGACCAGTTTAAAGTTAAGCACTGCTATTACGGCCGCAATAAGCCACGCGAAAGTTCTGGTTGGCATATTGATGGCAAAGACTCCCATAGTGGTTTTGTCGCTCACAAAATGGATAAGCGGTATAACGGCGAATGCAAGCTGCATGCTCAGGATCACCTGGCTGAAGATGAGCAGCTGACCCACACGGCCTTCACCCGATATAAGGATGACCAGCACAGCCGGTATGATAGCAAGAAGCCGGGTTATAATCCTGCGCAGGGTAGGACTTATACGAAGACGGAGGTAGCCTTCCATAACGATTTGTCCGGCAAGCGTTCCCGTCACGGTAGAGCTTTGTCCTGCCAGGATAAGCGCCACGGCAAACAGTTTAGGTGCCCATTCGGTGCCCAGAAGATTGCCCAGCAGGTGGTAGGCATCCTCAAGCTCGGCTACATCGTGCATACCGTTCTTATGAAAAACAGAGGCGGCCAGAATAAGGATGGCGGCATTTACCAGAAAAGCCAGGTTCAGCGCAATGGCACTGTCCCAGAAATTGTATTTTAAAGATTTGCGAATGGAAGGT
Organism: Flavobacterium sp.; assembly: GCA_040396655.1. Taxonomy (GTDB): domain Bacteria; phylum Bacteroidota; class Bacteroidia; order Flavobacteriales; family Flavobacteriaceae; genus Flavobacterium. The sequence continues at coordinate 115,162 of JBEBOB010000004.1, read as the reverse complement.
TCATCACGGTCGATCTTACGCGTCTGTACCAGTGCAGAGTGCAGGTACAGATTATGCGGCATCACGGTAGCACCGATAATGCCTATTGCAATGTAAAGGGCTGCACTGTCGGGTATGTTTGGTATAAACCCTGTTGCTACTTCTGCAAAATCGGGTTGTGCCAGGAACATCTCTACCATAAAGCACATGCCGATCATGGAAATAAGCCCGATGATGAAGAGTTCCATTTTCCGCATACCCAGCCGTTGAAGGTAAAGCAGTAAAAAAGTATCGGCAAAACTTATAAGCACGCCCCAAAGCAAGTCTATGCCAAATAGAAGGTTAAGTCCTATAGCCATGCCCAATACCTCTGCAAGGTCGCAGGCCGCAATGGCAATTTCTGCCAGCACGTACAGTACAAAATTCATCTTTTTAGGATATGTTTCCCGGTTGCACTGCGCAAGGTCTTTTCCTCTTACAATGCCCAGACGGGCGCAAAGGTTCTGAAGCAGCAACGCCATAATGTTGCTCATAAGCAGCACCCATATCAACGTGTAGCCGAACCGGCTTCCACCTGCAAGATCGGTTGCCCAGTTTCCGGGATCCATATAACCGACACTGATAAGGTAGGCAGGACCGAAAAAGCTCAGTACTTTTTGAAATTTCGTTTTTTTCAGGTTAACATCCACACTTTCATGGATGTCGGATAATGACTTATGATGCGAACTGTCGTGGTGCATACAGGCTGTGATTCAGTATTTTCCTCTTTATACGGATAAAGATAAAAGTTCTGCTTGGTTAAACAATGCTGGGCGGTGTATTGTTTTAATAAAACGCAGGCAATAGATGTTCAGGAACCGGTTCTGCGGTGAAGCGCATTGCGGTAGGCAATGCCCCAGTTTGCTATTTCATCGAGGATGGGGCTCAGCGTTTTACCGAACTCCGTGATTTCATATTCTACCGTTACGGGTTTGGTGTTGAGTACCGTACGTTTTACAAGATGGTTCATTTCAAGGTCCTGAAGTTCTTTCGACAGCATTTTGGTGCCAATGCCGTCCACTTCGCGCAACAGTTCCATAAACCGTAGCTTATCGCCCTGTATAAGGGTTCCGAGAATATGGAATTTCCACTTTCCAGAAAGCAGTTCCATGGCATCGTTAATGGCAGTAATCCTTGTTTTGCAAGGTATGCTTTTGTTAATTACGGCTTCTTTCTTCATCCCAACTGTTTTGGTTTGCACAAAGATACAACGAATAAGGCCGGTTTCCTGCAGGAAAGTAGTTTCCATAAGGAAATTGATAATAATTGTATATTTAATGTGTTTTAGATTTGTATCTTTATATAATAAACATCCTAATAGTTAACATTATGAGAAAAGTATGTATTCTGGCCGTTTCAGCGGCCGCCTTTCTAGTTTCCTGCCAGCGTTCGGGAAGCGACAAATCCACTACTGCTGCACCACAGGAAGTGGCTGCCGAAAAAGGAGCTACTTATACAGTAAACACGGAAGCAAGTCAGGTTAAATGGACGGGGTACCACAAAGGAGGGCTTAATCCGAGAATCGGTATTGTGAAAAGCGAAGGAACCTTTGCTGTCGAAAACGGTGCAATTACGGGAGGATCGCTGGTACTGGATCTGAATTCGATCCAGACAGATAAAAGTTCGGTTGATCCGGTTACTTCAGGAGGTAAAACATCCGTTGACCTTGATACACACTTAAAAAGCGCTGATTTCTTCGATACGCAGAAATACCCAACTGCCAAGTTTGAAATTACGAAAGTAAGCCCGTTCGATGCCAAAGCAGACCAAAGCGCGGTGGCCGGTGCCAATTTTGTCATAAGCGGTAACCTTACCCTTAAGGACAAAGCGGTAAACGTAACGTTTCCTGCCAAGGTAACTGTTTCGGATACAGACGTTGCACTGGAATCAAAATTTACCATAAACCGCCAGGACTGGGGGCTTAGCTACGGTGCAGAGGGAGATCCGAAAGACTGGATGATTTCTCAGGAAATTGATATAGAACTGAATGTTAAAGCTAATAAGCAATAAACATTTGATTGCAATAGATATTCAGGGGAACTGCATTTTAGCAGTTCCCTTTTTTATAAGATGAGATAAGTGAAACGACCGGTTTAAATCAGAAACCGATCTTTATCTTTTTGATATAGTTTCGTAAAGGCTTTTCAAAAAATAAGTAGCTCAACGCGGAAAAGACAATCAGTACGGCAGTAGCAATATAGAACAGCTGTTCCGGGTTGTGCGTGATGTTATGTTCCATTACAATTGATTGAGTAAGCCTGAAAACAGGCAACTGCAATATATAGATTCCAAAACTGATTTCTCCTAAAAATACGAAGATTCTCGTATTGAACAACCGTGTGATAAATCCGTTGTTCAGCGCCATAAAAAGGATAAACGGTATTAAAACCAGGGCCAGCAGGCCGTTATGGTAATTCATTCCAGTGGGATATTTTAAAAGCAGCAGCAGTACTGCAACACACACAATAACCGCTGCATCGTGATTGCGTGTTTTTCCTGAGAGCTTTTTAATAAAGAACAGACCTCCTAGATTTCCTGCGAGAAATGCGCTGAGATGCATGAACGGGGAATAGAACAGCAACGCGTGGTTTGATGAAGGATACCCTTCATTAAAAGGCGAGTTCACCAGATAATAGAATACAACCTGGAATACGAGCCAGAACAGGATAACAGTTATAGCAATAAGTGTTAGCTTTTTACGCGCGAAAAAGCTGTTGTATAAAAAAGGAAAGATAAGGTAAAAAAAGAATTCTACGGAAAGCGACCATGCCGGACCGTTGAACAGCAGCGCTTTAGACGGGATCCATGCCTGGAGCAGCGACAAATTCACCACGGCATCCTTTATGATTCCGAAGCGAAAAGCTGAATCAAAGAAGTAGGTGTGCAGGAACAGCAGGAGTACCGAAAGAAAAAGTAGCGGGTAAATTCTTGCAAGCCTGTTCTTCAGATAAACACCGGCATCAATTTTATCATAAGAACCGTAAGCAACCACCATAATGAATCCCGAAAGGATAAAAAAGTAACTTACTCCTAAATGTGCCTGTTGGACTATAAACTGCAATTCGGGCATGTTAAAAGGAAAAGCTCCCGTTCCAAAGTGGAAAACAACAATAGCCATTGCAGCTATGAAGCGGGTGAAGGTTAATTGCTCAAGTCTCATCGTTAAGTGTTTTTCTATAAGTACTTTTTAGAACCGGGCCCGCGCCCGAATATCAGAAAAGCATAAATTTTCGTGCAATATAGATTTATTTCCTTAACGGAGAAATATATTATGAGGTAAAATAGTTTTTTTGGTCATTCAGCCAACCTGGTTATATTCAGGATCCCGTATTTCCGATTGTTATTTTCAGCGTATAAGGCCCTTCATAAGGATTTTCCTGCATAAGGCTTTCGGCAATGATAACCTTGTAGGTTCCCGGAACCTTAAGACTGGCTGAATAAAATGTTCCGAATGGCCCGTCCATTTCACCATCAGGTGCAATAAGCTGGTTTATACGGATGTTCCTGGATTTTCCTTCTGGCAGAAGCAGCTCCATTTTAACAGAGTCCTGTTGGGTCAGTGTAAAGGTCAGCGTATCCTTTTGCCCTGTTTTTTTTACACGTTCGAACTGCCTGGACTCAACAGGAACAGCTTCTTTTTGTACCTGAACTACTTTATGATCTTCTGTTTCCCGGATTTTCGGTTCGGTCCGGCATGCTGTTACAAATAAAAGAATACCGGTTATTGCTGCTGTACTGTATATTTTGTTTATAGCTGAAAATTTACCGTTACCTATACAAAAACCGTGCAACATCAACTTTTTCTTTTGATCAGGTTTTCAATAAAGGCAGAAGGGGACATACCCATCTCTTTTTTAAACGCTGTTAGAAATACCTGGGCAGAAGCATAACCGCATTCCCCGGCAAGGTTGTTGATTTTGTATTCAAGATACGACGGGTCGTTCTGAAGCTTAGAAACGATGTACTGGATGCGGAGCGAATTCAGGTAATTATTAAAATTACTGCCCTTGTAACCGTTGATTACTTCAGAAAGATATTTGGGGTTGGTATTCAGCTGGTTGGCAAGCCATGTTAGATTCACCTCTTTTTTGAGGAACTTTTGCGATGCTTCAAAATGATGGAGTTTATTTAACAGCTTTTCTAAAGTTTTATCTGGTATGGAAGACGTTCCGGGTTTGTCTATACGGCGTTCCGTTAAAGTTCGCATCTGTGTTTCCGCTTTTTGATTCTGTCTTTTTCTTCTGTATACCAGGGCAAGAATAAAAATAAGCGGTAAAGCAGCAGCGATCCCTATATAAAACCTGGTTGCAAGTTGCTTCCTGCCTGTTTTATATTTGCTGTTCGTCTCGCTTATACTTTGTGCTACAAGTTGTTTATGCGCCTTTTTCTCCACTTCGTTTAAGCTGTCGCTTAGTTTATTATAAGCATTTGTATAATGAAGTTGCAGTTCGGTCTTCTTTAATTTTCCGTAAGCATTAGCCAGGTTCATAAAGCTCAAAATACGGTCGTCTGGTTTTTTCTCCTTTTTTTCGATTTCGAGCGTTTCGTACGAAAGTTTAACAGCTTTATCATATTCGCCTTTTTCTACATAAAAGGTAGCCAGCGCCGTAAGCAGCGACAAATCGTAAATTTCAAATATTTCCGGATGCGTTTCCCTGAATCCATATGCCTTCATATAATAAGATTCGGCAAGGTCGAGCCGTTGCGGAACCACTACAGAAGTATAGAAGTTGCCCAGATACATATTGGTAAACAATAGGCTGCTGTGTTTTTTCGTATACTGGGATTCATTCTGTACGTGCATCTTTTCCAGGTTATATAATGAGTTTTTTACGTAAAACAATACAGAATCCGGATGAGACCCTTCATAAGAGGCTACAAGCTGCATAGAAGCAAAACTCAATTGGAAGTATCGTACATCGGCGTCTGCTATCAGTTTGGCATAGTACAGTGATTTCTGTGCTGCTTTAACCGAAGCTTCATAATGCCCTGTGGTTTTACGGATTTCGCTGATCCTTCCATAAAGTATCGAAAGGTTTTTATAATCCTTCAATCTTTTTGCCAGATTCTCGGTCTCCGCTACGAGGTCGAGCGCTGATGGATAATCAGAACGTTTAATATAATGACTGATAAGCTGTAAGCTGTATTTAAGTACTCCTTCCTGGTACTCTATCCCGGCTGCCGTATTGCGCAATTCTTTTAGTCCCGTTATCACTTCATCCGAAGATTCCCCCTTTTCCTTAAGGTTCTGATACGCCGTTTCTAATTTCTGAATTTGCTCTTTATTGGACGTATTTTGGGCTGTGACAGTGCAGCATAACAGAACGAATATAAAAATACAGCGGATGCGCCTCATAGGTATACAGACAGGTTTAGGGTTATGAAAAACTAAAAGTAGAAAAATAATCGGCAGCACGAAGATTAACCGTGCTTTTTTTCTCTGTCTGTAAACAAGAACGTTTTAAAACGGGCCATTGCGTGCTTCATATGAAGCTTCGTATGCTTTTTTACGGAGCTGCTGTATCCTGCCTACCGGTTGAAAAGATTCTTCGTTCTCGAAAGGATTGAACGACAACAGTTCCTGCCGGGGATCGTTTTTGCGCAGCACAGACGTAAAATCAAGGGTTCCAATCTGAACAAAAGGACTGTTCCGCCATTCACGATGAAGGTTGTTTACAGGTTGATTTTCTGTATCGTAAGCATACTGAACCAATACCCGTGCGGTAAACCTTCCGTGCCGGATCATATATTCGGCTACTGATACCTCCGGATAGTTCGGATCTTCTACCGATTGTATGATATCAGGAACGAGTTTAACCTTCACCAGATGGTTGCCTAAGCGGTAAACCCCTATGGAATGGTAAGACCACGAAAGGACAAAATCATTTCTTCTTTTTATAAACAACCTTATATTCTTTAAGAAGGAAGCATGCATCATACGCGGAACGGTCCTAAGTATATAGAAAAAAAGGAAAGCCGCATTCCGGATTTTACCGATCATCCTTGCACAGAAGAACTTATTGAGCGAAATGAACAGTTTCAGGAATGTTTTTACGTTGTCAAATGGAAATAGCGGGAAGTTTACAAAGGGAAAATTGGCCGTTGTATTTCCCATATGTTCCAGTTTTAATGAAAAACCATAAGCCGGGATAGCCCTTCCCTTTACCACCTTCATATTTGCATTGGAGATCCGGAGCAACGCATCCAGACTTGCCGCAGGGAAAACGGCCTGTTCCTCAAAATGTTCATCTACGACGAATTTTCCTTTTAAAACAGCATAGGTTGTAGCATGTGCATCACGGGTCAGGTAAGGCACCTTACTTAATTCAGGTGATTTACGGACGAATTCGCGGACTGACAGGCAGAGCCGATCGAGTAGCGTATGTTCTTCTGCATTTAAAACGTCCAGTTCGGGGGTATAGTTTAGTTTCTTTCTCATACAGGTACAGAATCAAAACACTTACCATTTAGCGCGTTTTGCCGATACACAGCGTTTGAGCCATTTTTTGATCTTTATGCAGATTGTTCTATGTGGATTTTAACTTCAAAATGTAGAATTTCGTATTTTTATACTTCTTAATTAGGTATATGCTTAAAAAAAATATTAAAATTTTACGCAGTTATGTAAAGGTTCAGCAAAGTATGGGAACATAACTTTGACAAAACGGAAAGGATTTTGATGCATGTTGTAAAAAAGAACTGATATGAGAGCAATCTGGAACGGCGCAATAGGCTTTGGCCTCGTAAACATCCCTATAAAACTTTATTCAGCCACTGATTCGAGTACCCTTGACCTTGATATGCTGGACAGCAGGGACCTCAGCAATATCCGGTTTAAGCGCGTAAACGAAAAAACAGGAAAAGAGGTGGCATGGGAAGACATCGTCAAAGGTTACAAAATAGAAGATACCTATATAGTGCTGGACGATTCGGATTTTGAAGCAGCAAGTCCCGAAAAATCAAAAATACTGGGTATTTCCCAGTTTGTAAAAGAATCAGAAATCGATCCTGCTTATTTTGAAACTCCTTATTTTCTGGAACCTCAAAAAAATGGTGAAGCAGCATATAAACTGTTGTTAAAAGCACTTATTAAAACCAAAATGGCAGGAATAGGTTCTTTCGTGCTGCGTGAAAGGGAAATCCTGTGCCTCATTCGTCCATATGATGAGAAGGTGCTTATGGTTAACAGGATGCGTTACCCTGAAGAACTCAGAAGTTATGACGACCTCAGTATACCGTCTGGAAACGCACCCAAACCTTCAGAACTTAAAATGGCCGAAGCCCTTATCAGGTCTCTGGAAAGCACCTTTGATCCCGAAGCTTATAAAGACACCTACAATGCAGATCTCCTAAAAATCATAAAACAGAAGACAAAAGGCAAAAAAATAAAGGTTGCGAAGATTAAGGAACCGGATGGTAAAGCAGATGACCTTATGGCCATGCTTAAGGCCAGTCTTGAAAAAGGCAGCAGGAGAACCGGTTGATGAAACCGGTCGAATCTATAATTATTAAAAATGATGAACATGGCTTTAGAAGAGTACAATAAAAAGAGAAATTTTAAAGAGACATCCGAACCACACGGAAAAAAGGCTGCTGCAGGAAAAAAACTCAGATTCGTTGTGCAGCGCCATGCTGCATCCCGTCTGCATTATGATTTTCGTCTGGAAATGGACGGCGTTCTTAAGAGCTGGGCGGTTCCTAAAGGCCCATCCCTGAATCCTTCCGATAAAAGGCTGGCCATGATGGTGGAAGACCATCCTTACGGATACCGTACGTTTGAAGGCACCATTCCCAAAGGTAATTACGGCGCCGGTGAAGTAGAAATCTGGGATGAAGGAACCTATGAACCTCTGGAAAGCGTAGAGGGGAAGTCGGATGACCTTGTTATGCGTGCAGACCTGCATAAAGAATCCCTTAAGTTCATCCTGCATGGAAAAAAGCTGCAGGGGGAATTTGCCCTCGTAAAAATAAGGAATTCACGGGAGGAAAATGCCTGGCTGCTTATTAAGCATAAAGACAAGTATGCGGTTTCGGAACATTACGATGCCGAAGACCATACTTCTCCTAAATCAAAAGTAACAGCCTTTCTCAACGAGAAAGCAAAAAAAAAAAAGATACCGCCCAAAACATAAAGCATTTTAAAAATTATGCACCGGTTCTTGCAGGTGCAAAAAAACAATCACAATTTATAAAGCCCATGCTGTGCAAGGTAGCAGACGGTCCTTTTAACGGTGATGAGTGGGCTTTTGAAATAAAATGGGACGGATACAGGGCCATTGCCGATCTGCGCAATGGCGATGTAAACTTTTACTCGCGTAACGGCATCGATTTTTCGGAAAAGTTTAAAAAGGTAACCAATGCGTTACGTTTGCAGGAACATGAAATGGTGCTCGACGGCGAAATCGTGGCCTATGACGATAAAGGGAGGCCCCGTTTTCAATGGCTCCAAAATCTGTCCGATCGGCCCGATACCGTACTTGTATACCAGGTATTCGACCTTTTGTGGCTCAACGGACATGCTACCGGGCATCTGTCGTATTTACAGCGAAAAGAACTTTTGAGGGAGGCACTCACCGGGAATAAAGTTGTTCAGTACCACGACCACGTTCTGGTAAAGGGGATCGAATTTTTCAAAGCTGCTAAAGACCTGGGACTGGAAGGGATCATTGCTAAAAAAACAGAAAGTCTTTATAAAGAAGGCATCCGGAGTTCGGAATGGCTCAAAATAAAGATTCATCAAAGCGATGAAGCTGTTATCTGCGGGTTTACAGAGCCTAAGGGAAGCCGTAAAAAGTTCGGCTCGCTTATATTGGGTAAATACCTTAACGGAAAACTCGTTTTCTGCGGTCATACGGGTACAGGATTCGATAACAAAAGCCTGTCTGAAATTTACGACAGGATGAAGCCGCTTATTACCGGGCACTCTTCCTTTTCCATTACACCAAAAACCAACACCAAAGCTACATGGGTGCATCCGGAGCTTGTGGCTGAAATAAAATATTCTGAACTTACGCACGACCATATTTACCGTCATCCGGTATTTCTAAGGCTGCGTGATGATATTGAACCTACCGAAGTTGCTTTTGAAGAGCAGGATAAAAAAAAGGATACCGCTATGAAAAAAACAGACAAGAAAACCAGAAAAGGTAAAGATGATGTGATAAAAAAAATAGGCAAACAGGAAGTGCGTCTTACCAACCTGAATAAACTCTATTTTCCGGACGACGATCTTACCAAAGGGGATGTTATAGCCTATTACCAGAGCATCTCAGCCTATATAATGCGTCATCTGAAAAACAGGCCGCAGTCCATGAACAGGTATCCAAACGGTATAGGCGGACTCAGTTTTTTCCAGAAGGATGCAGCCGATGAAATACCGGAATGGATAGAAACACAGAAGGTATTTTCAGAAAGTACGGATAAGTACATTAACTACATCATCTGCAACGACAAACCTACGCTGGCCTATCTGAACAATCTGGGGTGTATTGAACTTAACATATGGACCAGCCGCATACAATCTGCCGATCATCCTGATTACCTGGTACTCGATCTTGATCCTTCTGAAAAAAACAGCTTCGACGATGTTGTAGAAACAGCCCTTACGGTGAGAGGGGTACTGGATGAGCTTGGTATTGAAGGTTTTCCGAAAACATCCGGAAGTTCAGGCATGCACGTGTACATTCCCATGGGGGCCAAATATACCTACGAACAGGTAAAAGATTTCGGGCATGTGCTTATGCAGCTGGTTCAGCAAAGGTTGCCCGGGCTTACAACGCTGGAAAGAAGCCTTCAGAAAAGGGACAAGGATAAAATTTACCTGGACTATCTTCAAAACAGGCGCGGGCAAACGTTGGCGGCTGTTTACAGTCTGCGCCCCAAAAAAGGGGCATCCGTTTCCACACCACTGGAATGGAGCGAGGTAAAACCGGGAATAAGACCTGAAGACTTCAATATTTTTAACACGCTGCAACGCCTTAAAGAAAAAGGGGACCTTTTTAAACCGGTTCTGGGCAAGGGAATCGATATGTTAAAGATCATCAGGGGGCTGGAAAAGAACTAAATCTTTGCTGTGATCCGAAACAAGCGATGTGCTCCGGGTTGCCCTAAAGGTTCAAGTTATTCTTTCTCTAACGTACGGCTTTCCTGTGCTGTTACCGATGCTGTATCTTTTTCCGTTTCCTTCTGTTCCACATATACCGCATGATCGGCCGGCCTGATCTTTTCACCTTTGAATACGGCATAGGCCTTTGTAAATTCCGCACTGAAATACAGGATGGCCGCGGAGTAGTACACCCATATTAAAATAACAATGATGGATCCTGCTGCACCATAAGCTGTAGCTACCTGTGACTGCGCCACATAAAGCCCTATACCATATCTGCCCAACAGGAAAAGTGCAGCTGTAAAAAAGGCACCTGCCCGCACATAGCGCCATTTGATCTCGGCATCAGGCAATACCTTATAAATGGTTCCGAACAGTAAGGAAAGTACGATAAAGTTGATCAAAGCGGTAAGGATCGTAAGCAGTACAACGGAAAATTCCGGAATCCAACCCCTTATGATGCCGTCAAAAATGCTGAGTGCCCCGTTGACGATGAGCGATACGATAAGCAGGAATCCCAATCCTATGATGATGGATCCTGAAAGCAGCCTGTTCTTTATAAGTTTGAGCCAGCCTTTTTCGGGTTTGGCCTTTACGTTCCAAATGATGTTTACAGAATCCTGGATTTCACCGAATACAGATGTGGCTCCAAGAATAAGGCTTACCCCGCCTATGATGAGCGAAAGCTTGGTATCGCCCGACAATTCCATGTTCCGGATGACCTGTTGTATCTGGGCAGCCGCATCTGCACCTATAAGCCCGTTGAGCTCGGAAAAAATGCTGCCTTCTATGGCATCTTTACCGAAAAAAGCACCGGCAAGGGAAATAACCAGCAACAGCAACGGGGCAAGGGAAAATAAGGTATAGTATGCCAGCGAAGCACTAAGCTTTAATCCTTTATCATCCATAAAGGAATTAAACGTGTTTTTGAGAAGCAGGAAAGCATCCTTCCCTACGATTTTCCATTTCTTTTTCATCTTTTTATCTTAAAAATACGCATTTCATCTTTTTTATGCCACTAAAATCCTGCGCTATTTATAAATAATAGAGGTGAAGAACGAACAGAAACGTGCATTTAGGAAACAATTAACGTTTATAACCTGTGATAAACTATTATTTAGTTCTAAATTTAGAATCAGGACCTTTTGAATATAATCACACACTGCTTTTAATTTTTGGCCTTCGGGCGTAACCGTGACTGTTCTTATAAAATCCTACTTGTTTAAGTTGCCTTACCCGGCAGATTGGCTTTGCTTTATCTGACAGCTATGTGTTTGGGTTAAAAAATGTATTGCCGGGAATTCCGGTGCTGGCCCGTTATCAGGCAACGGGATAAGGATTTTGTATGACAGATCGTATCCTAAAAAAGAAGATATGAAGAAATTGTTTGCAGCAGACCCCATCCCGTATTCCGGAATTACTCATCTTGAACAGCAGTCGGGCGACATTATTATTTACGCCATACCGCTTATGGCTGTTTTAACGGTCGCTGAGATATGGTACTCCTGGTATTCGGAACGCCGCAATTATAATACGAAGGAAAGCCTGGGTTCGTTGTTCGTAGGACTGGGAAACGTTGCGATCAACTTATTGTTCAAAATAGCGTTTATTTATGGAACCGTATTTATTTACAATACCATTCCGTGGCGTATGGAACTTAACTGGTGGACCCTGATTCCATGTTTCGTAATTTACGATTTCTGCAGCTACTGGGCGCACAGGGTTTCACATTTCAACCGTTTCTTTTGGGCTACCCATGTGGTACATCACAGTGCGGAGCATTACAACCTTACCGTTTCGTTCAGGCTGAGCTGGGTACAGCATTTCAAACTTATCTTTTTCCTCCCCATTGGACTCGCAGGGTTTCATCCGGTTATCTTTTTTATCGTAAACCAGATTTCCGTACTGTTCCAGTTCTGGCAGCATACGGAATATGTAGGACGACTTCATCCATTCATCGAACGATTTCTTGTTACGCCTTCCAACCACAGGGTGCATCATGGTTCCAATGAAAGGTATATCGATAAAAATTTCGGTGCCGTATTTATTTTCTGGGATAAGCTGTTTGGTACTTATCAGAAAGAAGATGAAAAGCCTGTATACGGGATTACGACCAAGATCGATAACTCAATGAATCCACTGTACCTTAATTTTCATGAGTATAAAGACATCATCAGGGACGTAAAGGAATCCAAAACGTGGCGGCAGAAAATATTCTATATTTTCGGCAGTCCGTCTGCTGTCTGGAAAAGTAAAAACAAACAGGTGCAAGCATCGTATGCGGATAAGGAAGCAGTGCAGGCGGAATAATAGCCGTAACTCCTTTATTTTGCTGCAAAAGCAGGATTTATTATTTTTGAGATGCACAATTTTAATAAATTGACTCCTAATGAATCCGATCGTTGTACAACTTAAAAAATACGGTTCCTTCAGTGAAGCAGCCGAAAAGGACATCGTACTTAAAACGAACCATTTCCTTAAAGCAAAAGGCGACCACTTTTTAAAGGAGGGCCAAAGGGTTTCGAGTTATTTTGTGTTGAACAGGGGGCTAATAAGGGCTTATTTTAATAAAAACGGTAAAGAGGTCAATACGTGGTTTGGCGAGGAACACCAGATTTTCTGTTCTATATTGCCTGTATATACCGAAAAACCTTCATTCGAAAACATACAGTTCCTTGAGGATTCTGAAGTTTATGCTATTTCGGCCGACGATCTCGAGACGTTGTACCACAGTTATCCCGAACTCAACCTTATTGGAAGAAAAATAGCAGAGGAAGTCTGCGTGGTTCTCGAGGAACGTATTACATCGCTGCATACCGAAACCGCTATAGAGCGTTATCATTCCCTGCTTAAACTGCAACCCAATCTTTTAAACAGGATCAGCCTAGGACATATTGCATCCTATCTGGGTATTACGCAGGAAACCCTGAGCAGGATAAGAAAACAGCTGCCGCTTTTTTGACCTAGATCAAAAAAAGCAATACAGGTAATCATTAAATTTGCCCTAACATTTTAAAGTTTTTACTTATGAACTGGATTGCATTAATTATTGCCGGTATATTTGAAATCGGCTGGCCGTTGGGTCTTAAAATGGCCCAGCAGACCGAAGGAAGCAAAATCGGATGGATCGTATTTGCCATCTTTTCCATGGCCGTAAGCGGCGGATTGTTATTTTACGCACAGAAGTCCATACCTATAGGTACGGCTTATGCCGTATGGACAGGGTTGGGAGCAGTAGGTACGCTGGCTGTTGGTATTGCCTTTTTCGGTGATTCGGCAAGTATTTTCAGGCTGTTGTCCGCTGTGCTTATCATTGCCGGGATTATAGGGTTGAAAATATTTTAACCGTCTTCCTTTATATTTAATCTCCATAAAACCGGAATTCCCTTAATTTTTCGCCCTTCGTCTTATTCTGAACAACAGCACAGAAAACCCTAAACCTATAAGTGCTGTCGCAAATGTGGTAAAGTGCTCCCACAAGGTTGCTGTAAGTTCCTGTACTTTTATCCTAAAGAAATAGTTGTTATCAACTTTGACCTGTACGGTAAGGGTTTCGGAAGTAATAGACAGACGTTCGCCCTTGCATTGCGGATTGTCAAATATTTCAACTGTGGCGCTTACTTTATAGTCACCCTGTTTCGTTGCCTTAATTGCAAACCTCACCGAAGAACCTTCCGGAACGATTTTAATACATTCCGATACTCAGGGATTTATCTCGAAACCGGGGGGGGGGCGTAGGGTGTAATCCTGGCATACTGAATGGACTGGCTGGAGAATTGTTTTTATCTCTGCGGTAACTGTTGTGGGAATAGAGTCCGTTTTCTCCGGAAAGAGCTTTGAAACCCCTGTCCTGAATTAAGGTATTTATATTCAGGACAGGGCTTATCTATAATTATATAAATAAATATCAAACTTTATTTTACCTCGCGCACGATGTAGATATAGCCGGATTTGTAATGGTTTCCAAGTACTTTAACTTCATAAAAGTAGGTGCCTGAGGGCAGTTCGCCCCCGTTGTTATCCTGTCCTTTCCATTCGTTTATATAATCTGATTTTGCATATACTTTTGTACCGTAGCTGTTGCTCTTCAACTAATCAATTTTGATTGATTTCAGTACTTTTTCAAAAATTACCGTATTGTTTTCTTTTTCAGAATCCATTAAGGCAATCTGATAAAAAGTATCACCATTTGGTATTGCATAAAGAAAAACAGAAGCTTTCTCTTTTCCGTTGTTTGCATCTAACATATAGTCAAACGAAGAAAAAATACAATTCTTACCATTGATTTTTAAGACTGTAGGTTCATCTATAATTCTTAAGTTAGGAAAAAAGATTTTCATGCCATTGATGTTTTCCCAAATCCCTTTTTTAAAGGATTCCAGTGATTTTGCAGAGCTTTTTCTAAGATTTATCTTTATAGTAGGTATGATACCAACGTGACTGTCTACAGGATATTTGATAAACGATATTATTTCTATAGTTCCTTTATTCTGATTTAGTATTCTTTCAAGTAATTCCGGCTTAAGCTTTATATGTTCTTCAATATTCTGCAATGTTTCTCTTTTTTCTATTATTGTCCAGTTTTCAGGTTTTTCAATAGAAAACCCCAGATTTTCATTTCTAAATACCGTCTGTTCTTGGCAGAGGTGAACAAAAAAATAGCAATGTGAATATGTATAAGTGCTTCATTATAAAAAAGGTTCTAATAGTGAATATAAAGTAAAAAATAGAAATTGTGATTCGTTATCAGAAATAATGTAAAATTAATTTGTTGGGCCTGATAACAAAAATAGCCTTATTCTTTTTCATTCTTTATTAAAACCTGATTTTCATAAAATTCCAGTTCAGCGTATCCACTAGGGTAAGCTGGTTGGTGTCTGCTGGCAGTGATGTAATGATTTTGAGCACCTGCAGCGCCATCATGGAACCTATAATGCCCGGTAAGGGACCGAGCACGCCGTTGCGGTCGCAGTTCTGCATTCCGGCATCATCCGGTGGTTCCGGAAAAAGGTCCCGCAGGTTTTTACTTCCGTTCAGATTAAAAACCGCCAGCTGTCCTTCAAAAGCTGAAATACTGCCGTACACAAGGGGCTTTTTAAGTGTAACGCAGGCATCGTTAATAATGTAGCGGCTTGTAAAATTGTCCGAACCGTCTACAACTATATCGTATTTAGCAATGATTTCACGAGCATTTACAACGTCTATTTTCTGCTTATGCGCCGAAAAACGCACAAGGCTATTGAGTTTTTTTACAAAAATGGCTGCACTGTCTGCCTTCGGATTTCCAATACTGTCTTCACTGTGGATTACCTGGCGGTTCAGGTTGTGCATTTCCACGGAATCAAAATCGGCGACCCCGAGGGTACCTATACCGGCAGCAGCCAGGTATTGGATAACGGGGCTGCCCAGTCCGCCGGCCCCTATAACCAGTACGCTGGCCTGTTGAATGCTGCGTTGTCCCGGAACACCTATTTCCTCAATAAAAATCTGCCGGCTGTAACGCATAAAGGGATCTTCTGTTTTCATCATTTTCAATCAGGGTTATTAAAAGCAGTGATCCCAATCTTTCATTACAGGTTCATAACCTGCTTTTCGGATGAGGGATTTTATTTCTTCCATACTGCGCTCGTCACTGGTTTCAAACTGCTCCAGTGATGTTTTATCAACAGCGTATCCTCCAGGGTTGGTTTTGGAAGCAGCACTCATTGAAGTAGCTCCAAGAGCTATGATGTGGTTGCGGAACTTTTCGTTCTCACGTGTGGATATGGAAAGTTCCAGGTTTTCGTTCCATATCCTGTAAGCACAGATTAGCTGAAGCAGGTCCGCATCTTCCATAACGAAATTGGGTTCCATAATTCCTTCTGCAGGTCGTAGCCTTGGGAACGAAACCGAATATTTAGTCTGCCAGTAGGTTCTTTGCAGATAGTCGATATGAAGCGCGTTAAAAAAGCTGTCCACACGCCAGTCTTCGAGTCCCAACAAAACGCCTAGCCCGATTTTATGCATTCCCGCACTGCCGATCCTGTCGGGTGTTTCAAGGCGGAAGTCAAAATTGGATTTTTTACCTTTAGGATGATACTGCCTGTATACATTGCCGTGGTAGGTCTCCTGGTATACGAGGACGGAATGTACGCCAGCCTTTCTCAATGCCTGGTATTCCTCATTGCTGAGTGGTTGTACTTCTATTGAAATATGGGCAAAGTGCGGGCGAAGCAATTGTACAGCATTAAGGAAATAAGAGATGCCTACGTTTTTGTTTGCTTCACCGCTTACCAGCAGGACGTGGCTTACACCCATTTCCTTCAGGGCATGCGCCTCCTGCATCATTTCCGTATCGCTCAACGTTTTACGGCGGATCCTGTTATCCATACTAAACCCGCAATAGGTACAGATGTTCTGGCATTCATTGCTGAGATAAAGCGGGGCATACAGCTGAATGGTCTTTCCGAATCTTTTGCGGGTTAAATCCTGCGTCATCCGTGCCATGGTTTCGAGCTCGTTTTTTGCTGCCGGTGATAACAGAATAAGGAAATCTTCTATTGTTTTCCGGGGATTGTTCAGACTGTACAGCACCTGTTCGGACGTAGTACTGTAAATCTTATTTTTTATCTGTTCCCAGCTGTACTGGCAGAAAGTTTCTTTAAAAGAATTCATATTGGTGGAGGTTGTTTTCATCAATCCAGTAAAAAACGGGTGAGGGGGCTGGAAGCCACAGCACCAGAATAACTAGCGCCAAGCCCGGCTTCATAAGCCCTTCTTCCGGCTATTACCGCTTCCCTGAATGCCGTTGCCATAAGCACCGGATCGGGCGATACGGCAATCGCGGTATTTACCAGTACGGCATCAGCTCCGAGTTCCATGGCTCTGGCTGCATGGGAAGGGGCACCAATGCCGGCATCTACCACAACAGGTACCCTGCTTTGTTCTATAATGATCTCAAGAAAGTCTGATGTACGCAAGCCTTTATTGCTTCCAATAGGAGCACCCAGTGGCATTACTGCCGATGTACCGGCATCTTCCAGCCGTTTGCAAAGCACAGGATCGGCATGGATATAGGGCATGACCACGAAACCTTGTTTTGCAAGAGCTTCCGTGGCCTTAAGCGTTTCTACGGGATCCGGAAGCAGATATCTTGGATCGGGATGGATTTCGAGCTTTATCCAGTTGGTTTCAAGCGCCTCACGTGCCAGCTGTGCTGCAAGTACCGCTTCTTCGGCATTTCTTGCACCGGAAGTATTGGGAAGCAAGTTTACATCTGTACGCTGCAGGGCCGCTATAAGGTCATCGGATAAAGATTCAAAATCTACCCGTTTAAGCGCCATCGTTACAAGTTCTGTCTGTGAAGCCAGCACAGATTCCGCCATTTCACCGATGCTTCCGAATTTGCCTGTTCCCAGGAACAACCTTGATTCAAAGGTTTTATCTGATATGGTTAATTTTTTCATTTTCTTTTAGTTGGCTTAATATATTAAAAATAAAATCGGGTCTTTTCGTAATCATTCCCGATACGGCAATACCTGAAATTCCGGTATTCAGGAGTACCGCTATATCGTCGTATTCTATACCGCCAATTGCATAGACGGGCGGTACTACGGTATCAGTATCCCTGAGCTGCTGCATTATCGCAGCATAGCCCTTTATTCCGAGTACAGGACTAAGTTCGTTTTTGGTAGTAGTGTAGCGGAAAGGTCCCAGGCCAATATAATCGCATTGTTCTGTTGCCCTTTGAATAACATCTTCCAGGGTATTAGCTGTTCCGCCAATTATTTTTCCTTTCCCCAGAACCATGCGTGCCAATTGTACGGTTTCATCTTTCAGTCCAAGATGTACACCATCGGCCCCCACTTCTTTAGCAATAGGGATATGGTCGTTGATAATACAGGTTGCGCTGTAATTTGTGCACCAAATACGTGTGGTTTCACACAGGCTTATCATTTCTTTTTCAGAAGCATTTTTCCATCTTACCTGTATCCAATCGGCACCATGATCCAATGCCTGCAGGATGTTTCGTTTCTGTTCGTCCAGGTTCCTTCCTTGTGAAATATACTGTAGTCTGTTTTTCATGATAGGGATTGCATTATATGAAGCAGGGCTCTTCGGGGGGCTGCATTTCCCCATACGGCTCCCAGCAGCGCGATGCCTTCTGCACCGGCCTCATAGACCCTGCGGCAGTTAAGGGCATTGATCCCACCGAGGCCTATAAGTTTTACAGATGCATTATCCCTGTCCTTCAGACAGGGCAGCATATTTTTTTCCCGGCCATATCCCGGCTTTGATATACTGGAAAAAACAGGTGATACAAAAGCATAATCCCAGCATGGAGTCAGCGCATTGAAATCTTCCATGCTGTGTACCGAAGTGGAGATTATGTAACGGTTGATATAGTTTTTGTACAGGGCTTCCCTGCGATAATTTTCATTAAAATGCAGACGCTCAATTTTCATTTCTGCTGCCAGGTGAAAATGAGAATGCAGTACCAGCCGTTTGTGAAATTCGGTGCTGATATTATGAATATAAGTTCTTATTTCATTGTCGTTCATTCCGTATTTACGGATGTGCAGCAGCTGATCACCCGTTTCCATAAGTTCATTTATACGACGCGCTTCGTCAGCAACATCTGTTTCCGGGGTAAGAATTATGATCATAGATAAAGCTCTTTACCGTTTTCAACAAATTCTTTTGATTTATCAAGCATTCCCAACTCTGCTGCATCACGTATTTCCTGCGTTATTTTCATGGAGCAGAATTTTGGTCCGCACATAGAGCAGAAATGCGCCACTTTTGCACCTTCGGCCGGAAGGGTCTCATCGTGGAATTCGCGTGCCGTATCCGGATCGAGCGAAAGGTTGAACTGATCTTCCCAGCGGAATTCGAAACGGGCTTTGCTCAATGCATTATCGCGGTACTGGGCTCCGGGATGGCCTTTGGCAAGGTCGGCAGCATGAGCTGCCAGTTTATAGGTAATCACCCCGTCCTTAACATCCTTTTTGTTAGGCAGCCCCAGGTGTTCTTTAGGGGTAACGTAGCAAAGCATGGCGCAACCGTACCAGCCAATCATAGCAGCTCCGATGGCAGATGTTATATGGTCATACCCCGGAGCAATATCTGTGGTAAGGGGGCCTAGTGTATAAAACGGAGCTTCATCACATTCTATAAGCTGTTTGTCCATGTTTTCCTTAATCAGGTGCATGGGTACGTGTCCGGGTCCTTCAATCATGACCTGAACATCATGTTTCCAGGCTATTTTGGTCAGGGCACCAAGTGTTTCAAGTTCGGCGAACTGGGCGGCATCATTTGCATCGGCAATAGATCCCGGTCTAAGGCCATCGCCAAGGGAAAAGGCAACATCGTACCTTTTCATAATTTCACAGATTTCTTCGAAATGGGTATAAAGAAAATTTTCTTTGTGGTGGAACAGGCACCATTTTGCCATAATGGAACCGCCGCGTGAAACAATACCTGTAACACGGTTTGCTGTAAGGTGTATGTATCTTAAAAGAACGCCGGCATGGATCGTAAAATACGAGACTCCTTGTTCTGCCTGTTCAATAAGGGTATCCCGGAAGATTTCCCACGTTAGGTCTTCGGCTACGCCTTTTACCTTCTCAAGTGCCTGATAGATTGGAACGGTGCCGATGGGTACAGGAGCGTTGCGGATAATCCATTCACGTGTCTCATGAATGTTTTTGCCTGTGGACAGATCCATAATGGTATCGGCTCCCCAGCGGCAGGCCCATACGGCTTTTTCTACTTCTTCTTCAATACTGGAGGTTACCGCACTGTTTCCGATATTGGCGTTGATCTTTACAAGAAAGTTGCGGCCAATGATCATAGGCTCGCTTTCCGGATGGTTGATGTTGTTTGGAATAATGGCTCTTCCGGCAGCAATTTCGTCTCGTACGAATTCGGGTGTTATACGGTTTTTGGAAATACGCGCGCCAAAGCTGTTCCCTTGGTGCTGCTGTTTCATGGAAACGGAAGCTGAAGCGAGTTGTTCCATCCGCTGGTTTTCCCGTATGGCAACATATTCCATTTCAGGTGTGATGATGCCTTTTCGGGCATAGTGCAGCTGTGTTACATTGGCACCTTCTTTTGCAACCATCGGGCGATGGCTGTATTCAAAACGCAGCGCATCGAGTGTTGTATCTGCCAGCCTTTTTTTCCCGTAATCGGAACTGATTCCGTTGAGAACTTCTACATCTTTGCGGTTCAGAACCCATTCTTCCCTGATCCTGGGCAGGCCTTTGCGTATATCAATAACCGCAGAAGTGTCGGTATAAGGGCCAGAAGTATCATATACGGTAACTGGCGGGTTGATTTCATTTTTACCGTTACTGAGCCTCGTAGGACTCAGCGCTATTTCACGCATGGCAACCTTTATTGGGAAAAGTTGGCCTGGTATATATACCTTTCTGGAATTGGGAAAAGGCGACTGCGTTATGGATTCGTTGTTCATAAGATAAAGATTAGAGTTTAACCGCCCTGTGTTGCAGTGATGATGAGAATATGGTCGTTGTGTTGAAGAAAAGTAGAAGCCCATTGGTTTCTGGGTACTACCTCATGGTTGAGGGCCACGGCTATTCCTTTCTGCTTTCCCGGAATTTCCGAATGCAGAAGTACCTCTAGAGAAAGGGGCAGCAGGTCGTAGCTTTTTTTGTGATGGTTGATGACGAGTTCCATTCCTTATTTTTGAGTTAATAAACAATTTAAAACTCTAGGAATGGCTGCAAATGTGCCGGAAAGCACGAATGAAGTCCTATTACTTTTCCCTACGCCGGTATGAGCCGGATCAGGTTCAAAGGGTAAAATCTCAGCCTGTATGATACAGACACCCCTAAAGTTTTCGGTTGTAAAGATATAAATTTATTCCGAACCGGAACGCGCGGGTTTAAATTTTAATATTTCTCGTGAAGAGAACGTACCAACAAAATAAAGATTGCAGTTTACAGGAAATCGGCATTGATAAGCACCTTTATAAGGTCGTTAACATCTCTTACATTAAATTCGCTCTGAATTTTTGATAATCGTTTCTGTATGGCACTTTTGGTTAAAAAAACGACATCTTCAAGATCTTTAACCTTGAAGCCTTTTGAAAGGTACAGGAGTATTTCCCTGTTGGTATCATCGAGCAGCGAAATGCGAAGGTTGGCTTCTTTTATGGCGAGCCTTATTCTGGAACTCTGGTAAGGTGTATGCATATCTGAATACAGCATAGCCCTGAATTCTTCAGGATTTACATCCTCTTTAGAAAGCATTACATCCGGTTTAACCTTTTTATAGATGGTATAAAGCAACAATACTTCCGTATGTGCCGTAACAAGCACAATGCGGGTGTTGGGCGCATGTTTACGTAACAGCAGGGCGCAATCTGCCCCGTTGTAAAGTCCCTGTTCCGCGTAAGCAGGCAGGTCGTGATCTATAACCGCTATATCGGGCCGGTTACCCTGTTCCAGCCATTGGTAAAATTGTTCGCAGTTCAACAGTTTATGAAACTCCGTATCCTGACGTTCCAGTATGGACGCGTATCCTTCAAGCGTCATCGTATGATCGTCGAGCAGTAGTATATTCATGGGGTGTTTTTTACAATTTTACAAAAAAATGACGGAACACGGGCATTTTTTATCTAAAAAAAATACGGATTGCGGGGAAAAAATTAACATTTAAGGTATTTAGGATATCCCGGCATTTTAAGAAAGGGTTATACTTTTCGGATAAATATTTCGGGGGTGGAATACTCTTTTATCGTTATCGGAAATCAGAAGGTTCAGGGAATCTCTCTGGAGGAAATGGCAACCTATTTCCCCAAGTATTCCTGTGCCGGTATTTTTCCTGACGATATGAAGAGCATCGAAAACATCATCCTGTTGAAACCTCAGCTCATCTTTTTCAGCTCGGACGATTCTCCTGCATCCATTTCGTTTTCGGTCTGGGCCGAAATGTTTGAATACCTTTCATTCAGCACCTACCTTATTGTTTTGTCTGAACAGCAGGAACTGGCTTTCCGGGCCATACAGGGAGGTGCAGCCGATTATCTGAATAATGTACATCTGCATACGCTGGCTAAAAGCCTGGCACGTTTTGAAAAACGGACCCCGTTGCAGTTTCAGCAGCGTATATGTATTAAATCATATAGTGATTATCAATTCCTTAAATATCACGATATAGTCTATTTAAAGGCAGATAATAATACGACTGATTTTAAGCTTACCAACGGAAATGTTGTGGTGGTTTACAAAACGCTCAAACATTTTGAGCAGACATTGCCGCATTATTTTGTGCGTATACACAAAAGTTATATTGTCAATATTCACTATGTTTCACGAATACAGTTCGGTAAATCCAAATGCTATCTCAACTTCGACGAACAGCTTCCTTTTTCCGTCAGCTACCGCGCGGCCATTGATCGTATTCTAAGCCGCAACATTGTTGATTCATAAAATATAATCACAATACCTCCCTTTTTATCGTTTTCATCTAAAATAACCTTCTTTTTTAGAAAATACTACCGTTCACCCTTTGAATCGGTCCATATCCTCACAGACCAACACCTTTCACCAAACACACGTCCGATTTCTTTTACAAGGCTTTGTTTTTCAATTACTTTGCTTTGTAATTACATGATAAACGAAGCTTCAAAATTATCAGATAACCGTTGAAATGGAGAAAAATGCTGAGAATTCAGCAGTCATTTCCAACGGGGTAAAAGGATTACTTCTCGGTCCTTACAAAAGCCTGTAAAGCTGCAGATATACAGGTGTTTACATAACACTTAAAGTATATAAAAATGAAAAAGCAATTTTTTGTAATGGCATTCTTATGCCTATCGGGAACCTTCATATCATGTTCAGAAGATGATGAAGTAAAACAACAAATAGAAAAGCACGAAGAAATTCAGATGGTTGCAACATCCGGAACCGGTGGAGGAACCAATACGGGGCCGGGAACAGGAAATACCTATCCGGGAGGCGGTAACGGTGATGACGACAAAGATAAAGGGAAAAAATAGTAAATAATAAAGACGGGCAATTCACCCGTCTTTATTATTTTATTTAATGGTTATATTTGTACAGAATCAGGATCGTTTACCAAATGAAGATAAGGACCTTTTTACTACTTTTTATTTTAACTTTATATAGCTGTTACCGCGGGAAACAGCAAAATGATGATACGGAAGAAAAAGGGACGGTTAACGCTGCTGAAGACACTCTTGATGTATTATACCGCAACAGCCTGAATAAAGTGAATTCTGCCGAATATCGTGAACAATTGTTCCATATTGCCGACCGTTACGGTGAAGCCGGAAAAGTTGACAAGCACTTACAGGTACTCAGATCTATAAACAACCTGGCGGCCGTACAGAAAGATTCCATGCACCTTGCAAGAGCCTACCGCTACATTGGGGATTACTATGAAAGTGTTGAGATAACGGACAGTGCTTTTCATTATTATGTAAAATCCGAGCAATTATACAGACTTACCAAAAAAGACAGTGTGGAATGAGGGAGGCTTATACTGTATAAAGCAGGTATTTTGTATGATATAGGCATTACAAGTGAAAGTGAAATAGAAGTCATCAAAGCGCTCAGAATCCTCATACCCAAAAACGAAACCAGGCTTATCTATGAGGCAAATGTACAGATGACGCTTACTTTAAAAGAATTGGAGGAATATGATGCGGCCTTAAAATATTACGATAAAATTCCCCCACTGCTTGCAAAGCTAAGGGAGGAAGGATACGAAGAAGACGGGCTTAAGAGATCCTGGCTTTCGTATTACAACAACCTGGGTGGGTATTACGATAAAATGAACCGTTTTAAAACAGCTACCGAATATTATAAAGAGGCCTTACGCAAAGATTACGTGGAAGATTATCCGAAGCTCTACGCCATGCTGCTGAATAATTATGCCTACAACCTTATGAATACCGAAGGAGATGTAAAGGAAATTGATTCATTGCTGTTAAAAGCTTTATCAATGAGGGAAAAAATGGGGTACAAACAAGGGATCATCGCAAGCAAGTTCCGTTTGGCTGAATTCCTCCTCTCACAAAAAGATACGTTGAAGGCTCTTGAGTATATGCAGGACGCTTATACGCTATCCATCGAAGAAAACAGTCATTTTGATATGTTAAGGACCCTTGAATTTCTTTCTAAAAACGACATTAGAAATAAAAACCGCTATAACAGTGCGTATGTTAAGGTAAAGGACAGCCTTTATGAGCTGGAAAGGAAGACTCGTAATAAATTTGCCCGTATTGCCTATGAAACAAATGAAATTGAAGAGCAGAATACGGTTTTAATCCAGCGGAATACGTATTTGTGGCTCATGGCCGGGTTCCTGTTCCTTGTTTCAGCGGCCGTCGTCATCGTATTACGTCTGCGCCTGAGAAACAGGAAATTGCAGCAACTTCATCAGGAACAGGAAAGTATCCGGCAGATTCAGGATCTTTTATTACAGCAGCAGACCATTACAAACGATACCCGTAACCAGGAGCGGGAACGTATTGCAAAAGATCTTCATGATGCGGTTGTGAACAGGGTTTTTACTACCCGGATCAACTTGGAACAGCTTTCGACCGAACATCCCCAGCAAAAAATAAAACTTGTAGAAGAACTAAAACAAACCGAGCAGCAGATCCGTGAAATTTCCCATGACCTGCACGAGAACCTTTTCCATCAAAAACAGGATTTCTCGGCTGTAATTGAAGAACTCGTACTAAAGCAGAAGAATGTTCAGGAAACTCTTTTTGAATGTACCATAGACCGGCAACTTAACTGGGACATTCTTTCTATAGTACAGAAAACACAGTTGTACCTTATTCTGCAGGAATTGTTACAGAATGTGAACAAACATGCACAGGCGAAGAAATGTTATGTGTTTATCATGAAAAAACAGCAGCAGCTGGTTTTAAGGGTTCATGATGATGGTATAGGGATTGATTCTGAAAAAATGAAAAGCGGACTGGGCTTTAAAAGCATCAGCGGACGGGTTAAGAAGCTGAACGGTACTTTCAAAGCCGGATCGGCCGGGCAGATGACGACCGTTGTGGTAACAATACCCCTGGCTTAAACCTTAAAAAAAACTGTAAATTTAACATTTTTTATACCTTAGATACCTAAGAAGTTAATTCTTTACCCGTAAGTGCAGCCCATACAAATAAAACTATTAATTTCACCTCGTGATTCAGAGTTTACTAAACACTTATATACCATTTCTTGCTATGAAAATATGTTAGTAAAATATTTGTTTGTTGTTTTATAGATAGAAGAAAATTCCGTCTTGGAGGATCCGTTTACTGGTTTTGGTAGACGGATTTTTTTATTTTATTAAAATGATTGAACTCTTATCCGGTGGTAAAAGCTACTGGTTTAGATCAATTAACAATTAGATTACATCATTCCTTAATTCATTAACCGTTCCATAATTCCTTCCTAACATTTAAGTTGTGTGAAGCCAATAGTTTTGCCGTGTATAAATTTTTACGCCAAAATTATAAAAATGAAACATTTTTACATTTTAGCCGCATCTCTTGCTACAGCTTTTGGATTTGCACAGAATGGGGTTATCTCGGGAAAAATCGTCGATGGTAACAATAAGTTTTCCCTTCCGGGAGCTACCGTTAAAATCGAGAATTCCAACCGTTATACCGTATCAGATCAAAACGGGGGATATGAGTTTTTAAGCCTTCCGGAAGGCACCTATACAGTTTATGTGGAATACATAGGCTATGTGACCTCTGCTCAGGAAGTAGTCGTTACGTCTAACCAGACGACAACAGCCGTTTTTGAACTGTTCACAGGTTCGGAAGAACTGGAAGAAATCGTCATTATCGGAGATTTCCTTCGCGGACAGGCAAAAGCCCTGAATCAGCAGCGCAACAATCCGAATATCACCAACATCATTTCATCAGACCAGGTAGGGCGTTTCCCCGACGCCAATATAGGTGATGCCCTTAAACGCGTTCCCGGAATTACAATGCAAAACGATCAGGGAGAAGCCCGGAACATCATTATACGTGGTCTGTCGCCCGAACTTAACTCGGTAACCCTGAACGGAGACCGTATTCCTTCCGCAGAAGGGGACAACCGAAATGTCCAGATGGATTTGATTCCTTCTGATATGATTTCTTCCATAGAGGTGAACAAAACCCTGACACCCGATATGGATGCAGATGCCATTGGAGGATCGGTTAACCTTATCACACGTGCCGTACCGAACCGCGAGCGCATCTCGGCAACCCTATCTGGAGGATATGCTCCTATACGTGATAAAGGACTGTATAACGGAGCCTTTATTTATGGAAACCGTTTTGCAGACAACAAGCTTGGAATCATTGCTTCAGGAACCTGGCAATCGCAGAACTTCGGCTCTGATAACGTTGAGGCAGTATGGGACCGGGACGATAACGGAAAAAGCATTCTTACCGAAATGGATATCCGTAAATATGATGTGCAACGTGTACGCCGCAGTGCTTCGTTAAGTGCTGACTATATTTTCAATGAAAACCACCGTATCGATTTTACAGCTATGTACAATTGGCGCGACGACAGGGAAAACCGTTACAGGACCCGTTACCGTGATATTGAACTTCAGGATGACGGCACCTATATCGGCGAAATCCGCAGGGAAACCAAAGGCGGAATCGACAACGACCGCAATAAGAACGCACGCCTTGAGGATCAGCGCGTGATGAACTTTTCACTTCGCGGAGAGCACCTGCTGTCACCTAAATTGGATATGGACTGGGCTTTATCGTATTCTAAAGCGAGTGAAGACCGTCCAAACGAACGTTACATCGATTTCAGACAAAAAGATGTAGTTATGGGGCAGAACACAGCCGATGGGAATTATCCATTGGTATATACGGTAAACCCGGAAAATCCGGAAAACTTTAAATTGGGTTCTATAAGTGAAAATCATGATTATACCCAAGAAGAAGAAATAGGGGCAAAACTTAATTTCCGCATGCCTCTTTCCGTAATTCAGGATCAGAAAGGACGCTTGCGTTTTGGTGCCAGGCTGCGCCTCAAAGATAAAAAAAGGGACAATATTTTCTATAAATACGAACCTTTGGACAGTTGGGGGAATTTAGCCAATACACCTAATGTTTACTGGGGAGGAAGCGGTTTTAACCCAGGATCGCAATATGCACCGGGGTATTTTGTAAACCGTGAATTCCTGGGATCGCTGAATCTGGGCAATTCAAATTTGTTTGAGGAAACGCTTGAACCTTCTGAATTCCTGTCATCCAATTACAAGGCTAAGGAACGGATTACGGCAGGTTACCTGCGCTGGGACCAGGATTTGAATGAAAAGACCTCCTTTATTGCAGGGGTACGTCTGGAACATACCGCTATTGAATATACCGGAAACTACATAATGGATGAGGAAGACCTGGTAGGGGAGATCAAAAATGATAATGATTATCTGAACGTGTTACCGAGTCTTACAATGAAACATAAGTTCACCGATAACTTTATACTCCGGGCTGCGGTAACTACAAGTATTGCACGACCAAATTACTACAATCTGGCGCCGTATGTAAACGTAATTGCGGCAGATACCGAAATTGCGGCAGGTAACCCCCACCTCAAAGCTACTTATGCTACCAATTTTGACATAATGACCGAGAATTATTTTGAAAACATCGGTATTGTTTCTGCCGGTGCCTTCTATAAAAACCTCGACAACTTTATCTATACATACAACAATACCATCTTTACAAGAGATGATTTTGCTGCCGTTTTCCCGAATGTATCGAACCCGGTACCTGCTGGAGAGAATTGGGATTTTACACAGGCACGCAACGGTGACAAGGTAAGCGTTTATGGATTTGAAGTGGCATTTCAGCGACAGCTGGATTTTATTCCGGGCAGTTTCTTTAAGCATTTCGGACTTTATGCAAATTATACTTTTACGAAATCAAAGGCGAAAGGAATCACAAACGAGGATGGTGAAGTAAGAAGCGGTCTCGGGCTTCCGCGTACGGCCCCACATATGCTTAACGGATCGCTGGCATGGGAAAACAACAAATTCTCCGCACGTTTATCAGCTAATTTTACTTCTTCTTATCTTGATGAGATCGGCGGAAATGAATTTGAAGACAGCTATTACGATAAACAGTTCTTCCTTGATTTCAACATGGCCTATAAGTTTATGCCCAACTGGCGCGTATTCTTTGAAGCAAACAACCTAACCAACCAGCCATTGCGTTATTATCAGGGTGAAAGCAACCGTATGAAGCAGATGGAATATTACCAGTCCCGATTTACTTTGGGTATTAAATATGATTTTTAATGAAGTGGAATGCTTTTTTTATAAGTGCCTTAATAAGCATGAGCATTTATTCGTATGGTCAGGAGCGTCCTGATCATACGCTTAATAAGATAGTATACGAACACAGCGGTATAAGTCCTGTAAAGAAGGGAATTTCCTTTTTAGCCATTGGAGATTTCGGACGACACGGTGCCTTTACACAGAAAGAGGTGGCCCGCGATATGGGAACCATAGCCGAAATTCTTGACCTTAATTTTACGGTCTCAGTAGGAGATAACTTTTATCCCAACGGGGTACAGAGTACACAGGATTACCAGTGGTTTTCCTCATTTGAAAATGTCTATACCCATCACCTGCTGCACGAACCGTGGTTTGTAGCACTGGGTAATCATGATTATGAAGGCAATGTACAGGCGCAGATAGATTATACGGCTGTTTCCCGGCGTTGGGAAATGCCAGCCCGTTATTTTGAACGCCTTATTGAAATAAATAAAGGCACATACCTTCAGCTTCTGGTTATTGATACCAACCCGTTTGTAACAAAATACCAGGCTGATCCTGAAAAGTACCCTGGCATTAACGACCAGGACCGTAAAGCCCAGCTGGAATGGATGGAAAGCAAACTGAATACGCGTGATCCTAAAATAGCCTGGAAAATAGTCGTAGGGCATCATCCTCTGTATTCGGGAGGCAAACGCAAAAATGAACAGGAAACCAAAGATACCGGGCTGCTGTTTGAACCTCTTTTTGAAAAATACGGTGTAGATGCCTACATCTGCGGTCATGAACACGATCTGCAGATCATCAGGAAAGAAGGGAAAAAACTTACCCAGTTTTTATCGGGTGCAGGAAGTGAATTGCGCGAAACCGGCAAAACAGAAGGGTCTCTTTTTGCTGATGCGGTACCCGGGTTCATTGCATTTACGCTGACACAGGATGCCCTTAAGGCGTATGTTGTGCAGTCTGGTGAAGAAAACTTAAAAGTAATTTATCAAACAGAAATCAAAAAATGAGAAAAATAATATATCTTCTGATTACCGCATCTCTGGTTACGGCCTGTGGTTCTAAACTGGCACCCGTTTCTAAAAATGCATTAAAGCCAACCGTGGTTACACAGGCTACTCCGCACGATACCGATGATCCGGCTATATGGATCAACAAAGCCGAACCGTCAAAGTCGCTGATCATTGGAACCGATAAACAGGAAGCGACAGGTGGACTGTACGTTTATGATTTACAGGGTACTATCGTAAATAAGGTATATCCATTGGACCGCCCGAACAACGTGGATATCGCATACGGGCTGGTGATAAACGGAAAAAAAACGGATATAGCCGTGGTAACCGAACGCAAAAAGAACCTGATACGCGTTTATTCGCTACCCGGACTCGAACCTCTTGATAACGGCGGTATAGCTGTTTTTGCCGATTCTGAACAAAAGGATCCCATGGGTATTGCGCTTTATACAGATCCTGTCACCTCAAAAATATTTGCCATCGTAGGACGTAAGGAAGGTGTTTCGGGAGAATACCTTTACCAGTACGAGCTTACAGGTGCAGGCGGAACCGTTAAAGCCGACCTGGTGCGCAAATTCGGAAATTATTCCGGTAAAAAGGAAATAGAAGCCATTATGGTCGACAACGAACTGGGATACGTTTATTATGCTGACGAAACTTCGGGAATAAGAAAATACTATGCCGATCCTAAAAAAGGCAACGAAGAGCTCGCTTTTTTCGGGCAAAAGGACTTTAAAAGGGACCACGAAGGGATTGCCCTTTACAAGACCAGCGAAAAACAGGGATATATCCTTATTTCCGATCAGCAGGCCAACAGGTTTGCCGTATACGCAAGAGAAGGAAATACCAATGCCCACGATCATAAAATGATTGCAAGCATTCCGTTTTCGTCTGTAGAATGTGATGGAGCAGATGCCGTTAATTTCAATTTCGGCACTCCGTTTTCCAAAGGTATATTTGTAGCCATGAGCAACGGTAAGGTTTTTCAGTTTTATGACTGGGACGTCATCCAGCGCGAAATTGACAAACAGGCCAGATAAGCATAAAAAGCTTATGATATGGCGTAATAAAAGGGCTAGCTCTTTCATTACGCCATTTTTATATAATTTTAAAAGCTGCTATTCATCAAGCAATTCCTGAAAACGTCTGATGAATTGCCCAATATGGATTCCATCCATAAGTGCGTGATGGCCGTGTATGGAAACCGGCATGGTTTTAATGCCGTTGTGGTCCGTCATTCTTCCAAAGGATATTTTAGGTGAACTGTCGTTGAACTTAAAACTTCTTGCATGTGAAAGGGACGTGAAATCAAGCCAGGGCAGGGCCGAAAAATGAAGGTAGTTTTCTCCGGAAACAGCAGTTTCAAGGTTTCTTAGTTTTCTTGTTTTATCTATTTCCTCAGCCGCTTTTTTGCAGAACAGTTGTTCACTTTCATCATATTTAATATAGGCAAAACCAAAAGTTCCGTCAGGACGGTCAACAGTTGTTGAAGCATGTGTCCGGGAATACAGGTACACTTCGTTTTCAATGATACGGTACCTGAAATGATCTATTTCGTTGGCTGCCTTTAATGCCCTGTAAAGGTAATACAGGAAAAAGGATCGTCCTTCCTGTCTGGATACAAGGTATGCTTTGGTCACATCTGTACGGACAGTGACACCGAAAAAAGGCTCGTCAAACCCTGAAAAAAAGCGGTATTGTTCTTTGCGTAGCCAATTGTCCTGGTTTATTTTTGTTTTCATATTCTTTAATTTAAATGATGGAGAATTTCCTTTATTGTCTTTAATTCCACAAAGCGTTCGTGCTGCATGTCGTGTTCGTATTTTTCATGGGTCCAGATGGCATCATATGGGATATGACCGGCAAATCCGCCGATCTGAAGGACAGGCAGTATATCGGATTTAACAGAATTTCCAAGCATAAGGAAGTTGAGCGGTTCACAGTTCAGCTGTCGAAGCATCTTTTGATAATTTTGAGGCTTTTTATCGCTCATGATTTCTATATGGTGGAAATAACACTGTAATCCCGACTTGTCAAGCTTTCGTTCCTGATCAAGCAGATCGCCCTTTGTTGCCATTACGAGCTTGTAACCGGCAACTTGTAATTTTTCCAGTGTTTCAGGAACTCCGTTTAGCAGTTCCACAGGCCTTTTTAACAATTCCCGGCCTATTTCTATCACCCGTTTGCTGATATCCGGCAAAGCAGATCCTTCTGAGAGGTTGTGCGCTGTTTCCATCATACACAATACAAACCCCTTTATACCGTAGCCGTACAGTTCAAGGTTCTTCATTTCGGTACGGTACAATTGTTCGGATACCTGGTGTTGCGGAAGAACATCACTGAACAGCATACAAAACTGTTTCTCCGCTTCCTGAAAATAAGGCTCGTTTACCCATAAGGTGTCATCTGCATCAAACGCAATGGTCTTTATGTTGCTTTTTATGAACATTAGTTTTATATCTTTGTTGTTACGGACGAGCAAATTTCCAAAAGGAACAAATTGTATAAAAGGACATTTGTCCCGGCAGCTTATGTTAAGGACCAACCAATCGTTTCTCGCTTATGCAGAAGAGCTTTACGGCCAGCAGGACCGTAAGGAAAATATCATCATTAAACAATATGCCAAAGGACAGCGGCTGTTTTTGCAGAAGGATGAAGCCGTGAAGGTTATGTTTATTAAGGAGGGAATTGTAAAGTGTTTTTTTACAGAGCATAATGATAAAGAATACATACTGGAGTTTTTAGGAGCCGGTGAAATCATTGGAGAAATAGAATGTATACGGGAAATTCCGTGCCTTTGCACCATAGAAGCCACAACCGATGTAACGGTGTATGCTTTTTCGCTTTCTTTTTTTAAATCACTGCTCAAATCCGACCTTAAACTTAACGGCCTGCTTATGAATACGTTTGCTGAACGCATCATCAATACTTCAAGCCGCGCTGCCTACCAGCAACTGTACACACTGAATTATAGTTTAAACAAGCTGCTGGAACTGCAGTCTAAGCAGGGCATTGAGCTTTCAAAAGAAGACATGGCTTCCTATCTGGGAATATCGGTCCGAAGCCTTAACCGCGGATTAAAGGAGTTACTGCGCTAATTTCCTGAGGTACTTTCCCTCCACTGTAAATTTTCCCTCAAAAAGTGAAAAGGCAATTCCCGAAGATAAAAATAAGGAGTATATTTGTCGCCGTTAAGAGTTCTTGAATTTCTTTATCAACCAAAACGGGTTATACTTAGCTGTATATGAAAAGGGAACCGTGTGAGAATCACGGACTGTCGCGCAACTGTAAGTAACGTTAATGTTTCTGCCATTATAATGGTCCACTGTCTGCCTTAGGGAGGATGGGAAGGACGGGAGGAACAGTTACAAGTCAGGATACCTGCCTGTTTTGAATGGACGATGCTTTCGCGGTTTGAAGCTTATGGTCTGGCAGGATGTATTTTCAACGGCTGTTCATATACAATGAACAATCCCTTTATCCTTATGGTTTTATCCCAGATTCCACATTTTTTCTTTGCGAAAACAATTTTTCCGGTACGGAAGATTTAGGCATATCCCTGTTGTTCTGTTGCGGCGCTATATGCTGAAAGGAAGGCAGGTTACGGAACTTTTTTACCTGCAAACAGAAAAGCAATGTATATGAATACGAAAACAACAGCTGTAATCGCCGCTGTGGGAGGATATGTACCCGATATGGTACTTGACAATGCACGCCTGGAAGCCCTCCTGGATACTACGGATCAGTGGATTACAGAACGCACAGGCATCAAGGAGCGAAGGATACTTCAAAAACATGGAAAAGCTACTTCCGATATGGCTGCAGACGCAGTAGAAAATCTTTTGAATAATTATGAAATAGACCGTGATAAGGTCGACTGCCTTATATTGGCAACGGCCACACCCGATTTTGGACTGGCACCTGCTGCGGCTCTCGTATGCAGTAAGGCCGGATTAAAAAATGCCTGGTCATTTGACCTTAACGGAGCCTGTAGCGGATTTCTGTATGCCCTCACAGTTGGAAGCAGTTTTATAGAATGTGGCAGATACCACAATGTATTGGTGGTCGGAGCCGACAAAATGAGTTCGATCGTCAATTATGACGACCGCAACACCTGTATCCTCTTTGGCGATGGTGCAGGGGCGGTGCTTTTGACAAAGGATACCGGAGGTTCGGGAATCCTGCAAAGCCTGTTCGGGGCGGATGGCAGCGGCACCCCGCATCTGCTGGTACCCGCAGGAGGTTCTTTAAGTCCTGCTGATACTGAAACCATTGAATCAAAACAACATTATATACACCAGGACGGAAAAACGGTATTCAGGCAGGCTGTAAAGCATATGAGCGAGAGTACACGGAATCTTATGCTTCATAACGGACTTACACCGGAAACGGTGGACTGGGTGGTTCCGCACCAGGCCAATATACGCATTATTCAGGCTGTAAGCAGTGAAACCGGTATCCCTATCGACAAATTCAAAATCAACATTCACAAATACGGCAATACCACTTCTGCAACGATTCCGTTGTGCCTGTGGGAATTTAAAGATGATTTCAAAAAAGGCGACAACATCCTTATTACGACGTTTGGCGCAGGTTTTACATGGGGAAGCACTTACATAAAATGGTAAAGAAATGAAACGAGAACAAAGAATAGAACAATCGGAAACACATGTGTTTAAAACCGTTTTTCCGGAAACCACGAACCACCACAATACCATGTTTGGCGGACGGGTTATTATGATGATGACCGAAACGGCATTTATGACTGCTACGCGTTACAGCAGAAAAAATTTTGTTTTGGTCAGCACCGACCGTATTGACTTTACAAAACCTATTCCTGCAGCTTCACTTGTGGAACTTGTAGGCAGGGTGGAAAAGGTAGGGCGTACGAGCATTACGATAAAGGTGGCAGTATATCTGGAAAAAATGAACGAAGACTTCCGTGAACAGGTTGTGACGGGTACTTTTACATTGGTCGCTGTTGATGAAAACCATAAACCTGTAGCTGTAGAATAATATCAAGGGCTACCTGCAGAAGCAGGTAGCTTTATTAGTTAAAAAATGATGTTGTGTGCATTCTTGATCTCGGACATAACAAAAGTACTGTGCGTACTTCCTATGCTGTCAACCGATCCCAACTTGTTGAATACGAAATCCTGATAATGCTTCATATTTTTAGCGAATACTTTTAACAAAAAATCATAATCTCCTGAAATATTGTAACATTCCACTACTTCATCTATTTTAAGGATGTCTTCCACAAAGCGGTGTCCTATGCTTTTATCATGTGTCTTAAGCTTTACATTACAGAATACGACAAATCCGTAGTTAAGCTTTTCGGCATTGAGCAATGCTACATATTTTTTAATGTATCCTTCTTTTTCCAGTCTTTTCATGCGTTCAAATACAGGTGAAGCCGATAAGTTCACCTTTGCAGCAAGTTCCTTAATCGTAAAACGGGAATCTCTTCCTACTATTCGCAATAAACGCAGATCTGTTTCGTCAAGTCCTTCCATGGATTTTTTTTCTTTTAAGCCTGTTTCTTTTTAATGGAAAAAGCATAATATTTTGAAATAATTTCTTTAAAAGAAATTTAAACTTAATAAAAGCAAAAATATTGAAATAAAATTTTACATATGTACTTTTGACCAGTAAAAAATATGTTCTTTTACTATTTCTCTCACAACAGGGTTTTACATAACGTAAAATAATAGGGAATCATGTGTAAATCATGAGCTGTCGCGCAACTGTAAAATAACCGTAAACATCCTTATCCACAGCATCCACTGTCCGCCATAGGCTGATGGGAAGGAAGATAAGGAGTTATAAGCCAGGAGACCTGCCTTGTTGATTTGGATTCAGCTTTCGCGATTTGAAGCTTAAAGCCAGGGTGTACGGCAGTCGTTATTTCAAACGGCACGTATTCCTATGCACTTGCTTTACCGCTTCATTCCGTTTGCACGAAAGGAACATTTTTAATAGAGAGTATTCATTAAAATCTTTGAAAATGCAAACACACAATTTAGGTTATCCGCGAATCGGTAACCAGCGTGAACTCAAAAAAGCCTGTGAGCAGTACTGGGCAGGTAAAATTATTCTGGAAGAATTGCTTAATACAGGACGGAGTATCTGTAACGAGAATTGGAAAATTCAAAAAGAGGCAGGTATAGACCTTATACCGTGTAATGATTTTTCGTATTACGACCAGGTACTTGATCTAACCCTTACTTTAGGTGCCGTTCCCAAAAGATACCATGAAGTTGCTTTAAAGAAAAACTGTTCAGAGCTTGACCTGTATTTTGCAATGGCAAGAGGGTATCAGAAAGACGGACTTGATATTACGGCAATGGAAATGACCAAATGGTTCGATACCAATTATCATTACATCGTTCCGGAATTTGTGAAAAATCAGAAGTTCCAGCTTAGTTCCAATAAAATTTTCAATGAGTATGAAGGCGCACTCCAGGCCGGAATTAAGGCAAAACCTGTTATTATAGGTCCTGTTACTTATCTGCTTTTAGGGAAAGAAAAAGAAGAAGGTTTTGATAAACTGGACCTGGTTGGGAATTTACTGCCTGTTTATATTGAAATCCTGACGAGGCTACAGGAACAGGGGGCAGAATACATCCAGTTTGATGAACCCTTTTTAGCGTTGGATCTGTGCGGAAAGGCTAAAGAAACCTATAGGCTTGTGTATGGTGAAATAAGGAAAAGGTTTCCGAATCTTAAGTTTATCCTGGCCACTTATTTTGAAGGACTCAAGGACAACCTGTCATTAGCAGCCAAACTTCCTGTAGATGTTTTGCATATTGATTTGGTCAGGAATCCCGAACAGTTGGATGATTTACTGAATGAAGTTCCGGGGAACCTGGGACTTTCGCTTGGAATTGTGGACGGAAGGAATATATGGAAAAATGATTTGGAGCATTCTTTGAAATTCATTCAAAAAGCAACGGAAAAGCTGGGTTCGGACAGAATTCTTATCGCACCTTCCTGCTCATTGCTGCATTCGCCTTGCGATCTTGACTTTGAAACAGATCTGAATGAGGAAATTAAAAGCTGGTTATCATTTTCCAGGCAAAAAATAGAGGAAGTGGTTATCCTGAAAGAACTGGCCAGCGGTTCTTCTGATGAAAATGTGATTTCCCGGTTTGAAAAAAGCAAGGAAGACCTTGCTAACAGAAAAACATCGTTGCTTATTCATAATGAAGCGGTAAAACAAAGGGCCAAAGCAGTTACAGAAAAACAGGCACAAAGGGAAAGCGTATTTGGTATCCGTAAAGTCATACAGCAGAAAATTTTAGATTTGCCACTTTTTCCTACTACAACGATAGGTTCGTTTCCGCAGACACCGGAAGTGAGAAGCTGGCGTGCAAAATTTAAAAAAGGTCAGCTTACAGCCCAACAATACAATGAACTGCTTAAACAAGAAATGGCAAGTACCATAAGCTGGCAGGAAGAAATAGGACTGGATGTCCTTGTTCACG
Organism: Flavobacterium sp.; assembly: GCA_040396655.1. Taxonomy (GTDB): domain Bacteria; phylum Bacteroidota; class Bacteroidia; order Flavobacteriales; family Flavobacteriaceae; genus Flavobacterium. Next base: position 78,260 of record JBEBOB010000004.1, on the reverse strand, counting down.
GAGAATTCGAACGAAATGATATGGTGGAATATTTTGGGGAGCGACTCGAAGGATTCGCCTTTACAAAGAACGGATGGGTACAGAGTTATGGAAGCAGGTGCGTAAAACCTCCCGTTATTTTCGGAGATGTTTACCGTCCGAATCCTATGACGGTCTACTGGTCGGAATACGCGCAGTCGTTAACCAAAAAATGGGTAAAGGGAATGCTCACTGGGCCCGTTACCATTTTGCAATGGTCGTTTGTTCGTGACGATCAGCCTCGTTCCGAAACGTGCCGTCAGATCGCTCTTGCAATACGTGATGAAGTGGTTGATCTGGAACGGGCAGGTATCAGAATCATACAGATAGACGAGCCTGCCATTAGAGAAGGCCTTCCTTTAAGGAAATCGGAATGGGATGCATATTTAAAATGGGCCGTTGAAAGCTTCCGTATTTCAGCATCGGGAGTTCAAAACGAAACACAGATCCATACACATATGTGCTATTCCGAATTTAATGATATTATTCAGCATATATCCGCTTTGGATGCCGATGTTATTACCATTGAATGTTCCCGATCACAAATGGAGCTTCTCGACGCATTTGCCGCATTCCGGTACCCAAATGAAATGGGCCCTGGCGTATACGACATCCACTCCCCAAGGGTTCCGTCACAATCTGAGATGGTCCGTTTGCTTGAAAAGGCGCAATCGGTAATTCCTGCAGACCAGTTATGGGTAAATCCTGATTGCGGACTGAAAACACGCGATTGGGACGAAACACATAAAGCGCTTAAAGAAATGGTTGCAGCCGCCCGGCAGCTGCGTGTAACTGTCGAAGCGGTATAAAAAGTAAAACCTCCTTTTTCGGGAGGTTTACTATTTATGAATCTTTCCGTATTTACCGTATTAAAATCTGATGGTAAATTCTTCTTTAGGAACACGTACCTTTTTCATCGGGGCAATCCAGTCCTTCTCTGCATCAGCATAGCCTATATACATCATCGTTACACTTTTAAGTCCGTACTTTTCAAGTTCCAGTATTTCATCTACAAGCTTGTTGTCAAAACCTTCCGCAGGCGTACTGTCTATACGCAGTTCTGCTGCCTGCGCCAATGCAAGGCCGAGTGCAATATAAGTCTGACGGGCGGTATGTGCAAAGTTATGCTCGTCGGGCTGGTTCAGATAGATTGATTTTAACTTGTCGGTATAGGAAGAAAACCTTCCGCGCGGAAGTCCTCTTTCATCCGTAGTGAAATCATATACCTTATCGATACGTTCTGCTGTATAGGTATCCCATGCGGCAAAAACAAGCAGATGGGAACAATCACGCATACATTCCGGGTTTAAAGCACCTGCAGCCAGCTTCTCGCGGACTTCGGGATTTTCAACTATAAGTAACTTAAACGGCTGTAAGCCGGATGAAGTAGGGGCAAGGCGGGCAGCTTCCACAATTTTGTCAATTGCCTCTTCGCTTACCTTTTTATTTGGATCATATGCCTTTACAGCATGTCTCCATTTAAGATTTTCAATTAATGACATGTTGATTGTTATTTAGAAATTAATACAAAAACAAATGCGGCAATTGCCGGAAGTGCCTGTACATAAAATATTTTTTTGCTGGCTGTAAAAGCTCCGAACAATCCGGCCGCAATAACACATCCCAGGAAGAATAAGCGCACGTTGATGCTCCATTCTTCGTTTCCTATTAAAAAGGACCAGATAAGACCTGCCGATAAAAAACCGTTATACAACCCCTGGTTGGCAGCCAGTCCTTTGGTAGGTGCAAACAGGTGGTGAGGCAACGCCTTTCCGAAAGCTTTTTTTCCGGCTGTTTCCCAGGCGAACATTTCCATCCAAAGGATGTAAAGGTGCTCAACAGCCACAAAAGCTGTCAGAATAAGAGCTGTAAGCTGCATTATAATTGTTTTTAGTTGTTGGAAACGGTCAGTTTAACTTCAATATTGCCTCTGGTTGCATTAGAATAGGGGCAAACCTGATGGGCTTTTTCAATAAGCTCTCGGGCTTCTTCCAAAGACACACCCGGGATATTTGCATGAAGTTCCACTTCAAGCCCGAATCCGCCGTTTTCTATCTGACCTATACCGACTTTTGCCGTTACAGTAGTTTCACCGGTTTTGATCTTTGCCGATTTAATTACAAGGTTCAATGCGCTGTCAAAACACGCAGAATACCCTGCGGCAAACAGCATTTCTGGATTCGCATAGTCATCGTTTGCTCCTCCAAGACCTTTCGGATACCGCACTTCAAGGTCAATGATTCCGTTTTCGCTCGTTACACGACCGTTTCTTCCTCCTGTGGCTGTTGCCCCAATTGTGTACAATGTTTTCATTTTCATTTATTTAAGTTGGATAATATGGTTTCAATAACATTTTTAAGAAGTAAAAGCTCTTCAGTCGAAACCTGCATGTTTTCTACAAGTTTTTCTGGGACAGTCCTGGCTTTCTTTTCAAGTTCGCAACCTTCCGGAGTCAGTAGTATGTTTACCACTCTTTCGTCATCGATATCCCTCACTCTCGCTACAAGTTTTTTCTGCTCCATACGTTTAAGAAGCGGGGTAAGGGTACCGCTGTCAAGATGCAGCTTTTCACCTATCTGTGAAACCGTTTGCTGCCTGTGCTCCCAAAGCACCAATAAAACGAGGTATTGCGGATACGTAACGTCCAGTTCCTCCAGAAAAGGGCGGTACCTGCTTACAATTTCCTTTGCAAGCGAATAAACAGGAAAACAGACCTGATTCTGAAGTTTTAATAAGTTTGACATGTACGGCATTATAAATTGATTGATACAAATGTAGTGTAAAATTAAATTGCACACAACTTAATTTAGAAAAAATTCCTGCACCTACTTAAAAGTAGCTGCAGGAATGTTCAATTACTTCTTTTCATTAAGGTTTCTTCTATTTTTTCGAGCGTAAGGTCCTTAGCCTTAAGCAGGATAAGAAAATGAAAAAGAAGGTCGGCGGCCTCGTTTCTGAAGAGGATTTCGTTGTTGTCCTTCGATTCTATTACGAGTTCAACCGCTTCTTCTCCAACCTTCTGTGCAATTTTATTTATCCCCGCCTTATACAGCTTATTCGTGTACGAATGCATACTGCCCTCTTTAATACGGGAATGGATGAGTTGTTCCAGCCTGTAGAGAAAACCTTTGCCCGTATTCGTACCAAAGCATGAATCATTCCCTGTATGGCAAGTGCTGCCTGCCGGCGAAACCTTAATAAGCAGCGCGTCTGCATCGCAGTCTTTGCATATTTCCCTGACAAAAAGGAAATTTCCGGAACTTTCCCCTTTTGTCCACAACCGCTTTTTTGTACGGCTGTAGAAGCATACCTTACCTTCTTTGAGTGTTTTACTGTATGCCTCATGGTTCATATAACCCAACATCAGTACCTGAAGGCTTGCATCATCCTGAATTATGACGGGCAGGAGCCCGTTGCCTTTCTTAAAATTTAAATCCATGTTCGTACCGGTATATTTTTTTTTGTTAAAAATTTCTTTAGATCGGGTATTTGGATATCCCCGTAATGAAATACGCTTGCAGCCAAAGCTCCGGTAGCAGAGGTATGTGTAAACACATCTGCAAAATGATCCATTGAACCTGCACCCCCTGATGCGATCACGGGAATGGCTAAATGCTCCGAAATCGATTTCGTAATATCCAGGGCGAAACCACCTGCAGTACCGTCGTGTTGTATAGAGGTAAGCAGGATTTCTCCCGCTCCGGATTCGGCGGCTTTTTCGGCCCAGCAAAGTGCATCAAGACCTGTTGCATGCCGTCCCCCGTTGCTGAATACCTTCCATTCTCCATCAACGGGTTTTACATCCATGGCTACAACCACACACTGACTGCCAAGTTCGGATGCAAGGAGGCTTATAAGTTCCGGCACTAAAATGGCAGAAGAATTGATACTTACTTTATCAGCTCCCGCCCGTAGTAGGGCCTTCGCATCCTCAACAGAGCTGATGCCACCTCCCACAGTAAACGGAATATTGATTTTTTCCGAAATACGGCTCACAAGGTCCGTGAGTGTACGGCGCTTTTCATCTGTGGCGGTAATGTCAAGGAAAACAAGTTCGTCCGCTCCGTTCTCTACATATCTTTGCGCCAGTTCAACCGGATCTCCGGCATCCCTGACTTCTTCAAAATGAATTCCCTTTACTGTTCTGCCGTTCTTAATATCAAGGCACGGAATGATTCTTTTCTTTAACATAATTCCTTTAAATCTTTAAGGTTAATTGTTCCTTCATAAAGAGCCCTTCCTACGATGGCGCCCGCACATCCCAGATCTTTAAGCTTGTGAAGGTCGTTTATACATGCAATACCTCCGCTTGCAATGAGTGAAACACCGGTGTTTTTTAGTATTTCATCATAAAGCTCAAAAGAAGGGCCTCCCAGCATGCCGTCTTTTGCAATGTCGGTAAGCATACAGTAACCAAGTCCCTGCAGTTCGAACGACCGGATAAAATGCAGTACATCAATGCTGCTTTCGTTGAGCCAGCCGTTCGTAGCAATTTTCCGTTCTCGGCAGTCGGCCCCTAGGATGATCTTCTCCTTTCCGAAAAAATCCATCCACTCCGTTAAAAATTGAGGTTTTTCGACCGCGATGCTTCCAACGGTAACCTGACATGCACCGGAACTGAAGATTTTTTCTACATCTCCGGTTGACCTGATACCGCCTCCAAAATCGACTTGAAGGCTTGTATGAGAAGTAATCGATTCCAGTATTTTAATGTTCACAACTTTTCCGGCTTTTGCACCGTCGAGGTCTACGAGGTGTAAATGGGTGATCCCATAATCTTCGAACATCCTGGCTGTTTCAAGCGGGTTTTCGCTGTAAATCGTGCTTGTAGTGTAATCGCCCTGTGTCAGGCGCACACATTTTCCGTTAAGGAGGTCAATAGCTGCTATTATCTTCATAACCGTAAAAAGTTTTCCAGTATCTGCATGCCCGTTGCTGCTGATTTTTCGGGATGAAACTGGGTTCCGTAAAAATTATCTTTTTGTAAAGCAGCACTGAAGGGCACTGCATAATAGGTAACGGCGGTTGTTTCCGGTCCTGTTTCGGCGTAATAACCATGTACAAAATAACAATCGTTATAAAATGCTACGTTTTGAAAGAGGGGGCCTTTAACCGAATGTTCCGCAAAGTTGTTCCATCCCATATGCGGAACGATGTTGCCATGGGGAAACTTTTTCACCCGGAGCGGGAAGATACCGAGGCCCGTTGTATTGCCTTCCTCCGTATGTTCGCACAGCAGTTGCATGCCAAGGCAAATTCCCAGGACGGGTTGCGTTAATGATTTTACCACAGTATCAAGTCCGTTTTGCTGCAGGTATTTCATGGCAGAAGAGGCTTCACCAACACCCGGAATGATGACCTTTGCGGCCTTTGTCAGTATTTCTTTACAGTCTGTTACCAGGACTTCGTATCCTAACTGCTTTACCGCATTCTCAACAGACCGGGTATTGCCTGCATTGTATTTTAATATCGCGATCATAATGTTCCTTTTGTACTTGGTATCTGATAATGGTCTGTTTTTTTTACGGCATCTTTCAATGCCCGTGCAAAGGCTTTGAAGAGCGCTTCTATTTTGTGATGTTCGTTTTCTCCTTCGGCGCGCAGGTGGAGATTACACCGGGCCTCATCGCAGAATGATCTGAAAAAATGGGAAAACAGTTCCGTTGGCACGTCGCCGACCTTCTCCCTGTTGAAAACAGCATCCCATAACAAAAAGGGGCGGCCGCTGAAATCGATGGCTGCCTGTGCCAGGCAATCGTCCATAGGAAGCAAAAAACCATAACGTTCAATGGCTTTTTTTGAACCCAAAGCCTTGGCAACCGCCGCACCAAGTGTAAGTGCGGTATCCTCTACCGTGTGATGTTCATCTATACAGAGATCGCCTTTAACCTTTACTTCAAGATCAAGGTTTGCATGTTTGGAAACCTGTTCCAGCATATGGTCAAGAAAGGACAGTCCTGTTGAGATCTCGCACTTTCCGTTTCCGTCCAGGTTAATTTTCACAAATACGTCGGTTTCGAGCGTCTTACGCCTTATTACCGCTGTCCTGGAAACCGCTTTGAGGTAACGGTAAATACTGTTCCAGTCGGTCGTTGTAAGACAAGGTCCATCTAGAGTCCTTGTTCCTATAAAGAGTGATTTTGTTCCCAAATTTCGCGCAAGTTCCACATCGGTTTCACGATCGCCAATAACGAAGGAATTCTCCAAATCGTAATCTCCGAAAATATATTTATGCAACATAGCCGTACCGGGCTTGCGTGTAGCTTTTTGTTCATGTTCAAAAGAAGAATCTATAAATATGTCTGTAAATACGATTCCTTCTCCTTTCAATGTATTCAATATGAAATTTTGAACCGGGTAGAATGCTTCTTCCGGAAATGACGGGCTGCCCAGTCCGTCCTGGTTGCTGACCATTACGAGCTCGAATTCAAGTTCTGCTGCTATTTTTGCCAGGCTGTTTATGACAGCTGGCATAAACTCCAGCTTTTCAAAACAATCTATCTGTAAATCCTCCGGTTCCCTGATAATGGTGCCGTCACGATCGATAAACAATACTTTTTTAGCCATGTGTTTGTTGTTTTAATACGTTGATGAGTTTTTGGTTTTCCTGTGCTGTTCCTATGGTAATGCGGAGACAGTTTTTGATTATGCTGTTCCTGTTGCGCACTATGATGCCTTCACGGATAAGCTTTTCATACAGCCTGTCAGCATCTTTCACTTCGACAAGCACAAAGTTTGAATGCGTAGGATAAATGTTGCAAATAAGCTTCAACTGTTTCATTTCCCTAATCATACGTGCTCGTTCTTCCAGTATATGCTTAAGGTTTTTCGTAAATTCCGATGTCCCGTTCAGTATTTCCAGCGCTTTTTCCTGATTTGCGGTACTGATGTTGTACGGTGGCTTTACCTTGCTGAACCATTGCTGTACCACTTCATGCATATAGGCGATCCCCAACCGGATGCCGGCTGCTCCCCATGCCTTACTTAACGTATGAAGAACTATGAGATTTGGATAGATATCCAGCTTTTTGAGAAAAGACTCCTGTCCCGAAAAATCGATATAAGCCTCATCAAGTACAACCATTCCTTTGAAATTGGTAAGGATGAATTCAATATCCTTTTCATTTAACAGGTTTCCCGTTGGATTATTGGGCGAACAGATGAAAATAAGTTTAAGCTGTTCATCCCGCAATAAAGGAGTAAGCTTTTCCATATCGATCTGGAACTTCCTGTTTAAAGGAATCTTTATAAACGGAACGGCATTTATAGAGGATGCAACTTCATACATACCGTAGGTAGGAGTGAAGGCAAGTGCTTTATCACGGTAAGGTTCGCAAAATATACGAAATGCCAGATCAATGATTTCGTCACTGCCGTTTCCAATAAAGATCTGATCCGTAGTACAATGCTTCATTTCCGAAATTTTCTGTTTCAGATCGGTTTGTAAAGGATCCGGGTAACGGTTACAGGTTCCATAAGGATTTTCATTCGCATCAAGGAAAATACCTTTGTCTGATGAATGTTCGCTGCGTGCACAGGAGTAAGGAAACAGATCACTGATATTCTTCCTTACGGGGTATTGGAAATTATGCTTCATTCTTAATTTTTTTAAGGCGTATGGATACTGCATTTTTATGTGCCTCTAATTCTTCGGCTTCCGCCATCAACTCGATGGTATTGCCAATATTTAACAAACCTGTTTTTGAGATTTCCTGAAAAGTGATCTTTTTTACAAAGCTTTCGGTTGACACCCCGCTGTAGCTTCTGGCATAACCGTTGGTAGGCAGCGTATGGTTGGTTCCGCTGGCATAATCACCGGCACTTTCACACGAGTACCTTCCCAGGAAAACAGATCCGGCATGAAGTACCTGTGGACAATACTCCGGTGCATCATCAACTGCCATAATAAGGTGCTCCGGTGCATATATGTTGCTGAAAGCGATACAGTCTTCAATGGAATTGAAAAACACGGAAAAACTGTTCTCCAGCGCTTTTACCGCCAGCTCCGCCCTTGGCAATCTGCGCAGCTGTTCCTTTAATGATTCTTCAACCCTGTCAAGAATTTCTTCTGTATCGCTTAACAATACGACCTGGCTGTCGGCTCCGTGTTCAGCCTGCGAAAGCAGGTCGGCTGCAATAAAATCAGCATCTGCAAACCTGTCCGCAATAATAAGTACCTCGCTTGGTCCTGCAGGAAGATCGATCGGGACCCCGGTTTTCTGAACAAGTTCCTTTGCCTTCGTTACGTACTGATTACCGGGGCCGAATACCTTATCTACCTTGGGAATGGATTCTGTTCCGTAGGCCATCGCCGCAATTGCCTGTGCTCCGCCTATTTTGTAAATTTCATCAATACCAAGATAGGATGCCGTATACAATACCGCAGGGTGAACTGTTCCGTCTGCAGAACACGGAGTACATAGAACTATTCTTCTGCATCCTGCAATCAACGCCGGAATCCCCAGCATAAGGATGGTGGAAAATAAAGGAGCCGAACCTCCGGGGATATAAAGGCCCACCTGCTCAATCGCTACTGTCTTTCTCCAGCAGCTCACACCTTTCATAGTTTCAATTATGGGATCTGTATACAACTGTGCAGAATGGAACTTTTTTATGTTCGACGCCGCTGTCTTAATTGCCAATTTAAGCTCGCCGGAAACCATTGTGCCAGCACGCTGAATCTCTTCGGAACTAACGCGAAAGTTCCTCAGGTGCACATGTCCATATTTTAAGGTGTAATGCTGCAAAGCACGGTCACCTTCAGTTTTTACATCTTCTAGGATTTGCATTACGCTTTCGTCAAGATTTTGGGTATCCATGACGGGCCGCTTAACAAGAGATTCCCATAAAGGGTGCGGCGGATTGTACCATCGTTTCATATTCTTCAGCTATTTGTTACAGGATCATTTTTTCAATCGGTACCACAAGTATGCCTTCTGCACCGGCATTTTGCAGAGCATCGATTACATTCCAGAAATCATCTTCAGGAATTACGGAGTGTAGGCTGCTCCAGCCGTTTTCGGCCAGTGGAAGCACTGTAGGACTTTTCATTCCGGGCAGAAGCTGCTGAATGCTTTTAAGCCGGTTGTTCGGTGCATTAAGCAGAATGTATTTATGAGCTGCCGCTTTCTGTACTGCTTGTATGCGCAGTAATAGTTTGTCGAGAAGTGTTTTTCTTTCTGTATCTAAGCTGCAAGAAGCGATGAGTACCGCTTCGCTGTCCGCAACTTTTTCAACTTCTCTGAGCCCGTTTGATAGAAGGGTACTTCCGCTGCTTACGATATCAAATACAGCATCTGCCAGACCAATTCCCGGAGCAATTTCAACACTGCCCGAAATAAGCTCTATGGTAGCTTCGATACCCCTTTTTTCAAAATAATCCTTCAGGATGCGTGGGTAAGAGGTCGCGATGCGTTTGTTTCTGAAAAAATCAGGCCCGCAGTATTCCGTTTCCTTTGGAACGGCAAGGCTTAAACGGCACGCAGAAAATCCGAGCTTTTTAACGGTAAGGATGTCTTTTGGATTTTCCATAAGCACATTTTCCCCGATGATACCGATATCGGCTACCTGTTGTTCCACATATTGCGGAATATCATCATCCCGTAAAAAAAGGATTTCAAGCGGAAAGTTCGACGATTCTGTTAAAAGCTTACCGCTACCGTTCGGGAAGCGGATACCGCATTCCTGCAACAATTCGATTGATTTTTGACTCAGCCTGCCGTTTTTCTGCAAGGCTATTCTCAGTTTACTCATATTGGTAGTATTAAGGCGTCTGAGTAAACCTGGAGCGGTACAAAATTTATGAAAAGAAAAATCCCGTCTGATTTACTCAAACGGGATTAGATATTGTGAAGTTACGGCATATCATGATCAGCTCGCTTGAGGGCAAGTATGAAAATGATGATGATGTAATTGCTGAATAAACATACTATTCGTGATTATAGGGTACAAATGTACTATTGTTTTTGAGATGACCAAACAGGAAAGATATTTTTTTTAAAGTCAAAATTATGACCCGGTGATCTTTATGTGGTATAACTGTTCTCAAATTACTTTTATTTTTAATTATTCTAAATAAAAATAAATTGTATTTTTGCTGCAAAAGAACACCGATGTTTAAAACAAAACCGTCTAAGGTATTGCTTGCGCTTTTCATTCTGTCCTCGATAAACGGACTTGGTCAGACTCTGCATAATATCAGAGGGGTCGTACGGTACAATGGAGAGGCCGTTCCGGGTGCCCGCATAACCCTGGAACCTGCTAATCTGAGTATGGAAACAGATTCGCTAGGTTATTATCGCTTTTCAAACCTTAACTCCGGTATTTACACTATTAAAGCCGAATCAAACGGAAATCATAAAAAGCAGGAGGTTATACTGCCGCAAGCCTCTATGGTAGTAGATTTTATTTTCGAAGATGATTCGGAAATACTGGATGTGCTTTCCATTGCCGCCGGTAAAGAACAGCACAATCAGGGTGATTTTATAAAAGCTTCCCACAGTGCAATGCCCGTTGTTACCATTGATAAAAGAACCATCGAGCTCATGGGCAGCAGGCGGCTTGATGAAGTTTTGAAAGAACAGACAGGTATGGCCATTGTTAACAACATCGGGGGTGGAACACGATCAACAGGTGTTCAGATGCAAGGGTTCGGAAGCGAGTACATCATGGTACTTATCGATGGGCAGCCCCTTGTTGGAAGAAGCAGTGGGGACCTAGATTTATCACGTATCAGCGTTTCGGGTATTGAACGAATTGAAATCATAAAGGGAGCTTCATCAAGTCTTTACGGAAGCGAGGCCCTGGGAGGCACCATCAACATTATAACGAAAGCAGGAGCCGTAGATCCCCAAGTATCTGCCGCTGTCGCTTACGGAACTTTTAATATACTGGACATCACGGCAGAGGGGCAAGCTCGGTTAAACGAAAAGGGCTCCGTTTACATAGGAACCAACTATTACAGGACCGACGGTTTTAATACCAATACAAAATACATAAAGGGTGTAACTTCTCCGCCCTATGACAATTATGCCTTCCAGGCCAGAAGCAAGTACAGTTTAGGGGAAAATTCCGTACTGGCTGCAAACATCCGCTACGGCTTGAGGAAATCGCTTATGCAGAAGGATTTCGGCATCGGAACCGTTTCCGATGACCAACAGGATGAACAGGATCTGAATATGGCCTTTTCACTGGAAAAAAGGGTAAGCAGCCGTTTTAAAATGCTTACGAGGTATTACTATACCTACTACAGTGCCGATATGAGCATTAAACTTCAAAACAACGACACCATGCTGGTTCAGGAGGTGTTCACGCAGGACCAGCACCGTATAGATCAGCAGTTTTCATTAAAATCGGGCAGTGAATACCATTTCGTCGGGGGTATTGGCGGAAGTATGGAAGATATGAAGAATCAGCTGCTTGTACAGGTCGATAAGCTCTTCAACTATTTTTCTTATGCACAGGGAGAATGGGCACCCCTGAATTCCCTGAAACTTACCGGAGGCCTTCGCTACGACGGAAATAACCAATACAGGGGAAGGCTTAACCCAAGTATTGGACTGCAATATGCGCTGACATCCAGCCTTACTTTTAAAACCGGGGCGGGTACCGGGTTCAAAGCACCCGATTTCAAGAAAAATTATCAGGTATTTTACAATGCCACGGCAAACTACCTGCTTATAGGAAATGCTGTACTAAGGCAGACACTGGAAGAAATGGACAGCAGAGGGCAGATCAGCGAGGTACGGACCTATGTACTCAATCAAACCGCCGGAAAGCTTCAGGCTGAAAAAAGTACATCCTATCATGCCGGTTTTGAATGGAAACCATCGGAAAAAATAAAGATTGAAAACAGCTTCTTTCTGCACCGCATCCGCAACCAGATCAACAGTATACAGGTGGCTACGGGAATGAATAACCAGATTATCTATACATACCAGAACCTGCCGAAGGTAGTTAATAAAGGGATAGACCTTTCAATTAAATACAGCCCGTTGGAAAACCTGAATATTGGAATGGGCTACCAGTACCTGGAATCGAAAGACCTGAGTGTAAGGGACAGCATCAGGGCCGGAAAGTGGCCGTACAACCAGAACATCCATGATCCGGCAACAGGAAAATCATACCCAGTGAGCAATAAAGATTACTGGGGAATTGAAAACAGGTCACGCCATATGGCCAACTTCCATATTTTCTATGGATACCGCCCGTGGGGCCTCAATGCTACCGTACGCGCCTCTTACAGGGGAAAATACCCCTTCGGTGACCGTAACGGAAACCATTTCATAGACCGGTACGATACATTTGTCAGCGGGCACTTTCTTTTGAATACCAGCCTTGAAAAGAAATTGCCAGGGGAAAAATTGAGTCTGCGCATTTCAGTAGACAACCTGTTCAACTATACCGATCCGCTAATGCCGGGCCAGCCGGGAAGGATTGTCTTGTTCGGAGCATCCTATCGTTTATTTAAGGAAGAATCATAACACACCTGAATATATGGAAAAAAACAGAAAATTTTTGGCAATAACGCTTTCTGCCATTTTAATGCTGGGAACAGCATGCACAAAAGAAGAAGAAGAAGGGCGGAGCGGCCTGGAAGATGGTAAATCGACCGTGATTTATGACCTGGCAGGCGATACAGGTGCTTCTATGGGGGACACCGACGGAAAAGAACCCAGGCCTTTCAATACTTTTTTGTTCCGCTTTCGCGACAAAAAACAAATATGGATTAAAACAAAGGACGATTCGCTGCAATGGCTTAAATCGGCCGACTGGGATCTGGCATTCACGGGTCCCTACAACAGTGAAATCTATGTGAACAATGCTTCTAAAAATCTTAACCCGGGATACGGTGGGGCTGCAGACAACACAGCAGTTGTAATGGTAGAACAGTCTTATGATTTTGTTAATGAAGCGGTTTCGGATGAGATGTTCAGCAAAAGTGAAGTAAACAAAATAGGATGGGCGGGATCGGGAGATTCTCCGGGCTGGTTCTATTACAGCCTTACTACACATATTATGCAGGCAATCCCCAACCGTACCTATGTCATCCGGCTGCAGAACGGGAAATATGCGAAACTACAGCTTGTAAACGCGTATAAGGGAAATCCCCCGGCGGTTACCGACCTGAACTGGCCGGCCCCTTATTATACTTTCCGATATTATATTCAGGAAGATGGATCTAAAAATTTAAAAACGAGATAATTATGAAAAAAAGATTTTTTAACAACAGTTACGGAATACGGGTATTGGCCCTTATGATTTTGTCCACTTTTATATGGATGGGATGTTCTGGAGATAATGAAACCGGTACCTCAGGGCACAACCCTCCTGTAGGGGTGGATGACGATACACCGCCAAATGACGACGATACGCCACCTGCAACCACAAATTATTATAAGCTTGTACGCGTGGAGAATTTCGGATATGATCTCGAAAATGGGAACCAGTTCGAAGATAAGGCCACTTTATACTACAATCTTATAGAAAATAAAGAGGCACCCTCTTCTTTGCGTAAAACAAGTAAGTGGGACGTAGCATTCAGCGGCCTGTACAGCAGCTTTATGTCGGGAAATAACGGAACCGACAGCAAAAACTTTGGTTACGGCACCTCAAATGTGGGAGGAATGTATATAGTGGAAAAACCTTTTGATGAAGTAACAGATATACCCGATGACGGCCTTTTTAAAACCGGAAGTGAAATTTACGGAACTGATGAAAACGGTGATTTCGGGCAGGGAAAAGGATGGTATCTGTATGACTTCAGCGGAACAATCGTACGGGATGGTTCTTCAAACAACCAACATATTGCTTACGCCCTGGGTGATGCCTTAAAGCTTAAAAACGGCAGTACCGTACCGGCACGTACCTTAATTGTAAAAACCGCAAAAGGGGATTATGCCAAAATAAAGATGATTTCTGTTTATAAAAATATTTTCGATCGTGAGAACTATACAAAAGATGCAGAAAAAATGTATTTCACATTTGAATATGTCGTAGTACCAAAGGGAAGTACAAGGTTCGAAATTAAGTAATACGTATGTCTGTCATTTTTCGGGAAATCCGGCCTTAAAAACAAGGATAATAAAAATGTTAAAAAAATTAGGAGCGTATGTTAATATTTACTATTTTTATCAAGTCTAAATAAATATAATATATGAAACGAAAACTCTTGCTTCTGGGACTGTTGACAGGTTCCGCCTTATTGGAGAGCTGCACAGATGAGTTCTTCACTTACGAAGACCGCAAAGGAGAAGACCACATAGAAGTTATTACAGATCAGGATCAGCATAAAATCCTTTCCTATAAAGTGACAAATCCCGGTGAAAAACACGCCATTTACAGCGCAATCGATCACGATGCACGTATTATTACGGTATATCTTCCTGCCTATTACCAGTTACAGTTTATGGAGGTAGCCATAGAACTCCCGAAGGGAACCAGGGTTTCACCTTCTGCAGACGAATTGGTTCCGGTGTTTTCCGATAAACCGTTTACATACATAGTAACTGCTCCAGACGGGACTACCGCAGAGTACGAGGTACAGGTCGTAATACAGCAGGCTGCATTGGATCTTAAGGAAATCTCGACTGCTACATCTACCGAAACAGCATACCTTGGCGGTATCGTTACCATTGAAGGGGTAAACATTATACCTTCATCTGCTGTGACGAAACTGTTTCTTACCGATGCAGAAGGAAATAAAATATGGGGGTTTACCATGAACGAAGAGAATTCGAACAGCAGCGCGGTATGGTTCGCAGCCAACAACCAGCTTTCGGAAGAATATAAGAACCTGGATACCTCCAGGGATTACTGGCTGCAGGTGGAGTCGTACAGTCTTACGGCGCGCATGCAGTATCCCGTTAAAATACAACTTTAAAAACTATACAGACTATTAGGCTGCCTTCAAAAATTATAAATTAAAATAACATTTTTATTATGAAAAAAATAGTTTTATCAATGACTTTTATGGCAGCCCTGTTCTTCGTTTCATGTGAACAGGATAATGTAAACGATGAATACAGCAGCCCGTCTGCACAGGCAAAATCAGCCCTTGCAGCAGACTGCACGGCAGTTACCGGTTCAGCAGTAGTAAACCGTACCGGAACAAGTACAGGAGATTACTGTGCCTGGACCCCGACAACCAAAACAATCGGAAGCATTCAGGTAGATTTTGAAGGAATCTACGGAAGCGGTGTCCGCGTTAAAACCGCAGGATGGTTCATGGGTACAGTGAGTTCTACCTTCACTTGCGCAGGAGGATGGGACGACAGTGCCGTTACATCCAAAAATGCCAGCAGTGCCAATATAGGGGTTGATCCTTCATGCGGATCGTTCATACCGCAGAATGTGGTAGGGGCAATTGGAAGCGCATACGGATCTAATTTCGGAAACGTAGGATACTATACTTACAATGCCACAACGCATGCCATCACCATTACAAGAAAAGTGGTAATATGGAAAGATGCAACGGCTACTTATCCTACAGGTAACTCAAACCCGGCTAATGCAACAGAAGCCTACCTGTTACAGATCAACAGTATTGTTCCAACACACGGAGCTTCCGTTTACGGTACCATCAATTATTCTTATACTAAAATACTTTAGTATTAAAAAAAATGCCCGAATGTGGGGTTCGGGCAAGAATTGTTAAAATCCGCGGCCTAATAGTCTTATTAAAAAAATATCATGCCTGTATTTAAATAGGCAAATATAAATTTAATTATTCCACCATAGAAAAAGTTTAACACTGTTTAAAATACTAAACCCATGTTAAAAAAATACTGCTCAATCTGCTTCATTCCCTGTTTAACACTGTTTCTGCTGTTTACAGTCTCGTGTGAATCGGAATATACAACAATATACAACGACGTACCGGGCGATACCATTTATCAGTCGGGCGATGCCTTTATCAAAAGCTTTACAGTTCAGGCTTATGAAGACCAGCAGCCTGTAAAGGCAGCAATCGTAAACGATACAATTAAACTCTTATGGGTCAGTTATCACAAAATTCCCCAAACCATAAAACCATTGATTGATGTTGCTGATAAAGCTTCGGTCAATCCTGTTTCAGGACAGGAGGTGCCTTTCGAAGACGGGGTGAAATACCGGGTAACTTCCGAAGCAGGTACCGTAAAAGAGTATATCCTGAAAATCGATTTCCGTCAACCTGAACCTAAATCGTTCCGTTTCGCCATGGAAGGTACTACTTACAATATAGGGTCAACACAAAAAATACTGGTTTCACATGACGAATTCGACGATTTGTGGTTCAGTATGGAGCATACACGTGCCTATTTTGTATCCGCAGAGGATCACAACAGGGAATACGATTGTGAAATTGCGTATTTTGGTCCCGGAACCTATACGCAGCCGTTTGCCAGCTACGGTATTTATTTCTATATACCGACAAACATGCCGGCCGGTAAATATGATTTCCGCATAAAAAACGGTGAATATCTGTTAAAGGACAAGGATGAAAACATGCATTTCAATGTAACTATTACCGATGATCCGGAATACCTGCAGGTTTCAACATTTGATGCTTATAAGACGATGCCGGCAGGCAGTACCTTTACGGTAAGGGGCGTAAATCTCGACATGCCCGTTACCTCCGTCGTAATTGCTAAAAACAACAGTTCCTCGGCCGTACACTATCCTTTGGAAGTTATTTCAAGAAACAGGTACAGCGCAACTTTCAAGCTGCCTTCACACATTCCCGCCGATACCTACAACAATATGATTTTCTTTAACGGCAGCGTTAGAAAAAACAGCGGATACCGCATTACGGTTTCCAATTAAAGACAATCATTAAAAACATTTAGGAACAGGAAACCATCCGCAAAACTGCGGATGGTTTTTTATTTGAGCTTGGTATCCTTATAAAATAGGATAAAATAAGCAGTTATATATAGAAAAACCGTTATTTTTCTGTTATGCTTATACCTACAACGTTAATACTTTAAGTATAAATGAATATACATGTTGTTTTTTATAAAAAAAAAGTATATTTTTAATAAGAATTTAACTTTTTTAACATGTTTCCTAAAAACTACTTCCTGTTACTTGTATGCCTGTTTCCGTTTGCCGTAGCGCAGGCACAATCCAAGGATTCATTAAACGCTGCTCCGGAGCCCGTATACCCTCAATTGCAGTTTAAGGGACTTTTTCAGGCCCGTTACCTCTGGAATACGACAAGCGATGTAGACGTTAACGGTCTGCACCATAGTGACGGTACAGGAACCGATCACAATTTCATGGTAAAGTATATGCGGATTCAAATGCGTGCGCAAATAAGCAAGCGCACCGAAGTAGTAGTACTGGCCAATCTGGCAGATTTTAAAAATGATCCCAAAACGCGTGTGCTGGAAAATGCCTACCTCAAATATACTTTTGGTCCCAAGCTTGCGATTACGGCCGGGCAGTTCAGACCGTGGTTCGGTATAGAGGAAACTTATCCCATCGACATCATAAAATCGCTCGACTGGTCCAATCAGTATCTTGAATTCGGGAAGTTGGGATGGACAAGCTTCCAGATAGGGATGTCGGCCGGCGGTACGGTGAACCTGGGAAACATGCCCCTGCAATATGCGGTTTCAGTAGTAAACGGAAACGGTAAAAACCAGGTCAACGACAACGACAACGGCAAGCAGTTTTCGAGTCGGGTTGTACTTGGCCTTTCACCAGAACACCAGTTCAACCTCGGGCTCAACGGTGGAATAGGGGAGGTTGACAAAAAACAGGTCTATGCGGTTGGCGTCGATTTAAGCGGAATGGTCGATCTGGGAACGGACTGGAGCCTGGATATGCAGCTCGAAGCAAAACAGGCAACCAATCACGTACTCTATTTCGCACAGGAAGAAGCTTCAAGACCTTCAAACCCTGATGCCTACCTTATCCGTGGTATCTATTTCCTTCCGAATCTGAGGTATGAAATCAACCACAGGAATCTCAGCGCCTTTGAACTGTCGTGCCGTTACGAATACATCGATACCAACTTCAGGCTCAATTCCAATCCTAGACGCACCTTTACCCCCATGTTCGGTCTGGAATTCCTTAAAAATTACGGTGCGCGCATACAGGTCGGAATGCAGTTCGACCGCTATAAGAAACAGAACGAAAATACCACCCAATTCAATAATAACCTGTTCATTGTTCAGGTACAGAGCAGATTCTAATCCTAATTCCCTGTAATATGAAAGAAATCAACATCCGTAATGTCGCCATAACCTTTGCAGTGGCACTTATTCTATGGTTTATTCCAATACCTGAAGGCGTACAGCCCAATGCCTGGCACCTCTTTGCTATATTTGCGGCAACCATTTTAGGCATCATCCTGAAAGCGGCTCCTATGGGAACCATGTGTATGATGGCCATTGGTTTTACAGCCCTTACTCAGGTACTTGCACCCGGAGATGCCGGTAAATCCATTACAAAGGCTTTAGGAGGCTTTGGAGACAAGGTCATATGGCTCATTGGTATTTCTTTTTTTATAGCAAGAGGGTTTATTAAAACCGGACTCGGTAACAGGATTGCCTTTCTGTTCATACGCATTTTCGGAAAAAGTTCCCTTGGACTGGCTTACGGGCTTGGCCTTGCCGACGTATGCCTTGCTCCGGCCATTCCGAGCAATACGGCACGAGGAGGAGGAATTATTTACCCCATCATGAAATCGATGGCCATAAGTTTTGACTCGGTTCCCGACCGCCCCGAAACCCATAGGAAGCTGGGGTCGTATCTTACACTGAACAGCTATTATATGAACCTCATAGCATCCTCGATGTTTCTTACAGGAACTGCAAGTAATCCTATGTGTCAGAAATTTGCAGCAGGAATGGGTGTTGACATTACCTGGATGTCATGGGCAGCGGCGGGTTTTATCCCGGGATTGGCGGCTTTTTTCATCGTACCGCTTGTACTTTACAAACTTTATCCTCCAGAGCTTAAGAAAACGGGTGATGCTCCCAAAATGGCCGCACAGAAACTAAGTGAAATGGGGCCAATCTCTAAAAATGAGTGGCTTATGCTCCTGGCATTCTTTATACTGCTGGCTCTTTGGATCTTCGGAGGTTCGCTTTCCATCGATGCCACCACCACAGCATTCATTGGCCTTACCTTGCTGCTTTTAACGTCGGTACTTACCTGGGAAGATGTAAAATCCGAGAAAGGCGCATGGGATACTATTGTGTGGTTCGCCGTTCTGGTGATGATGGCGAGTTCCCTAAACGAACTGGGATTCATAGGATGGTTCAGTGACCTTATACGCGTACAGATCGGCGGATTAAGCTGGCAGGTAGCTTTTCCGGTTATTATTCTTGTCTACTTTTTCAGCCATTACATTTTTGCAAGTGCAACAGCACACGTTGCGGCAATGTATGCCGCTCTGTTAGGCGTTGGTATTTCATTAGGTATACCGCCTATGCTGCTGGCCATGATGCTGGGATTCCTGGGATCTATTTACGGTGTGCTTACACATTACGGCCACGGTCCGGCACCGGTTTTCTTCGGAAGCGGGTATGTTGAATTAAAGGCCTGGTGGCTCCGCGGACTTGAAATAGGCATCGTACTGCTCATTATTTACATGGGAATTGGAGGCCTTTGGATGAAGGTTCTGGGTTATTATTAACGGTTAAATACATATTGTTATGCTGTCAACATTATCAAGAAAAATGCTGTTGTGCGTTACGGGTCTTTTCCTGGCCTTTTTCCTGCTCATCCATTTCCTGGGAAATCTCCAGCTGTTCCTTCCCGAAGAACAGGCGCATCTGCAGTTTAATGCCTATTCGCATTTTCTGTCAGGAAATATCTTTATAAAAATAGTTTCCTATGTACTTTATGCAAGCATACTTCTTCATGCCGCGGACGGACTCGTTATTACGCTTAAAAACCGCAAATCAGCCGGAAAATACCGCTCCGACCAAAGAGGAAGGGCCAGCAAATGGTATTCGCGAAACATGGGAATACTGGGGACGCTTATCCTTATATTCCTCATCATCCATTTTCAGAACTTCTGGTATGTATACAAATTCGGCAACCTGCCGTTGGATGAGCAGGGGAACAAGGATCTCTATGTGCTTGTAACGGCTGTATTTCGCGAATGGTGGTACGTAGTGGTTTACGTCATCTCTATGGTTGCGCTGTGCTATCACCTTATCCACGGAATACACAGTGCGGTCCGCACGCTGGGACTTTATCATCCCAAATTCGTAAAGTGGGTGCAACTGCTAGGAACAGGATATGCGGTTATCCTGTGTACCGGATTCGCCCTCATGCCCGTCTATGTTTATTTTACCTCACATTAATGGAAAAGAGTATGGAGTTAAATGCTAAAATACCCGAAGGTCCTTTGAACGAGAAGTGGACCAATTATAAAAAAAAGGCACGTCTGGTCAACCCGGCAAACCGTAAAAAGCTGGATGTGATTGTCGTAGGAACCGGACTTGCGGGAAGTTCTGTTGCAGCTTCACTTGGCGAAATGGGATACCGCGTAAAGTCGTTCTGTTTTCAGGACAGTCCCCGCAGGGCACATTCCGTGGCTGCGCAGGGAGGAGTAAATGCTGCAAAAAATTATAAAAACGACGGGGACAGCGTATACCGGATGTTTGTCGACACCCTTAAAGGAGGTGATTTCCGGGCACGGGAAGCCAATGTATACCGTATGGCGGAATGTTCACTGAACCTTATAGACCAGGCGGTAGCACAAGGGGTTCCGTTTGGAAGGGAATATGGAGGCTACCTCAATAACCGTTCGTTTGGAGGGGTACAGGTTAGCCGCACGTTTTATGCGCGGGGACAGACAGGTCAGCAACTGCTTTTAGGGGCTTATCAGGCACTTATGCGGCAGGTGGGCAAAAAAGCCGTGGAACTTTTTGCCAGACATGAAATGCTGGACCTGGTGGTTATAGACGGAAAAGCCCGCGGTATTATTGTAAGGAACCTCGACACAGGTGAAATAGAACGACATGCAGCACACGCAGTCGTGCTGGCTACGGGTGGCTACGGGAAAATCTATTATCTTTCTACGCTTGCCATGGGCTGCAACGGTTCTGCCATATGGAGGGCGCACAAGAAAGGGGCACTCATGGCATCGCCAAGCTGGATCCAGATACACCCTACATCATTACCGCAGTCAGGCGATTATCAGTCCAAACTTACCCTTATGTCCGAGTCTCTTCGCAACGACGGAAGGATATGGGTACCGTTAAAAAATGATGAAACACGCAACCCCAACGATATACCGGATAATGAGCGCGACTATTATCTGGAACGAAGATACCCTGCATTCGGAAACCTTGCTCCAAGGGATATTTCTTCAAGGGCTGCCAAAGAACGTATCGATGCCGGATTTGGTATCGGTCCGTTAAAGAATGCGGTTTATTTAGACTTTTCAAAAGCCATTAAGGAGCAGGGGAAAGCTAAAATAGAAGAAAAGTACGGCAACCTGTTTGATATGTATCATAAAATAACGGGATATGATGCTTATAAAGAGCCCATGATGATTTCTCCTTCAGCTCATTTCTCCATGGGGGGATTGTGGGTAGATTATGAGCTCATGACGACCGTTCCGGGACTTTTTGCTCTTGGGGAAGCCAATTTTGCCGATCACGGGGCCAACAGGCTTGGAGCTAATTCTCTCCTGCAGGCTTCTGTAGACGGTTATTTTATTGCCCCATATACCATTGCAAACTATTTGGCAGGAGACATTCATACAGGCAGCATTTCGACCGATACTCCTGAATTTGAAAAAGCGGAAACCGGGGTAAGGCAGCAACTTTCAAAACTGCTTTCCATTAAAGGCAACCTAACGGTTGACCATTACCACAGGACATTGGGTAAACTTCTTTACGACTATTGCGGCCTTGCCCGCAATGAAAACGGTCTTCGGTACGCTATTTCGGAAATAAAGAGGCTTAAGGATGATTTTTATCAAAACGTCAGGGTTACGGGTAACGAAGAAGATATGAATACCGAATTAGAGAAAGCCGGCCGTGTGGCTGATTATTTCGAAATCGGAGAATTGATGTGTTACGATGCCCTTACACGCAATGAATCATGCGGGGCCCATTTCCGGGAAGAATACCAGACTCCCGATGGCGAAGCCTTGCGAAACGATGAACTGTTCCAGTTCATTTCCGCCTGGGAATGGACGGGTGAGGGAAACGAACCCGCACTTATAAAGGAACCGCTTGTTTTTGAAGAATTACAACCTGCAGTACGCAGTTACAAATAAAGCTTATGGAACTACATCTCAAAATATGGAGGCAGTCGGATCCGAAATCGGAAGGACGCCTCGTAGATTACCGGCTTCAGGGGCTCAACCCACACATGTCATTTCTTGAAATGCTGGATACGCTTAATGAAAAACTCATTGCCGAAGGAGGTGAGCCGGTAGAATTCGACCATGACTGCAGGGAGGGAATCTGCGGGCAATGTGGTGTGATGATCAATGGGCTGGCACACGGCCCTTTAAAAAATACGACGACCTGCCAGCTGCACCTGCGCTCTTTTAAAGACGGGGAAACGATTGTAATAGAACCTTTCCGCTCTGCTGCTTTTCCAGTTAAAAAAGACCTCAGGATAAACAGGTCTGCTTTTGACCGGATTATTTCTTCGGGAGGGTACGTATCGGTAAATACCGGACAGGCTCCTGACGCAACAGCTATTGCGGTAACACATGAAACAGCAGAAGCGGCATTTGATGCAGCAGCCTGTATAGGCTGCGGTGCTTGCGTTGCAACATGTAAGAACGGAAGTGCGACCTTATTTACTTCTGCCAAAATTACCCATATGGTACTGCTTCCGCAAGGTAAGGAAGAACGCAGTGAACGTGTTTTAAAGATGGTCGCACAAATGGATAACGAATTGTTCGGACATTGTTCGAATACCGAAGCCTGCGAGGTAGAATGTCCCCAGGGCATATCGGTCTTAAGCATTGCAAGGATGAACTTTGAATACAACAGGGCCAGAACATTTAAAAAGCACAAAAGCTGAAGAATTTTCGCTCATAGTACAAAACAAAAAAGACAAACTTCCTCTTTAAGGAAGTTTGTCTTTTTAAAATACCGGATTATTTAAGATAGTCAAGCGTATTTACTTCTATGAACTTCGGAGAACGCCTTAAAAAATCTTTAAAAAAGGCAGTGTGTGTGGCCCCCATAAGGATAAAGATGCGGTCGTCCTTCGTAATCGGTACGCTGTTCATATTGCTGAACATCATGAGGTTTCGGTTATAGTACTTCGATGCCTGCTCTGTTCCCAACGGATAGCCGTAGGCCGTAACGGTTGTAAGCAAATCGGCATTAAGATTTATAAGATGATCCAGGTAGCGGGGTTGGTTTATAAGCCATAAAAGTTCTTCCACCTTCATGCTTTTTTCGTCAATATGGTTTCGCTGCTGGTTAAAACGGATCATTTCCCGGTACTTGCTGTAGGTAACCGTATCCTGAGGGTCTTTTAAAACCTGCTGCATCATATAAAAATATTCCTGTTGGTAGTCTATTCCATAAATTTGTTTAGTATCACTCAGACGACCTACCTCGTAGGCCAGTAACTCTATTTCTCCCGGATTTTCAAACCTCATATCCGGATTTTGAAGGTATTCGTTATATGAAGCAGCAAGCTGTGGATTGCGGTAAGGTTCCATCTCAACCAATATGATGGTTGGCCTGAAAGCCGCAATTTTCTTTGCAATTTCGTGAATGCTCCTTACGTTTTCCTTGTTGCGTTCATCAAATGCCGTTTTATTTGCATCGGGTGTATACCCCATATGGAAGGTACCCACGTTAAGAACGGGGACGGCGTCGTCGAATTTGGTCTCGAAATGGAACTGTTGTTGAGACAGCGCGTTAAGTACGGTGCTTAATACTAAAAGTACGGTGCATAGTGTTTTCATAATGAATTTCTTTATTTTCGGGCAAATGTAGCAGCCCTGTCACTTATTTTATATTTTTATCGACCAACCGCCTAAAATATCCGATAAACCCGTAAATCCACGCCAATCCCTTAACTGGCGTATAATAGGATTAATACAACAAGTAAAGTCAATGACGGTATTTAGCCGCCTAAAAACATCTTTTGTACATAAAAAGAAAAAAAACGTTGTATATATGAAATTCTTTTAATTACTTTGTTGCAAATTAAAAACATGAAAAATATCATTATGAATATGTCAATGTGTATGTGCTGCTCTTTTACAGGGGGAGGATTTTAGTATTGGCTGATTTTAAATGATCTGATCAATATATAAAAGCTCCCTGTTTCAGGGAGTTTTTTTTTGATTAAATTTTCGTGTAATGAACACAGACCCCGTATGCTATCAAAACGATGTAAATATGCCTTAAAAGCAATGGTTTGTCTGGCTGAGATTTATCAGAAAGGCCATATAACGACCGCGGCGATTGCTGAGAAGGAGCACATCCCCAAAAAGTTCCTGGAGCAGATCCTTCTGGAGCTTAAGCGTGCAAAACTCGTCAACAGCAAACAGGGGAAAGGGGGAGGATATTACCTCATGAAAGCTCCGTCTGAAGTATCGCTTGCCGATCTTTACAGGATTTTTGACGGCCCCATTGCACTGGCGCCTTGTGTCTCGATCAATTATTATGAAAAATGCGATGATTGTGAAGATGAAGCTAGCTGTTATTTAAGAAAGCAGTTTACGGAAGTACGTGATAAAATGCGGTTGAGCATGATGGAGGCTACATTGGAGTCCTTCCTTAAAGACAAATAAATTTTTTTTAACCTATATTCTACTTATTTGATAGAACTTATAGCATTGTTAATTTTATGAAGAATAAATTAGTTGAACGTGACGTATTGAAAACGGCCTATAACCGTATACTGGCACATGATATACATAACGCAAGCACAGAGGAGCAGTTCGCTTATCTTACACAAAACTTTGAAAACATTGTATTTTCTTCCAGTTTTAGTTACGAGGACCAGATGATTACCCATTTGCTCAAAGACCTTGATGTAAAGATTTTCACGCTCGATACCGGCAGGCTTTTCCCCGAAACATATGAAACCTGGAATCTTACCCTTTCGAGATACGGGATCAGCATCGATACCTATTACCCTGAAGCGGAGCGCCTTGAAGCATTCGTTACGAAAAACGGTCCAGATTCATTTTATAAATCTGTTGAAAACAGGAAAAACTGCTGTTACATCCGAAAAGTGGAACCTCTCAATCGGGCGCTCAAAGGGCAACAGGTATGGATAACAGGGCTTCGTTCCGAACATTCTCCGGATCGTCAGAACCTTAGTTCTTTTGAATGGGACGAACAGCGCGGCATCATCAAATACCACCCGTTGCTTCACCGGAAAACAGCGGAGGTTGTCGACTATATCAAAAAGAACAGCATTCCCTATAACCGGCTTCACGACAAGGGGTATATAAGTATAGGATGCGCTCCCTGTACCCGTGCTTTGCGAAACGGAGAAGATTTCAGGGCCGGAAGATGGTGGTGGGAAGACCAATCTAAAAAAGAATGCGGTTTGCATATAAATCAATAACAATAAATACCAGGATAATGAAACAACATACCTTAAGCTATTTAAACCAGCTTGAAGAAGAGGCCACCTATATTTTGAGGGAAACGGCTGCACAATTTGAAAAACCGGCCCTGCTGTTTTCGGGCGGTAAAGATTCCATCCTGCTTGTACATCTGGCTTTAAAAGCCTTCAGGCCGGCCAAACTTCCTTTTCCGCTCGTCCATATCGACACGGGCCATAATTTTCCGGAAGCGCTTGAATTCCGGGATGCCCTTGCTTCCGAAACAGGTGAACGGCTTATCATAGGTTCGGTAGAGGACAGCATTTCCAGATACAACCTTAAAGAAACAGCCGGAAGATTTCCTTCGCGGAATGCCCTTCAAACCTATACACTGTTGGATATTATAAGGGAACACGGTTTTGATGCCTGTATTGGGGGAGCAAGAAGAGATGAAGAAAAGGCCAGGGCAAAGGAACGGATTTTCTCGGTACGTGACGATTTCGGTCAATGGGATCCCAAACTACAGCGTCCGGAACTATGGGATTTATTTAACGGCAAAGTGGAGAAAGGATACAATGTAAGGGTATTTCCTATCAGCAACTGGACCGAGCTTGATGTGTGGAATTACATCCACAGCCGCAATATAAAACTTCCGAAGCTGTATTTTTCACATGAGCGGGAATGTATAGTACACAACGGCCGCTACATTGCAACATCCCCCTTTATAAAGCCGGCTCCCGGTGATGAAGTAGTGGTTGCCAAAGTAAGGTACCGTACTGTTGGAGATATGACATGTACGGCAGCCATTCCGTCCGAATCTGCGACAGTTCCCGAAATCATCTCCGATATCGTACAAACGAGGATCAGCGAACGCGGGCAGACAAGGCTGGACGACCAGCTATCGGAAGCTGCAATGGAAGACCGTAAAAAACAGGGCTATTTTTAACAATAACAATATAGACATGAATACTTTAAAATTTATAACCGCCGGAAATGTTGATGACGGAAAAAGTACGCTCATCGGAAGGCTGCTCTATGATTCTGACAGCATTCATACCGATCAGCTCGGCATTCTAAAAAACCGCCAGGATCAGGATGAGGAAACAATAGACCTGTCACTTATTACCGATGGTTTAAGAGCAGAACGTGCACAGGGAATCACCATTGATGTAGCTTATAAGTACTTTTCAACAACCAGCAGAAAATTCATCATAGCCGACGCCCCTGGACATGAACAATATACACGTAACATGATTACGGGTGCATCCACATCGGATCTCATCATCATTCTTGTCGATGCCCGCAAAGGCATTACAGCGCAAACCCGGAGACATGCAAGTATTGGATCGCTTATGGGTATTAGAAAAGCCGTTGTCGCTGTCAATAAAATAGATCTGACCGGATTTTCGGAAAGCGTTTTCAGCGAAATAAGGGCGCAGTTTGAACAAATGCGGCAGGAGCTGCATTATGACGAAGTTTTTTACATTCCCGTTAGTGCATTACTGGGTGACAATGTAGTGGAAACGTCTGTTAATACACCATGGTATAAAGGTAAGCCGCTTATAAACATCCTTGAAACCGTTAAAATAGAGACTCCTTCGGAAAAACCGTCTCGTTTTCAGGTGCAGTGGATCATCCGTCCAAAAACGGAAGCACATCATGATTACCGAGGATTTGCCGGCCAGGTACTAAGTGGGAGCTATGCAGCAGGCGATGTGGTAAAGATCCTTCCATCGGGAATTGAAACGGTTATTGAGAAACTTGAAAAAAACCAGCAGGAAATCCCGTCGGTCGGTGCAGGTGAAAATATAGTGCTTCATCTCAGCGACGCAATCGATATCAGCCGCGGGGATACCATAGTTAAGGTAGGGCAGGAACCCAAGGGCAAACAGGACTTAAAAGCCTGGATCTGCTGGCTTGACCCCTTACCGCTGCAGCAGCATAAAACCTATACGTTGCAACACAGGTTCCGGAATGTGCGCGTAAAGGTAAAATCAATCGACAGGAGCTGGAATGTGAATGACTGGCAGTTTCATGAAAATTCCGAAATAAGCATGAACGATATAGCACAGGTATCCCTTCGGTCAAGCGACCTTCTTTTTACCGACGCGTTCGAGCACAATGCCAGAACAGGATGTGCCATACTCATTGACGAGACAACTCATAATACGGTAGGAGCCTTAATGTTTCTGGAATAATGAAGGAATTTTATACCATGTACGAAAAAACACTTGTCCATAAGGTTCCGCCTGCGGATGGTGTCTCAGGATGGGCAGAATCCTTTTTTGAATGGCTGTTTGTCGGAGGTTTCGATCTTCAAAATTATGATGACTACCTGCAAAAGGGCAGCCGTTTAAAGGATGAGCTTATAATATTGTTGACAAAGGTAATGCCTGTAGAGGCGGCCCATACGGCTGGTAAAGAATTCTTCAGTTCCGTTTCCCTGCTTTACGGGAAACTTGAAGACGATCTGGAGGCACTTTTCAGTACCGATCCCGCGGCTTTATCCAAAACGGATGTGATCGTTTCCTACCCTGGTTTTTTTGCAGTATACGTTTACAGGATATCGCATTGGTTATGGGAATACAAAATACCCGTAATACCAAGGTTCTTATCGGAATACGCCCACAGCCGTACGGGAATCGATATACATCCCGCTGCACAGATCGGCAGCCGTTTTGTAATTGACCACGGAACCGGAGTTGTAATAGGGGAGACGAGTATTATAGGAAACAACGTTAAAATATATCAGGGGGTTACACTGGGAGCCGTAAACGTAAATAAAGACAAGGCCGATAAAAAAAGGCATCCTACTGTAGAAGATGATGTAACCATTTACGCGAATGCAACAATACTTGGCGGCAGTACCATTATAGGGAAAGGGGCCGTAATAGGAGGTAATGTATGGATTACGGCATCTGTACCGTCCTATGCACTTGTTTACCATAAAAGTGAAATGATTATCAAGGAAACAGGAACGCCGGCAATGGCGCCAATCAACTTTGTCATTTAAACGATTAAAGAAATAGAATTAAAATAAAATAACGTAATTATGAAAGCAGCAAACATTTTAGAAACCATCGGAAATACTCCGGCTGTTCATCTTCAGAATTTATATGGAGCAAAACAACAGGTATGGATAAAACTTGAAAAGAACAATCCCGGAAACAGCATCAAAGACCGCATTGCACTTGCAATGATAGAGGATGCCGAACAAAAGGGCCTGCTGAACCCGGAAAGCGTCATCATTGAACCTACATCCGGCAACACCGGTATCGGATTAGCACTTGTAGGAGCCGTAAAAGGATACCGGGTCATTCTCGTAATGCCGGAGTCGATGAGTATTGAAAGAAGGAAGCTCATGGAAATATACGGCGCCGAATTTGAACTTACGCCAAGAGAAAAAGGGATGAAAGGCGCCATTGAAAAAGCCCGCGAACTTGTAGACGAAATTCCAAATGCATGGTCCCCGGGACAATTTGATAACCAGGCCAACGTAAACGTACATGAGCGTACAACGGCTCACGAGCTTCTTAACGATTTTCCTCAAGGTATCGATTACCTTATAACGGGAGTTGGGACAGGAGGGCATATTTCAGGGGTAGCAGCTGTATTAAAGGCAGCATTTCCCGCTATCCGGATTATTGCCGTAGAACCTGAATTATCTCCTGTTCTCAGCGGCGGAACCCCGGGACCGCATCCATTACAGGGAATTGGAGCCGGTTTCACTCCGTCCATCCTTAGAACGGATCTCATCGATGAAATTATCCGCGTATCAAAGGAGGAAGCTTTTGATTATACCCGTAAACTTGCTAGAACGGAAGGAATACTGGCCGGAATCTCTACAGGAGCCTCACTGGCTGCCGTAGCACAGAAAATAACTCAAATACCGGAAGGCGCCACCATCGTTACGTTCAACTATGATACAGGGGAACGTTATTTATCGGTAGAAGGTCTTTTTTAACAAATTCACCCATGAAAATACGAAATACATTTACACCTGTAATACTTGCAGGTGCAGGGCCTGGCGACCCTGATCTGATCAGCGTAAAAGCTTTAAACTGGATCAGGAAAGCCGACGTAATCCTTACTGACCGCCTTGTTTCTCCTGAACTCATAGCTGAAAACGCACGAAAAGAAGCACTTGTGTTTTATGTTGGAAAACAATGCTCCAGAGGTATCCATACCCCGCAGGAAAGAATCAACGAACTCATGGTGGAATTCGCCCTGCAGAACAAGAAGGTGCTGCGTCTTAAAGGCGGCGATGCTTGCCTGTTTTCCAATATACTAGACGAATTGCACGTACTGAAAAGCAACGGCATCCCTTATGAAATCATTCCGGGCATATCTGCAGCTTTCGGTGCATCGGCCTATACTGGGATTCCGCTGACTGCGCGATCGTACAGCAGGGGAGTGCGGTTCCTCACGTTATTTAACCTGGAAAGCGTCACGCCTGAAGAATGGAAAGACTGGGCCGCTACCAGCGACACCCTTGTTTTTTACATGAGCGGAAGGAAATCACAGGAGCTGGCCAACAGGCTGGTACAAAACGGCATAGGCACAGAAAAAGGAATGGCTGTGGTGGAGCAGGCTACCACACCGCAACAGTATACCCGTATCTTTAAGTTCGACGGACCTGTTCCCCGGCTGCCCGTATTTGATCATGTTCCCACGCTGCTCATTATTGGAAACGTGGTAAACCTCCATACTTCCTTTTCCTGGTTCGAAGAAAAAGGTACACGCCGTTCGTATTTCGATAATCATATAATTCCTTTACCTCATGCTATCTGAAACCAAACTCACCGTACTTAAAAGTGAAATAAAATCCTTTTCACGTGAAGAACTTGTCTGGTTTAACGGGTATATTTCGGGATTGCTGTCACAAAACGGGGCAGTCGAAATTCCTGAAGCTCCAACGCCCGGAACAACCATCAAACCTTCCATTATTTATGGAACAGAAACCGGCAACAGTAAAAAACTGGCCTTTGAACTTCAGTCACTCCTTAAAAAGAACAAGATACAGTCCAGGGTTTTCGATGCCGGTCAATATGCCGTGTCGAACATAGAAAAAGAAACCTTTATCATCCTTATTATAAGTACGCAGGGTGAAGGGGAAGTACCTGAAAATGCACGAAGTCTGGTTCAAAAGCTTTCACAGCAGGGACTTTCGTTACCAGATCTTCGGTATGCCGTACTGGCTCTAGGAGACCGCTCGTACCCGCTGTTCTGCAAAGCCGGCGAAGATGCAGACCTCCTTTTGTCTGATAAGGGAGCCACAAGGGTACTTCCTCTTCAAAAAACAGATACCGATTACGAGGAAACGGCCGGACTCTGGTTTAATGACCTGCTTTCAGTACTTCAAAATTACGATGAGAAAAAAGTAGCGCTTCCGGATCATGTACTTTCGAAAAAAGGCAGTTCCAAAAAAGAATATGAAGGAGTGGTACACCATAAAGTGATCCTTAACGATAATGGTTCCAATAAGCAAACCTACCATATAGAGATCCGGTGTAATGATGAAGTAGGTTATGAACCAGGAGATGCCGTAGGTTTTTATCCGTATAACAGCGAACATGATGCAAAGGCCGTAGCACGACTTTTAAAAAACGAGGCACGCTTTGAGGAATTAAGGAAACGCAACATAAAGGGATTGGGCAAAATTCAGCTGCAGGCTTTATCGGCTCTTCTCGATGTTTCCATTAAAGAAGAACGATCTGATCTTGAAGACATACTCAAAAAATACGTCGTGCCGGATACCGTGGGGTTTAATGAAGTGCTGGATCTCCTTCATCCTGTTTCGCCGAGGCTGTATTCAATATCGTCATCACCCGAAGCACACGCGGGAGAACTGCATATTACGGTAAACCACCACCGGTTTGATGCTGGTGGAAGCATCAAAAGCGGCTTTTGTTCTCAGTTCCTCGGCGACTTGGAACCGGGAGCACCATTGAGCTTCTATATCCATAAAAACAGGCATTTCCGACTTCCTCCAGAAGACAGCGACGTCATCATGATTGGGCCCGGAACTGGTATTGCACCCTTCCGCAGCTTTCTTGCACACCGTGATGCGACAGCAACAGCAGGACGTAACTGGCTGTTTTTCGGAGAACAACATTTTGTCACCGACTTTTATTATCAGACCGAAATACAGCAATGGCTGGCTACAGGCGTGCTTACAAAACTGGATACGGCTTTTTCGCGCGATCAGAAACACAAAGTCTACGTACAGCACCGGATAAAGGAGCAGGCCGAAGAACTGGTCTCCTGGATTGAAAACGGCGCTTATGTATATGTATGCGGGCAAAAAAATCCGATGAGCCGGGACGTGGAAGATGCTTTAAAAGAAGCCGTTTCCCTTGCCAAGGGATTAAATACCGCAGGTGCAGCAGCCTATATAGAACGGTTGGAGCAACAGGGCAGGTACATTAAGGATGTTTATTAAACAGTAAAAATATGAATAAGGAAAAACTATCTCCGATTGAACACATAAAAGTAAAGAGCGACGGTTTGCGAGGCACACTGTCTCACAGCCTTAAGGACAACCATACAGGAAACGTTCGACCCGATGATGAAGCCCTGGTAAAATTTCACGGGATGTATGTACAGGACGACCGTGACCGAAGGGCAGAACGGGCTGCCAAGAAGCTTGACAAACTGTACTCGTTCATGATCAGGCTTCGCATTCCGGGCGGTATAATAAACGCAGCACAATGGCAGGCCGTCCACAGTATATCGGAAACATACGGAACAGGTACCCTCAAGATTACAACACGTCAGACCATACAGTTGCATGGGTTATTAAAACACCAGTTGCGCAATACGCTTCAGGAATTCCTTCTGGCTAAGCTGGATGCTATAGCAGCGTGCGGGGATGTGAACCGCAACGTTATTTGCAGCGCCCATCCGCAGGTTTCTCCTGTATTTGAGGAAGTTCATGCATATGCCGACCGCATTTCGACCCTGCTGCTTCCCAAAACACAATCCTATTACGAGGTATGGATAGACGACGAGAAGGTATATGAACGTTCTGCAGAAGCCGATCCGCTTTATGAAGACCGCTACCTCCCGCGTAAATTTAAGATTGCCATTGCAATTCCTCCTACAAACGACGTAGACGTTTTTGCAAACGATATCGGTCTTATCGCGATCATAAAAGACAACGTGCTAAAAGGTTTCAATATAGCCGTGGGAGGCGGATTATCTACAACGCACGGAAATCCTGATACTTATTCCCGCATCGGAACCGTGATCGGGTTTGCAGAAGCGGGCGAAAAAACGCTTAAAGCCGTTTACGAAGTACTCACCATACAGCGGGATTACGGAAACCGTACCGACCGAAAAAGAGCAAGATTGAAATATACTGTTGACACGATGGGGGTGGATCATTTTAAAAAAGAACTCGAAAACCGTTGCGGATTTGAACTTTCACCAGCTGCACCCTACGTTTTTACGGAGCGTAATGATCGGTATGGCTGGCAGAAAAATCACCAGGATAAATGGTTTTATACTCTTTTCGTAGAAAACGGTGTGGTAAAGCCTTATCAAAAGGCATTCCTATCTGAGCTTTCCGTATTGAATATCTGTGACTTCCGGTTTACATGTAACCAGAACCTTATTCTGGGGTCTATTTCCCATAAGCACAAAACATTGGTTGAATCGCTTATGGAAAAACACCATATTGAAGGAAGGCATGGCAGTATGAGGCAGAGCTCCATGTCGTGTGTGGCACTGCCAACCTGTCCATTAGCCCTGGCTGAGGCCCAACGCTATTTACCGGAGCTCATTACCAAAATCGAACCTCTTCTGCAGAAACACCGTTTGCAGGAGGATGAAATAAGTATCCGTATGACGGGATGTCCCAATGGTTGCGGCCGTTCGTATCTGTCCGAGATCGGTTTTGTAGGTACAGGCCCCGGGCAATACAACCTTATGCTGGGCGGTGACCGTATGGGAAACCGTCTCAACAGAATTTACAAGGAAAAGGCTGTAGAGGCTGAAATCCTGCAGTCCCTTGATGAGTTATTCGGCCGCTATACTTCTGAAAAAGAAGAAACGGAAACCTTCGGAGACTTCACGAATAGAGTACTTAATGAAATACTACACTAGTATTAAAAAGAAATTATGAGAAGTAAAATACAATTAACAACGGGTATTTTTATGATCCTGATCTTTTTATGGGATCAGCAATTACAGGCTCAGCAGAACCAGCACGTTATTTCAGGTATCATTGCCAGTGAGGAAGGAAACGGCCCTGTTCCTGACGTGTCCATCAGCATAAAGAATACAGATTTGGAAACGGTTACCGATGAAAATGGGAAGTTTGAAATTAAAACTACCCTGGAATTTCCGCTTTATGTCATCATTTCGCATGCGGATTATGCCGGAGAAGAACTCGAACTGTTAAACTCGGATCAACAACTTAAAATCCGCCTCCTTCCTTTGCAGGCACAAAGTACGGATCTGAACGAACTTGTCATCAGTTCACGAAGACGTACAGAAACGGCACAAACGGTCCCTATACCTATAGCAGTCATAGGTTCCACCCAAATAGAACAAGCCGGAACATTCAATGTTAACCGGGTTAAGGAACTGGTACCCTCGGTACAGCTTTATTCTTCGAATCCAAGGAATACTACACTTAACATACGGGGAATGGGATCGGCGTTCGGACTTACAAACGACGGGATTGAACCGGGAGTTGGGTTTTATATAGACGGTGTATACCATGCAAGGCCTGCGGCTACCACATTGGACTTTATCGATATTGAACGCATCGAAGTACTGAGGGGTCCTCAGGGAACGTTATTTGGAAAAAATACCACTGCAGGAGCCTTTAATATCATTACTAAAAAACCTGGTTTTACTCCTTCGGCAGTTGCAGAAATAAGCTACGGAAACCTGGGGTACCTGCAGGCTAAAACGTCCATCAACGGCGGACTTTCGGAAAAACTGGCCGGAAGGCTTTCCTTTTCGGGTACACAGCGCAATGGAACAGTGGAAAATACCAGAACGGGCAAATACCTCAATGACCTGAACAATATAGGGATAAAGGGGCAGTTGTTGTTCAACCTGAATGAAAATGCGGAACTGCTTGTTTCAGCAGATTATTCTCGGCAGCGGCCCGACGGATATGCTCAGGTAGTTGCCGGAGTGGTAAAAACACAGCGCGCAGATTACCGGCAGTTCGATCGGATCATCGCCGATCTGGGATACAGCCTGCCGTCTGTAAATGCATTTGACAGAAAAGTAGACCAGGATACGCCATGGCGTTCCGATAACGATCTCGGGGGTATTTCAGTTCATTATGAGCATGCTGTCGGAAGCGGAAGTCTTACCTCGGTATCGGCCTGGCGCTTCTGGGACTGGAATCCTTCAAACGACAGGGATTTTACGGGCCTGCCCGTACTCACTAAATCACAGGCTCCTTCAAAGCACTATCAATGGTCTCAGGAACTGAGGTATGCAGGGAATTTCAGCGAAAAAGTATCAGGGGTTTTGGGACTTTTTATGATTGGACAGGATCTAAAATCAAATCCTTATCATATAGAAGAATCCGGTTCGGCACAATGGCGCTTTGCACAAAGCTCAACAAGTCCTTTATGGAGTACACCAGGGTTGCTGGACGGATACGGCATCCGTACCAGATCAAGGCTACAGAGTTTCAGCACGGCATTATTCGCACAGGTCGACTGGGCTGTAACGGATAAGCTTCACATCATGCCCGGCATCCGTTATAATTATGATGAAAAAAAGGGAGATTATGAACGAACCACTTACGGAGGGCTAGAGACAGAAGATGCAAATCTTTTAGCCATTAAAAAAAGCGTGTATAACGACCAGCAATTCAAAACTGCCGTATCTGATGCCAACTTATCGGGGCAGCTGACGCTGCAATACATCAGTTCCGACAAATTCAATACGTTCGCTACTTTTGCGAAAAGCTTTAAACCGGTAGGCCTGAACCTGGGCGGGTTACCTTCTTCAAACGGTCAGCCGCTTACGGATCTTGCTGTTGTAAAACCTGAAGAAGTAACGCATTATGAAGCAGGATTTAAATCAAATCCCTTTAAGGGCGCAAGGTTTAACCTTACGCTTTACCGAACCGTTATAAACGATTTCCAGACACAGGTGCAGACTGCAGAACTGGGTGTGAACAGGGGATATCTTGCCAATGCGGAAAAAGTAAGCATAAAGGGATTGGAAGCTGAAGTAGCAGCTCCTTTATCACGTTCCTTTTTCCTTACGGGCAGCCTTTCATATACCGACGGAAAATACGACACCTTTAAGAATGCCCCTGTTCCGCTTGAAGAAACCGGTGGAGAAAAAAGTTTTAAGGACATTTCGGGCAGCAGGCTGCCGGGGATCTCAAAATGGTCCGGTGCATTGGGCATGGAATATTCTGAGGATGCTGTTTTTATGGAGCAGAAGGGTACCTTTTTCATCGCTTTGGACGGTTTTTTCAGATCGGGTTTCTCTTCAAGCCCGTCTCCATCGCAGTACCTTAACATTCCGGGATATGTACTGCTTAACGCCAGAACGGGGTTCCGTATCAATAAAGGGTTTTCTGCCTTCGTGTGGGGGCGCAATATACTCAACAGGAACTATTATGAGCTTTTACTGCCCGCTGCGGGAAATGCAGGTCTTTTTGCTGCTGTTGTCGGAGATCCGGCAACCTATGGCATTACGTTGAAATATGTTTTAAATTAGACAGAGGTTTTAGCAGGTATAAAGAACATCACGTACTTCATTCCCTGTTTCCTCATTAAGAAAGATTTTATGAAGAATACTTTATTCCCCGTGTTTCTGAAAACCGAAGAACTGCGTTTCCTTGTAATTGGAGGCGGGAAAGTAGGGTTGGAGAAAACCCGTACCTTGCTGAAGCAGAACGAACATACCAGAATTACCGTTATTTCGCCTGAGATAAGGGAAGAACTGAAATTACTCGCTTCCCAACATTCCAACATACACCTTCAAGACCGTTTCTATGACGAAAAGGATCTGGACGATGCAGACGTGGTCCTAATTACGACAAACAATGCGGAACTTAACAGGGAGATAAGGGATGCCGCACATCGCAGAAAGCTCCTGGTAAATGCGGCTGATCAACCCGATTTATGTGATTTTTATCTTGGATCGACCATTGAAAAGGGCAACCTCAAAATTGCCGTTTCCACTAACGGTAAATCTCCGGTACTGGCCAGAAGGTTCCGGGAATACCTTGAAGAATCCATTCCCGACAACGTTGATGAAAGCATTGAAAACCTCAATAAGTTCCGAAATCATCATAAAGGAGATCTACAAGCCAGGCTTCAGGATCTGAATCTTGCGACAAAAGCACTCACGGATAAACCTGTACCTGATTCAAAAACGAATATGGCGACCTATGTGCGGAATATCAGCATACTGTTTTCCGTATTTTTTATCGGTTACGGATTTTCTTCCCTTTTACCCGTAAACAGTCTTGGAGAATTCGTAGCCCTTATTCCCGATGCGTTTTACTATATGCTCCTTGTCGGTTTTTTTGCACAGATGGTGGATGGCGCCCTTGGGCTTGGTTACGGAATGACCGCCGCAGCGGCCATGATGGCTATGGGGATTAAGCTTCCTGCAATTTCGGGCAGCATCCATACAGCTGAAATGTTTTCAAGCGCCATTTCGGGATACTCACACTACAAATTTGGCAACGTCAACAAAAAAATGCTCTACTGGCTGGCAATACCAGGTGT
Source organism: Flavobacterium sp. (assembly GCA_040396655.1). Taxonomy (GTDB): domain Bacteria; phylum Bacteroidota; class Bacteroidia; order Flavobacteriales; family Flavobacteriaceae; genus Flavobacterium. The sequence continues at coordinate 41,024 of JBEBOB010000004.1, read as the reverse complement.
GGCCGGCGCTGTGCTGGGGTCTCTTTTCGTCATATACATCGGAGGAGCATACGAATATATAGCCTATCCGTTTGTAGCCCTATACCTTATCGTCATTGCCCTTAGGCTTATTTCATTGGCCTTTAAAAACAAAATCATCAGAAAACCGGTAAAAAGACTCAGCATATTGGGTTTTTCAGGTGGTTTTTTAGATGCTTTCGGAGGTGGGGGATGGGGACCTATCGTAACTTCCACCTTGCTTACAAAAGGAAGGCAGAGCCGCTATGTGGTAGGAACGGTTTCCCTTGCCGAGTTCTTTGTAACCTTTGCAGCTACGATCACCTTTTTTACAAGCCTTGGGGTTGATTACTGGTACATCGTTCTGGGCCTTATTATCGGAGGAGTGCTCGCAGCTCCTATAGCAGCAAAACTGGTAGGAAAGATTCCACAGAAAATTTCGTATATCCTCGTCGGATTACTCGTCATTGCAGCCAGTATCCGCATCATCATCAGCATGATTTAAACCTGATATCCTCAGAAAGTGTTTTAAATTATACAAACCGTTAGCGCTATAAGAGACGGAAGTCCCTGGATGATGAATATACTGTTTGAGTGGGAAACAAACGTACAGGCCAACCCTGTAAAAAAAGCTGTGGTCAGAATAAAAAGACGCAGGTAAAGCGAGACAAGCTCTGATACAAAAAAAGAGGCTATGAGTCCGCCCGCCAGAACAAGGCATAAGATACCCAGATAAAAAGCCTGCTTTTTTACCGAATTTATAAACGTTTTGGGGACGGACCTGTGAAGGGTCCGTCCTTTTTTATTCCATCGGAACATATAGATCCAGGAAATATACAGATGGCACAATATAACAATACCAAGGATAACGGCCAGCATCATACCGGTTGAAGTACTATTAGTTATTTGCGTTCAGGTAATGTATTTTCCATTTGGCTACCGTATTCCTGCTCAGTTTAAACGTATTGGCAAGCTGTACGTTGTTGAGACCGTTTTTCTTTTGGTATTCCAGAATTTCCATGATTGTAGCTTCATCATACGACCTGTGACTTTGATTGAACTGCAGATCTTCCTTCTGAGGCGTACCGTAAATAAGATGGTTAACGGTCATGACATCCATACTTGTCCAGACCTCCTTCCGGAGGTATTCTTCACAACTTTTTCGCGTATCCGGGTGATAGCGTTCTATGATCTCGGTATATATCCTTCTGTAGTCGGGAGTATCTAATGCCTTTTTTCTGTTTTTTTGTATTTGTTGAGCCATTTATAGAGGGTGGTTTTAGGGATTCTGTATTCTGAGATAATCTGAGATGCTGTTTTTTCTTTTTGGTCGATAAGCTTTAAGAGATAATCAATAACCTCTTTGGTATAAACATGCTTCCTGAATTCAGGAAGTGAAGAGGTTCTTCGCACCGGTTCTTCCTGTCCTTTATGCTGGACCGCTGCTTTTGGTGCATAAAGAATAAGGTGATGGCTGTAAAGCCTGAAAAAGTCATATTCAAGAAGCTTGCTCCACCGAAGCAAAATTCCGCTATCAAGAGTAGGCTGTTCAAACATCTGACTTATTTCCTTTTCTCCTTTTTCAAGGAAATTCATAGTGCGCTCCATGGAAACATCCATTTCTTTCCACCTTGTATGAATCATTTCTCCGATATGTATATGCTTAATATTGTTCATGTTTCAATAAAATAAAACGTTAGCCGCATACTGCTTTTGGCCATTCTTTAAGAACTTACTTCTTACAATGCTTTCTTATTTGTAAAATGCGCCTTAAAACAGTTTGTTTTTTTGTTAAAATGCTTAAATTTGTTAGGTCAGCAAACACTTGGTCAAAGTGTAGTCTAATTCAGACTAATATGTACTTCTGAACACCTCTTTATCAGTTGTTTATGTTTTTAATCCGGGAAATTATACTTCAATAATCTAATAAAGCACCTCTTAATTGTTGAATTCTGAAAAATGCTATCTCACAGAATGCCTTGCTTTATCGCAAAAATTAAACTATATTAGCTTAATCGGAATGTAGTCTGAATTAGACCCCTTATCACAGGCATCTACTTTAGTTTTAAGCATTAACTAAAAGTTTAATAATGGAGTTCAATTTCATATTAAAAGACAACCGACCGTTAGATATCATTATACTGAAGCTAACAGATGAACAGCATAACGTGCATTATATACCCACACCGCTGCGTATTTCACGTACTATGTGGGACGAACAGAAAGAGCGACCTAAAAACATCTACCTTAAATCCGAGAAGAAGCTTAATGCAAGGCTTGACCGCATCCGCATCGGTATTGCAGACTATCTAAGGGAATTAACCGTACAAAAAAAGCGTTTATCGCTTACCACGCTGGCGCGGCGTATTAAAAAACATGCCGAAACAAACAGTTTTCTTTACTCCGAAGGAAGCCTGTTATACAGTATGCATACCTACATCCATTCAAGACAGCACCTTATTACGCATTCAACCTTTAAAAGGTATATGGTCTTTTTTCATTTGCTGGAGCGTTATGAGGGATACCGCAGGAAAATGCTTATGATTGAAGAGGTTAACGGTAATTTTGTCAAAGATTTCATGATCTTCGGAGAAAGTGAACACTATTGCAGAAGTACGGTATTCCGCACCATTCATTTTGTGCGCACTATACTTAACTACCTTGAAAAAAGAGGTATACGCACTTATGCCTACGAACTGGAACTGCCAAAAGAAAAAAAACGCGGAGAAAGCTTTGTTACGCTGTCCGAGGATGAAATTATCGCCATCAGCAGGACAAATGTTCCCGAATCGCTTAAAGCGGCGAAGGACTGGCTCGTTGTAAGCTGCTATACAGGACAGCGGGTATCCGACTTTATGAATTTCGATCTAAAAGCTACGGAAATGGTAAACGGAAAGCCGTGTCTTTCATTTATACAGCAAAAGACACAAAAAAGTATTCTTTTACCTATACATCCCGTGGTATCTGATATCCTTTTAAGGAACTCCAATGGGTTTCCGGAAAAACTACCTGTACATAAATACAACGAGCAAATAAAGGAAGTCGCACGATATGCCGGGATTAATGCACCGGTGAAAGTAAGGATAAGAAAGCGGTTCCGGTCGGCAATAGATCTCATTCCCAAATGGGAGGCCGTTACGAGCCATATAGGAAGACGCAGTTTTGCATCTAATTTCTATGGAAAAATTCCTACCGCGCTGCTTATGGAAGCAACCGGACACAGTACCGAACAGATGTTCAAACGATATATAAGCAACACAAACACAGAAAGAACCAGGTCGCTGGGAATCTATTTCGACGAAGTGTACAAAGAGAAATTCCTTCGCATTTAACGTGGTGTTCCGTACTGCAGCAGGTTCTTAAACACAAGGGCATTCTTTATTGCGGCAACAGAAGCTGTATTGTTGAAATAGATATACACCTTTTCAAAGGGGGCCTCTGTAATTTTCCTGTAAAGCTCTTCCAGTTCCTCTGAACTGTATTCAGAATAGAATAAGTCCGGTATACCGTGCAACCTGAAATAACCGGTTTCGGAAGTTGCCATTATAGTATGGGGCAGTTTGGGATAACTGGGGTTGCAGAAAATGATGTTGTGGTTGCTAAAAACTTTTGTTACCGCTGTGTTCCACCAGCTTTCATGACGAAATTCGACCGTGTTTCTGAAATCCGGATTCAGCAATTCCGTTAACAGCTGTAAACGTTCAGGAGTAAAGCTGAAGCTTGGGGGCAGCTGCCAAAGTATACAGGCAAGTTTGGATTGTAAGCCTTCTGCGCATATTGTGTAAAAATCCTGTGTTTCACTTTCGCATCCGATGAGTTTTTTGATGTGGGTGATGGTTTTGGGAAACTTTATGCTGAATTCAAAATCATCCGGGGTTTTATCATGCCAGGTCCGGAGGTTCTTGACAGTTGGAAAACGGTAAAAGGAACCGTTGAATTCATATGTTCTGAAATGTTCGCAATAATAGTCGAACCATCTTGATTTAGGAAGTTGTTCCGGATAAAACAAAGTTTTCCATGATGTTGTTGCATAGCTCGAGCATCCTGCAACTATTTGCTTTTTCATATATACAGTTTTTGACAGTTGGTACAGAAAAAACTGCGCCGCTTCTTTTTTCCTGTTTGTTTCTTCATGAGTGGAATTCCGCAACGTATACATGTTTTTTTGGTATGGACAAGCCAATGCTGCTTTAATACATAGTTCTTTTTCCATTCCAGGAATTCAAAACTGTAAATACGCGACTGTTTTATTAATTCCTTTACCAATTTCCCCGGAATTTTACCTGTGAGGGATTCCGGATGTATCCCCACCCTGTATAATACTTCGTTCTTAATGATGTTTCCTACACCTGCGAAAATATCCTGTTCCAAAAGGGCATCACATATCATAGATGACGGCTTCTTTTTAAGTTTCTCCATAGCCGCCTCAGGATCCCATTGCTCATTCATGACATCAGCGGACCAATCGTAATAATCGTTCACATTTCCCTCAAGTACCTTTACCGAAGCATTGTAAAAATTTAGCTCTCCGTTGGCAAACATTAAGCCAAGGCGTAAGGCTGTCGTTTTTCGTTCATTAACAAGATAGCTTCCAAAGAGGAGAAGGTGAATACGGAATGTAAATCCGTTGAAGCACAGAAGTAGATGTTTGCCCCATGTTTTTACGTCTAAAAGCTTTTCCCCTTCCATACGGAAGATGTCTTCTTTAGAATTACCCGAAACAGCCATAACTTTCTTTCCTGTAAACGGCGTACATAATTCTCGGGCAATAACCAAACTTGGACCTTCAGGCATAATTCAGAGCTTTTTACTTAAAGTTAAGCAAAAAAAGCTAAAAAGCCAAAAGCACCTACTGAAAAGCAGATGCATCCGGCTATTTAAATTACTTATAAGTCAAACGAAAATACTGTTAAAAAAAAATCTGCGACTTAACCTAGATTAAGAAATCGGACTTTATCAAAAAAAGACCCTATTTTTAGCGAAGATTCCTCAATGTACAGAAATGGAAGAACGGCAGCTTATTCCATCGAAGTACATAATTCAATAAGAAAACCTTCTGGATCGCGCAGGTAGGCAACAGTTTGTCCCCAGGGTTTCTTTAATGGCTGCTGCAGGACAACTGCTCCGAAATCCACCGCTTTAGAAAAAGCTGCTTCCACATTTTCTGTTACAAATCCCAGCTCCATAGCAAAGGGATTGCTTTCCGGGCGGCTTTCGATAAAACCCTCCGGAAGATTTGATGCTGCAAGTTCCTTAGAAGCAAATGCAAGGGTAGTGGTACCGGTTTTAAGCTCTCCATAATCATTTTCAGGTGTTAGGAACTTTTGTTCAAAACCAAAGCATTCTGTATAGAAAGTCATGGCTTTTCTAACATTTTCCACGTATAGAATCGTATAGCCGAATTGTATCATTGTTTATTTTGTGTTAAGGTTGTTTACGTATCGTAAACTTACATAACCCGGGAAGCATTACCAAATCAAAAAAATATTAGCATTAAATTCATATATTTTTTTATTTTATTGTTTTTAATTCATAAAACAAGACTATAATTTAGTTTTTTTTTAATAAATAATTATATTTACAATTAACTAACCTCTAAATATAATCTAAAATGAAAAGAAATTATCACTTGTTTAAGGACAAAAAACGATGGCTCATCCCCATAATGCTGTCTTTTGTCCTGGCGGTTATGAGCGCGGTCCCCACTTACGCACAAACGCCATGTTCCGTCGTAACCGCCAACTTCACTGAAGATTTTGAAACAACGCCCACCGGATCTTCTGCCAACATTACTTATCCCAATTGCTGGACTTATATCAACACAATTGGTTCGGGTTATGCTTACGTAAATACTACCGCAGCCAATAACGGAAACAGGGGATATTATACCTACAGACCTTCAACTGCAACTGCAACGGGAGATCTACTACTGATATCACCCGAAACGGCCAATTTAGGAAACGGGACCAAACAAATACGCTTCTGGGCAAAGAAATCTTCTGCAACCTACGTTCCGAAATTCGAAATTTACACCATGAACGGTAAAACAGCTACTGCTACCAAAACACTGGTACAGGGAGCTATCAATTTAACGACTACATGGCAGGAGTTCATCGTTGCATTACCTGCCACTACCGATGATTATTTTGCCTTTTCATTTGACAGGGTAGGGACTTCGGCATCGTACGTATATGTAGACGACATTCATTATGAGAACCTTTCAGCGTGTATGTTCCCTGCCAACATTGATGTAACAAATATTACGGGAAATTCCGCTACTGTGTCATGGGATCCTTCCATTGCATCCGGAGTTACGGGATACGAGTATGAAATCCGCAGTTCCGGAGACCCGGGATCCGGCGCCGCAGGGCTTGAAGCAAGCGGTACCACAACAAACACTACGGTGAATGTTACGGGGCTTAGCCCTGCAGGAAGCTATATGGTTTACGTACGAAGTGTATGTGGTACTTCGAGTGGAATCTGGACAAAGTTCCCTGTGAGCTTTAATACTTTATGCGGCATCATTACAGGAAACCTCTTTGAAGGATTTGAAAATACCGCATCTGGGTCATCTGTAAATATTACCTATCCGAACTGCTGGAGTTATGTCAATACGATAGGGTCGGGGTACGGATATGTGAACACGACGGCTTCCAATAACGGCAGCAACGGTTTCTATACCTACAGGCCTTCCACAGCAACGGCAACAGGAGACCTGCTGCTTATATCGCCTGAAACGGCTAATCTGGGCAGCGGTACGAAACAGCTGCGGTTTTGGGCAAAGGTATCTTCGGCTACCGCTACCCCGCAATTTGAAGTTTACAGCATGGATGGTAACACGGCAACAGCGAATAAAACGCTGGTGCAGGGCAGTATTCCGCTTACCACCACCTGGCAGGAGTTCATTGTACCTTTACCAACCACTACTGACGACTACTTCGCTTTTTCATTTGACCGTGTCGGGAATACTGCGGCATATGTATATCTTGATGATGTTTATTATGAAGACCTGGCCGCATGTATGTTCCCAATGAATATTGATGTTACCAACATTACCGGTAACACAGCCACTCTTTCCTGGAACCCATCAACAGCACCGGGAGTTACAGGTTATGAATATGAAGTGCGCAGTTCGGGAGCCCCGGGGTCGGGAGCTGCAGGACTTGAAGCAAGCGGTACCGCCACAGCAGCCACAGTCAACGTTACGGGGCTTAACCCAGCGTCAAGCTATACCGTTTATGTACGAAGCGTATGTGGTTCTTCGAGTGGAATCTGGACAACATTTCCAGTAAGCTTTAATACTTTATGCGGTATCATCACGGGAAATCTTTTCGAAGGATTTGAAAATACGCCGACCGGTTCCTCCGTAAATATTACCTATCCGAATTGTTGGAGTTACCTGAATTCGGCATCGGTTGGGTATGGTTATGTAAGCACATCTGCCGCCAACAACGGCAGCAATGGTTTCTATACTTACAGGCCTACTGCGGGCGATGGCGACCTGCTGTTAATTTCACCTGAAACCAGTAATCTGGGTAACGGTACCAAGCAGATCCGTTTCTGGGCAAAAGTATCTTCTACGTCCTATATGCCTAAATTCGAAATTTATACCATGGACGGGACCACCGCAACGGCAAATAAAACGCTGGTACAGGGCAGCATCCCGCTTACTACCACCTGGCAGGAATTTATTGTACCGCTCCCGGCCACAACCGATGATTATTTTGCTTTTTCATTCGATCGCGACAACTATATTTCATACGTATACATCGACGATATCTACTATGAAGATATCAGTCCGTGCGTATTCCCTATGAATATAAAAACTTCCAATATTACCACTACAGGTGTTACCATTTCATGGAATGCCTCTCTGGCATCGGGCGTTACAGGTTATGAGTATGAAATACGAACATCAGGCGCACCGGGATCCGGGGCTACCGGTCTCGTTACCAGCGGTACAACAACAGGTGCTACCACTGCCAATGTAACCGGACTAACCGGAGCCACAACCTATTATGTTTATGTACGCAGTATCTGCGGGACATCGAAAGGTATATGGAGTACTTTCCCGGCAGAGTTTATGACGTTATGTCCAATATACACGTCGAATTTTTATGAAGGATTTGCTACAACCCCTACCGGAACAAGTACCAATAATACCGTTCCGAACTGCTGGACCTACCTTAATACGGCCGGTGTGGGATACGGATATTCCACTTCGACGGCCGGAAGGTCAAACCTAGGCTTCTATACCTACCGTCCTCAGGCTGGCGACGGGGATTTACTTTTAATATCTCCGGAAACAAATGACCTTGGTAACGGCACCAAGCAGATCCGCTTCTGGGCCAAAGTAACCTCTGCCTCTTACATGCCTAAATTTGAAATCTACAGTATGGACGGCACAACGGCTACAGCTAACAAAACATTGGTACAGGGCAGCATACCACTTACAACGACCTGGCAGGAATTTATTGTTCCGCTACCCGCCACAACAGATGATTACTTTGCTTTTTCATTTGATCGCGACGGAGCTGTTTCCTACGTATATCTGGATGACATCTATTACGAAGACCTGTCGCCATGCATCTATCCATCAAACCTTGCGGTAACAGGTATTACAACCGGTTCGGCAACAGTTTCATGGGATGCATCCCTTGCTTCGGGCGTTACAGGATATGACTACGAAATACGGACTTCCGGGGCTGCTGGTTCAGGGGCTACGGGCCTTGTTTCAAGTGGTACAACAACATCCACTTCAGTCAATATTACAGGCTTAAACCATTCCACCCAGTATACCGTTTATGTAAGGAGTAAATGTGGAACTGCAAACGGTATGTGGACACTTTTCCCTGTTCAGTTCTATACATTGTGCGATATAATGACGGGGAATTTTTACGAAGGGTTCGACACAACTTCTACGGGTAGTTCTACAAATGCAACATATCCTTACTGCTGGACATATATTGATGATGTGGTAACCACAGGATACGGCTATGTAAGCGGAACACCAAAATCTACGCCGAACAGCTATTATATGTACAGAACGAACAGTGCGGCAAACAACGGGCAGAACCTTATGCTGATTTCCCCTGAAACGGACAACCTGGGCAACGGAAATGGCGTAAAACAGGTTCGTTTTTCTGCAAGATCAAGCTCTTCCAGCAATTCCAACATTCTTGAAATAGTAACGGCCGATTCCAATGGGCCGGGAGCTAATATTACGGTTCTGGATACCCTAACAGTGAACCAGACTTCTTATGACGAATATACCGTGATCTTCCCGCATACTACCGACGATTACTTCGGATTCAGGCTTGCTCATAACGGAACCACGACCACTTCGTCCGTATATATTGATGATGTATATTATGAAGATGCTCCGGACTGTAAATCTGTAAACCCGAAGACCATAAAAATCAGTACCATTCTGAAAAATTCGGCTGAAATACAATGGGCCGATTATTTTAACGTCAATGCTTCTTATGAAGTAGAAGTACGTGAAAGCGGAAATCCGGGAACTTCCGGAGCTGCATTTGTTACCACTACAGCTGCAGGAGCTACGAAGGTTATTGCAACAGGATTGAATCCGTCTACAAGATACTATGTTTATGTTCGGACAAAATGTAACCCAACCGGCACAGGTGAATGGATTGATGGAGGAAGCTTCAATACTTTATGTAATTATCCAAACCTGATCTCCGCACCGGCTTTGGAAGTCTGTGGCAGTGGACCAGTTGAATTAACAGCCACCTATGACAATGGAACCGTTTATTGGTACGATGCTCCGGTTGAAGGCAATCTTGTGCATACAGGTTCAAACTTCACCACACCACCCATCGCGGTGAACACAAGCTATTGGGTTACAGCTATGGATGGCGCAGCACCTGTATCGTCCTATGTAGGGAAGGTAAGCGCCAACGCCGATGCAGGAACTGGTGGCGGATTAACTACCTATATGAATTTTACGGCCCACGCCGATTTTGTGCTCGAAACCGTTGATTTATTTCCTTCAGGCTCCGGTGCAGGAACGGTTGAAATTGAATTGCGTACCGATACCGGAACTCCAATTATGTCGAAAGTGGTAAATGTTACAGGAGGCACGGCAACTTCTGCAGCACAAACAGTTACACTGAATTTTGCCATTCAGGGAGGAGCCGATTATAGGCTTGGTGTTAAAAGCTGGACAGGAGGTGTAAGCAACCTGTACCGGGACGATAATAATTTTAGTTATCCTTATACCGATGCGAATAACCTGGTAAGTATCACGGGACCGTCTCTTGCCGGATATTATTACTTCTTCTATAACTGGAAAGTGGTAGGAGGAAGCTGTCAGGCGCCGAGAATGGAAGTACCGATTACCGTACAGCCTAAACCTGTTTTTGAATTGTCTACAGACAAGGTAACTTCTTGTGAAGGTGATGCTTCATCTGTAGTAACTGTAGCCACAAACCAGGGAGGTTACGATACCTTTGTATGGACGCCTTCTACCGGTGTTAGCGGTAATGCGGCAACCGGATGGACGTTCTCAACAGCTAATGAGCAGCTTTATACGCTTGTGGCAAGTCAGTCTACAGGTATCTGTGAAGTAGAGCAAACCGTATTGGTATTCGCCGGAACCCAACCTGAGGCCAACCCGAACCTTGCAACTTCTTTTGATGTTTGTAAGGATGTGGTAACCAAACTCGATCTTTTAAAAACCTTGCCGGCCCAGGCTACCATAGGAGCTGCCAAAACAACTACGGCAGCCAACCTTGCAATGTCGGCTTTTGTTCAGAGTTCGGTTTACTCCAGACAACAGTTTATTTACAGCGCAGCTGAATTAACGGCTCAGGGCGTAACAGGAGCGGGGTATATCACCAGTCTCTCTTTTGAAACTACAGATGCAGGAGCAAGCCTCAGCAATCCAAGCTATACGCTTAAAATGATGCTGAGCCCGAATACGTCTTTTGGTAATACAAGCTTCTACACCGGAAACTTCTCTACGGTTTACACCAAAGTAAACCATACACACAGCTTCCAGGGTGTACAGACTTTTATATTTGACAATGCATTCTACTGGGACGGACAGTCGAACATTGTATTGGAAATCCTCCAGGAAGGAGAAGGTGGCGGCAACAATGCCAAAACCTACTATTCAGGTGTAACAGGAACCAATGTTGGGCTTTATGCAGGAAGCGCCACGGATGCGAATCCATTAACAGGAACTTTAACCGTTAACCGTTTGAATACCGTATTCGGATTCAAGCAGGCAGCGGTAACCTGGTCGCCAACAAACAACCTTTACCTTGATGCAGCGGCTACAGTGCCTTATACCAGTGGAGTAGATGCTCCAACGGTTTATACGGTATCGAGCACAGGCGGCAGCCAGGTTTATACGGCTACTTTAACAGGAGCCAACGGTTGTGCAACTACTAAGGCCTATACGGTTAATACGGTAGATGTAGGAATACTTTCGGTACAGGATCAGGTATTCTGTAAAGCGGTTCCGGTAACCGATGTGGTGGTAACAGGAGCTCCTGCAGCAAGCTTAAGCTTCTACAGTTCTGCAACATCCACAACCCCGATTACGACAATTTCACAAAATGGCACCTATTATGTAGAAGCAAAATTAGGAAACTGTAAATCGGCAAGAATACCTTTTAATGCGTCTATTGTGGCACTGGCATTGCCATCAGCACAACTGACCCAGGTAATCTGCGGATCGGGAACCATAGCCGACCTTTCAGCAAGGGGAGCCAACGGAGCCCAGATCAAATGGTACAGTTCTGCTACATCCACAACGCCACTTCCGTCAACACATGTGCTTACAGATAATACGACGTATTATGCATCGCAATCATCGAACGGATGTGAATCAGGACGTATTGGAGTACTGGTAGACATCAACCCTATACCACCGGCATTGACACCGCAGACAATCTCTCTCTGTGGAGCACTGAACTACGGCAGTGTGAATCTGAATCAGGTAACGGGATCGGAACTTGTATGGTACCAGTCGGCTACTTCACAGCAGCCTATACCGAATACAGACGCAGTTGTCAGCGGTACATATTATGTGTCGCAAAAAATCAACGGATGTGAGTCGCCACGTGTTCCTGTAAATGCAGCGGCCCAGGGAAGTGTTGCAGCTCCTAGTGCAACCATCCAGAATATGTGCGGTGGCGGAACAGTAGCCCAGCTTGTGGCCCAGACGCTACCTAATGCAACAGCAGAATGGTTCAGCAGCGCGACTTCAACGGTTCCGCTTGCCGGTACAACTCCGTTACTCAACGGTACCTACTACCTGGCTCAGAGAATAGGAAACTGTATGTCGGTAAAAGTACCTGTTGCAGTACGTGTGATTAACATGACGGCTCCTGTGGTAAGTCCATTCACCTTATGTGAAGGATCAACTGTTGCCGACTTAGTGGTACCGGCAGGAATGGGAATTACCCATAAATGGTATACAAGTGCCACATCCACAACAGAACTTCTATCAACGGATGTACTGCAAAGCGCTTATTACTTTGTAGAACGCGAACAGGGAGGCTGTATCTCGGGCAGAACGCAGGTTCAGGTAACCATCAGCAGCTTGCCGGGCAGTCCTACAGGAGATTCTCCGCAATCTTTTGATAATTATGCAGAGTTGAAAGACATCATTATGGATCAGCCAAATGTGGTTTGGTACCTTACATATGATGATGCGGTGAACGGAGTTAACGCGCTTCCTCAGAATATGCCGCTTGTAGACGGGGCTACTTATTATGCTGTGATCATCGGTGCGAACGGATGTCCTAGCGACCCTACGGCGATCCAGGTAATCGTGAAACTGGGCTTGAACGATTTCGACCTGAGCAGGTTGAAATACTATCCAAACCCTGTAAGCGATATGCTGACGGTTCACTACAGCGAAGTAATAACGAAGGTGGAAGTGTTCGATTTGAACGGACGCCTGGTTATGACGCGTAATTTCGACAAACCGGAAGTTCAGCTTGATTTCAGCGCGCTAAGTGCCGGAACCTATATGCTGAACATACAGACAAAAGACAACAGTCAGTTTGTCAAGGTGGTCAAAAAATAACCTTTAAAACATAAAAACAAAGGCTGTTCTTTTAAGAACAGCTTTTGTCATTTTTAAGGGTCAGGATTGCATCATCAAAATTATGATGCACATTATTCAACAGTACTTTCTTTACCGTGCAGGTTCTGTTTTTCTGTCTCTTGATCGTCTTTATCAGCTATTTAAGAACGCTGTGTTTCTTTATGATCTAAAAGTTAAAAAAGACCTAAATACTATTTAAAAAAATACTATATTTATGAACCAAAAGATGAGCCGGAGGATCAATGCTGATGCGGTATTTAACATAAACCACACACCCTAAACAATAGCTTATATGAGTACATACAAGGTTCCTGAAAACGAGGACGAAAGAATCAAGAGATTAGAACTATACGATCTTTTGAATCTGGGAAAAGATCCTGAACTAGATGTTTTTGCGGAGGCTGCCTGCCTTATTGCAGATTGTCCTGCATCGCTTATTGCCATGATGGAACAGGAAACACAAACCATACAGAGTTGTGTGGGGCTTGACCTGGATTTTGTAGACCGTCAGAACACCGTATGTCAGTATGCGATTATGGATCGTAATATATTGATTATAGAGGATACCTTTCTCGACGAAAGATCTTCGTATAATCCGCTTATAAGACAGGGGGGCATCCGCTTTTATGCAGGTGTTCCTTTAATTGATGAAGAAGGGTTTGTATTGGGAACATTATGTATTATTGATTATAAGCCCAAAAGCCTGTCTCAACCACAAATTACATCGCTTACAAAGCTTGGTGCCGCGGTTACGAAGCTGCTTGTAGGTAAAAGGAAAAACGTACAGGCTGAGTATTTTGCCCAGACATTCGGCATAACGAACAACATCATCTGCGTACTCAACAACGAATATAAACTTAAGGATGTGAATCCCGCTTTTGAGTCCATATTCAACATTTCAAAACAGGAAGCTCTGTCCAAAGATTTTATCAACATTGTAGGAAACCAGGATACGGCACTCAAACAGCTGCTCGAGGCCCGTTTCAATGCAGACGAAGAACTCATATTCACCACCACCACATATTCCGATGCATCGAATCCCGTCATCGTTGAATGGAACATCAAACACAATCAGAAGCAAACCGAAATTTTCTGCTTTGGAAGAAATATAACGCAGGTTATCGAAGAAAGAAGAAAACTGGAACGATCAGAAAAAAGGTTCCGCAACTTCTTTGAGAATGCCATAGGCCTTATGAGTATGCACGATATGCAGGGAAATATACTCGATGTGAACGAAAAAGGACGGGAAGCCCTGGGATTATCAAAAGAAGAAGTAAAAGGACTGAATTTAAGAGACCTTGTAAAGCCAAAACATTTACAGCTTCTGGAACAATATCTCGAACGTATTGCCGTTACCAAAGAAGATTACGGTACGTTGATTTTACGGGCAAAAGACGGTAAAGAGATTTACTGGATGTACCACAATATGGTGGAAACCAATGAAGAGGGGCAGCCATATGTAATGAGTACCGCCCTAAATATTACGGAAAGGATACAGCTTGAAAGGGATCTTGTATATACAAAAAAAATACTGGAGCAAACCAGTGATGTCGCCCAGGTTGGAGGATGGGAAATCAACTTTAAATCCAATACGGTTTTCTGGTCGCAGTCGGTAAAAGACATTCATAAAGTAGACCGCAATTTTGTTCCGGACCTGGAATCCCTTACCGGGTTTTATGAAGGGGAAAATAAGGAAAAAATACTATCCCTCATTGACCGGGCTGTAAAAGAAGGCCGCTCGTTTGATGAGGAGCTTCAGCTAAGAAGGAATGACGGAAACCTTACCTGGGTTCGGATGAAAGGCATTCCCGAATTTGAAGACGATAGCTGTACCAAAATATTCGGAATCATCCAGGATATTGAAGATACTAAAAACATGTACCTGGAACTGTCAAGAAAAGAAGCCATGCTTCAGTCGTTTATCCGCTATATACCGGCATCTGTAGCCATGCTCGACAAAGATCTTAACTACCTGGCCGTGAGCAGAAGGTGGAAGGATGAATTTCGTTATAAAGGGAAAGACCTTATTGGCGAGAATCTTTTCGAAATCTACCCGGATGTTCCGGATGAACGTAAAAAGATCTATCTGGAAGCCCTGGAAGGTAAACCCTATAAAAATGAAAACCAGGTATTTGATATTGTTGGAGAAGAAGAACCCCAGCATTTCATCTGGGAAGTACGTCCATGGCATTTACCTGACGGAAGCATTGGAGGAGTGGTCATTTTTACGCAGAACATAACAAGTTCGGTAAAAATAAACGAAGAACTCAGCAATGCCAAAAAGATGGCGGATCTCGCAAGTAAGGCCAAATCGGAATTTTTAGCCAACATGAGCCATGAGATAAGGACCCCGTTGAACGGCGTTATCGGTTTTTCCGATCTTTTGCTTAAAACACCGCTTAATGATGTGCAGACACAATACCTCAATTATATAAACGAATCGGGTAACAGCCTGCTTAACATCATCAACGACATACTCGATTTCTCTAAAATTGAATCGGGCAAGATGGAGCTCTTTATCGACAAGTACAATATTTACGACCTTGCAAGCCAGGTAGTGAATGTAGTGCTTTATCAGTCGCAACGAAAAAACCTGGAGCTGCTTTTAAATATCGAACAGGGGCTTCCCAAAACCATACTTATTGATGAATCAAGAATCAAGCAGGTCCTCATCAACCTGCTCGGAAACGCCGTTAAATTCACAGAAACAGGAGAAATTGAGCTTAAAATAGCAAAACTTAAAAACGATGAAAAATCCATCACCCTTCGTTTCGCCGTACGGGATACGGGAATCGGAATCCCTATGGAAAAACAGAAACGCATATTTGATGCCTTTACCCAGGAAGACAGTTCTATAAGCAAGCGCTACGGCGGAACCGGACTGGGACTCACCATTTCGAACAACATACTTAAATACATGGGAAGCAACCTTTCGCTTACAAGCGAAGTGGAAAAAGGATCTGTATTTTTCTTCGACATCGAGGTTCCTTACGAAAATGACGCCTATGATGAAGATCTGGATCTGAACATCGGACGTGTCCTTATCGTAGACGATAACGAGAACAACCGCATCATCCTCAAGCACATGCTGGCTTATAAGAACATCGATTCCCATTTGGCTGCAAACGGGCTCGAAGCAATGCAGATCCTCATGCAGGGCGAACGTTTCGACGTTATACTGATGGATTACCATATGCCGGTGCTTACCGGGCTTGAAACCATTGAAAAAATTAAGGACCTGTATAAAGAGCACTCACAGCTTATACCGCTCATTGTTCTGCATACCTCTTCGGAAGAGCACGAAGTATTTACTTCATTCCGTCAGGACGATAAATCGTTCTGCCTTCTTAAACCCATAAAATCGCAGGAACTTTACAATACGCTCAAAAGAGCCGTTCAGCACAATAAGAAGGAAACAGTGGAAAAAATTACGGTTGCAGAAACGCAGAACAGCCTGGCCGACCTGCCATTAAAGGTGCTGCTTGCAGATGACAATCCTGTAAACATGGTCCTGAACCAGCGTATGATGCAGTCTATTGCTCCGAAAGCAGAACTTACGGAAGCCGTAAACGGGCTGCAGGCACTGGAACATTGCAGGCAAAATGCATTTGATCTTATCCTCATGGATGTACAGATGCCCGTAATGGACGGAATTGAAGCGACAAAACAGATCAGGCAATCGGCAGGTTACCATGATGTGGTGATCATCGGGGTTACAGCAGGAAATGTAAAAGGGGAAAGAGAAAAATGCCTGGAAGCCGGGATGACCGATTTCCTTCCCAAACCACTTAAACAGTCAGATCTTCTAAGAATGCTTGAAAAATACATGTGGCAGCCTGATCCTAACGCCAAAGCAGATGATGCCGTAACGCCCGAACATTACATCGATATGGGTATGTTGCAGGAACAGATCGGGGGAGATGAAGACTTTAAAAAAATCTTTTTAAATTTGGTAGTAAAGGAACTGGAACTTTCTTCGGACATGCTTAAAACGGCAGCTCAGAGCAGGGATATGGAAGAAGTAAAAGGCCTGCTTCACAAACTTAAAGGAACGGCAGGAACAGCCGGACTTTCCAACCTTACGCAAAAAGCGGCCGACTGGGAAAGAAGAATATCCGAAAGTATGGATTACAGCGGTATGGCAACCGAAATTCTTTCGGAAATTACCATTGGTTTGGGAGTCATTAAACAGTTGATAACTAAAAATTAAACAGCCTATGTTAATTCTGGTAGCAGAAGACGATGAACTTATTTTAAAAACAATAGAACATAAATTGCAGAAAGAAGGGTACGAAGTCATCGTAGCCCATAATGGCAAGGATGCTATTGACACGGTTAAAAATACAACGGTAGACCTTATTATTTCCGACATCATGATGCCTTTTGCTTCAGGAATAGAGATACTTTCTGCCGTAAAGTCAACCGGGCGCAATATCCCGGTAATCATGCTTTCCAGTATGGGGCAGGAGGATGTGGTCCTGAATGCTTTCGATCTGGGTGCATCTGATTTTATGGTAAAGCCTTTTAGTCCCAATGAACTTATCTTAAGAGTAAAACGACTTGCTGCAAAATCATGATGCTGTTTCCTTTAGGCATATCGGTACACGATCTTTTTCTTACCTTTCTGGTAATATTCCTGCTCGTGCTCATTTTGATTGCAGCCGTGGTTTTTTACAGTTTTTACCAGTACAGGGAACTCAACCATATGCACGAATGGTCCGACCTTATTGATGAAAAGGTATCGGATTCCATCGTGTATGGAGAAGAGCGGAAAGATACCGCCAAAGGCTTAAGCAGCCTGCTTAGGTTTTCGTCGTTCCGGAACCTTTTTCTTGAGAAGCTTGTCGATTCCGAAAAAAAGTTTTCAGGCGGTGCCCGGCTTGAAATAAGGAAAATTTTTGATGAATACGACCTCAGGAAGGATGCCTTCCTGAGGTTACATCAAAGGAAGCCCTACCTTATAGCGGGCGGTATCCAAGAACTAACCACGATGCAGGTAACGGAAGCACTCCCTAAAATAGAAGGGTTTCTTAATCACCCTTCGCCTCAGGTCTACCAGGAAGCACAATATGCCATGGTTGTATTCAAAGGATTCGAAGGATTGCATTTTCTCGATACCGACCCGCATAAAATATCCGAATGGCAGCAGTTGCGGTTGTTGCGCTCACTATCGTCCGTTACCTCAAATGCCGATGCTATGATGGAGAAATGGTTGCAGAGCTCCAACGACAGCATTGTCATCTTCACACTCAGGCTTCTCAAAAAATTCCAGGTGCTCTCCTTTTACAATCAGGTACACCAGCTGCTTAACCACAATTCCGAAGATGTAAGAATACAGGCCGTCCATACACTGCTGGCTCTTGAAAATGCTACAACGGTTAACCAGCTTATTGCCTCTTTTCCACAGCAGACCGAACCGGTGCAGCTCGAATTGCTCCTGGCGCTCAACAAGGCAAAAGACCACAGCTGTTCAGCCTTTTTTAAAGAACAGTTGCACAAGCATCCCTTTGCAGTTATAAAAATTGCCGCTGCAGAAGCATTGTATGCACTTGGCGAAGAGCAATACCTTACAGAACAACTTAAGCACCCCGATTCGTCTGAAGAAGTGATCCTCATCATCAAACATGCCTTACAACTGAAAATATGATAGAATTTTCAAACATCATATACGAAATCGTCATCTGGCTTTACCTGCTTTATTCCACAGCAGTAATCCTTATTTACGGATGGATCGGCATCTATGCACTGGGCGCCGTACTTCGCTATAAAAAGGAAAATACCTTTACCGATTACAGCATTATATCAGCCAATCCCAATGCCCCGACCTTCAGCCTTATTGCACCTGCCTATAACGAAGGACTCACGATTGTAGACAATGTACGTTCGCTTCTTTCGCTGTATTACCATAATCTCGAAATCATCATTGTAAACGACGGGAGCAAGGACGATTCCATGCAGAAGCTCACAGACGTTTACGAACTGGAGCGTATTTCCTTTTTTGTACATGGAGAAATACCTACCAGCGAAATACGCGGTATTTATAAAAGTAAAAACCCGGCTTTTAAAAAGCTCATCGTGGTAGACAAAGTTAATGGCGGTAAAGCCGATGCACTTAATGTCGGGGTCAACATTTCATCTGGCGATTACCTGGTATGTATTGATGTAGACTGTATTCTGGAACAGGATGCCATTCTGAAACTGGCTAAACCCTTTCTGGAACAGACCGATAAAAAAGTTATTGCATGCGGCGGGGTTATACGGCTCGCAAACAACTGTAAGATCGAAAACGGGAAGGTGACCGATGTAAACCTGCCCAAAACGTGGCTGGGGCGCTCACAGGCACTCGAGTACATCCGTGCATTTGTACTGGGACGTATGGCATGGTCAAGGGCATCGGGCCTTATACTTATTTCGGGAGCCTTTGGTGCTTTTGACCGTAAAACGGTCCTTGCATGCGGAGGATACGATAAAAATACCGTAGGAGAGGACATGGAACTCGTTGTGCGTATGCGCCGCTATATGGAAGAGCAAAACGAACCTTACGAAGTAGTCAACATACCCGACCCCCTGTGCTGGACAGAAGTTCCGGAAACCAAGGAAGTCCTTAGAAAGCAGCGCAACAGGTGGATGCGTGGAACAATGGAAACACTGTGGAAACACCGCAGCCTGATGTTCAATCCCAAATACGGGAAGCTGGGCATGGTGAGCCTCCCTTACTGGTTCATTTTTGAATTCATGGGTCCTTTGGTTGAGTTTTCGGGTTACATCATCTTTGTCATCTTTTTGGTTCTGGGCATCATCAACTGGCAGTTCTTCCTGGTATTGTTTGCCCTTGTTATTTCCACGGGAATATTATATTCCATATATGCAGTGCTCGTTGATCTTATCAGCAGGCAGGTTTATACGAAACGTAAAGATTTCCTTACCATGATTCTCACGGCCGTTATTGAGCCGTTCTATTTCCACCTTATCGTGGTAAAGGCTGGGACACGCGGATTTATAGATTATTTTAAAAAGTCGCATTCCTGGGGAGAAATGACCCGCCAGGGATTCGGCGCTCTGGATCCCAACCTGCCTTTTGGAAAAAGGGTCCTTATGGAATTCAAAACCGGAATTGAGAAATGGGGAATGTATGCCCTGGTATTCCTTGGGTTGTACATAACAGGAACTGTTGTGGAATGGCTTTGGTACCGGTACAGTTTCGGTGCATCTTATGTCGCTTTCCTTGCAAAAGGGCTTTTTGTCAATAATTTCTTTTTCGCATTTCGTTTTATCATTGTAGCAGGCCTTGTTTATATGGTCCTGCACTTCATAAAGGAACGGTGGGCCCGGATTTTTGCCGTTGCCTTATGTAGCGTTATCATCATCATGCAATACGTGCTTTTTCTGTATTTTTCAGAATCGCGGAACATATTGGGTGCCGACATCCTTTACTATACTTCAGACGAAATAAAAGAGATTCTTTTGGCCAGCGGTATGCTCAGCGTTAAGAATATTGCCCTGTTATGCCTTTTGCTTGCAGCAGTTTTACTGCCTTTCTGGTTTGCTTCCAGACCCCGTTTTAAAACTTATTACGGCGGGCTTATAATCATGGCTGTAGGAATACTGTCCCTCATTATACCTTCATCCATCTTTCAGGCTTCCGCAATGAACAACCTAAGTGAGTTTGAACAAAATGCAGCAAGAAGTAAATGGGCTTACTTTATCTCTTCCGTTTCAACAGACCTTCTTAATGAATACCCCGAAATAAATGCTTTATTAACAGGCGAAGAGTCTGATACCGCCACAGCTGTAAAGAATCAGCCGTTTCCTTTTCTGCGTAAAGAAGACACCCGTGATTTTCTCGGTGCTTATATGAACAAATCTTCATCGGTACCGAACCTGGTACTCGTTATAGTAGAAGGGCTTGGACATGCCTACAGTTCTTCAGACGGATACATCGGGAATTTTACCCCTTTTATTGATTCCCTCGCAGGAAAAAGCCTTTACTGGGAACACAATGTAAGCTCGTCCGGAAGGACCTTTGCAGCTATACCCACACTCACAGGATCGTTGCCTTTCGGTAAAAACGGCTTTCTCGAACTTGATGAAATCCCGCAACACTTCAACCTGTTCAATATACTTAAGAAAAATCATTTTGAAACAGGATTCTATTATGGCGGAAATGCCTCTTTTGACCGCATGAAACCTTTTCTGGAATACAGCCAAGTAAAACATATCATCGAAGAATCTTCTTTCGCAGCGCCGTACCGCAAGCTGCCTGGGAAGAATGGGGAAAGCTGGGGATATGAAGATCAGGCCGTATTCGGCAAAATGCTCGAAACGCAAAAACCCTCAGCGCAGCCTTATTTCAGTCTTATACTCACGTTATCCACGCACAACCCTTTCCTTATCAATGACTCTGAAAAGTACGAGCAGTTGTTTGACGCACGGGTAAAGTCATCTTTAATAAATGAAAAACAAAAGGTTTGGGCACTTCAGAATAAAAAGCAGCTGGTTTCGGTTCTTAACCTGGACGATGCCCTTAAAAACTTTTTCAGAGAGTACAGTAAGCGGCCCGATTTCGACAATACCCTTTTTGTCATAACAGGCGATCACAGCATGCCCGAAATTACGCTCCAGGACAAGATAGACCGCTACCATGTACCGCTTATCCTTTATTCTCCGTTATTAAAAGAAGCGAAACGCTTTCGCCGTATGGTGAATCATTTTGATCTGGCACCTACACTTTTGGCATATTATCGCGAAAATTACAACCTGGATACTCCTAAAGAAGTAACGTGGATAGGAAAAGGACTCAGAAACGATGCCGATACAGGGCATGAAGGAATTCCGATGATGATTAGCAAAAACCAGCTTATAGACTTTATTTACGGTAAATACCACCTGTCGGATCAACAGTTATTTCAAATCACATCGGATATGCAGGAGAATGCAGCAGGAGATGGGCCTTCCTTAAAAGAAGTTAAAAAACAGTTTGAACTGTTTAAAAGGAAAAATGAAAAATTCTATACATCAAAAGAAATCATGCCCGATTCTTTAATGAGACGGTACATGAATCATACACCTAAACCTTAAAAGGTTTTGGTGTATCCAACAGTGATATCGTATTGGTTTCCTTTTGTAGCAGGCAGGTATTCCTGATTAAAATACATAGCAGAAACAGAGAATATATTTGTTTTGCGTATGGTAAAATTGTATTCAGCGCCTACCTTAAACGTTTTAAGCTTGTACAGGTTGTTTTCCAGAAGATTGTTCCGGTTTTCTTCAGGGCTGATACCCGTTCCGGCCATTAGGGCTATATAATCATTGGCTCCGCTGGTATAATATCTGGCTGTGGCCGTATACGAGTGTGAAATATTGGAATGGTCGGGTGTAATATAGGCACGGAGATTAAACCAGTAATTTTTATAGTATTTGCCTACGGAAGCCGTGTACATCCATATATTGTCGCTGAAATAAAGTTGTCTGTACCCAATTTCGCCTTCAAAACTTCTTGGAAGGTTCGCAAACAGGGAAACACCTGTACGGTACTTGGCGAAAATGCCTACATCTTCAGAATAGGCGCCTCCGATGTAGAGATAAAACATTTTGGAAATCCTGGGATAAAACTCTGCTTCCAACTGCGTACCGTTATCGCCGAACTTACGAGCGTAATTTCCTCTCACAATAACAGATCCCAGCCTGGTAAGCCGCTTATAACTGACACCAACTATATGCCAGTCATCATCGAACTGTTTATCGAAATGAGAAAAATTATAGGTAATGCCTACGGCATTTTTAGCCGTAAGCTCCCGTATCTGTATTGACAGGGCCCGGCCCTCGGCATTTTTAGGATTTATTTCGAGCAGTGTTCCGATTGCTTCACCGCTTTCCTTATAACGGTCTTCTCCATAATAAACCCTGGCTTTAAGCAGCCACAATGTTTCAGATTGCGGGTGATGCTGCAAACCGCTATCCAGAATAGAAAGGGCTTTCACCGGCTCGTCGTTCCAGTATTCCAAAGAAGCATAAGCATTAAAAAAGTCCTCATCCTGAACGCCTCTTTTCTCAAGTCCTTCAAAAACAGCTCTCGCAGAAGCAAGGTCACCGTTCCATGTATAAATCCTTCCGAGAAAAACGGATACATCGGTGTAGTCAGGACTTTTTTCAAGGGCCTGTTTCAGCAAGCCAATTGAAGCTGCATAATCTTTCTGTTCAAAGGCGAGATCTCGGGCCTTTAGGAACAGCTCGTCAGACGTAAGTTCAGCCTGGCTGTATATAGTATAGGGAACAAACAGTAAAAGATATAAAACAAGGATTTTTCTCATTTAAGTCAGATAATTTAATAAGATCATTTCGAATCTAAGATATAAAATATATCATAATTTTTTAGTGGAAAAGCGAGGTATAATTTACAATTTGGATAAACTGTTTTAAAATAAGGGAGCGGGATAAAAATAAAAGGTGATCATAGGTAGTAAAATACCTTTGCATCCCAGTAACCGCAAGGGTTTGTTATTTAAAATAATGGATTTAAAATGTTTAATTATGATAATTTTTTATTTTATTTTTTATATTTTTTGTTAAAATTAAAATAAAGTTTATATTTTTATAAATATTTTTTGAGTTAAAAAAGCTCCTTTCTTCAAAATAAAGTGTGCTCCGCTCATCGAATAGCTGATGCAACAACCATTTTAAATGATATTAACCCAAACAACCCTAACTTTATGAAAAAAGTTTTTTTTACGCTGATGACGTTGTCACTAGTGTTTATTTCCTGTGATTCGGATACCGCTTCTACAGAATCTTCAGAAAAAGGATCCGTTACGCTTCCTCAAACAGCAGCAAAACCTACCGTAGGATTGCAAAACCTAAGAAGCAAAGCGTTAAGCGACATCAATCAGGGAGGACAGGTCAACTACAATGCACGATTAGGACTTACATTTAAAACCAAGTCGGGAACGTCTATCGTAATTCCTCCTTACAGTATAAAAGATCGTAACGGAAATGACATTTTCGGAACCATCACGATTGATTATATGGAAATCTTCTCAAAAGAAAAAATGGTCGTAACCAACAAGCCTACCCTTGGTTTAGATGCAAACCAGAATGTAGCGCTGCTTGAAACAGGAGGGGAATTCTATCTCGATATCCGTTACAGCGGACAGCAGGTGGCCATATCTTCACCTATCAAGGTAAACATCAGTACAACAAATTCACAGGCCGTATCAGCCGGGATGGTATTATGGAACGGGGTACTTGACGGTGAGGAAAACCTCTTGTGGAATCCTACCAGTGCCACCAATGGCCTTGTCTTTGAAAACGACGGAAGTATTTTCGGAGGACGTGGTGTATTGTATGACATACTCGTAACGAATTCAAGCAATTTCGGATGGTGCAACATCGATCGTTTTGCCAACCTGCCGGGACCTAAAACAACTCTGGCTGTAGTTCCTCCTACAGGATTTGATTATACGAACTCATCCGTATACATTGCTGTTGAGGACGAAAACAATATACTGGCACAGGTATACAAGTTCAATACCACCAACAATACTTTCGTGGAAAGCAGCGGATGGTTGCCTATAGGTATGAAATGCCATATTATTTTTGTTGGGGAACAAAGTGGAAATTACGTTTACCGTATACTGTCCACAACACTCGGAACCAACCCTACCTATACCATTCCCAACAGCAGCCTTATCAGCACGACGAATTATGGCCAGGTAGAAGCCGCTATTGCAGCACTTCCTTAACAAAACAAATTCTGAATATTAATCACCCAATAAATAAAATTTTATGAAAAAAATCATTTTTATGTTAATGACGGTATCCTTAATGTTTACATCATGTGATTCCGAAACTTCTGCCCCGGAAACTGCCGGCCAGCAAGAGCATGTTACAACAGCATCAAAAACCAGCCAGGGGCTTGCCGACCTGAGAGCAAAGGCTCTGAAAGACATCAACCTAGGCGGAAAAGTTTTTTACGACAGTAAAAAAGGACTGATATACAATACTAACATGAAATCCAGTATCGTTATTCCTCCGTTCTCAATCAAAACAAAAGACGGAAAGGATATCAGCGGGGATATAGAAATCGATTATATCGAGATTTTCACCAAAGGTAAAATGGCCGTTGCCAACAAACCTACTATGGGACAAATATCAAGCCAGTCAAAAGGACTGCTTGAAACAGGTGGGGAGTTTTACCTCGATATCCGATACAACGGGCAGCAGGTTGACATCGTTAGCCCTATAAAGGTAAACATTGATGTGAACAAATCACAGGCCAACCCTGTAGGAATGGTATTATGGAACGGCGGCATCAACGGAAATGACGACCTTACATGGAATCCAGCCAGCACCAACGATCTTGCATTCGAGATAGACGGTGGTGTTTTCGGAGGTAAAGGGGGTAACATCTATGATGTACTTGTAAAAAATTCAAGCAATTTCGGATGGTGCAATATAGACAGGCTTTCCAACTGGCCGGGTACCAAAACTCCGATCACTGTGAAACCACCAACAGGATTCAACCATACCAATTCGTCTGTTTACCTTGCAGTTGAAGGAGAAGATAACATGTTGGCACAATTTGATATGTACGATTCAGTAAACAATGTATTTAAGGAGCATTACGGTCTTGTACCTGTAGGACTTAACTGCCATATCATCTTCGTTGGGGAACAGAACGGAAATTATGTATACAGTATTTTATCTGTATCCATCGGAAACAATGCCACCTATACCATCACAAACAGCAGCCTTATTTCCACAACTTCCTATTCGCAGGTTGAAACTGCCATAAGCGCGCTGCCTTAATATTTAAAATATTCCACTACGGTTAAAAAATGATTAACTGGGGTAACGCATCACTCTTTTACAGAGGGGTGCGTTTTTTTATGGTGTAATATGAAGCTAATATGGAAAGCAATTAAAACTGCAATTTTGTTGCATTAATAAAATAAAAGACTATTTTTGTGACACATCTGATCATGAATTAGCCTGTGCTGTTGTGCAATGGAAGCCTTTTTTAAAACGCTTTTATTCCATTGCAATACCACACAAAACTATTTTTATATGAAATATTTCTATCTTACGCTGCTTCTTGCGGTATCCTGCGTCCAGAGCCAATCGCTTTATAAACGCGCGTGGGCTTCGGTAATCCCTATATCCGACAAACCGGCTCAGCCTTTCAGTTCCAAAAGAATTATACAAAGTACCCCGTTTGTTGCCCAGGTAAACCCCAATACAGGAAACCTCTATGTAGTGAATCCTGAAGGGGATGAAATTTTTATGTACAACAGGGAAACTCCCGTTGCGGTATCTTATTTTAAGATTCAGGGGAACGACCTGTCTTTTATTGAGCAGATAAAATTTGATTCCAAAAACAATATGATTATTACAGGCCGAACCAAAAACGACGGTTTTGCCACTAAAGGAGCATATAGCTCTGAAAAGCTCGAAAACAAATATTCCGGCGACGGGTTCATTGCCAAAATAAATGAAGGAGGCACCTTGCTTTGGGCCACTTATTTTCATGAAATGCCCGAGAATACGGCGCACCTTACAATTGATAAGGATAACAATATTTACGTATTAAACAAGCGGAATAAAACAGATGTCCTATCCTCTGCTGTATTCCAGCCTAAGGGAGATCCCGATTCTGCCATGCAAAAACAGGACGTGGTGAGTAAATTTTCGGCTAACGGAAAGCATCTTTGGAGTACGTTCTATGCAAACGATCAATCAAAGCTGCTTGCAATAGAAGCAGGCAAGAACGGACTTTTTATTTATGGAATTCATTTAACACTGGCCACATCGGCCGGTTATTTCGGAACTCCGGGTGCCTTTCAGGAAACCATTACCGGAAGTGAGCGTAACACCTCCGCTGTTTTCCTTTCCAAATTCGGCTTTGATGGTAAAAGGCAATGGAGTACCTACTTCGGACTCAAAACGTATGCTCCTATAGCCCCGTTCTATATTTCAAAAAGCAGCAGTCCGCTTACCGTAGCCGGTGATGATGCTTACATCATGGCAGCGCATCAGAAGGATCTCTTTACCAATATGGCAACACAGGATGTATACAGCAATACATCCACTGCATCGCGTACAGTGACTGCATTTTCCGGGAAAGGAGCCCGAAAATGGACAACTTATGTAGAAGCCGGCGATATGATTGAAAAGACAGCCGACGGAAAACAACTGTTCATAACCGCAACCATTGACTTCTTTAGAAACGACCCTTTTGTCAAGACCACACCGAATGCCTATCAGGTTGATGGAGGTGGTACAGCCGACGTACTCACCTTTACATTGTCTGCAGACGGTAAACAGGTAGAATATGCCACATGGTACGGTTTCAAGGGATACGATACGGGTATTACGCTGCCGACAATCAAAGGATACTATACCATAGGTTTTTCGCAGTACAACAGCAAACCCGATACACCTTTTGCATCTGCCGATGCCCCTCTAAATAAATTTACCTACATTCACGATAATGATTATATGGGAAATTTCATAGGTTGCTTTACTCTAAGCAGATAACAAAAAACACAATCCCCGTATTTTAAAAATACGGGGATTGTGTTTTTACAGAACGTCCTATAGTTATTCTGCAAGTATCTTTAAATCGTTCAGACGCAGAATCTTTATCCTCTTGCCCTTGAGTTCAATATAACCTTCCTTCTTAAAGTCGGAAAGCAACCGGATGCAGCTTTCCGTTGCCGTTCCTACCATATTGGCAATATCGTCCCTGCTCAGCTGCAGGTTCATATAGCCCTCAGGATCGGTCCCGGCCGATGTATAAATGCTTAGCAGCGCCTGTGCAAGGCGTTCCCTTACGGTTTTATGTGTATGGCCCGCTGCAAAATTATGTGCTTCTTTTAACTGGTTGCATACATTTTTGGTCACTTCAAGCGAAAAACGGCCGTTATCGTTTACAAATCCCAGTATTTCACCTTTAGGAATAAAGCACACCTTCATATCATCAACAGCAACAGCAGTGAGGGAAGCAGTTCCTTCGGTTAAAACCGACGTCTGCCCAAGCAGGCTTCCTTTTGAAATAAGTTTAAGCACCGTATCTTTTCCCTGCGAATTCATTTTCACGAGTTTGCATGTACCTTCCTTTATACAGTACACCCCGTTCATAAGATCGCCTTCGTTGAAAATAACGTCGCCTTTTTTAATCTCGTAACTGTCCTTACAGTCCGACAAATGAATAAGTTCATCCTTTGTAAGGGCCTTTAAAGAACTCAATTCCCTTACGATACATTGTTCACATTTGCCCATTTGCCCTTTTTTTCTTTTCACAAATATACAACTTATATGATAATTATCATTTTTTTAAGGAACTGCAGTTCTGAATTTTGCATGAACAAAAAGTCCCTGAAATGCCAAATTGTTATCACTGTGGAAAAGAGGTTGCCGAAAAAGAAGTTATCGTATGGGATGAGCGGGATTTCTGTTGCCTGGGCTGCCGCACCGTATACGACCTGTTATCGGAAAACGGGCTGTGTACCTATTATGATTTTGAAAAGAATCCGGGAGCCGTTCCTAAAAATACCGCGTCAAAGTACCGGTACCTGGAACAACAGGAAATTGTAGACCAGCTGCTCGATTTTAAAGAAAAAGAAACAGAAAAGGTCCGTTTATACATTCCGCATATCCATTGCAGCTCCTGTATATGGATATTGGAGCATTTAACCTCGCTTAACAGCGGCATCGTACATTCGCAAGTGGTATTTTCCCAGAAAAAGGTCAGCATTACCTATAACAACGAAAAAACGAGTCTTAAGGAAATTGTGCTGCTGCTGGCTTCAATAGGATACGAACCCTATATAAGCCTGGAACAGTTTGATGCAAAGCCAGAGCTTATCGACCGCAGCCTGCTGTATAAAATAGGGGTCGCTTTTTTCGGATTCGGCAATATCATGCTTTTATCGTTTCCCGAATATTTCAACGTAAGCGACCTGTGGATACACGAATACAAACCTTTCTTCAGGTATTTCAACATTTTACTGGCATTGCCCGTATTCCTGTACGCTGCAACACCTTATTACATCTCGGCCTATCACAGCATCCGGAACAGGTCTTACCATATCGACATTCCCATGGCTCTTGGGATCATCGTGATGTTCGTTCGAAGCCTTGTCGACATACTGTTGCAGTCGGGTTCCGGATTTCTCGACAGCATGTGCGGACTCGTATTCTTTATGCTTTCCGGCAAGCTCATACAACAGACTACGTATAACTTTTTATCGTTTGAGCGCGATTATAAATCTTATTTCCCCATTGCCGTTACAAAGCTTATAGGCAACGGGTCTGAAATCCCTGTACAGGTTTACGAGATATCGAAAGGCGACAGGCTGCTTATCCGAAACGAAGAGCTACTGCCCGTAGATGCCGTCCTTATTTCAGGTACCGCTTTTATAGATTACAGTTTTGTTACCGGCGAAGCCGTTCCCGTTGAAAAGAAATGCGGTGATAAGCTGTTCGCAGGCGGCAGGCAAATGGGTAATGCCATCATAGCAGAGGCCCTGCATACGGTTTCGCAAAGTTACCTCACGCAGCTGTGGAGTAACGAAGTATTTCAGAAAAAAGGTGTACAGCAGTTTAAAACGATAACCGACCGTGCCAGCCGTATTTTTACCCCTGTACTGCTTACCCTCGCGTTATCCGGCTTCATCGGCTGGAGTTTCGTGGGCTTAAACGATGCCTTTAATGTATTTACAGCCGTTTTAATTGTAGCATGCCCCTGCGCGCTGGCCCTTACGGCACCTTACACCTGGGGAAACGTTATCAGGCTTATGGGCAAACGTAAGCTGTATTTAAAGAACACGGCCGTAATTGAACAGCTGGCCACCGCAGATGCCGTTGTTTTCGATAAAACGGGAACATTGACCTCGTCACATAACCAGCAGATCACCTATACCGGAACGGCCTTGTCTGCCTCAGAACTGGCCGCTGTTAAAAATACGGTGCGCGGCTCGAACCACCCCCTGAGCCGGCGCCTTTATATGTTTCTTCCCGACACCCCTATAGAAGACATTTCTGCGTTTTCCGAGAAGGCAGGAGAGGGGATATACGCTGTTTTCAGGGATCTTGAAATACGCGTGGGATCCGCTGTATGGACAGGCGCTGAAACCACTGCAAACAGGGCAGCCGAATCGCGGGTTTACATTTCAATAAACGGTTACTGTAAAGGATTCTATATATTTGAAAATGAATACCGTAAAGGAATAGAAACATTATTTAAAACACTGGCCGCGAGAAACTATGCACTCTATGTTTTGTCGGGCGATCACGAAGGAGAACGGAATACCCTGGAGCGTCTTGTACCGCCCGGAACCAAACTCGTTTTCAACCAGAAACCCGAAGACAAGTTGAAGTTTATAGCAGCACTTCAGGAATCGGGTAAAAATGTACTTATGGTGGGAGACGGGCTCAACGATGCTGGTGCCCTTAAACAAAGCAATACCGGTATTTCGGTTTCAGAAGACGTCAACGTGTTCACACCTGCAAGTGATGCCATCATGGATGCCACCGTACTCGAAAAACTACCTTACTTCCTGTCTTTTTCCAAAAACGCCATGAAAACGGTGAAAATGAGCTATTGCCTGGCCCTGACCTATAATACTGTCGGGCTTAGCTTCGCATTAAGCAATTATCTTTCACCGCTTGTAGCAGCAATCATCATGCCTTTGAGTACCGCCACCATCATTGGTTTCGTAACCTTTATGAGCCATTATTATGCGAGGCGTTCAAAATGATTTTTTTATGAAAATAAAAGGCATAGCTGATATTTATCATGTTTTAGGATACTGCCGGGATGTAATTTTGAACAAAGATTTGAAAACATGGGCGTCATCTACATTTTAATCTCCATCAGCATTTTCGTCGCATCCATATTCCTGTACCTCTTCATAAGGTCGGTTCGGAGCGGCCAGTTCGATGATCCGTACACTCCTTCCGTAAGGATGCTTTTCGACGATGCACCAAAAAGAAAGAAAGAAACTACAACAAACAAAAAAAGTAATTGATTATTTATGGAAGTACAACAGTTTTACTACGACAACAAAATTGTTAAAAAGTTCCTGTATGCCTCGGTATTTTTCGGAGTAGTCGGTATGGCGGTAGGATTGCTTTTAGCCCTAAT
Source organism: Flavobacterium sp. (assembly GCA_040396655.1). Classification (GTDB taxonomy): domain Bacteria; phylum Bacteroidota; class Bacteroidia; order Flavobacteriales; family Flavobacteriaceae; genus Flavobacterium. Next base: position 9,801 of record JBEBOB010000004.1, on the reverse strand, counting down.
GTTCATCTTTCCGAACATGACCGACAACATTTCGTGGCTGAGTTTCGGAAGGCTGCGTCCGCTGCATACCAATGCCGTCATCTTTGCCTTTGTGGGAAATGCCATTTTCGGAGGGGTATACTATTCGTTGCAGCGGCTGCTTAAAACGCGTATGTACAGCGATGTGCTAAGCAACATTAATTTCTGGGGCTGGCAGCTTATCATCGTGGCAGCGGCCATTACGCTTCCCCTAGGCTATACTTCCTCCAAAGAATATGCCGAGCTTGAGTGGCCTATAGACATCGCCATTGCGGTAGTATGGGTGGTATTCGGGATCAACATGATCATGACCATCATCAAACGCCGCGAACGCCACCTATATGTTGCCATCTGGTTTTATCTGGCCACGTTCGTAACGGTGGCCGTGCTGCACATTTTCAACAACATCGAACTGCCTGTAAACATGCTTAAATCGTATTCGGTTTACGCAGGTGTTCAGGATGCGTTGGTGCAATGGTGGTACGGGCATAATGCCGTGGCTTTTTTCCTTACGACGCCGTTTCTCGGGCTTATGTACTACTACCTGCCCAAAATAGCCAACCGTCCCGTGTATTCGTACCGTTTGTCCATCATCCATTTCTGGTCGCTTATCTTTTTATATATATGGGCAGGGCCTCACCACCTGCTGTATTCGGCACTGCCGGAATGGGCGCAGAACCTTGGGGTTGTTTTCTCGGTGATGCTCATTGCTCCGTCATGGGGAGGTATGATCAACGGGCTCTTAACGCTGCGTGGTGCCTGGGACAAGGTACGTACCGAACCTGTTTTAAAGTTTTTCGTGGTAGCCATAACCGGATATGGTATGGCCACATTCGAAGGCCCGCTGTTGTCGTTTAAGAATGTAAACGCCATTGCCCACTATACCGACTGGATCGTGGCGCACGTACACGTGGGGGCATTGGCCTGGAACGGTTTTATGACCTTTGCCATCGTATACTGGCTGTTGCCCCGCATTGCCAAAACAAAACTGTATTCCAAAAAGCTTGCAAATTTCCATTTCTGGATCGGCACCCTCGGAATTGTGCTGTACACCATTCCATTGTACGTGGCCGGTTTCAGCCAGCACATGATGTGGAAACAGTTCAACCCCGACGGAACCCTGAAATACGGAAATTTCCTTGAAACAGTAACGGCCATTATGCCTATGTACGCCATGCGCGCCATAGGGGGTACCCTGTACGTTATTGGAGTATTCGTTCTTGTGTACAACATCTACAAAACAATGAAAGGTGCTGCGCGGGTAGAAGATGAGCTTGCCGAAGCACCTTCCCTTGAACGTATTTCGCCTTCCCGCGTGCGTGGAGAACGTTTTCATGCCTGGCTGGAACGCAAACCAATACAGCTTACGCTGCTTGCAACCGTTGCCATCCTTATAGGAGGTATTGTTCAGATCGTACCTACCATAGTGGTCGATTCCAACATACAGACCATCTCCAGCGTTAAACCTTATACACCGTTGGAGCTTGAAGGACGCGACCTCTACATAAGGGAAGGGTGTGTGAACTGTCATTCACAGATGATCCGTCCGTTCCGTTCCGAAGTAGAACGCTACGGCGAGTACTCCAAATCGGGTGAATACGTATACGACCATCCGTTCCTATGGGGATCAAAACGTACGGGGCCCGACCTGCACCGTCTTGGCGCCAAATATTCGGATAACTGGCATTTCAACCATATGTACGATCCGCAAAGCACTTCGCCGGGATCTATTATGCCGGGCTACAAATGGCTGTATGAAAACAAACCGATGGATTATACCGAAACCGCTGACAAAATGCGCGTAATGCAGAAACTCGGAGTACCGTATACCGACGAAGAAATTGCACAGGCTGCTGAGTCCGTAAAAGCCCAGGCTCAAAAAATCGAAGACAACCTTAAAAACGATCCCGATTTCGTAAAATCATACGAAGCAAGCCGCAAGGCCGCACAGGCAAAAGGCGAAAACTTCGTACCGATGAGCGAACGCGAAATAACGGCACTTATTGCGTACCTGCAGCGTCTTGGAACCGATATCAAAGTCAAAGAAGAAAAATAACGAAGCATGCTTAAATTTATCAAACACAATATGGAAACCATTACGGGGATTGAAATATACCCCGTAATTGCCCTGCTCATCTTTTTTATATTTTTTTCGGCCCTCATCATATGGGTGTTTACCTACCGTAAGGAGGCACTTAACGAACTCAGCAGGCTGCCCCTGGAACAGGAAGAAGAACATCAAAATACGAACATTTTAAAACCGTAACCATGAAAAGACTATTTCCCGTATACGTACGCGTTCCCTTACTGTTTTTCCTTTTTTACGGGCTTATGGAGTATTTTGTCGATTCGGGCGACAAACCCGCTTTGATTGCCTATCCTATACTCATTGTTGTACTGCTTGTATTTCTCCTGGTGCTTATTGCGGTGGAATTTGTTGCAGCTGCATCGGACAACATCATAAACCAGCTTATGTCGCCCGAAGAGCGGGCCGAAAAGGAAAGGCTCAACAACATTCCTTTTACACAGCTTCCGGGCTTTAAGAAATTGCTGCACCGATTAACGCGCAGCAGAGCCATAGAAGAAGAGAAAGAAATTGAGATGGATCATGATTACGACGGCATTAAAGAGCTCGACAACGATCTGCCGCCCTGGTGGGTGTACCTTTTCTACGCCACCATTGTATTTGGTGTGGTATATCTTGGAAAATACCACCTTTTCGGTGGCGACGGTCAGGTAGCAGAACTGGAAAAAGAACTTGCCATTGCTCAGAAGCAGGTAGAGGAGTATAAGAAAACGGCTCCCGACCTGCTCACTGCCGACCAGGTAGTGCTGCTTACCGATGCAGCAGATCTTTCGGCAGGAAAAGCCCTGTTTGAAGCCAACTGCGTTGCATGCCACCGTGCCGACGGGGGCGGGGGGATTGGTCCCAACCTTACCGACGACCACTGGATCCTTGGAGGTGATGTAAAGGAAATCTTCAATACCATCATGGAAGGCGGACGCGACGGCAAAGGAATGGTTTCATGGAAACAGCAGATCAAACCATCCGACATCCAGAAGGTAGCCAGCTACATCCTGTCGCTTCAGGGCAGCAACCCGCCTGATGCGAAAGCCCCCGAGGGTGATTTAAGAACACCGGGAACCGCAGCTGTTCCACCTGTACAAAACGACAGTCTGCCGACACATAGTGCCCCTGAGGCACCCTAGCATTCCAAGTTCATTTGGAGGGTTTTAGTTTTATTTTTCTTCCGCAGCCCTTCACAAGGGCTGTGGTTTTATACAACAATAAGTTTATTCGGATCACTATATGGGCAATAAAACGGACGATCAATTCAGAGACCGCATCGGAACGGTTGATCAGGACGGAAAAAGGGTATGGATCTACCCTAAAAAAACGACTGGACCTCTTTTCAGGTACCGCAAACGGGTAAGCTACGTGCTCCTTGCGTTGTTGCTTACCGCACCCTTTATAAAGGTTAACGGCAACCAGCTGTTCCTTTTCAACGTGCTTGAACGCAAATTTTCGGTTTTCGGCGTACTGTTCTGGCCGCAGGATTTCTACCTCGTGGTCATTGCGCTCGTTATCGGGGTGCTGTTCGTATCACTGTTTACCGTAGCTTTCGGACGCATCTTTTGCGGATGGATCTGCCCCCAGACCATTTTTCTCGAAATGGTCTTCCGTCGCATCGAATATTGGATAGAGGGGGACCGAGGTGCGCAGATCCGCCTCGACAAACAGCAGTGGAACGCTGAAAAAATAAGGAAAAAAGGACTTAAATGGTTTTTGTTCCTTTTGGTTTCATTCGTCATTGCGAACGTGTTCCTGGCCTATATCATCGGCAGCGACCGCGTACTCATGCTTATGCAGGCGCCTCCTTCCGAGCACTGGTCCACCTTTATATCGCTGCTCGTATTTACGGCGGTATTCTATTTTGTATTTGCGTGGTTCCGCGAACAGGTGTGTCTTATAGCATGTCCTTACGGCAGGCTGCAGGGGGTGTTGCTCGACGAAAAATCCATCGTGGTGGCCTACGACTACAAACGCGGTGAGGGGCAGGCAGGCAGGGCGCGGTTTAAAAAGAACGAAAACCGTGCGGAAAAGGGATACGGCGACTGTATCGACTGTTCGCAATGTGTACAGGTATGCCCTACGGGGATCGACATACGTAACGGCACTCAGCTCGAGTGTACGAACTGTACGGCCTGTATCGATTCCTGCAACCACATGATGCAGTCGGTACACCTGCCGGAAGGACTTATCCGCTATGCATCGGAAGATGAAATTTCCGCTGACCGGAAGTTCCGGTTTACGCTGCGCATGAAAGGCTACACGGCTGTATTGCTGATCCTTACGGGCATCCTTACAGGACTTTTGTTCCTTCGCAGCGATGTGGAGGCAAAAGTACTAAGGCTTCCGGGACAGCTCTATGAACACAAAGGCGCCTATATCAGCAATGTATATACCTATAAGATTGCCAACAAAACAACGCGTGATTTCAACAACGTCACGTTCAGGCTTGTTCGTCCAGAAGGAAAAATCATACTGGTTGGAAAAGAGGTGGTGCGCATTCCAAGGGAAGGTATGGTACAGGGAACCCTGTTCATCGAAATACCGCAGCATTTGCTCGAAGGAGATAAAACACGGGTTCAGCTCGAAGTGTATGACGGAGCACAGCGCATCGACGAAACGGCAACCAATTTCCTCGGGCCCAGAACATTTAACTAAACTAAAACTAAAAACCTTTTAATATGAAATTCAATTGGGGAACCGGCATAGCCGGAGGCATTGTATGCTTTATGACCTTTATTTTGCAGTACGTTATCCGCGTACAGTTCGATGACCGTTACAACAACGAGCTCGTTACCGAAAATTATTACCAGAAAGAAACAGAAGTAAACAGCAACAGACTCAAGTCGGAAAATGCACGTGCCTTGGGCAGCAGCCTCAGGATTGAGGCAACAGCTAAAGGAATTGAACTGGTTTTTCCCGAAGACATCAGGGCTGCAGAGGTAAAGGGCAGCCTGTCACTTTACCGCCCTTCGAACGAAAAGCTGGATCAGGTGATTCCGCTCAAGCTCGCATCGGCCCGGCTGCTCATCCCACACAAGCAACTGGCTTCGGGGCGTTGGGATGTTACGCTTGAATACCGTTATGAAGGCCGCGACTACCTTAAACGGGAAACCCTTATGCTGCCATGATTGCGCCACTGCTTTTCGGACTTATTGCAAGTGTACACTGCGCCGCCATGTGCGGACCGTTGGCGCTGGCACTGCCTGTACACCGCATGGGCCCGGCACGTAAAACAGTTTCCCTGCTGTTGTACCATGCAGGAAGAATTACGGTATACGTGGTACTGGGCTGCCTTTTCGGTTCGCTTGGCAAGGGACTCTTCATCGCCGGCTTCCAGCAGAACGTATCCGTAATAGCAGGCGTGCTGCTTATAGCGGGCGTATTGCTCTTTAACGAAAAAAAGCTGAGTGGTTTCCTTGCTGCAAAAGGAACCGGTGGATACCTGCGTTTTAAAAATGCTTTCGGTACGCAGCTGCGTAAGAGAAATGCAGCATCGTTCGCCATACTGGGAATGCTTAACGGACTGCTGCCGTGCGCCATGATTTACATGGCGCTGTTTGGCGCAACGGCTACACAGGGAGCTTTTTACGGCGGTCTTTTTATGTTCTGGTACGGTCTTGGCACCATACCTCTGCTCACCACTATAGTATGGGCAGGGCAGTGGTTGGGTAAATACCGGGCCCGGCAGCTTCAGCAGTTTGCTCCCGTATTTCTTGTTTTTATGGGTGCCTTCCTTATTGTACGCGGACTTGGACTCGACATCCCGTATATGTCACCCGCCACATTGCAGCTGTTTATTACGGGAAATCCGCACTGTTTTTAAAAGAAAGTTTATTAAATCCCGGCTGCAGGCACTGCCGGCTGTGTAAGGCTGAACAACCTGCCATAAGCCTCTGCAGCTTTGTGCACCTGTACCGTCCAGTCTTCTGCCGCCGTATCATCGGCACCGTCCGAAATGTATTTAAGGCACAAAAACGGGATGCCTTCCTTCATAGCTGTCAGCGCCAGGGCATAGGCTTCCATATCCACTACATCATACGGTTGTTCCGACAGGCTGGTTTCGAAATGATCTCCGGTTCCGCAGGTACCCCCGGGCAGTCCTTCCATACCTGTACCGTATTCCAGTACCGCGGGAATGCCCGATAACGGTGTTTCATAATGGGCATAGCCCAGTCCACGGACGTCCATATCGCGCTGTATGAAACGCGTACAGCATACCACTTCACCTTTTTGAAAAATGCGGCTGCCGGCCGATCCCAGGTTTATGATGAGCGCAGGTCTTTGCTGCTGTATCCTTTTCGTAAGTTCGTAAGCGGCATTTACCTTACCGATTCCCGTAATAAGGGTATTGCAGTTTTTAAAAACGTCTGCTGCTTCGGAAGCCAGCGCAAAAGTGAACAGGACCGTTTCGGGAAGAAACTCCTGTTTGTTGATGATGATCATATTTTAAGCTTATGGAACTGCAAAAATAGTTATTCTGCCCTTATTTCATGAATTTCCAGTTGCTTATTCCGAAGTTTTTGCGTACATTCCAGTATAAAACCACACGGCGCATATCCTAACTTTAAACCGGAACGATTATGATTGTTGAAATTCTTATTTTTATAGCAGCCACCGCAGCTGTCATCTTCTTAATGCGGCTCTTCGGCGCCTGGATGCTTCGTATTGACGAGGTCATCAACAACCAGAAACTGCTTATTGATTCGCTGGAGCGGCTCAATACCAAGATGGGCGGCCTGTCTGAATCGCAGGAATCTGAAACAGACCTTACACGGCAGGAGCTGCTGCTGAACCTTGAGGAAAAGTTTAAGAACAACGAGATTACCGAAGAGGAATACCGTATCGCGCGTTACCAGATACTGAACCTTTAGCCGCGTTATGTTTTATGACAACTTTAGTATTCCGGCAAGTGTCTTTATGTGTAAAATCGGGTTATATAATTAAAAAACGCAAGCAGTAAAAAACTCACAGTTTTGACTTCAACCTGCTCTGCGTTTCCTGGGAAATATTAAGATACGAGGCCACCATTTTATTGGAAAGCCTGCGCACTACAACAGGATTTTCCTGCAGCGGCTGCCTCTATTTTTCAAGGGCATCCTTCACCAGGAACGACATCAGCCTCCTGGTATTTGTTACATAGGCTGTTTCAAGGTAGATCCTGTAGAATTTTTCCCACTGCGGTACGCTGTCGAGCAGCTCGTAAAAGTCTTCATGTGAAATGGAATATAGTTCGATATCCTCTACAGCCTGTATGAATTCTTCGGACGCATCGGAAGTAATAAAGCTCACAAGCGCCGTGGCAAACTGGTTCTCAAAAGCAAAATACCTCGTGGCTTCCTGTCCGTCTTCATTGATGAAAAAAATGCATAGGCAGCCCTTTACGACAAAGAAGGTACGCTGGCTGGTTTCGCCGTTAGCCAGCACCACTTCGTTCTTTTTGAGTTTTGTAAGTTGAAAGCGTGCCAGGATGACCTCCAGCTCTTCAGCAGTTACAGATATCGTATTTTGAATACAGTAGGTAAGCTGTTCTTCTCTAAATTAAAATGGGTTTTCCCAAATTTAGCAATAAATCCGCAAAGGTAAGGACTTTGCGGATTTATTGCTTTACTATGCCGGGGCGGTACGGAATTCCATGCGGAACCGGAACCTTACAGTTATCCTTTGCCGCATTGATCCGGAACAAACATTGACCTGGATCAAAAAAAAAACAGAAAAGCAGTTTATTTGTTCTCATTTGGTATTTGCTTTCTCAAGTTATATGCATAATATCGCGGAATCTTATGTAAAATAAAATTATATAATTAAAAAATGCATATAAAAATACATTCAGGAAGACATTTCTTAAAAAAAACACATTTTTTATAATATTTACAATATTTTGTATAATTTACGCAATAGAATACTATTTTTTAAGCTAAAAATATCTTTTATGTTTGTTTTTAATAATAATTAACAAATATGAAGAAAATCTATTGCTTATTGGTAGCTTCATTACTTATGCTGGGCTGCATGCAGGAGGATATCTATAACCAGGTACCCGGAGATACGGAATATGCGGCACGTCCAAAAGGCAGACTCTTTGTGCTGAATCAAAATGAACTCCTGAAAAAATATCCGCATAACGGCAATCTGCAGTCTGTTTTAGAGCACGGCTTTAAACAGAGTTCTTTCCTGCCTACAACCTTAAACGACTCAGCGGAACAATATGGTATTGAAATTGACCTGGACCATATCCAGGTGTATGAAGCACCACAGATGCATGCCATTACCTATACTGTAATGATGGAGCCGCAACATGACGGTCAGCCTCAGGAACTCTATAACCTTGTGTATTTTTCTACGGATTATGAGCAGTATTATGTTACCTTACTCCGATACGATTTTTCACAGATCCCATTCCGGGATTTTATAAGCAATCCGGGATTAACACCGCAATTACTTAGTTTTTTCCCCTTAAATGACATTGACAATATTTACGAAAACATAAAGTACAGTATTTCGCGTCCGTCAATGCAGACCTACGGAGCTGTTAACCATTCTCTTTCCGTAAGTTTCATAAATATAACGGATTGTGCCAGAACGGTTGTAGTAGAAGGAACTTTATGCAAGGGAAGCGGTATGCCTAAACATCAATACGGTGAAGATTGCTCTATGACCGGAAACAAACGTGCAACTCCCGGTTATTCCTATATGGATTTTTCGGACTGCAGGCAACCGAATCCGGTTTCCGGTAGTGGCGGTTCCGTTGGATCCCCGGGTGCAGGGGGAGGTTCGGGCGCAGGTCCGGGAACACCTGTGAAAGCATACCCGGTAAAGGAAATTGATGATTTTAAGCGCTCCGGAGCTGTTTTCCTGCAAATAAATATTGGAAATACGGACCATAACCTTAAAATGTTAAAAACGGTTTCTTCTTTATTTATTGACGATATAAAGGAACTTAACGGTAAACTTAACGACATAAAAGAATACGGTTACGGATACAATTTAAAAAAGGCAAACGGCTTATTCGGTTTGATAAACAAGTTTAGGTTACCCAACCCGGCAGGAGTAAATACAAGTGTGAATATGGAAAACGTTTTTTCGTACTATTACGGGATCTTACATTCACACCCAGAAGATATCGGGAGTTTAAGTAAAAAGGGAAGCCCGTTATTTTCTGCACCTGATTTGGGGGCTTTATTTAAATTTGCAAATAAAACCACGGCCAAACCCGATAAAATAGCTGCAGAAGCCTTTATAGGAGCTGTTAATAAATACGGGCTGTATATGGTAATGCTGCCGAATGAGGTTACACAGGCCAATATTGCTACTAAATATGCCGATTTTGTTAAAGTTAATACTATAGGGAATACAGTTAGAGCTGACTATGATAAGCCAAAATGGGATAAAATTAAAAAAGAATTAGAAGATGAATATCAAAGAATAGATAAAGATTTAAACGACAATCAAAAAAAGGAAGCCCATGAAACGGCCCTGCTTAAGATATTGGAAGAATTTGAACTGGACGTCAATATTTATTTTCTGGACAAAAACGGGGGGAGTTTTAACGGGTCATGGCAAAAGCTCAGCCTGAACAACGGCCGGGTACAGTATACTAACTTATAATCCAAAATACTATGAAAACAATATACATCATTTCAGCTTTTATATTTGTACAATTGCTGCAGGCGCAAACCTATACCATGGTCGATTTATTCAACAGGAACCAG